>NZ_BAHC01000225.1 GCF_000298195.1 Gordonia rhizosphera NBRC 16068 | reverse complement strand
AGTTCGGCGGTCGGGCGGGTGCCCCTGCTGCTGATCGAGTAGGCCGGAGCGCCGGCGGAGGGCGTATCAAGATCACGCCCGACCCCACGCATGGTGAGATCCTGACAATCGCGATGTAACACCGAGGCAAGAGGTGATTCACGCGCGCTCGGGATAGTGGCTGATATGTCCAGCACTCCGCGCTTCCTGCAAGGCGTCTACTCGTTCACAGGCACGGGCCTGACCAAGCCGGCGCCGATCGACCCGTCGCTGGCCTACGTGGTGCCGTCGGGGCTCACCGCCCAACCGCTGTACTTTCGCGGCGGCAACAGCTCCGACGAGCTGATCTACGTGACCCTGATGCGGGATGGCAAACCGATGCGCATCTTCCCGATGGGTGCGAAATCGTCGGTGAACGTGCCGCTGCGTGTCGTCGAGGACGTCGATCCCGACACCACGCTCGAGCTGGTGCTCGCCGCGCCGGAGGGGACCTCCGGCGAGGTCGTGATCGACTTCGGGATGGTCGTCTTCT
Organism: Gordonia rhizosphera NBRC 16068; assembly: GCF_000298195.1. Classification (GTDB taxonomy): domain Bacteria; phylum Actinomycetota; class Actinomycetes; order Mycobacteriales; family Mycobacteriaceae; genus Gordonia; species Gordonia rhizosphera. The sequence continues at coordinate 29,667 of NZ_BAHC01000225.1, read as the reverse complement.
GATGCCCGTCAACGTGACGCCCGGTCACGATGCGGTGGCGGGAAAGCGGAAGCTCGTCGTCGTCGGCAACGGCATGGCCGGGGCGCGCACCGTCGAGGAGATTCTCGCCCGCGGCGGCGGTGAGCTGTTCGACACCACGATGATCGGGGACGAACCGTACGGCAACTACAACCGGATCATGCTCAGCCACGTGCTGTCCGGCGAGACCGGTCTCGACGACGACGACCTGATGCTCAATCCGATGGCGTGGTACCGCGAGAACGGCGTCACTCTCTACTCGGGCGACAGCGCGGAGTCCATCGACCGTTTCGCCAAGACGGTCACGTGTGCCAGCGGCCGCGTGATCGATTTCGACATCCTCATCATCGCGACCGGGTCGAACACGTTCTTTCCCAACATGGACGGCCTGCGCGAACCGGACGGTCGCCTCGCGCGAGGGGTTTTCGGGTTCCGCACCATCGAGGACACCAACGGCATGCTGCAGATGGCCACCTCGAGCGACGACGTGCGGGCGGTGGTCATCGGTGGCGGTCTGCTCGGACTCGAGGCGGCCTACGGCCTGAAGATCCAGGGTGTGGACGTCGACGTGGTCCATTCGCCGGGTCACCTGATGAACCAGCAGCTCGACGAGCGTGGTGGGCGGGTGCTGCGCAACAAGATCGAGGCGCTCGGTGTCGGGGTGCACACCGGCAAGCGGACCACCGCGGTGCTGCGTAACGACGAAGGCCGCGTCGCCGGAGTCGGATTCGCCGACGGCGAGTCGCTGCCCGCCGACATGATCGTGGTGACCGCCGGTATCCGGCCCAACGTGGGGCTGGCCCGCGGGGCGGGGCTCGTCGTCGAGCGCGGCATCGTCGTCGACGACCAGATGCGTTGCGAGGACGAAGGTTCGATCTTCGCGGTGGGGGAGTGCGCCCAGCACCGCAGCGAGGTCTACGGTCTCGTGGCGCCGTTGTGGGAGCAGGCCGTGGTTCTCGCCGACGTGCTGACCGGTGCGAAACCCGATGCTGCATATCATGGTTCGCGGTTGACCACCAAGCTGAAGGTGGCCGGAGTCGACGTGGCGGCGATGGGGGTCAAGGGACCTGAACGCGAGGACGACGAGTTCGTCCAGTTCTACGAACCCCGCAGCGGCATCTACAAATCCGTCGTCGTGCGCGACAACAAGCTGATCGGCGCGATGCTGCTCGGCGACATCTCCAAGGCGAACTTCCTCACCCAGGCCTTCGACGAGAAGGTGCCGCTGCCCGACGAGCGGATCTCGATGCTGTTCGACATGGGCACGCCGACCGCGGCGACGGGTGCCGCCGAACTTGCCGACGACGTGCAGGTCTGCAACTGCAACGGGGTCACCAAGGGCGACATCGTGGCCTGTGTCGCAGGCGGCTGCACGAGCGTCGCCGAGGTGTGCGCGGCCACCCGTGCGGGGAAGGGCTGCGGCTCGTGCAAGGGGCTCGTCGCCGACATCGTCGAGTATGCCGCCGGTGACGCGCTGACGGTGGACAAGTCGGCCGACTGGTACGTCCCGGCCATCCCGCTGACGAAGCCGGAGCTGATCGACGCCATCCGCCGACAGGACCTGCGATCGGTCAGCGAGGTGTTCGCCGCCTTGGCCCCCGCCGGCGAGGACGCCGCCGCGAAGATGCCGTTGGCGTCGCTGCTGCGGGTGATCTGGGGTCCGGACTGGAAGCGGGAACCCGGCGCGTTGTTCATCAACGACCGGGTGCATGCGAACATCCAGCGCGACGGCACGTTCTCGGTGGTCCCGCAGATGCGGGGCGGGGTGACGTCGCCGCAGCAGCTGCGCCGCATCGCCGATGTCGCGGAGAAATACGACATCCCGATGATCAAGGCGACCGGCGGGCAGCGCATCGACCTGCTCGGTGTGAAGAAGGAGGACCTGCCCAAGGTCTGGCAGGATCTGGGCATGCCGTCGGGCTACGCCTACGGTAAGTCGTTCCGGACGGTGAAAACCTGTGTGGGAACCGACTATTGCCGGTTCGGTCTCGGGGATTCGACGGCACTGGGGATCGCCATCGAGACCCGGTATCAGGGTCTGGAGTCGCCCGCCAAGCTGAAGCTCGCGGTCACCGGATGTCCGCGTAACTGTGCCGAGTCGCTGTGCAAGGACTTCGGGGTGGTTGCCGTGGGCGATGGCCGCTGGGAGATCTACGTCGGCGGCGCCGCCGGAGCGCACATCCGCAAGGGCGATCTGCTGGTGACCGTCGATTCCCCCGACGAGGTGATCCGGTTGTGCGGCATCTTCATCCAGTACTACCGCGAACAGGCGAAGTGGCTGGAACGCACCTACGCCTGGGTGCCGCGCGTCGGGATCGAAGAGCTGCGGGCGATCCTGGTCGATGACCGCGACGGACTGGCCGCGGGCCTGCAGGAGCGCATCGACGAGGCGGTTGCCGGCTATGTCGACCCGTGGCTGGACCGCGAAGAACCGAAGTCGCCCGCCCAGTTCACCTCTGCGCTGCCGCTGCTGCCCCTGCCTCAGGTGCCGGTCCGATGACCGCCCTCTCGCACGGCACGGGGATCCCGGTGGGTCCGGTCGACGACCTCGTTCCCGGCGAGGGCCGCGCGTACGCGGTCGACGGCCACCAGATCGCGGTGTTCCGGATGACCGACGGCACGTTGCGCGCCACCGACGCGGTGTGTCCGCACCGGGGTGGTCCGCTCGCCGATGGCCAATTCGACCTCGCCCAGATCGTCTGCCCCTTGCACCAGTACGCATTCCGCTTCTCCGACGGCGGGTGCGCCTCCGACGGGATCGGCTCGGTCGCGGTGCACCGGGTTGAGGATCGTGACGGGGAGATCGTGCTCTGGGTGTGAGGCTGTCCCAGCTGACACCTCAGCGGCGGGCCGTCGACGGTTATGGCATGGCGGCGCGCTCAGGTGTCATCTGAGACAAGTTCGGTCGTGGGGACCGGAGGCTTGAGGTGCTCACCTCGACGGACGATATCCATGATCGATTCCTCGGCGGCCGGCCATTCGTGGACCACCTGGTGGTAGGTCAGCCTGATGACGATGTACCCGAGTCCGACAGCCTTTCGGTCCCGTTCGCGGTCCTTCTCGAATTGTTCTTTGCTGCTGCGGTGTTCATAGCCGTCGACCTCGATGATCAATCGGGCGCCCACCACCATGTCGACGAACCCCACGCCGGCGATGTCGACCTGCGTTCGTACGCCGATACCGCGGGACCGCAAATGGAGCCGCGTCATCGATTCGGTGCCGGACTGTGCCGCGCCGTCACAACGATCCAGTAGGCGGCGGATGCGGGCGGGTGCTGACCGGAAGACCGTCTTCAGGTCCGAGAGTTCGAGCAGGTCCTTGTTGAGGATGGAATCACAGACGACAACGATGCCCTCGTCGTCCAGGCACTTCAGCGCGTGCCGCACTGCGACGGTGAGTTCGTCGACGGACGACAACTCCGATTCCGGTCGCCCGTACTGTTGGCAGAATTGCGCGCCGGGCGTGCGATGTGCGGAGGCACGCGCGCGGGCATGAACGGTTTCTGATGTGCCGGGTACCCAGACCTTCTGGAGCCGGAGCGCGGACAGGCAGCTGAGCACCCCACCGGCCGCGACTGCCGAGACGACATTCGCGTCGGCCCATGGTGTGGCATACCACCCTCGCCGGACACCTCGAAGAGTGCTGTTCTTCAGTGCCGCCCGGAGTTCGGTCCGGGTCATGCCTGCTGTTCTCAGCTGTTTCCACGAAGCGACGCCGAAACCGGCCGCCAGGACACCTGGGTAGTCGAGATCTTCCATGGTCTGCAGCGTGTCATCGATCGCAGCGCACTCGCGCCGAGCGGCCGATTCCGGGGAAGATCTGTGGAAACTGGAGAGAATGTGAATTCTTGCCCGGCAACCTCTGTCCCGGATGACACCTGAGCGGCCCGCGGAACCTCAATTCGGCCCGGAGGATCGCTGAGGTGCCATCTGGGACAGAGCTGCCGGGGGCAGCGCGGGTCAGACGCGGTCAGCGGATAGTGCGTCGGGGACGACGAATCACGGGGGAGGTGGTCTGTGCTGCGGGGTAGTGGAAGAAGCCTCGGGGCGCATGTCGGCGTTGGCGTCGCCCATCGGGATCGAGACGATCGTGATCCCGCCCACCACGGCGACGATCGTGCCGTGCAGGGCTCGTGCCGCGGCATCGGTGGTGCAGCCGACGAGGATCGCACTGTCGTCAAGCCATTGTGACGTCTGAGGGCTCTCGCCGAGTCGGCGACACCCGGAGTCTTCGTTCGGGTAACCGGGTCCGAAGGGCGCCAGCATCACCGGGATCGTCGGCTCGGCTGCCGTACTCGTCGCAGCCGAGGTCGCCGACGTCGAGCTCGTGGCGACCTCACTCGAGGTCGCGCTGCAGCCGGCCACGGCCGTCGCGAACGTGGCTGCCGTGGCCAGCAGCTGGGCGAAACGCCTGGTCATCCTTGGTGCCTCAGATGTCAGCGCGCCGAGTCGGCGGTCAGTTACCCAGGACGAAGGCGTCCGGCACGATGTAGCGCTCGGGGCCGAATACGATCACGCTGGCATCGCCATCCCGGGTAACGGTGAAGTCGAAACCGGCCGACCCGTCGGACTCGGCGCTGTCGGCGCCGTACGGAGTGGTACCGCGGAAGAAGAGCGCGCGTCTGTACCCGTCCGGTTTGCTGACCTCCACGAGAGTGGTGCCGTCGTCGCCCCAGTTGCGGGTCACCCGCGCCGTGCAGCTCGAGGTCGGCTCCCCTCCGGTCACCGAACAGGCGATCTGCATCGTCGCGTCCGCTTCGGTGCCGGGTGCCGCGGACACCGACGGTGCCGCCTGCGTGGCACTCGACGTCGGAGCAGCGTCGTCGGACGTCGAGTCGCATCCCGACAGCACGGCCGTGAGGAGTAGTGCCACAACCGCGACAGTGCGGCGGGTTGTCGTCATCGGGGCTCTTTCGTCGGGTGTCAGTACACGTCCTTCACATACCGACGGTCCGCGGCGAGCGCCTTGACGTATTGCTCCGCGCTCTTGGGGGCGCGCTTTCCGTGCTGCGCGACTATACCGTGTAACGCCGCATCCACGTCCTTGGCCATGCGGGATGCGTCACCGCAGACGTAGATGTGGGCCCCTTCGTGGAGCCAGTCGTACAACTCGGCCCCGTGTTCGCGCATCCGGTCCTGGACGTAGACCTTGCGGTCCTGGTCGCGGGAGAAGGCGACGTCGAGGCGGGTCAACAGGCCGTCGCCCAGCATCGAGGTCAGCTCTTCGCGGTAGTAGAAGTCGGTGGCGGAGTGTTGTTCTCCGAAGAACAACCAGTTGCGGCCGGTGTGACCGAGAGCCTGACGCTCGTGGAGGAACGCGCGGAACGGGGCGATGCCGGTGCCGGGACCGATCATGATCATCGGGGCGTCCGGGTCGGCGGGTGGCCTGAAGTGGGTTGTCGGAGAGACGAAGATCCCGATGTCCTCGCCGTCGGCGTGGTCGGCCAGGAAGGTCGAGCACACGCCACTGCGTGGGGTGCCGTGGACGTTATAGCGCACCGTCGAAACGGTCAACTGCACCTCGTCGGGTGACTGCAGCGGACTCGAGGAGATCGAATATGACCGAGGTGCAATGGGTTTCATCACCGACAGCCATTCATCGGCGCTCGCGGTGACCGGATAGGCGTTGAGTAGGTCCACCGACTGCCGCCCCCATGCCCACCCGTTGAGATCGTCTTTGTTGCCGGGCGTCGCCAGAGTCCGCAGGTCCTCGTCGCCGGAACGCTCGGCGACGAACCGCACGAGATCCGGGGTGAGGCGTGCCATCTCGAGACGCTCGGTGAGCGCACGGCGCAATGTCATCGAGCCGGCGTCGGGCAGTTCGACGACGGCGTCGCCGTCGAGTCGCGTCGCCGACAACCACTCGTCGATCAGCGCCGGGTTGTTGCGTGGCCAGACACCGAGCGCATCACCGGTCGAGTAGCTCAGCGTGCCCTGCGGTAGATGGAAGCCGAAGTTGCGTACGTCCTTGGCGGAGCCGTTGCCGTTGAGGCGGATGTTGCGGATCAGCGAGGTCACGAACGGGTTCTTGCGTGAGTAGCCCGACGAGGGCGAGTGGCGGTGCGAGCCGGGTGTCGCCGGGCCGGGCTCGGAGACCACCACCGACGCGCGGGACCGCACACCCCCGGCCGCGACGGCGACGGGTTCCTCGCGGATCGCGATGCGCTCGATCACCTGGTCCAGCCATCCTCCGGCGGCCTCGTCGAAATCGGGTTCGCAGTCCACCCGATCGAGAATGCGCTCGGCACCCAGTTCACCGAGCCGGGCGTCGAGCTTGCGGCCGTGACCACAGAAGTCGTCGTAGTTGGAGTCCCCGAAGGCCAGGACCGCATAGCGCAGCCCGGAAAGGTCGGGAGCGTCGTCGGCGGTGAGCGCATCCCAGAACGCGCTGCCGTTGTCCGGTGGTTCGCCGTCGCCGGTGGTCGACGTGACGAACAATGCGGTCCCGGCCGACGCGAGCGCCGCTACGTCGACGTCGTCCATCGCGGTGGCGTTCACCGAGGCTCCCGTCCCGGTCACGCGTTCGGCGCAGGTGGCCGCATAGTCCTCGGCATTACCCATCTGCGACGCCCACAGCACGGTCACCGAAGGGATGGGTGGGCTGTCGGCCGCCGCGAGATCTGCGGCCGCGGGTTCGGCGTGGCGCGAGAACATGCCGGCGAGAATTCCGTCCACATAGAACCGTAGATCGGCTCCCACCGGTGCATCGGGCGGGAGAACCGGAATCGCGCCTGCGGGCGGGTCGGCCCGCAGGCCCGCAATGATGCCGGCGAGGTAGAGCCTTTCGTGCTCGGTGGGTTCCGGGGTCGCGACGGCGCTCACCCCGAGGGTGTCGGCCAGGGCGTCGATCACATGCCGTCCTTCGGGTGCTGTCGGCGGGAAACCGGTTGCTGTCGGCGAAGAAGCGGGTGCCGTCGGCGATGAGACCCGGGTGAGGGAGACCGCGCACACCTTGAACTCGGGCTGCGCCGACAGGGGGTCGATGGCATCGGAGGTGACCGCGTTGATCGCGAGGTGTTCGCCGAACATGTCGTTCCAGTGGAAGGGGACGAAGCAGTTGCCGGGGCGGACCCGGTCGGAGACGGCGGCGGGCAGGACCGCCCGACCGCGGCGCGAGGCCACCTCGACCCGGTCGCCCTTCGCGATGCCGAGGCGGCGCGCGTCGTCGGGATGGACCTCGACGAACGGTCCGGAGTTGAGCTTGTTGAGCTTGGCGACCCGACCGGTCTTGGTCATGGTGTGCCATTGGTGCGGCAGTCGGCCGGTGTTGAGCACGATCGGGTGGTCGTCGTCGGGCATCTCGGCAGGATCGACGTGCGGGCGGGCGAAGAACTGGGCGCGCCGCGTCGGCGTCGCGAACGCCAGTGCCGGGACGGTGCCGTCCTCGGCGCGGTGCAGTGTCTGGCTGATGCCGTCGTTGAGGTAGCGGATCGGGTTGCGGCCCGTCGCATCCGGTGTGGCCAGGTCGGCGGGCGGGCACGGCCACTGCATGGGGGTGCGGCGCAGACCCTCGTAGCTCATGCCGCGTAGGTCGTAGCCGGTTTTCGGGTTCGCGAACCCGCGGATCTCGTCGAAGATCTCCTCGGCGTCGCGGTAGGTGAAGGCCTCCGCATACCCCATCTCGCAGGCGATCCGCGCGATGATCTCCCAGTCCGGCAGGGCCGCACCGGGTGCGGGCATCGCCGGCTCGAACAGGGTGACGTTGCGCTCGGAATTGACCATGGTGCCGGTGGATTCGGCCCACAGGGCGGCGGGCAGCGCGACGTCGGCGTAGGAGTTGGTCTCGGTGTCGGCGAACGCATCCTGGGTGATGACCAGTTCGGCGCGCTCCAGGCCGGCGATCACCGTGGACCGGTTCGCCACCGACGCAACGGGGTTGGTGCAGATGATCCAGCAGGCCTTGATCTCGCCGTCGGCCATCCGACGGTACATGTCGATGGTGCCGCCTCCTGCGTCGGTGTGCAGGGTGCCCGGCTCGATGCCCCACTTGTCCTCGACGAAGGCGCGGTCCTCGGCTGACAGCACCGCCCGCTGGCCCGGCAGACCGGGTCCCATGTAACCCATCTCGCGCCCGCCCATGGCGTTGGGCTGGCCGGTCAGGGAGAACGGACCGCTGCCCAGGCGGCAGATCGCGCCCGTGGCCAGATGCAGGTTGACCAGCGCGTTGGTGTTCCAGGTGCCGTGGGTCGACTGGTTGAGGCCCATCGTCCAGCAGCTCATCCAGTTGTCGGCGGTACCGATCATCTCGGCGGCGCGGACGATGTCGTCGGCGGGGATACCGGTGATCTCGCTGACCAGCTCGGGCGGATACTGCGCCGCGAACTCTCCCATCTGCTCGAAGCCGTCGGTGTAGGCGGCGACGAAGTCCTCGTCGGTGTGCCCGCCGCTGATCAGCAGATGCAGCAGCCCGTTGAGCAACGCGAGGTCGGTGCCGGGCTTGATCTGCAGGAACAGATCGGCCTTGTCGGCGGTGGCGGTGCGTCGTGGATCGACCACGATCAGCTTCGCACCCGCCTTGATCCGGTCCAGCATCCGCAGATGCAAGATGGGGTGGCAGTCGGCGATGTTGGAGCCGATGACGAAGAAGACGTCGGCATGATCGAAGTCCTGGTAGGAGCCGGGCGGGCCGTCGGCGCCGAGGGACTGCTTGTATCCGGTGCCGGCGCTGGCCATGCACAGCCGTGAGTTCGATTCGATCTGGTTGGTGCCGATGAAGCCCTTGGCCAGTTTGTTCGACAGGTACTGAGCCTCCATCGACATCTGACCGGAGACGTAGAGCGCGACGGCGTCCGGGCCGTGCTCGTCGATGATCGCCCGCAACCGTCGGGCGGTATCGGTGATCACCGCGCCCATGTCGGCGGGTTGCGCGGGGGCGCCGCGTTCGGCGCGCACGAGGGGAGCGGTCATCCGGCCGCCGCCGGCGAGCATGTCGGCGGTGGTGGAGCCCTTGGTGCACAGCCGACCGAAGTTGGTGGGATGGTCCTTGCGGCCGACGGTCTTGGCGACCCGGCCGTTCTCGCCGACGGCCAGCTCCATGCCACAGCCCACCCCGCAGTAGGCGCACAACGAATGCACGGTGTCGGTAACCTTCACGTCATCCAGCGTCCGGCGTGCGTGTTTCGGGGATCCGTGGGTGGCGTTACGCGACTGTCAACGTGATCTCACACCGGGGTTTCGGTGGGGTGAGGCCGCCTTCGTCGCGCTTGCTCCTCAGACCGTTCCTGCCCCTCGTCAGGCCGCCGAGCGGAGACACGGGCGGACTCCTCAGACACATCTCAGCAGTTCACGATAAGACTGTAGGTATGCGCATCCTGGTGGTCGACGATGATCGGGCGGTACGTGAGTCGCTGCGTCGGTCGTTGTCGTTCAACGGCTACACCGTGGACACGGCCGCCGATGGTCTCGAGGCATTGGAGAAGGTCGTCGCCGACCGTCCCGACCTCGCGATCCTCGACGTCATGATGCCACGCCTCGACGGCCTGGAGGTGTGCCGGCGGCTGCGGTCGGCGGGCGATGACCTGCCCATCCTGGTGCTCACCGCACGTGACACGGTGTCCGAGCGGGTGTCGGGGCTCGACGCGGGTGCCGACGACTACCTGCCCAAACCGTTCGCTCTCGAGGAACTCCTGGCCCGCCTGCGGGCCCTGTTGCGCCGCGCCACTCCCGAGGACGACGCCGAGTCCGAGGCCCTGACCTTCGCCGATCTCACCCTCGATCCGGTGACCCGCGACGTCACGCGGGGGGAGCGTGCCATCAGCCTCACCCGCACCGAGTTCGCGCTGTTGGAGATGCTGATGGCCAACCCGCGCCGGGTCCTGTCGCGCAGCCGCATCCTCGAGGAGGTGTGGGGCTATGACTTCCCGACCTCGGGCAACGCCCTCGAGGTCTACGTCGGCTACCTGCGGCGCAAGACCGAGGCCGACGGCGAGCCCCGGCTGATCCACACCGTGCGCGGCGTCGGCTATGTGCTGAGGGAGACGCCTCCCTAGTGGTCGCCACCCACAAGCTCTACACCGGGCCCGCAGCCCCGAGCGACCCTTTACTCCGGCCCCGTCCCGATGCCGGGGACCAGATCCGTGCGCCGATGCCGCTGACCCGACGGGTATCGCTGCAGACGCGTGTGGCGCTCCTGTCGGCCGCGGTCGTTCTGGTCTGCGTCAGCCTGATGGCCGCCGCCGCCTTCTTCGTCGTCTACCGCGCGATGTACAACGAGGTCGACTCGCAACTGGAGTCGCGCGCCGACGGAATGACCGCGCTCGCCAAGACCGGGCTGCTCAACGAGCGTCCCGAGTCGCTGGTCACGGGCACCGTCTTCTCCACCAACATCTCGATCGCGCTGGTCCGGCCGGATGGGCAGACCTATCTGCTCGGCAGTGTGCCGTTCGACGACACCGAACGCGCGATCGCGGAGTCGATCAACGCGCCCGGCGCCAACAACCAGAGCCTGCGCACGGTGAACAACCAGCGGGTGCTGGCCCGCAAACTCGACGACGGCAACACGCTGGTCCTCGCGCAGAGCCTGCTGCACACCGACCGGGTGCTGAGACAGCTGGCGTGGGTGCTGCTGGTGGTCGGTGGTGGCGGTGTCGCGCTCGCCGCGTTGGCCGGCACCACCGTCGCCCGGGCCGGGCTGCGGCCGGTGGCCCGGCTGACCCGCGCTGCCGAGCGCGTCGCGCGGACGCAGGATCTCACCCCGATCCCGGTGACCGGAAACGACGAACTCGCCCGCCTCTCCGAGAGCTTCAACACGATGCTCGGCGCGCTCGCCGAGTCGCGGTCCCAACAGGCGCGTCTGGTGGCCGATGCGGGTCACGAACTGCGCACACCGCTGACGTCGCTGCGCACCAATCTCGAACTGTTGATCGCCGCCAGCGCACCGGGCGCCCCGACGGTGCCCGTCGAGGACATGGTCGAACTGCGCTCCGACGTGATGGCCCAGATCGAGGAACTGTCCACGCTCGTCGGTGATCTGGTCGACCTCGCCCGCGAGGACGCACCCGAGGTGGTGCACGAGGAAGTCGATCTGCACGAGGTCATCACCCGCTCGCTCGAACGGGTGCGGCGCCGGCGCAGCGACGTCGACTTTCAGACCGATCTCACGCCGTGGTTCGTCTTCGGCGAGGAGCACGGACTCGACCGCGCGGTGCTCAACGTCCTCGACAACGCCGCCAAGTGGAGTCCGCGGGGCCGTCCCGTGCGGGTGTCGCTGCGCCAAATCGATGCTTCCACAGCCGAACTCAGCATCGCCGACGCCGGTCCCGGCATCCCCGAGGAGGATCGCGAGCTGGTATTCGAACGCTTCTACCGGGCCACTCAGTCGCGGTCGATGCCGGGTTCGGGGCTCGGGCTCGCCATCGTGCGTCAGGTCGTCACACGCCACGGCGGCACGGTGCGCGCCGAGCAGTCCGACCTCGGGGGCGCACTGATCACGATCACGTTGCCCGGCAGGCCCTACGCCGAGGAACCTTCTCCGCAGGTCGTTCGTCAATAAGGGTGAACGATCACTGAGCGAAACGAGCACCGCGCCACAACTGGGCATTTCGGTCGTCGCTCGGGGGATGGGATCGCCTAGGGTTGAAGACCGGATCGGCGCCACGGCTGGGCCGGTCGGCGATTCGGGAGATTCGCCGGACACGCGGTGGTTGAGAGCTAAGGACGAGACATGACGAGTGGCGGTTCGCACGGCGATCCGTTCGGCGGCGGAAGTGATTCCGCTGGACAGGGTCCCTACGGTGCGCCCGGACCGAGCCCGGCGGCGCCGGTACCCGGATCCCCGGTGCCGGGCGGCCAGTTCGGCCACGACACCGGCACCTACGGCCACCATGCGACACCGACCCAGCGTTTCCCTGATCCCTACGCCGATCCCTACGGCGCACCGCCGTCGGGATCGTTCCCGACCCAACCCGTCTACGGTCCGGGCAGCCCGGGCATGCCGACGACTCCCGGACCCGCGCCCTACGGTCCGATGGAGCCCGGCGCACCCAGGAAGAAGTCCGGCGGTGGCGCGAAGGCCGCGCTGGCGGTCGGTGCGGTGGCCCTCGCGCTCGTCGCCGGCGGCGTCGGCGGGGTCATAGGGGCCAACGTCTCCGACGGCACCTCATCGACCTCGCACAGCGGCCCGCTCGGCGGTGACCCGAACAGCGGAACCACCGGCGAGGTGGCCGCGCCGGCCGGGTCGATCCAGGAGGTCGCGGCCAACGTGCTGCCCTCGGTGGTGTCGATCCTGGTGCGTGCGGGCAACACCGAAGGCGGTGGCTCCGGGGTGATCCTGTCCGAGGACGGCGTCATCATGACCAACAACCACGTCGTCTCCGAGGGCGGCTCGGTGTCGGCGTCGTCGAGTCAGGTGACCGTCAGTTTCTCCGACGGCACGCGCGCGTCGGCCCGGGTGCTGGGCGCCGACCCGATCTCCGACATCGCCGTCATCAAGGTCGACAAGGCCGGACTCAAACCGATCAATGTCGGTACGTCCAACAATCTGGCCGTCGGTCAGGAGGTCATCGCGATCGGTGCGCCGCTCGGCCTCGAGGGGACGGTGACGACCGGCATCATCAGCGCGTTGAATCGTCCCGTATCGACGTCTCGGGAGTCGGGCACCACCTCGGTGATCGACGCGATCCAGACCGATGCCGCCATCAACCCGGGCAACTCGGGTGGCGCGCTGGTCAATGCGCGGGGTGCGCTGATCGGGATCAACACCGCGATCGCGACCCTCGGCTCGTCCGCGGAGCAGACGACCGGCAGCATCGGGCTGGGCTTTGCGATCCCGATCGATCAGGCCATCCGGGTCGCCAACGAGCTGCGTGACACCGGGAAGGCGACACAGGCGGGTCTCGGTGTCTCGGTCCGCTCCAACACCACCACCGACGAGCCGGGCGCGTTCATCTCCGACGTCACTGCCGGTGGCCCCGCCGACAAGGCCGGCATCCCCAAGGGTGCGGTCGTCACCAAGGTCGACGACCGCAACATCGCGAGCGGCGACGCCCTGGTGGCCGCGATCCGTTCCCACGCGCCCGGTGACACCGTCACCATCACCTATGTCATCAATGGCCAGGAGAAGACCACCCAGGTCACCCTGGACACTTTGCACGTCGGATAGTTACGAGCATGATCTCCACGTAGGACCAGAAAGGCTGAGCATGAGCGATCCCGGTACCACCGCCATCGATCCCGACGACGTCGTGGCCGCCGATGCGGCGGCGCGCGAGTTCGTCGCACGCCACAGCGACGACGATGTCCGCCGGTCACCGAGTGGAGAGGAGATCGGCCGGGCGCTCGTCGTGGTCGTCGATGATCGGGCCGCGCACGGCGAGGCGCCGAGCCTGCTCGGGCCACTCGTGAGTGAACTGCTGGAGGAGGCGGGCTTCCATGTCGACGCCACCGTCGCCGTCTCCGGTGATGAGGTGGAGATCCGCAACGCCCTCAACACCGCGGTGATCGGCGGCGTGGATCTCGTCATCTCCGTCGGCGGTGTCGGCGTGGGCGCCCGCGACGTGGCACCGGAGGCGACCGAACCGCTGCTCGACCGCCGGCTGCGCGGGATCGAGGAAGCCGTGCGCAGTTCGGGGCTGGCCGCCGGCGCCACCGACGGCGGGCTGTCACGAGGGCTCGCCGGGATCTCGGGTCAGACGCTCGTGGTGAACATCGCGGATTCGCGGGCCGCGGTCCGCGACGGGATGGCCACCGTCGCCCCGCTCGCCAAGCATGTCATCGAGGCGATCAGCGAGTTCTGAACACACGACTCCCGCCACATCTGCACCATGGCTAACACGCCCGATCAGTCGTCAGATAGCCGTCTGACCAGTGAATCGTCCGAACGCCCGACCCGTCCGAAGGACTGGCAGAGAAAGAGGCGTGTCGACGAAGTATTCGGTGTCGATCTTCCGAACATTACATCTGACGAATGTGAGGAAGGTCACAGCGGAGTCGCGGCCGACTGGTATGAACGGAACAGGCCCCCGCACTACGAGTAGATTCCCGCCCTCTGACATGGCGGAAGCAGCGTGTTTGCCTCCCGTTAACAATTGGTGGTTCCCAGATCGCAAATGGTGGATTTAGGATGCTGAGTAGCGGTTGAGCGACACGGATGATTGCATCTGTTGCTCGTCTCGATATCGCTCCGATAACGTTCGCACGGACGAAACCTCGGTGCTCTCCAAAGAGGACCGACGCGGAGTCTTGCGATCTGTCGCGATGACATCGCAGCAGTGACCAGGGGTGTGCGGAAGGCAACTTCCGACAAACCGACGCCGAGGCATCGGATGCGGGGCGGGGGTCCGCACCCATGAGGGTCGACTCGCGGAGCACGTGGTGGTGCTCCGCGGGAGGAAAAACCGAATCCTGTGAGAGGGAACGAATGAGCAAGTTCAGCAAGCTTGGGCTGCGCCGTGCGGCCGGTGCATGCGCTGTCGCCGCGGTTGCGGCGATGGGCCTGGCCAGCATGGGGGCGGGCGGCGCCGCGGCAGCTCCGCTGGCCAACGGATACAAGTCGGCCTCCGGCATCAACGGCGAGACCGTCCAGACCTGGCGCACCCAGGAGTCGGAGTACTCCGTCGCACGTGTCGCCTACAACGGTGGACTCGGCCGGACCGCGGTGCTCTCCGGTGTGTACCGCAGCAAGACCAGCGCGGGCTTGGGCGGCAAACTGAAGGTCTATGTCGTGGCCGGCTGCCAGCTCAATGTCAACGACCTGACCATCGGTGGCAGCGGTGGCATCTCGATCGGGGGATCACCGCTTGATCCGTCGAGTTGGATCCCGACCGTCGGCCTCGACGGTGGAGTCTCGATCCCGATCGCCCCGGGTCAGGCCGCCATCGTCAAGGTCACCGACAAGGACCTGAAGGAGGGCGGCACTGTCGCCATCCAGCTGTCGAACTACGAGATCACCTTCCCCAACTGCGGCGGGTACGCGTCCGCGCGGACTTACGTCAAGACGATCGCCGCCACGGGCTACGAAATCGACGACGAACACGACGTGGTCACCGGCACGGGTTCCCTCATCCAGTCCACCCTGTACGGCCAGCCCTTCTTTGTGAGCTGATCGGCAGCAGATAACCAGCATCTCTGAGACTTATCTGCTCACGAGCAGAACTACTTTCCACGAAGGGGAATCATGAAGAAGATCAACACTCGCGTGGCCGCCGGCGTCGGCCTCGCCGGTGCCGCCGTGATGGGCCTGACCAGCCTCGGTGCCGGTGGCGCCGCGGCCGGTCCGCTGCCCGGCGGCACTGTGACCAAGACCCTGGTCGACGGCACCCCCGTCACCGTCACGCTGTACGACGAGAGCGTCACCGTCAACCGGGCGATCGTCAACTCGGTGACCAACCGTCAGGTCTGGGCGTCCGGCAAGGTCAAGGTGACCGTCGGCGGCGCGGCCAAGGGTGGCACCATCTCCGCCGGCTACATCGTCGGCTGTCAGGTCCACATCGGCTACGGAGGCTCTGCGGGCGCCGGCCTTGGCTGGAGTAGCGACACGCCGGGCGATGTGACCTGGAGCAGCAACTACGGCGGGCCGAGTGTCGGTGGCAGCTTCACGCTCGGCCCGGGGCAGGCCGGATATGTTCCGCTTATCCAGGAGGAGGACACCGACGACGACCCGGTCAACTCCTACACCTTCACGGGTAGCAGCGGCGGTGTGGCCTACAGCCAGGAGACCTACCAGGTCAACGAGTGCGCCGGCTTCGCCGAGGCCAAGGCCAAGGTGACGGCCACCGTCAATACCGACGCCGTCAAGGGCCTCGTGGTCCTCTACGGTAAGCCGTTCAGCCTCGGCTGATCTGCGGTTCACAACTGAACACCCCGCACGGGGCGGGATCGGTCCATCCGATCCCGCCCCGTCGCTGTTTCGGCTCGGGACCCGGTCGGCACTAGAGTCGCTGAGGGCCGCTGACAGGTGGCCGGCGGCGAGAGGAGTGTGCCGTGGTGCGGGTGACCGATGATCGGGATCTCGAGCTCGACGAGGATGCCGATCAGCGAGGCATCGTCGAGGAGCGTCCGCCCAGGCTGAACGTGCTCTCGGCGATCCGCCGGTTCGCGCCGGTGATGCACGGACAATGGTGGAAGCTGGTCCTGACAGTGCTGCTGTACTTCCTCCAGGTCGGCACCAGCGTCGTCACCGTGGCGCTGTTCGCTCACATCACCGACACGGTGCTGGTGACCGGCGACCTGTCCGCGCTCTGGGTTCCGCTGGGGATCTGGGTCGCGGTCACCCTGATCGGGTCCGCGCTCTCCTATACGGCCGCGATCCTCGGGGGTACCGTCACCGAGCGGATCCTGCTCCGGCTACGGGATCGCCTCTACGCCCACACCCAACGGCTCGCACCACACACCCGTCGACGATTCGAGACCGGCGACCTCATCGCTCGCCACAGCGGCGACGTCGACGAGATCGAATACCTGGTGTCCTCGGGGGTCGTACAGGCCGCCGTAGCCATCGGGAGCGCCGTCATCTACGCGATCGCCGCGTTCGTCACGAGCTGGCAACTCGCGCTGGTCGCCTTCGTCCTCGCGCCGCTGCTGTGGGTCGTCTCGCAGCGGTTCGGGGAGGTGGTCAAACGCGCCGCGCGCCGTGAGCGGGCTTCCAACGGCCGCATCACGTCCCGCATTCAGGAGGGCATCACCCACGCGATCTCGATCCAGGCCGACAATCAGGCCGACAAGGATCGGCGACGGGTGCTGCGTGAGGCCCGGATCTGGCGCGCCGCCCGGATCTCCGAGATCCGCGCCGACGCCGCGTTCTCCGAGACCGTCGCCGTGGTCGAGATGCTCTGTGTGATGGCGGTGATCGTCGTCGGCGCGTGGCAGATCTCCGAGGGGATGGCAACTATCGGCACCCTGATCGCGCTGACCGGATATCTCGGGTACATGTACCCGCAGATCCAGGAACTCGGCGCACTCGCGGTGCAGGTGACGTCGGCGACCGCGAGCGCCGAGCGCGTCGCCGAGATCCTCGACGCGCCGGTCGGCGTCTGCGATCCCGACGACGCCGAGGAGGCCGAAAAAGTCGCACTCGCGACCGACTACGTCCTGCGTGACGAGACCACACCCATACCTGCGCGAGACATGCGGCCCGGGCAGTCGGCACCCGCGCGGGTCGAATTCGACGATGTCGGTTTCACCTACCCCGACGCCGACGGCCGCCCCGTCCTCGACCATGCCTCGGTGACCATCGAACCCTGCGACTTCGTGGCGCTGCTCGGCGACAGCGGCGCCGGCAAGAGCACGCTGATGTGGCTGCTGCTGCGCTTCTACGATCCGACGTCCGGGGTGATCCGGCTCGACGGTGTCGACACCACGTCGATACCGTTGCGCGACTTGCGCGATCGCATGGCATTGCTGCCGCAGCGGCTGGCGATCTTCCACGGCTCGGTCGCCGACAACATCCGCTACGGCAGCCCCGCGGCGTCGGACGACGAGGTGGTCGCCGCCGCGACCGCCGCCGACGCGACCGGTTTCATCGCCGACCTGCCCGAGGGGTTCGACACGATCCTGCGCGACGGTGGCGCGAACCTGTCCGGGGGACAGCGGCAGCGAATCGGGTTGGCGCGGGCCTACCTTCGCAGCACGCCCCTGCTGATCCTCGACGAGCCGACCACCGGCCTCGACGCGTCGACCACCGCCCGGGTACTCACCCCGCTGGTGCGGCTCGCGCGAACCCGCACCACTCTGCTGATCACCCACGATCCCGAGGTGGCCGCGGTCGCCGACTACACCCTCACGGTGTCGCACGGCCGGCTCGTGCGCGGCGCGTCGTCGGCCTGATCGGCGAGACCCCTACCCCGGGAAAGCTCAGAGGGCCCGCCACTCCCGAAGGAGTGACGGGCCCTCTGACGTCCGTTCGACGAAGCCGGTGTCAGCTACCGAAGAACAACCACGGGAACCGCGGATGGAACGGCTTGGGTCCGCGCCCCGGGTGGTGCTTGTGCTTGTGCTTGGGCTTCGGGCCACCGTGGGGTGGCACCGGGGGGCGACGACGTGGTCCTGGCATTGGATTCCTCCCTGATCCTCTGTGGCCACCGGTGACGCGCACGCGGGGCCGATGTGGACTCGCGGGTGCGAGCCCGGTGTTCTGAGGGAGGCTAACAAACGGGGGTCGGTGCCTCAACGCGCGCCGATGGTGATCTGCGCCACGCACTACAAGAGCCGGTGTGGCACGCCGGAATACGGACAGGACACGGGCCCGGTGTACCGGGCCCGTGTCCTGTGGTCTGTCCGCAGAGCGGTGTTCAGCTCCCGAAGAAGAACGGGAGGCCGAAGAAGCTGCGCGGGCGCTGCTGACGGGCCTGCGGCGTGCTCTTCCTGCGCTTCGGGGTCTGGCGGTTGTTGTTCTGGTTGCGCGTGTTCGGCGTGTTGTTCGGCATAGTCTTCGACCTCCGTGTGTCATTCGTTCTACGTATCGAGCGGGGATCGTCCCGCCGACTTCGCCGACAGTAGGGAGCCAACCTTGCGGTTGGCTGCCTGCCATGCTGGCAATCGTCTGGGAGCGCAACGCATCCGACGATTCAGCGGGTTGGACGATGTGTAACAGGTAGCGGGCAGCGGCAATTGAGGCCCGCGCGACAGCGGACCCAGCGCGACAACACGACCGCGGGCCGCACTCCGGTGTGGAGCACGGCCCGCGAGGTGGCGTCAGGTCAGCGCGAATGGCGTCCGGGGCTGTCCGATGGCGGATACTCGCCCGGGTACTGACCGGGGGGCGGGTAGCTGCCGCCGGGTGGATACGACCCGGGCGGATAGTTGCCGGGCGGGGGATAGGAGCCCGGCGCCGGCTGCGGTGTGGCGTAGGGCGCACCACCGCTCGGCGGGGCCGACGGCGGGCGCTGGCCCATCTGATAGGTGTCGGCGGGCGGAGGCGTGGTGAGGCGTTGGGTGAGACCGGGATCACCGCTGCCCGGCGGGGTTTCGGCGGGTTCGCGTAGATGCGCCGGAAGATCCTTCTCGGCTTCCTCTTTCGCCTTCGACCTACCCTCGGGATCGAGGAGATCGCGGATCTCGGTCAGCAGCGACACCTCGCTGACCTCGGCCTTCTTGCCGAATCCGCCGAGTTCGGCGAGCCTGTTGTACGGCACGATGATGATGAAGTAGACCACCGCGGCGACGATCAGGAAGTTGATGATCGCCGTGATCAGCGCACCGATGTCGACAAACGTCGACGGATTGTCGGTGACCTGGAATCCCAGACCCTCGGCTGCATCCGATCCGATGGGGATCGCGTTGATGAGCGGCTGGATGATCTTCTCGGTGAAGGCCGTGACGATCGCGGTGAAGGCCGCTCCGATGATGACCGCGGTGGCCAACTCGACGACATTGCCCCGGAGTATGAAATCTCTGAATCCCTTGAGCACGGTGTGCGGTCCTCTCCTTGGTTTCCCGCTCTTGTTTCAGGTAATTCGCTTGGGCGCGGGAAGACCCCGTGAGTTCGGATGCGACCGTCCCGGACTCGAAACCCTATCCAGGATCGTAAACGAGGGTCCGGTTGTTCTGCTGAAACAGCGTGCATTCGCGCCGTCGGCGGCGGACCGGCTGAGACACGCCACTAGTGCACGACCACCGCGAGCGACGCGTCGAGACCCGCCCGCGCGACCCGGTGGGCGGCGGCCTCGTCCATGGCGAGCAACACCGGACGCGATCGGGTGCCCCGACCGGTGAGCACCTCGCCGTCGGCGGCGGTGGCGGTGAGGGCGACCACCGCTCCGGTCGCCAGCACCGCCGTCGACGCGCCCGAATCGTCGTCCCCGTCATCGTGCGCGTCGTCGGCACTGAGAACGTCGACCACGTCACCCTCTCGGAGCAGCGATGTCACCGACTCGTCGGCCAGCCGAACGGGGACCAGGCGGGCATCGTCGCGGCCGGTGAGACCGCGGGGCAGGCGAGAGGAGAGCAGCCGGGCGTCGGTGAGGATCTCGCCCGCGTTGACCCGTCCGGCAACGGTACGTCCCAGACCGTCGGCGGTCAGACGCAACGCCCCGTGGGGTACCAGCGCGCCCGGCACCTCGCGGACCGTGACGTCGTCGCCGACGAGGGCGTGTCCGGGCAGCAGGTCGTGGGCCGCAACCACCACGGCACGCCCCTGGGCGCTGCGATGACCGGCGACGGTCACGACGACGGCGGCGATCACCAGCACCGCGGACACCGTGCGCCGCACGACGACCGAACGCGCCCACCCGGGCCGCATCGCATGGCGGACGCGGTCGACGAGGCGTGGCGACAACGCGTCGCGGGTCAACAGGTGCATGTCCGGTGACGGTAATCGTGCTCGTGCGGTGCGTCGCCGGCCGCGGACGATCTGTGGACAACGAGTTCGGGCGATGGGGGCTGTGGACAACCGCGTCGCCGCTGGTCGTGGCGTGTCACCGTGCCTGCTGCGGTCGCCACGATTGGGCACGCCCGCGTCCCATCGGGCAAGATAGGGCGCAGGCGTGCCGGGAAGTCTGGTCGGCCCCCGCCGGGGAGGTGGGGATCGCCGTTTGGCGACCGTTCATCCGTGACCCGACGTCCGAGGAGACAGAACGTGACGCAAACCTCTGACAGCCGAATCCAATTCAAACGCTGGGTAGCCCTGGACAAGACGAGCGGGGCGCTGCTGCTCGTCGCCGCGGTGCTCGCCGTGGTCTGGGCGAACTCCCCGTGGCAGGATGCCTACGAGTCCCTGACGTCGTTCGAGTTCGGTCCCGAGGCGCTGCATCTGCATCTGTCGCTGGCCGAATGGGCGGCCGACGGACTGTTGGCGATCTTCTTCTTCGTCGTCGGTGTGGAACTCAAGCAGGAGTTCGTGGCCGGAAGTCTCCGGGATCTGAAGTTGGCCGGTGTGCCGATCGCCGCCGCCATCGGCGGCATGATCGTCCCTGCTCTGTGCTACGTGGCGATCGTTGCGTCCGCCGAGCCCAGCGCGCTGAAGGGGTGGGCCATCCCGACCGCCACCGACATCGCCTTCGCGCTGGCGGTGCTCGCGATCTTCGGTCGTGGCCTGCCGATGGCGCTGCGAACCTTCCTGCTGACCCTCGCCGTGGTCGACGATCTGCTCGGCATCATCGTGATCGCCACCGTCTACACCGAGGAGATCGACTTCGCGATGCTCGGGGCGGCGCTCGCGGTCATCGCCGTCTTCGGGGTGCTGGTTCGCTTGCCCAAGCCGCAGTGGAAGCCGCTCATCCCCATCGTGCTGATCCCCGTCGCGGTGCTGGCCTGGGGGCTCATGCACGCGTCGGGTGTGCATGCGACGGTGGCGGGCGTCCTGCTCGGTTTCACCGTTCCGGCACTGCTGGTCCACGGCGAGTCCTCGAGCCGCACACATCAGTGCGACGACGCGGTACGGCCCATATCGTCGGCGATCGCGTTGCCGATCTTCGCGTTCCTGTCGGCCGGCGTCGCGGTCATCGGGGGCGACTCCCCGATCCTGGAGCCGGTGTCCATCGGGGTCTTCGCCGGCCTGACCGTGGGCAAGGTGATCGGTGTGCTCGGCGCGACCACGATCATGACCCGGGTGACACCCCTGCGGTTGCCCGACGCCATCGGTCTGCGCGACCTGCTGCCCATCGGCATGTTGACCGGTGTGGGCTTCACGGTGTCGCTGCTCATCGCCGAACTGTCCTTCAAGGGCAGCGGGGAGGAGCACACCTCGCCGGCCAAGGCGGCGGTGCTGGCCGGCAGCGTCGTCGCGGCCATGTGCGCGGCCGCGCTGCTGCGCTGGGACGCACACAAGCTGCGCGACCGGGACATGAACCGCGACGGCGTGGTCGACGTCGACATCGCCCGGATCGGGGACTGACGACGCGTCGTCAGTGCTCCCGCCAGTAGCGGAAAGTCCGGCGCCGAGCGTTCCGCGGAACGCTCGGCGCCGGACTTCCTTTTACGTCGGGATCGATCGATCGGCTAAACGCTGCCGACCGGTTCGCGCTCCTTGCCCGTCTTGGGATCGCGAAGTTCCCAGAACGTCGCGTTGGGGATACCCAGTGCGATCGGGTCGAAGATCGGGTCGATGCCCTGCTTCTTCTGGCGTTCGTAGTCGCGCAGGGCGGCGAACGCAGGTTGCTGCAGGATGATGATGCCGACGATGTTGAGCCACGCCATGAGACCGACACCGATGTCGCCGAGCGTCCACGCATCGGTGGCCGTGGACACCGCGCCGATGACCACCGAGACCAGGATCAGCGTCTGCAGCAGCATGGTGATGTTGGAGCCGAGCGTGCTGCGCAGCGGCTTGATGTAGAGCGTCGCGGACTTGCCCATCAGGAACCGCAGGTTGGTCTCGGCCATGTAGTAGTACGCGATGATCGTGGTGAGGCAGAAGAACAGCAGCGAGATCGCGACGAACGACGACCCGGCGCCGCTCCACAGCGTGTCGAAACCGGTCTGCACGAAGGTGGGTCCGACCTCGACGTCGGCCGGCAGTGCGCCGCCGTCGGCGAGGATGGCGCCGCTGGACGATTCACCCTCGAAGACGCGGTAGGCGCCGGTCGACAGGATCAGGAATCCGGTCGCGGAGCAGACGAACAGGGTGTCGATGTAGACCGCGAAGGCCTGCACGAGGCCCTGCTTGGTCGGATGCGACACCTCGGCCGCCGCGGCGGCGTGCGGGCCGGTGCCCTGGCCGGCCTCGTTGGAGTAGATGCCGCGCTTGACGCCCCACATGATGGCCGTGCCGATGATGGCACCGAAGGCGGAGTCGATGCCGAAGGCGCTCGAGAAGACGACTCGGAAGACCTCAGGTACCGCCGAGGCGTTCGTCACCACGATGATGAGTGCGAGGCCGATGTAGACGATCGCCATGAACGGCACCACGATCGAGGCGAAGTTCGCGATGCGCTTGACGCCGCCGATGATGACGAAGGCGAGCACGATCACCGAGGCCACCGCGACGACCCACTCCGACAGACCCCAGGCGTTGTTGAGCGCCACGGCCATCGAGTTCGACTGCACGCTCGGCAGCAGCAGACCGCACGCCAGCACGGTGACGGCGGCGAAGATCAGGCCGTAGACCCGGAAGAACGGTGCCGCCTTGGTGTGCGCGAAGGCTCGGCTGAAGTAGTAGGCCGGACCGCCCCGGTACTCTCCGGTGATCGGGTCATGCCCCTTGTAGATCTGGCCGAGTGTGCACTCGACGTAGGAGGTGGACGCGCCGAGGAAGGCGACCACCCACATCCAGAACAGGGCGCCGGGACCGCCGAAGGCGATCGCCGTCGCCACACCGGCGATGTTGCCGGTGCCGACGCGTCCGGCCAGCGAAATACTCAACGCCTGGAAGGAAGACACCCCCGACGGGGACCTCTCGCCCTTGAACATCAGGCGGATCATCTCGACGAACATCCTGACCTGAACCAATCGGGTGCGGATGGAGAAGAAGACGCCGGCGGCCAGACACAGGAACACGAGCGCATTGCTCCAGATGTAGCCGTTGACGTCACTGAGAAAATCGGACATGGGGTGTACTCCGGGGGATCAGTGAATTGGCATACACGCGGCGGACGAGGTCGCCGTTGACCGGGCGTGGGCCCCGCGCGCCTCTTTACCAAACCATGGCGGATTCATGACCGCAGGTTGAATGGGAACCCTGCGGTTGGCACTCGGAATGCCGGAGTGCCAACTTCGGTTAGAATGTGCAACGATCACTACACATTCGGAGGTTACGGTGCCCACTTACTCGTATGCGTGCACGGAGTGTGACAACAAGTTCGACGTCGTGCAGTCGTTCTCCGACGATGCGCTGACCGAGTGCCCGCAGTGCACCGGCCGGTTGCGCAAGCTGTTCAACTCCGTCGGCATCGTGTTCAAGGGCAGCGGCTTCTACCGCACCGATTCGCGCAGCGGTTCCAGCGTCTCGTCGGAGAGCTCCTCGTCGGACAGCTCGTCGAGTTCGAGCTCGTCCACCGAGTCGAAGTCGTCGTCGGAGTCGAAGTCCTCGTCGTCGAAGTCCTCGTCGGACAAGTCGACCGCGGCCACCCCGGCCTGACCGACCTCTCGCAGAGCGAATCAGCAGGTCAGCCCAGCTCGCGGAAGCCGCCGTCAGGGGTCAGTACCCAGCCCATTCGCACGTCGTGCGGGTCCGCGGGTAGCGGCTCGTCGAGCACCTCGTCGTCGTAGACCACCGCCACCAGGTCGGCATCGGCGCTGGTGAGGGTGCGATCGTAATAGCCGGCACCGCGGCCGAGCCGGATGCCGGTCTTGTCGACCGCGTAGGCCGGCACGAAGATCACCGACGCCGCCTGCACCGCGTCGGTGCCGAGGCCGTCACCCTTGGGCTCCAGCAGGCCCCATCGGCCCTCGATCAGCGACGACGGGCCGTCGTACCGGACCCAGTCCAGCGGCCCGGGCGGGCCGGCGGGCACCACCGGCAGCAGCAGAATCACCCCGCGATCGGCCAGCGCATCGAGCTGGGCGATCGACCCCGGCTCGGTCCCGAACGGCACGTACGCGGCCACTGTCACGTCGTACTCGAGGCGAAACGGCGCCGAGTACATCCAGCCCGCCAGGTCGGCGGCAACCCTGTCGCGCTCGTCGGCTGACCTCGACGAGCGACGCTTCTCCAACTCGGCACGCAGCCGATCCTTCGTGATCTGCACCCCGACCGCCTTCTGTCGTCTCGGGCGGCGTCCGAAAGCCGCCTCATCCAGCATTGTGAAGTCTTCTCGACAGGATCCTCGCAGAGATCGACATTAGGCTGGTGCCCATGACCCACAGCGACGTGAGCAAGGCCGCCGGCGCGTTCTCCGAATACGAGTCCGTCCCCGATACCCCGCCCATCCCGCGGACCGCCGTGGTCCCGGCCGCGGGGCTGGGTACCCGATTCCTGCCCGCCACCAAGACGGTGCCCAAGGAGTTGCTGCCGGTGGTGGACACCCCCGGCATCGAACTCGTCGCCGAGGAGGCGAAGGCCGCGGGTGCCGAGCGGCTGCTGATCGTCACCTCACCGGGCAAGGACGGCGTCGTAGCGCACTTCGTCGAGGACCTGGTGCTCGAGAACACCCTCGCCAAGCGCGGTAAAGAGGCGATGCTGGCGAAGGTACGTAAGGCCCCGTCGTTGCTGGAGGTCGCGTCGGTGGTGCAGGACAAGCCGCTGGGCCTCGGCCACGCCGTCGGGTGTGTGGAGAAGTACCTCGACGACGACGAGGACGCCATCGCCGTCCTGTTGCCCGACGACCTGGTTCTGCCCGGCGGGGTCCTCGAGGTGATGGCGCGCACCCGGCAGCGGCGTGGCGGGTCGGTGCTGTGCGCGATCGAGGTGCCCGAAGACCGGATCAGTGCCTACGGTGTCTTCGATGTGGAGGAGTTGCCCGACGCCCACAATCCCAACGTCATGCGCCTCAAGGGCATGGTCGAGAAGCCGAAACCCGAGGATGCGCCGTCGAATCTTGCGGCGGCCGGACGTTACATCCTCGACCGCAAGATCTTCGATGCCCTGCGCCGGATCGAACCCGGGGCCGGCGGGGAGCTGCAGCTGACCGACGCCATTGCGCTGTTGATCGCGGAGGGGGAGCCGGTGCACGTAGTCGTCCACCGCGGCACCCGCCACGACCTGGGCAATCCCGGCGGATATCTCAAGGCGGCGGTCGACTTCGCGCTCGACCGCGACGACTACGGCCCGGAGCTGCGTGAGTGGCTGGAGAAGAGGCTCGCCGAGGGCTGAGACACTCCGGGGCGCCCCGATGCCCGCGCGCCTCGGCCACCCGGCGAACCACTGCGACTAACGTCTAGTGGACGCGCGAGGAGCGCACAGACGTGGCCGAGATGGGGCAAGAGGTGAGATGCGTTCGGTTGAAGATCATCTGACCCGGGTGACGGCCGCGGCGGTTGCGCCGCGGCCGGTTCGCGTTGCGATCTCCGAATCCCAGGGACTCATGTGCGCCGAGGAGGTCGTGACCGAGCAGCCGATGCCGGGATTCGATCAGGCCGCCATCGACGGGTATGCGGTGCGCGCCGTCGACGTCGACCTGGCCGGGACGATCGCTCCCGACGACCTGGAGAACTACGATGCCGGCGGCGCCGATCTCGTCGACCTCGAGGCGGGCGAGCCGATGGTCGTGCAACTTCCCGTCGTGGGGGAGGTGGCGCCGGGCGCACGGACACCCACGCGGCTGCAGCCGAGACAGGCGGTCCGCGTGGAGACCGGTGCGCCGATGCCCACGCTGGCCGACGCCGTGGTGCCGTTGCGCTGGACCGACGGTGGCGATTCGAAGGTTCGGATCGGTCAGGCGGTGGAGTCCGGCGCGTATGTCCGTCGCATCGGCGACGACGTACAGCCCGGCGACGTCGCGGTCCGGGCGGGCTCGATCATCGGACCGGCGCAGGTCGGTCTGCTGGCCGCGGTCGGACAGTCCCGTGTGCTGGTGCATCCGCGTCCGCGGCTGTCGGTGATCTCGATCGGCAGCGAACTCGTCGACATCGACCGCTCACCCGGGCCGGGCCAGATCTACGACGTCAACAGCTACGCGCTCGCCGCGGCCGCACGCGATGCCGGCGCCGACGTGAACCGGGTCGGCATCGCTGAGCGGGAGACCTCTCGGATGCGCGAAGTCGTTGAGGCGCAACTGATCCGGTCGGAGATCGTGGTGATCTGCGGGGCCGTCGGCGGTGCCGCGTCCAAGGCCATCGCCGAAGCGCTCGGAGATCTCGGTGAGCTGGAGATCGTGCGGGTGGCGATGCATCCGGGTTCCGTGCAGGGTTTCGGCCGCCTCGGCCGTGACGAGGTGCCGACATTCCTGCTGCCCGCCAACCCGGTCAGCGCGCTGGTCACCTTCGAGGTGATGGTGCGTCCGCTCATCAGGATCGCGCTCGGCAAGCGGCAGCCGATGCGGCGGGTCATCAAGGCGCGCACCATCGGGCCGATCGCGTCGGCGCCGGGACGCAAGGGGTATCTGCGCGGGCAGCTCATGCGCGACGAACGATCCGGGGAGTACCTCGTGCAGGTGATCGGGGCGTCGCCGACGGGCAGTTCGCACCTCCTCGCCGAACTCGCCGAGGCGAACTGCCTGATCATCGTCGAACCCGACGTCGAGGAGCTCGGCACCGGCGACGAGGTCGACGTGGCATTCCTTGCCCAGCGCGGATAGTCGTGTTACTAGACTCACATACGTGTTGAGGTGGTTGACCGGGGCGCAGATCAATCCCGGCTGGCCCGCGACCCTGGGACCGCTGCACACCCGGGCCGGCGCGGTGACGTTGCGGCCCGTGCGGCTGCGCGATGCGCGGTCGTGGAGTGAACTGCGCATCCGCAATCAGAACACCCTGCTGCCGTGGGAACCCACAGGTGCGGGTACCTGGGCCGAACGCCATCACCCCAGCGCGTGGCCGCCGCTGTACTCGGTGTTGCGGTCGGAGGCCAAAAGGGGCACGGTCCTGCCGTTCGTGATCGAGGTCGACGGCGACTACACCGGCCAGCTGACCGTCGGCAACATCCAGCGCGGTGCCGTGCGCAGCGCCTGGATCGGCTACTGGGTCGACGCGGGGCACGTCGGGCAGGGGATCGCCACCGCCGCGGTCGCCCTGGGCGTGGACCACTGCTTCGGCCCGGTCGGCTTGCATCGCCTCGACGCCACCGTGCAACCGGCCAACGCCGCGTCGCAGGCGGTGCTGACCAAGGTCGGGTTTCGGCGTGAGGGGCTGCTCGAACGCTATATGGACGTCAACCGCAGCTGGCGGGACCACATCCTCTTCGCCCTCACGTCCGAGGAGGTCGTCGGCAGCGCCGCCGCCACCCTGGTGCGGTCGGGGCGGGCGTCGTTTCACTGAGCGCCTCAGCGCTGAATCCGACTGAGTGCCGGCGTCGCCCCGTATTCTCTGGCGCATGGGTCCGTTGGAGATCGTCGTCCGGGGTGTCGCGAGTCGGCAGTTCCGGCCCGAGCGGGCGATCGTCCACCTCACGGTCCAGGTGGAGGGACCCGACCGACAGTCCGTCTACACCCAGGCGATCGAGGTGCACGCATCGGTGTCGGCTGCCCTGACCGACCTGGCCGAGGGCGGCGCGGTGGCGCACTGGGCGAGCGATTCGGTGCGGGTTTACAGTCAGCGCCCCTACGGGCCGAAGGGGCGTCGCCTGGAGCCGGTCTATGTGACCCGGGTCCGTGTGGACGCCGAGTTCGTCGACTTCGAGGCGTTGTCGGCGTTCATCGACCGGTGGGCGTCGAGCGACGGGATCGAGGTCGGCGGAGTCGACTGGGACGTGCTCGACGAGAACCGCCGGACCTATCAACGTGACCTGCGCAGAGCCGCAGTCGACGATGCGGTCGCCAAGGCGCAGGCCTACGCCGACGCGGTCGGGCGCGGGCCGGTAGTGGCCACCCGATTGTCGGACCCGGGGATGACGGGCGACCGGCGGCCGGTGCCGATGGTGCGGGCGATGGCCGCCGAGGGTTCCGCGGGCGGGCCCGCCCTGGATCTGCGTGCCGAGGACATCGAGATCGCCGTCGCGGTCGACGCCCAATTCGTCGCCGACTGACCGCACGCCTGAGCAGGGTCTTGGGCAGAACGGTTCTGCTGGCGGCAGGATCTGACCGGCGGGCAGGGCTCATCGCCCGAGTGCGAGCTGGGTGGCCAGTCGCGCTTCAACGAGTGAGAGCGGTGGGCGAATGGACTGGGTGCACTGGAATCGTGGGCGTGCAGCACCGGTGCCGGTTTCGGTGTGTTCGGTTCCTGCTGGCCCGGGTGGACCGTGGATGTCGGTGCGCGCTCTGGTGAGGTTGTCGTCGAAGAGTGCTTCGACGTCGGGGAGTCGGTGTACCCGAGCGGCGTTGAGTGGGGCGCCGGGTGCGCTGTTCCGCCGCCACCAGGTGCGCCCGGCGTCGGGTCCGATGTCGTGGACCCCGGTCGTGAACCCGCCGACCTCATCGTTGACCATCCGGTTGTGTTTGGGGCATGCCGGCGCCAGGTCGACGATATCGGTCTTGCCACCCTTGGCGAAGTCGAGCCGGGAGTGATGCATCTCCACGTGTGTGGCCGGCTGATCACATCCGGGGGCCGAGCAGAAGTGGCCGTCGGGACGCGCGAAGGAGGCCAGCCGTTGCGGTGTGGTCGCGAACCGCTTGCCCTGTCCGAAGAAGAGCGGGATCGCGGAGGAGTCCTTGAAGACCGCCAGCCACGGTTGCGCATGCGCGGCCAGACGGATGACATCCGACATCGGCAACTGTGTGCCGCCGGCGGTGATACCGAATCCCGCCTCGCGAATGAGGTCGCCGAGATCGGCTTTGATGATCAGCTGGATGGGCAACCCGCGATTGGTCTTACCCAGCATTCCATCGGTCAGAACCGCTGTGAGGAGCGCCTTCAGCGCGTCGTGGTTCCGCTGCGGTTGGGTACGGTCGTCCCGGCAGACCGCCGCTTTCAGCACGTCCGGATCAGCGTCGTCGACCGCCCCCGAAGGGGATTCGGAATCGCCGGGATTGTTCATCCCTGGCTTGGCCCAGGCGGCGAGCATCACGTCGAGCAGACCGCGGGTCTCCGGATCCAGATGACCGGTCAACTTCGACATCTGGTCGACACCTTGACCGGTGACCGAAAGCTTGCGCTGCCGGGCACGGTCTTTGTCGTCGGTGATTTCGCCATCCGGGTCGAGGTGTGCGAGCAGGCGCGCACCCAGGCTGGTGATCTCGGCGGGCGTGTGTCGACGGGCCAGGTCGGCCAGCGTCGCCTCGGCAGCCACCCGTCGATCGTGGGCCACGCT
>NZ_BAHC01000226.1 GCF_000298195.1 Gordonia rhizosphera NBRC 16068 | reverse complement strand
CCTCCACATCGGCCAGCGCCGCTCCGATCGCCGACACCACCCCCGCCGACTTCGGTGCGGTGGCCAGGTGGATGGTCGCCTGCGCGAGCGCGAGCTTGGCCTCCGGCATCCCGACCAGCGCCACCACCTGCGCGGCGGCCACGGCGGTCTGCAGCGCCATCGGGTCGGCCATCCCGATGTCCTCGCTGGCATGGATCATCAGCCGTCGCGCGATGAACCGCGGGTCCTCCCCGGCCGCGATCATCCGGGCCAGGTAGTGCAGGGCCGCGTCGACGTCGGAACCGCGGATCGATTTGATGAATGCGCTGGTGATGTCGTAGTGCTGGTCGCCGTCGCGGTCGTAGCGCACGGCCGCGCGATCGATCGCGGCCTCCACGTCGGCGAGTTCGAGAACCGGACGCACACCGTCTGCACCGGACTCCCCTGGATCGTCGCGCAACGCGGCGTCGGCACTGGCCTCCAGGGCAGTCAGGGCGCGTCGGGCGTCGCCACCGGCGACCGCGACGAGATGATCGAGCGCGGTGTCGCTGATCTCGACCCGACCGTCGAGACCCCGCGGATCGGCGACGGCGCGGCCGAGTACCTCGCGGATGTCGTCGTCGGACAACGAACGCAACCGCAGCACCAGTGAACGCGACAGGAGCGGGGCGACCACGGAGAACGACGGGTTCTCGGTGGTCGCGGCCACGAGCAGCACGATCCGGTTCTCCACCGCGTCGAGCAGGGCGTCCTGCTGGGTCTTGGAGAACCGGTGCACCTCGTCGATGAACAGCACCGTCTGCTGCCCGTCGATGAGGCGGCGCCGGGCCACGTCGATGACGGCCCGCACTTCCTTGACCCCGGCCGACAGCGCCGACAGCGCCTCGAACCGGCCGCCGGTGGCCCGCGAGATCAACGCGGCCATCGTGGTCTTCCCGGTCCCCGGAGGCCCGTAGAGCAGCACCGACGCGGCGCCCGACCCGCTGATCAGGCGACGCAGCGGGGACCCGGGGCCCAGCAGATGCTCCTGACCGACGATCTCCTCGAGGGATTGCGGACGCATCCGGACCGCGAGCGGCGCATGCGCGCCCGGCTGCGACGTCAGTGTGCCCGCGCCCGTACCGGCGGCCGGCGCAGTGGTCGGCGGGTCGAACAGTCCATCCATGGTGAGCGGGTCAGCCCAGCCACGTATGCTGCAGGGCCGCGCCGAGCCGGGTCGCGAACTCGCCGATCACCGCGTCGCCGGCCCGGTCGGCAGCCGCGGCCAGCGCGGTCCAGCGCGCGACCAGCACGCGCGGGTCGTTGGTGTGCAGCGCCCAGTCGTGGACGTATCCGGCGGGACTGATGTGGGTGGCCTCCACCGCGAGACCGTCGTCGTCGGGCGGGAGCATCCACGCCGTCGACAGCCAGGTCCACAGCAGACGGGTGGTGAGGATCTTGCGGGAGCATTCGCGGTCGTGTCCCAGCGACGGCCAGATGCCGACCACCTCGGAGCGCCACGCGTCGATCATCGCCGTCTGGAGTTCGCCGCGGTGCGCGGCAAGCGACGGGGTCAGCGCCGTGCCGAGGGTGACCACCGCGTAGGCGACGTCGAGCATCGCGTCGCGGAATCCACCCCATTCGTAGTCCATGAACTGCACGCCGTCGTCGTTGAGCAGGATGTTCTCCGGCCCGACGTCGGAGGGGCTGAACGCGCGGTGGTCGCCGTCGGCGAACAGCGCACAGGCCGCGGACAGCCGGTCGCAGACCGCGTCGGGGTAGTCGACGCCGAGTCGGGTGAGCTGTGCGGGGGCCTCGGCAACCGCTCGGATCGCCGCCTCCCCCAGGATGTCGAGGTTGTCGGAGCCCCGGGCGCCGTGGCGCAGGAGCGCGAGGTAGTCGCCCTCCCCACCCACCGTCGCCGCGTGCATCCGCCCCAGCGCCTGGCCCCAGGCGCTGACCGCATGCGATGTCTCCACCACATCGGTGCCCGACAGCAGCGACTCCATCGAACGACCGTGGCCGAGATCGGTGAGGACGAGCAGGCGCTGCTCGGGGTCCGACGCGATGAGCTGCGGGCCCGGTCGCGACTCGTTGGGCAGCGCGTTCGCGTACTTGTAGGACGCCAGTTCGCGGTGGAATGCGCGGGGGTCCTCGTCGGCGGGCAACGCCTTGATCACCAGGGTGCGATCCATCGACAACAGGTTGGCGCCCACCCGGGCGCGAACGACGACAGTACGCCCGCTCCCGCCGAGGTCTTCGGGATCGGCGAGGGTGACGGGAGAAGCGGCCCGGTGCGAGAGCAGCGCCTCGGCCGCGCGCACCACACTGGCGATACGACTTTCAGTGATTACCGTCATGGCATCCACCAACCTACCCAATCGTGTCGTGCGGCGTCAGCAGTCGTCACCCACCTGCAACACGACGACGACGAAATCCGCAGGTGGACGCGGAATCCGGCCTCGCAATGTCGGTTGGGTGGACTACTCAGGTCGCGGGTGCGTCGTCCGTCCCGATCGGACTGACGTCGACCGAGACGTCGATCCGGCTCTTCTTGGACTCGGTGTAGATGACGCCGCGCAGGGGCGGGACGTCGTCGTAGTCGCGGCCCCAGGCGACCGTGACGTGGCGTTCGTCGACGAGCTTGTCGTTGGTCGGGTCGAAGGCGATCCAATGGTTACCGGGCAGCCACACCGCAGCCCAGGCATGGCTCGCGTCCGCGCCGAAGATCTTCTCCCGCCCGGGCGGCGGGTCGGTGGCCAGGTAGCCGGACTCGTAGCGCGCGGCGAGCCCCACCGACCGCAGACACGCGATCGCGACGCGGGCGAAGTCCTGGCAGACACCCATTCGGCGGGCCAGCACGGTGTCGACCTTGGTGCTGATGGCCGTGGAACCCGACTTGTAGGTGAAGTCGTGGAAAATCCGCGAGGTGAGGTCGGTGACCGCCTCGATCAGTGGCCGGCCCGGCGTGAACACCTGCGCGGCGTACGCCGTGACCGCAGGAGTGATCTCCGGCGGACACAGGTCGAGGACGAACTCCATCGCACCGGCCCCCTCGGTGCCCAGCGCGGCCGGACGGGCCTGCTCCCACGGACCGAGAGCGGCCGGCGAGAGCAGCAGCCCCTGATCCGGCGGGTCGACGTCGACGATCGAGGTCGCCGTCACCAGCAGCTTGTCGTGATGTGTGCGCACGTGGAAGTAGGAATCGCTGTTCCCGTAGACGTCGACGCCGGTCGACCAGTCGTCGGGTTCGGGTTCGATGCGCACCTCGGCGCTGCGGACGTGTTGGTGCGGCAGCTCGCGCGGTGTGAGGTAGCAGCGTCCGTACGACGACGAGACCACGTCGTCGTAGGTGTAGCAGGTGCGGTGGAAGACGCGGTATCGCCGACTTCTGGTCGCGACCGCGTTGTCGGGGAAGGTCACGTCTCGTAACCCCCACCCCAGAGTGGCTGGGCTTCGCGAGGCGGCGCGAACCGGGTCCTGCTGAGGACGTCGGAGAGTTCGCGGACCCCGTCGGCCAGGACGGTCATCAGGTCGGCGAGTTCCTCCCGCCGGCCGTCGGTGTTGGCGGCGGCGAGATCGACGGGGTCGGACCGGCGCAGCTCGGCGATCAACTCCTCGACGATGCGTTCGGCCGCCGCGGACCGCAGTTCCTCCGGAACCGACGCGAGGTCGGTCCGCATCCGGGAGAGCTGGTACACCATTGCCCGGGGATTCGACTCGTCGACGAACAGCAGCTCGATCACGGCATCGAACCGGTAGAGGCCCCGGTTGCGCCGCCGGTAGATCACCGACGATTCGTTGGCGATCAGGAACGACTCCAGCAACGACTGCTCGGTCTCGCGGTCGTGCTGCTCGGCGAACAGTGCACCGGTCAGGTCGGCGAGGGTGACCGACCGCTCGATACGCCGCCCGATGTCCATGAACCGCCATCCGGCGTCGTGCACCATCGATTCGGCCTGCAGGCCGGCGAGCGCGAGGACGCCGTGCAGGACCTCGTCGTGGGTGCTTTCGAGTTCGGAGCCGGCGTCGAGTTCGCGGCCGACGATGCTGTGGTTCGTCCGGCCCTCCCGCACCTCGGTGGCGAGCCGTTCGATGGCGCGTTCGAGCGGTTTGAGCACCATCCAGGTGCTCGTCGACATCTGATCGCGGATCGCGCGTGCCGTGGAGATCAGCCGGTCCGCCGAGTAGGCCACCGTGCCGGGCACCGATCGCGCCGCGGTCAGCTCGGCGATCCGGACGAACGCGGCGTCGACCCGCTCCTGCGCGGTCGACGCGTCCTCGTGCCCGCCCAGTAGTCCGGCGGTGTCCAGGTACACGGCGGTCCCGGTCACCGTCGCCACCGCGTGCAGCATCATCGGCACCGCGGCGGACCCGCTCATCCACGGCCGGTACTGGTAGTCCTGGTAGCGCTCCCGCGCCACCTTCGCCAGCCGGGTGACCTGCTCGGTGCGTTCGCCGTAGCGGCCGAACCAGTACAGGTCGGCGAGCACACGGGGGCTCGCCGCCGCCGCCACATCGGAGTATTCGCTGCGGGACGGCAGTCCCGCGCGCAGCGAGATGGTGTCCTCGGCGGTCGGGGCCTTTGTCGACGACTTCCGCGACACGTGGCCACCGACGTCGGACGACGTCACCCACACATCCTTGGCCGCGACGGTACGCAGCGCCGAGCCGCCGGGACCGTCGGCCAGCACCGAGCCGAGGCCGCTGGGCATGACCGCGTATGTCGGTCCCTGGGCGACACTGAACGCCCGCAACGCCACCGGCGCCGCGCGCACCACGCCCACTGTCGGGTCGGTTCCGTCCGGCGGCGGGGTCCAAAACCGTCCCGGTGTCATCGTCGGTGCCACCGAGAACGACTCCAGTGACCGGCCGACCCACTGCCACGTCTCGGCATCGATCCGGGCCAGCAGACCGTCGCGGGTGAAGGCGTCGACCAGTGGCACCACCACCTCCTCGCCGGTGCGGAAGTTGGTGAGGACGAGACGGTCGATGTCAGCGCGAATCTTGGTGCGCTGCAACTCGTCACCCGCCCATAGGGTGGGCACCGACGGCAGGATGAGCTCCTCGTCGAGGAGCACCGGGGCGAG
Organism: Gordonia rhizosphera NBRC 16068; assembly: GCF_000298195.1. Lineage (GTDB taxonomy): Bacteria > Actinomycetota > Actinomycetes > Mycobacteriales > Mycobacteriaceae > Gordonia > Gordonia rhizosphera. Next base: position 9,886 of record NZ_BAHC01000226.1, on the reverse strand, counting down.
CCGTTCGAGCACTGTGTGCAACGCCGGATTCTCCAGGACCCCGCTGCCGAGGGTGTTGACGACGGTCACGTTGCCACGCGAGATCGCCTCGACCAGGCCGGCGACACCGAGCCGCGAATCCGTCCGCAGGTCCAGCGGATCTGCGAACTCGGCGTCGATGCGGCGCAACAGCACGTCGACGCGTTTGTACTTACCCAGGGACCGCATGTAGACCACACCGTCCCGAACGGTGAGATCGGCACCCTCCACGAGCGGGAAGCCGAGCACCGCGGCGAGGAAGGCCTGGTCGAAGGCCGTCTCGGACATGCTGCCGGGGCTCAGGACCACCACCGTCGGGTCGTCGACACCGGGCGGGGCGTAGTCGAAAAGCGCCAGTCGCAACGTCCCGGCGAACATCGTCATGGGGCGGGGCGCACAGGACTGGAACAACTGCGGAAAAGCCCGCGACACCAGCCGCCGGTCGATGATGGCGAACCCGATTCCCGACGGCGCCTGCGTGCGGTCGGCATACACCTCGAATCCGCCGTCGGGTGCGCGGCCGAGGTCGAGCGCATGCATGAACAGGGCGTGCGGTCCCGGGACCTCCAGTCGCGCGGCCTTGCGGATATAGCCAGGGTGACCGAAGACCATCTCGGGCGGTATCAGACCCGACGTCAGCGTCCGCTGATCCCGGTACAGGTCACGCAACAGCAGATCGAGCAGCGTCGAGCGTTGGGTGATGGCCTTCTCGAGTTCCGACCATTCCGCCCCGTCGATGACCAGCGGCACCGGGTCGACCACCCAGTCCCGGGCGACCGTCTGGGCCCCGTCGTAGACGTTGTAGATGACACCGTCGTCGCTGACCGCAGCGGTGAGCCGAGCAGCGGCAGCCGTCAGCCGCATGCTGCCCCGGTCACCGTATCCGGTGACCAGGTCGGCCCACGCGGTGCGCGGCCGCCCGCTGGCGTCGAGCATCTCGTCGTACGGTGCCGACACCGCGGCACCGGGTGCGCCGCCGGCACCGAACGTCGAGATGTCGAACAGGGCCGAATCGGCGGGCCGATAGCTGTCGAACACCCCCGGCAGAGCACCACCTACCGGGCTGCCCGACGAAACAGTCACCGGAGCACTGTACGTGCCCGGCGCAGATCGAGGATTGCCGGGACACCGATATCGGTCGCCATACGCGCCTGCCGCTCGCGCAGCAGTCCGATGTCGACGGAACCGCTGGTGTGTCCGGCGGCCTCGAATCGGCCGTTACGGCGCGATTCCGCCTCGACCGCGTTGACCGGCGGGCGGGCATACGCGAGTCCACCTGGATGCACGATGTGGTAGGTGGCGCCGCCCACCGACCGACCGACGACGGTGTCGACGAGATCGAAGGTGAGCGGGGTGTCGATGCTGATCGTGGGGTGCAGTGCGCTCGGCGGCTGCCACGCGCGGAATCGGATACCCGCGACCCGTTCGCCGCTGCGCCCGGTCGGGGCGAGCGGGATCGGGAAGCCGTTGCAGGTCAGCATGAAACGGTCGTCCTCGCCACCCATGACGCGGACCTGCACACGCTCGATCGACGAATCGACATAGCGGGCCGTACCGGTTCCGGTCGATTCCTCGCCGAGTGTGTTCCAGGGCTCGATCGCCCCGCGCAGTTCCACCTCGTGGTCGCGGATCGACACGGTCCCGAGACGTGGGAAACGGAACTCGGTGAACGGATCCAGCCACGCGGTCTCGAAGGGGTAGCCGGCCTCCCGCAGATCCTCGGCGACCGTGGCGATGTCGGCGATCACATGATGCGGCAGGAGATGCTTGCCGTGCAGGTCGGCTCCGTGGCGCACGAGCCGGGAACGATGCGGGTGCTCCCAGAACCACGACACCAGCGAGCGGACCAGCAGCGATTGCACCATCGCCATCTGGTGGTGCGGGGGCATCTCGAACGCCCGCAGTTCCAGCAGCCCGAGGCGGCCGCGCGCCGAGTCGGGGCTGTAGAGCTTGTCGATGCAGAATTCCGCGCGGTGGGTGTTGCCGGTGATGTCGGTGAGCAGGTGACGCAGGGCCCGATCGGTCACCCACGGATTCGGTGGGGCGTCGACACCGCGGGCCGGGTCGCCCTTCACGGCGAGCCGGTCGATCTCGGCGAACGCGATCTCCATCTCGTAGAGCGCGGATTCGCGCCCCTCGTCGGCCCGGGGAGCCTGCGAGGTGGTGCCCACGAACCGCCCGCTGAACAGGTACGACAACGACGGATGCCGCTGCCAGTAGGTCAGCATCGACACCAGCAGATCGGGGCGCCGCAGCATTGGCGAGTCGGCCGGGGTCCGCCCGCCGAGGGTGATGTGGTTACCTCCGCCGGTGCCACCGTGGCTGCCGTCGAGGTCGAAGGTCTCGGTGCCGAGCCGAGCCCGGCGCGCATGGTCGTACAGGGATTCCAGGAGCTCCGACTGTTCCGCGAAACTATTGGTCGGCTGGATGTTGACCTCGATCACGCCGGGGTCCGGCGTGACGGTCAGGCTGACCAGGCGTGGGTCCGACGGTGGGCCGTAGCCCTCGATGACGACCGGGGTGTCGATCGCCGCCGCCGACTCCTCGATGAACTCGACGACGGCGAGGTATTCCTCGAGTTTCGCCAAGGGCGGCAGGAACAGGTGCAGCACACCGTTGCGCACCTCGGCCACGATGGCCGACCGCGGCACGAACGCGGCCGGGTCGACCTCCTTGACGATCGTGCCGAGCGCCTGCGCCGGATCCGCCGGCAGGGCCTCCGGACGTGTCGACGGATCGGCCTCGAACAGAACCGGCGCGGGCCCCCAGGACAGCGAGTTCAACGGCAGACGCAGACCGGCGGGCGAGGTTCCGGGGGTCAGCACGAGATGTCCGCGGCGGGTGGTCCAGCGGGCACTCTGCCAGGCCGTCTCGTCCTCGGACCGGCTCAGCGGCAGGACGTAGGCGACGGGCTCGGCCGTCGAGGAATCCAGTCGGGCCAGCAGCTTGCGGCGCGCCTCGGTCGAGTCCTTCGGGGGTGTCAGGTCGAAGTCCTCGTCGTCACTCGCTTCGACTGCGCGCGCCCACACCGCCGCCTGCCGTGCGGTCAGGACGGTGGGATCACTGCCCGGATCCCCGGGCGGAAGGGCGGCGAGTTCCTCCGTTCGCACCAGCGGATCCTCGTAGGCCGGCATCACCTGTGACGGCGGCAGACCGATCGTCGCGGCCACACCGGCGAGCAGCGCTTTCGCGTCGGCGATCCCTACCCCACCGTCGACGCCCCCCGGCGTGTTGCCGAAGGTCTCGGCCTCGATGCAGGCGGCGGCGTCGTCCTGGGTCGACCACGGGTCGGCGAGCAGCTCCGACCGCTTCCAGATGGGCAGGCCATCGCTGCGCCACATCAGCGCGATCTGCCACCGCGGCAACGGCTCTCCCGGGTACCACTTGCCCTGGCTGCGCTGGACGAGCCCGTCCGGCGCATAGGCGTCCTTGAGCCGGGCGGCCAGATCGGAGGCCAGCAGGCGCTTGTGCGGGCCGTCGGCGTCGGTCAGCCATTCCGGATCGGTCTGGTTGTCGATGGAGACGAAGGTCGGTTCGCCGCCCATCGTCAGCCGCACGTCGTTGGCCTTCATCTTGGCGTCGACGGCGGCTCCGAGGTCGACGACCCGATCCCACTGCTCGGGTGTGTAGGGCAGGGTCACCCGCGGATCCTCGTGGAACCGGGTGACCGTGTTGGAGAAGTCGAGCGTCGCGTGGCAGGGGCCGGTGGCGCCGGTGATCGGCGCCGCGCCGCCGGGATTGGGGGTCGCGGCGAGCGGGATGTGTCCCTCGCCGGCGAACAGCCCCGACGTCGGGTCCATCCCCACCCAGCCGGCTCCGGGTAGGTAGACCTCGGTCCACGCGTGCAGGTCGGTGAAGTCGGCGTCCGGACCCGACGGTCCGTCGAGCGACTTGACGTCGGAGGTCAGCTGCACGAGGTAGCCGGACACGAACCGCGCGGCGAGTCCCAGTTCGCGCAGCAGCGCGACCAGCAGCCAGGCGGAGTCACGACAGGATCCGATGGCGCTCGACAGGGTGTGCTCGGGTGTCTGCACACCCTGTTCGAGCCGGACGGTGTAGCCCACCGCATTGCGCACGGCCTGATTCAGCGCGACCAGGAAATCGATGATGCGGATCTTGCCGGTCGGCTTGTGCGCCGCCGCGAACTCGGCGACCGCCGGGTGGATCGGAGCGCCCGCGAACTCACCTTCGGTCACGCCGACCGGCCGCAGGAAGATCTCCAGGTCCTCGCGCAGTTCGTCGGGGTATTCGAAGCCGTAGTTCTCGGCCCAGTCCTCGATGAAGAAGTTGAACGGGTTGATCGCGGTGAGGTCGGCGACCAGGCTGACCGTGATCGACAGCGTGTTCGACGGTTCCGGGAACACCAGCCGGGCCATGTAGTTGCTGAACGCGTCCTGCTGCCAGTTCAGGAAGTGTTCGCCCGGTTCAACTTTCAGCGAATATGCCTCAATGGGGGTACGTGAGTGCGGGGCCGGTCGCAGACGCACCACATGAGGAAAGATCTTGACCGCGCGGTCGAATGCGTAACTCGTGCGATGCTCAAGGGCCACCTTGATCGTCATGGTGTGAAATCACATCACATATGACGACCGGATGCCCAATATAGCGTGCTGCGTCACGTACCCGATACCGTGCGCGCGACGATACCGGGAACCGCCGGTCACGCTCGCGCGGCACCTCCACCGGCCTCCACGCCCTCGACGGCGACCTCACCGTCGCTGTGCGGCCGATGCCGCGGCACCGGCTTCGCATCGATACCCGACTCCTTGCGCTGTTGCGCGGTGATCGGCGCGGGCGCGTCGGTGAGCGGGTCCACGCCGCCACCGGACTTGGGGAAGGCGATCACCTCGCGGATCGAATGCTCGCCGGCGAGCAGCGCGGTGATGCGGTCCCAGCCGAAGGCGATACCGCCGTGCGGGGGCGCGCCGAAGGCGAAGGCGTCGAGGAGGAAGCCGAACTTCTCCTGCGCCTCGTCGTGACCGATCCCCATGATGGCGAACACACGCTCCTGGACGTCGCGACGGTGGATACGGATCGATCCGCCGCCGATCTCGTTGCCGTTGCAGACGATGTCGTAGGCGTAGGCGTAGGCCGAACCGGGGTCGGATTCCAGCGTCTCGAGCGACTCGGGCTTGGGTGCGGTGAACGCGTGGTGCAGCGCCGTCCACGCGCCCGTGCCGACCGCGACGTCACCGGACGCGGTGGCCTCGTCGACCGATTCGAACAGTGGTGCGTCGACCACCCAGGTGAACGCCCAGTCGCCGGGCTTGATGAGTCCCAACCGGTTCGCGATCTCGACCCGCGCCGCCCCCAGGAGCGCGCGCTGGGTCTTGGCGGGCCCTGCAGCGAAGAAGACACAGTCGCCGGGGTTCGCGCCGACGTGGGCGACGAGCCCGTCCCGTTCGGCTTCGGACAGGTTCTTGGCGACCGGCCCACCGAGCGTGCCGTCCTCGCCGACGAGGACGTAGGCGAGGCCCCTGGCCCCACGCTGTTTGGCCCATTCCTGCCACGCGTCGAGCTGGCGGCGCGGCTGCGACGCGCCACCGGGCATGACGACCGCGCCGACGTAGGGTGCCTGGAACACCCGGAACGGGGTGTCGGAGAAGTATTCGGTGCATTCGACGAGTTCGAGCCCGAAGCGCAGGTCGGGCTTGTCGGTGCCGAACCGACGCATCGAGTCGTCGTAGGTCAGCCGCGGGATGGGGGTGGTGATCTCCACCCCGATGAGCCGCCAGAGCGCGGCGAGGATCTCCTCGGACAGGGCGATGACGTCGTCCTGGTCCACGAAACTCATCTCGAGGTCCAGCTGGGTGAACTCGGGTTGCCGGTCGGCCCGGAAGTCCTCGTCGCGGTAGCATCGCGCGATCTGGTAGTACCGCTCCATGCCCGCAACCATCAGCAGCTGCTTGAACAGCTGAGGGCTCTGCGGCAACGCGTAGAACGTCCCCGGCTGCAGTCGTGCGGGCACGACGAAGTCACGGGCGCCCTCGGGCGTCGACCGGGTCAGTGTGGGTGTCTCGACCTCGACGAAGTCGTGGTCGTCGAGCACCGCGCGCGCCGCAGCGTTCACCTTGGAACGCAGGCGCAGCGCGTGCGCGGGGCCCTCGCGCCGCAGGTCCAGGTAGCGGTGGCGCAGGCGGGCCTCCTCGCCCGGCACCTCGTCGAGTTGGAACGGTAGCGGCGCGGACGCGTTGAGCACCTCGAGGTCCACGGCGTTGATCTCGATCTCGCCGGAGGCGAGGTTGGGGTTCTCGCTACCCGCCGGGCGTTCCTCGACGACACCGGTCACCGCGACGCAGAATTCGGCGCGTAGCCGGTGGGCGGCCTCGGCGACCCCTTCTTCCCGGAACACCACCTGGACCAGTCCCGAGCGGTCCCGCAGATCGATGAAGACCACGCCGCCGTGATCGCGTCGGCGGGCGACCCAGCCCGTGACGGTGACGGTCTGCGCGGCGTCGGCTCGGCGAAGCGAACCGGCCAGATGCGTGCGGAGCACTCGAAGTCCTTCCAGGGTGGAGAAACGATGAACTCGGCTCATCCTACTTTCGGGTCTGACGTGGATCCGAACCCGGTCGTCCGCGAATATGCTCGACCGTGCCGAGACGGTCCGCCCGGCCGGGATCGGTCCGGCGTGCTGCGATGGCCACGGCGAAGGTGCGAGGGGAGCAACATGACATTTCAGGGCGGCGGCCCCCTGGACACCAGTACCGTCTCGGGTGGTGGGGGCGGCGGCATGGGCCGCATCGCGATCGGTGGCGGCGCCGGCCTGATCATCACCCTTGTCGCCCTGTTCCTCGGCATCGATCCCGGCTCGCTGACCGGCGGCGCCGGCGACGGCTCGGGTCAGGTCCTCACCCAGGGAGACGCGGCGATCGACGCACACATCGAATCCTGCACCATCGAGAAGGCCAACACCGACGACATCTGCCGGATCGTGGCGACCGTCAACAGCGTCAACGACGTGTGGTCGGACCTGATGCCGGGATATGCGCCACCGCAGACGAAGATCTTCTCCGGCTCGGTCGCCACCGGCTGCGGCCCCGCCAGCTCGGCCACCGGCCCGTTCTACTGTCCCGCCGATCAGACCGCGTACTTCGACCCGTCGTTCTTCGCGGTTCTCAAGCAGATGGGTGGTAGTGACGGTCCGCTCGCGCAGGAGTACGTCGTCGCACACGAGTACGGTCACCACGTGGAGAACCTGACCGGGGTGCTGGCGAAGGGGAACCGGATGGGATCGCAGGGCCCGCGTTCGGGGTCGGTTCGCATCGAGCTGCAGGCCGACTGTCTGGCCGGAGTGTGGGCCTATCGCGCCGACAAGGGACCCGACGCGATGCTCGAACCGCTCACGCAAGCCCAGATCGACAGTGTGATCCAGACCGCGAAGGCAATCGGCGACGACACCATCCAGGGAGCGGGTTCCAACCCCGAGAGCTGGACGCACGGGTCGGCGACCCAACGTTCCCGATGGTTCGGCATCGGATACGGCTCCGGCGATCCCCGACGATGCGACACGTTCGCGACCAACGACCTGTGAGCCACTCCGGCGGCGACGCGCCGCGTATCCCCACCGAGATCGACCGGATCGCCGAGGCGTACCTGGCCGACTGCGCGCGCCTCGATCCGGTCTTCGCCACCGAGGTCGGCGTCGTCGGACATGACCATCTGCTCCCCGACTGGTCCCCGGAGGGTGCCGACGCCCGGGCGTCGGCGGCGCGGCAGGCGCTGCGTGAGCTGGCCGCGGCACCGGTCGTCGACGACGTCGACCGCGTCACCGTGGCCACCATGACCGCGTCGCTACGGCGCGAGATCGCTCTGGAGGAGGCCGGCGAGCGGGTCGGCGACTGCAACGTCATCGCGTCTCCGCTGCAGGCCATCCGGGATGTGTTCGACCTGATGCCCACCGACTCGGCCGAGGCCCGCGAGATCTTCGTCGCGCGCCTGCGCGCCGTCGGAGGAAGCGTCGACTCGGTCATCGCGGGGTTACGCCAGCGGGTGGCGCAGGGCCCTCCGCATGCCCGGCGTCAGGCCGAACTCGTCGCCGCCCAGGCCGACGACGCTGCCGCTGCGATCGCCACCAATACGGCCGCCATCGCCGCGGACGCCGCGCTCTCCGGTGTTCTGCGCACCGCCCTCGACGATGCGCACGTCGCGTTCGCCGCACTCGCCGAGGTGTTGCGCACCGAGGTGGCTCCGGCCGCGTCGCCGGTCGACGCGGTCGGGCGCGACCGGTATCGGCGCTTCCTTCCCGCCTATCTCGGCGCCGACGTCGACCCCGACGAGGCCTACGCGTGGGCGGCCGAACGGCTCGGAGCGATCATCGCCGAGCAGTCCGGCATCGCCGCCCAACTCGTCGCCGACGGGTCGATCCCCGGCGCGATGGAGTACCTGGACTCGTTGCCGCAGTACGCGATCGACGACCGTCATGCTTTTGTCGCGTGGATGCAGGATCTGTCCGACCGCGCGGTGGAGGGTCTGTCGGGCACTCATTTCGACCTCCCGCCGCGGCTGACCCGGCTCGAATGCCGGCTGGCGCCGTCGTCGACCGGGATCATCTACTACAGCCAGCCCAGCGCCGACCTCACCCGCCCGGGCCGGATGTGGTGGTCGGTTCCGCCGGAACAGAGCGTGTTCCACACGTGGCAGGAGACCACGACCGTCTTCCACGAGGGTGTGCCGGGCCATCATCTGCAGCTCGGTTCGGCGATCGTCAGCGACGACCTCAACCGGTGGCGCAAGCTCGCGTCGTTCACCTCCGGTCACGGCGAGGGCTGGGCGCTCTATGCCGAACGGCTGATGGGTGAGCTCGGGTGGCTCGACGATCCGGGCGACCTGATGGGCATGCTCGACTCGCAGCGCCTGCGCGCGGCGCGGGTGGTGGTCGACATCGGCGTGCACTGCGGGTTACCCGCGCCGCAGCATCTCGGCGGCGGCATCTGGGATGCGGACAAGGCGTGGCAGTTCCTCACCGAGTCGGTGGCCATGGACCGTGCGGTGTTGCGGTTCGAACTGCACCGCTACCTCGGCTGGCCCGGGCAGGCCCCGTCCTACGCACTGGGACAACGGGTCTGGGAGCAGACCCGCGACGACGCGCTGGCGATGCACCCGGAGTGGTCGCTGAAGGACTTTCACACCCGCGCACTGGCACTCGGCGGGGTGTCCCTCGACGTCCTCGCCGACGAGATGACACGGTGAGCCTCCCGAGACCTAATCGTCAGCTGCGCCCTCGGCAGAACCGCAGCACCGGCTCGGGGAGGTCGAGCTCCGCGAGGTCCCGGTAGCGCCGGGTCGCCGACTCGACGTGTCCGATCCGCCATTCGAGATCGGCGAGAGCGAATGCCGCGTCGCGGGCCGCGAACGACGGCCCGGCATCGACGATCCGCTCGAGCGCACGTGCCACCTCGTCGGCCGGCCGGCCCGCGTACGACGCGGCGACCAGTCGGGCGACGGTCACCGCCGGTGACGGCCAGATCGCCTCGAGCGCCCCGTACAGCTCGGTGACCCGGGCCCAGTCGGTGTCGGCGAACGTCGGGGGCGCGGAATGCAATCCGGCGATCACCGCCTCCAGCGAGAACCGTCCCGCCCCGGGGGCCGCTGCAGCGGCGTCCTCGAGTCCCTGCGCCAGCAGCGCCCGGTCCCATCGCCGCCGATCCACCTCCGCCGACGGGAGTGCGACGCCCCGCGCGTCGACTCGACCCGGCCGGCGGGCCAGGCCGAGCCGCATGACGGCACGCAGACCGAGAACCTCGGTGTCGTCGGGGTAGACGGACACCAGGGCGTCGGTGGTGGACAGCGCCTGCGCGGCGGTGTCGTGCAGGGCGTCGGGCGGGTCGAACCCGACCCGTTGGCCGTGGGTGAACATCGCCGACAG
>NZ_BAHC01000227.1 GCF_000298195.1 Gordonia rhizosphera NBRC 16068 | reverse complement strand
GCAGGGGCGGCGCCACGATGATGGGTGCGATCCACAGCATCAGGGTGCGGTCGGCCTGACGGCGCGTCATCCGCCGCTCGGGGCTGCGGCCCTGCAGTACCTCGACGCTGAATCTGCCGACGGCGAATCGTCCGATCAGCAGCCAGGCGACGACGAGCATGATCGTCCCGCCGATCGACATGGTGAGAGCGGTGCTCCACATGCGCGACGGCAACGACAGCACCCGCGTGCCGGCCACCGGGTTCTGCAGCACCGGGATCTGGCCGGTGCCCAGTGACCCGATCAGCAGCAGGATCGACCCGGTTGCGCCGAACAATTTGATCCGCAGCAGTCGCCGGTTCTCGGCGGCGTTGAGCGGTCCGACCTCACGTTCGTCGTCGTGGAGCCGGGCGACGGTCTTGCCGTAGTCGCCCCGCCGGTCGGTCGAGTCCTCGGCGACAGGGCCACGGCTCGGTCGGCGCGTGCGGCTCAGGCCGAGGTAGTCCATCGCCTGACGCAGCCGCCGGGCGGGCAGCGAGCGGTCCCCGTCCCGCGTCACTGTGGAATCTGGCACGACGATGACTCTAGTGGTGCGTCTCGGAAATAGATGACTGCTCTCCGGCCACCTGTGTCCGAGACACCACTGGTGCCCGTACCTGTCACTAAGGTCACCCTTGGTGGCGTGGGAGGACTAATTACGACACACTTGTGTTGTGAAAACCATGGGGAGCGATACCGCGTTGCCTCTGGGCGCGCCGGACGGGCCCTCCGAGGGGGCTACCAGTACTGCCGGTCATCCTGACGGGCAGACGCGTGCTGCCGTGGTCACGCTGCTGGTCGAGGACGGTCCGCTGACCGCGACCGAGATCGCCGACCGGCTCGGGATCAGCGCCGCCGGCGTGCGTCGCCACCTCGACGCGCTCACCGAATCCGGGGATGTCGAGACGTCGTCGTCGGGGTTCGGGCGCCGTGGCCGCGGCCGCCCGGCCAAGTGGTTTCAGCTGACCGCCACGGGACGGGGCAAACTGCGCCACGCCTACGACGACCTCGCCGGCGCCGCGATGCGGCGGCTGCGCACGATCGGCGGCGAGCAGGCCGTCGAGGAGTTCGCCCGGGATCGCATCGAGGAGATCGTGGCCGATGTGGAACCGGCCGACGCGTCGGGATCGGTGGCGGATACGGTCGGCGCGATCGCCGACGCGCTGACCAGCGCGGGCTTCTCCGCGAACACGCGGGAGGTCGGGACCGGCATGCAGATCTGCCAGCACCACTGCCCGGTAGCGCATGTCGCCGCCGAGTTCCCGGAACTGTGTGAGGCCGAGACCGCGGTCTTCACCGAATTGCTCGGCACCCACGTGCAACGGCTGGCCACGATCGCCAACGGCGACTGTGTCTGCACCACCCACGTCCCACTCCATCCGCCGCCGGAGGCCCTGCCGGTCCCCACGGCGATCACCACCAAGACCACGAGCGGTGCGCAGCCTGCATCCGCTCAACCGATGAAGACGAGTCGAAAGGCCCAGCGATGACAGTCACCGAACCGAGCGCGACCGCGACCAAGCCGGCACCGCTGACCCAGGAGGAGACGATCGACTCGCTGGGTCGATACGGGTATGGCTGGTCCGACTCCGACGTCGCCGGTGCGAGCGCCCAGCGTGGCCTGTCCGAGGCGGTCGTCACCGACATCTCGGCGAAGAAGAACGAACCCGAGTGGATGCTCGAGCAGCGACTGAAGGCGCTGAAGATCTTCGACCGCAAGCCGATGCCGCACTGGGGTGCAGAACTCGACGACATCGACTTCGACAACATCAAGTACTTCGTCCGGTCCACGGAGAAGCAGGCCACCACCTGGGACGAGCTGCCCGACGACATCAAGAACACCTACGACCGCCTGGGCATCCCGGAGGCGGAGAAGCAGCGTCTCGTCGCCGGTGTCGCCGCCCAGTACGAGTCCGAGGTCGTCTATCACCAGATCCGTGAGGACCTCGAGCAGCAGGGCGTCATCTTCCTCGACACCGACACCGGTCTCAAGGAGCATCCGGAGATCTTCCAGGAGTACTTCGGCTCGGTCATCCCGGCCGGCGACAACAAGTTCTCCGCGCTGAACACCGCGGTGTGGTCGGGTGGTTCGTTCATCTACGTCCCGCCGGGCGTGCACGTCGACATCCCGCTGCAGGCCTACTTCCGGATCAACACCGAGAACATGGGTCAGTTCGAGCGGACACTGATCATCGTCGACGAGGGTGCCTACGTGCACTACGTCGAGGGGTGTACCGCACCGATCTACAAGACCGACTCGCTGCACTCGGCGGTCGTCGAGATCATCGTCAAGAAGGGTGGCCGCTGCCGCTACACGACGATCCAGAACTGGTCGAACAACGTCTACAACCTGGTGACCAAGCGCGCCAAGGCCGAAGCGGGCGCGACCATGGAGTGGATCGACGGCAACATCGGTTCGAAGGTCACCATGAAGTACCCGGCCGTGTGGCTGACCGGTGAGCACGCCAAGGGCGAGGTGCTCTCGGTGGCGTTCGCCGGCGAGGGACAGCATCAGGACACCGGCTCCAAGATGGTGCACCTGGCCCCGAACACCTCGAGCAACATCGTCTCCAAGTCGGTGGCCCGCGGTGGTGGGCGCGCGTCCTACCGCGGCCTGATCAAGATCAACCCGGGTGCGCACGGCAGCCGCTCGACCGTGAAATGCGATGCGCTGCTGGTCGACACGATCTCGCGCAGCGACACCTACCCCTACGTCGACATCCGCGAGGACGACGTGACGATGGGTCACGAGGCGACCGTCTCCAAGGTCAGCGACGATCAGCTGTTCTACCTGATGAGCCGCGGGCTGACCGAGGACGAGGCGATGGCGATGGTCGTGCGCGGCTTCGTCGAGCCGATCGCCAAGGAACTCCCGATGGAGTACGCGCTCGAACTCAACCGCCTCATCGAACTCCAGATGGAAGGAGCCGTCGGCTGATGGCCGATCCGACACTTGCCACCGCACGGGACCACCGCGGCGAAGGCGCGCACGCCCACGTCGGCGAAGGCGCGCACGCCCACGTCAACAAGGGGGAGATGTTCACCTCCTTCGACGTCGACGCCTTCGAGGTGCCCAGCCCCCGCGAAGAGGTGTGGCGGTTCACGCCGTTCCGCCGCCTGCGGGGCCTCCATGACGGTTCCGCGCAACGGACCGCCGATCCGGTCATCGAGGTGTCCGGAACCGCGGACGGTGTGACGGTCGAGGCCGTCGGCCGCGACGACGTCCGACTCGGTCAGGGCGGCGTTCCGTTCGACCGGGTTGCCGCACAGGCGTTTTCGTCGTTCACCGATGCGACGGTGGTCACCGTCGGGCGTGAGGTCGAGCTCTCCGATCCCGTGGTCGTGAGCATCACCGGGCCGGGTGAGGGTGAGGTGGCCTTCGGGCACATCCAGATCCGGCTCGAACCCTTCGCGCGGGCGGTCGTCGTCCTCGACGAGCAGGGCAGCGGCACCTACGCGGAGAACATCGAATTCGTGGTCGGCGACAGTGCGTCACTGACCGTGGTGAACGTGCACGACTGGGCCGACGACATGGTCCACGTCGCCGCGCACCATGTGCGGGTCGGTCGCGACGCGGTGGTCCGGCACTTCGCGATCAGCCTCGGCGGCAACCTCGTTCGCCTCTCCCCGGTCGTGCACTACGACGGTCCGGGCGGCGACGTCGAACTGTGGGGACTCTACTTCGCCGACGCCGGCCAGCACCTCGAGCAGCGTCTGCTCGTCGACCACAGCCAGCCGCATTGCCGCTCCAACGTGGTGTACAAGGGTGCGCTGCAGGGCGATCCGAGCGGTGACCGCACCCGGGAGGCCCACACGGTGTGGATCGGCGACGTGCTGATCCGCCCGGCGGCCGAGGGCACCGACACCTTCGAACTCAACCGCAACCTGGTCCTCACCGACAACGCACGTGCCGACTCGGTACCCAACCTCGAGATCGAGACCGGCGAGATCGTCGGCGCCGGACACGCCAGCGCCACGGGGCGTTTTGACGACGAGCAGCTGTTCTACCTGCAGGCCCGCGGTATCCCCGAGGAGCAGGCACGCCGTCTGGTGATCCGCGGTTTCTTCCGTGAGGTCATCGCCAAGATCGCCGTGCCCGAGATTCGCGAGCGTCTGGAAGCAGCGATCGAACGCGAACTCCAGATCTCCGGAGCCTGACCCGCCACCACCGCTGATTGAGACCGAGGCTCCGCAGACCCCAGACCGCTGATCGAGTAGGCACCGAGCGAAGCGAGGCGCCGTATCGAGATCACTCAGCCCACAACGAAAGACACATCGAGAATGACCACACTGGAAATCCGTGACCTGCACGTCGATGTCGCCCAGACCGACACCGACGCCGAGCCCATCCACATCCTCAAGGGTGTCAACCTGACCGTGTCGTCGGGCGAGACGCACGCGATCATGGGGCCCAACGGCTCCGGGAAGTCGACGCTGTCGTATGCGATCGCCGGTCACCCGAAGTACGTGGTGACGCAGGGCTCGATCACCCTCGACGGCGAGAACGTGCTCGAGATGAGTGTCGACGAGCGGGCGCGCGCCGGTCTGTTCCTCGCGATGCAGTACCCCGTCGAGGTACCGGGTGTGTCGATGTCGAACTTCCTGCGGACTGCCGCCACAGCCGTGCGTGGCGAGGCACCGAAGCTGCGGCACTGGGTCAAGGAGACCAAGGAGGCGATGACCGCCCTGGAGATCGATCCGTCCTTCGGTGAGCGCAGCGTCAACGAGGGCTTCTCCGGCGGTGAGAAGAAGCGCCACGAGATCCTGCAGCTCGACCTGCTCAAACCCAAGATCGCCATCCTCGACGAGACCGACTCCGGCCTCGACGTCGACGCCCTGCGTGTGGTGAGTGAGGGTGTCAACCGCTACAAGGAGCGCGAACACGGCGGCATCCTGCTGATCACGCACTACACGCGCATCCTGCGCTACATCAAGCCGGACTTCGTCCACGTGTTCGTGGGCGGCCGGGTCGTCGAGTCTGCGGGTCCCGAACTCGCCGACGAACTCGAGGAGAACGGCTACGTCCGGTTCACCTCGGCCCCAGCAGCAGGCTGACCGATGTCCACCGAAACGCCCGTGTCCGCTTCAACGGCAGTCGCCGCGTTCGACGTGGCGAGGCTGCGCGCGGACTTCCCGATCCTGTCGCGGACCGTGCGTGATGGAAAGCCCTTGATTTACCTGGATTCCGGGGCAACGTCGCAGCGACCGGTGCAGGTTCTCGACGCCGAGCGCGAGTTCCTGACGACCCGCAACGCGGCGGTGCACCGCGGTGCCCATCAACTCGCCGAGGAGGCCACCGACGCCTATGAGAGCGCGCGCGAGACGATCGCGCGGTTCGTCGGGGCCACCTCGGACACGGTCGTGTTCACCAAGAACGCCACCGAGGCACTGAACCTGGTGACCTACACCCTCGGAGATGACCGCGCCGCGGGTGTACTGGGCGGCAAACCGCTCGGGCCGGGGGACACCGTGGTGATCACCGAGCTCGAACACCACGCGAATCTCGTGCCGTGGCAGGAACTCTGCCGCCGTACCGGTGCCACCCTGAAGTGGTACGGGGTCACCGACGACGGCCGGATCGACCTGGATTCGCTCGATCTCGACGACACCGTGAAGGTCGTGTCGTTCACCCATCAGTCGAATGTCACCGGCGCGGTCACCGATGTCGCCGAACTCGTGCGCCGGGCCCGGGCGGTCGGCGCGCTGGTCGTGCTCGACGCCTGCCAGTCGGTGCCGCACATGGCGGTGGACTTCGTCGCGCTCGGGGTCGACTTCGCGGCCTTCTCCGGGCACAAGATGTTCGGCCCGTCGGGTGTCGGCGTGCTCTACGGCAAAGCCGAACTGCTCGAACAACTTCCGCCGTTCATCTCCGGTGGTTCGATGATCGAGACGGTCACCATGGAGGTCTCCACCTACGCGCCGCCGCCACAGCGGTTCGAGGCCGGTGTCCCGATGACCTCGCAGGTTGTGGCGCTCGCGGCTGCGGTCGACTATCTGAACGCGCTCGGTATGGATGCGGTTGCCGCGCACGAGCATCAGTTGATCGGCTACGCGCTCGAGCGACTCGAGGACATCGACGGGCTGCGTATCATCGGCCCGGCGTCCACCGAGAGTCGCGGCGGTGCGGTGTCGTTCGTCGTCGACGGAATCCACGCGCACGATCTGGGACAGATCCTCGACGACGAGGGCGTGGCGATCCGTGTCGGTCACCACTGCGCGTGGCCACTGCACCGGCGCCTCGGTATCGCCGCGTCGGCCCGTGCGTCCTTCGCCGCCTACAACACGCTGTCCGAGGTGGACGCGCTCGTCGACGCGATCACCAAGGCACAGAAGTTCTTCGGGGTGAGCTGAGACATGCGGATGGAGCAGATGTACCAGGAGGTCATCCTGGACCACTACAAGCACCCGCACGGACGTGGCCTCCGCGAGCCCTATGGCGCCGAGGTCCACCACGTGAACCCGACCTGTGGTGACGAGGTGACCCTGCGTGTGACCGTGTCGCCGGACGGGTCGACGATCGACGACATCTCTTATGACGGGCAGGGGTGCTCGATTTCGCAGGCCTCCACCTCGGTCCTGTACGACCAGCTGGTGGGGGAGCCCGTGGAGAAGGCACTGTCCACCGTCGATGCGTTCAACGCGATGGTGACCTCGCGCGGCACCGACACCGGCGACGAGGAGGTCCTCGGTGACGGGATCGCGTTCACCGGTGTGAGCAAGTACCCGGCGCGGGTGAAGTGTGCGCTGCTGGGATGGATGGCGTTCAAGGACGCGTTGGCACAGACGATGGACGCAGCACCGTCGTCAGAAGCGGAGTCAGTATGAGTGACGAAACCACCACCACATCCGACGCCCCGACCACGTCGCTTCCTCAGCTCGAGGACGTCGAGGAGGCGATGCGCGATGTCGTCGACCCCGAACTCGGCATCAACGTGGTCGACCTCGGGCTCGTCTACGGGATCGAGATCAGCGACGACGCCGTCGCGAAGATCGACATGACACTGACCTCGGCGGCGTGTCCGCTGACGGATGTGATCGAGGACCAGTCGCGTGCCGCCCTGGTGAGCAGCGGTCTGTGCACCGACATGGAGATCAACTGGGTCTGGCTGCCGCCGTGGGGTCCGGACAAGATCACCGACGACGGGCGCGAACAGCTGCGGGCCCTCGGGTTCACCGTCTAGTCGGCCACAACACGCAGAACTCGCAGAAACACACGAAGTCCCGTGTGTTTCTGCGAGTTCTACGTGTTGATGCCCACCGCTAGTCCCCGCTAGTCCATCCCCATCACCCGGTCTGCATTGGCGACCGCTTCGCGTTCGAACCTGTCCGACGGGTCACTGATGCTGACGCCGCCGCCGGCGTCGGTGCCGTCGACCGGGCCGCTGCGCTGCTGGACGACATGTGTCAGTTCGTGGGCGATCATGTGTTTACCCGCGTCGGAGCCGGGATCGTATTTGCCGCTTTCGAATACGATGTCGGACCCGACGGTGTAGGCCTGCGCGTTCACCGAGGTGGCCGAGTGGTGCGCCGCGTCGTCGGTGTGTACCCGGACGTCACCGAAGTCGTGGCCGAAGCGGCTTTCCATGTCGGTGCGGAGATCGCCCGGCAGCGGCGAACCCTCCGATGCCACCACGTCGTGGACGGGAGATCGGTCCTCGTCGATCAGGGCGGCCGTACCGGCGTTTCCGGCGGTTCGCTGCAGTTCGGCCAGCCCTGCCGGACCGGCGGCATCCCATCGGCCCGACAGCGCCGCCCTCATCGCCGCCGTCGGTTCCGGGTCGTGTGCTCGAGAAGCCTTGGGATGCGAAGAGGATTCGTGGTGGTCGCTGTCGTGGGTGCGCATCGATGGCTCGCCTCCTCGGTGTGTCATCCACGATCCGACCTCCCGCCGGTGAAGGGAAGGTGCCGACGGGTGCCTGTTCGGGCAGCATCTGCTGCCCGAACATCGCCACCCTCGTTGCGCATCAGGATGCGGCGGTTTCGACCTCGATGATCCGGGACACGACCGTCTCGCGGATCTGTGGCTCCCCGTGGCCGCGCAGGACGCTGTGCGACTGCGGGGTCGCCCAGATCTTCTGCAACACCGGCAGGTACTGCTGTGCGTGTCCGAGATCGTCGAAGTCGAGTTCCACGTAGACCTGGGTCGGGTCGTCGACCGACCGTGTCACGCGGTACGACCGCACCCCGCCGTCGGCGCGCACGCGTTCGAACTTGTCGAAAGCCTTTCGCCACGAATCGAAGTCGTCGATGGTGTTCGCTACCTGGAGCTGATACATGATGTCACCTTCTCGTGGTTGGTTCCGGTGACCCAACGGTAGGAGCGTCTCGGGCGAGCGAGCTATCCCCGGCGCGGGGGATGTTGGGCCTACGCTGGTCTGATGCGGGTCGACCTCGCGGCGAGCGTGGAGCGCTCCTGTGCACGGCACACGGACGTCAAGCGGTTGCGCCTGGCGATCCTCGACGATCTGGCCGCCGCGATACCCTTCGCCGGGCACGTCTGGGTGCTGACCGATCCGGTGACCGGTGTCGGGACGATCCCGTTGGCCACCGTTCCCGGCCTGCCGTTGTCTCGCATACCGGATCTCATCCGTTCGCGGTATCTGACCCCGGTCAACCGGTGGAACGAACTCATCGGCTCAAAGCGGTTCGCCGACGGTCTGCGCCACGCGACCCACGACGAGCCGAGCCGATCCCGTCTGTGGCGGGAGATCCTCGCCGACCTCAGGGCCGGTGATGTCGCCTCGGTCGTCTTCGCCGATCGGTTCGGGTGCTGGGGCTGGCTGGATCTGTGGCGCTTCCCGCCGGCACCGCCGTTCGCCGACGACGAGATCTTGCGACTGCTGGCCATCCGTCCGGCGGTGACCACGGCACTACGCGCCGGTCAGGCGAGGAACTTCGGCCGGCCGCGGACCGCGGGGGAGGGAACGGGTCCGGCCGTCGTCATCCTCGACCACGACCTGCACGTGCGCGGCCAGACCGCACGCGCCGGGCACCGCCTGTATCGGCTGAACCCGCCGGATCCGGGATCGGATGGACGCCCGAGCGGTGTCGCCGCGATCCCGGCCGCCGCGTACAACGTCGCCGCGCAACTCATCGCTCGCGAACACGGCATCGACGACGCGCCGGCGCGTTCCCGCGTCTACCTCGACGACCTCGGCTGGCTGACACTGGAAGCCGACCGCATGACGGCCGACGAGACGGCGACCGCCCGCGACATCGCGGTCTCGATCGAGGAATCCGGACTCGCCGACCGCAGGGAGATGTTCTCGCGTGCCGTCGGGCTCACCCACCGCGAGGACGAGGTCCTGGGTCTGCTGCTGGCAGGCCGCGACACCCGGGCGATGGCCCTCGAACTCGTGGTCTCCGAGTACACCGTCGTCGACCATGTGAAGGCGGTGCTCGCGAAAGCCGGCTGCCCCGGCCGGCAGGCCCTGCTCGCGACGGTCGCCGGCTGACCGCCGGCCGGGCGGCGCCGGGAGGTGTAGAACTTCAGACGTGGACGCATCGTCGAACGATCCGTCGGATGACCGTCGGTCACCCGACGGGCGGTTCCGGCGTGTGCGTCGGTGGAAACCGCCGGTCTACGAGTCACGGGTGGAGAAGATGATCCGTGAGGCGACCGAGCGTGGCGAGTTCGACAACCTGCCCGGCATGGGTGAACCGCTCGACCTCTCCGACGCCGACGACCCGGATTGGTGGGTCAAGCGCAAGATCCGAGACGAGAACCTCGACTCGTCGGCGCTGCTTCCGATGCCCTTGCAGCTGCGCAAGGAGGCGCAGGGCTTTCCCGAGTCGCTGATCGAGTTCGCCGACGAATCGGTGGTCCGGGACCTGCTCACCGACTTCAACCGCCGGGTCCGCGAGGCCCACCTGTCCACCCGCGCCGGTGTTCCGTCGCTGATCACCGCGCACACCGTGGACGTCGACGACATGGTGCAACGCTGGCGCGAGCTTCGGTCGAGATAGAAGCCTGCGGACTCCTGGGTTGTTAGGGTGGGGGTACGGACCCGGCGAGTTCCGAAAGAGGTGCGCGATGACCGTCAACGATCCGATCCCGTCGGCCGACGATGCCGATCTCATCGAACAGTCCATCGACGTCGAGGGCGGCGACGACGACTATCCGGAAACCAACCGCGACGTCGTCGAGGACGAGGCCGAAGCCATCGCACCGATTCACCACGGTCAGCGTCACTGATCCGCTTCGGCGATGACGCGGCGCCCTCGCAACGCCCGCACGAATGATCGGCGAATGTCGTTGTCGACCCCGGTGAACAGTGCCGCCATCGCCCGTGCGGTGCCGGCGGCGTCGTCGCGGCCCGAGAGGTAGGCCCGCTGCTGCGCGAGGGGCAGCTCCGCGAACGCGTCGAACATCCGTCGCGTGGCATCGGGCGAGAGGGAGAGCACCGCGCGCAGTCCGACCGACCGCAGCCGATAGACGACGCGCGCCGACTGCGGCCACAGCCCGGCGAGCGGATCGTGTCCGTCCGCGATCGCCGCCGCGACACCGTCGGCGGCCGTCAGCGACTCTCCGACGCTGTAGCCGGTCGCCGGATGCAGCAGACCACCCCGGGACCCGAACACGATCGGGCGTACCCGCCACGGGGCCGCCGGACCCCGCAGCGCGAAGGAGACGGTTTCAGTCGCCAGCGGGGTGCTCGGGTGACCGGAGAGCCGCTCGTCGAGCCGGGCGCGCAGGTGTGCGACCGGCACCGGCGGGTCACCGGCCAGACAGGTCTCCTCGAGCAGGACCCGATCCGCGTCGAGGGGTACCGCGTAGAGAAACGACGCGCCCGCCGAGTCGTCGGAACTCGCCGGCGTCCAGTCCATCAGCACGGCCTCGGTGTCACCCACGAACGGGCGAGCCTGTGCCCGCGGCACGACCACGCCCGAGGCCGTCTGCCGCGGTCCGTGCCCGGGCAGCCCGCGGGCATCGATCACGGTCGAGGCGGTGATCGTGGCGCCCGACCGTGTCGTCACGTGGTGCTCGCCGACGACGGTCGCGTGATCGCGGAGGATCCGCGCGTCGTGGAGGGCCAGCGCCCGTCGCAGCGCGACGGTGTCGAAGACGGTGTAGCCGCGTCGCAGTTGCGCCGTCTCGGTCACCCGCATCGCGACCGAATCCACCTGTGCACCGACGACCTCCGGCGGCAGCCAGTGCGGAATCTCGTCGGTCCAGCAGGCGTAGGTGGCGCGCCACTCGACCTCGGGCCGGGGATCGACGACGGTGACCGCGACTCCGCGGCGCAGTAGTCGGTGGGACAGCGCACGACCCGCCGGGCCCGCACCCACCACGACGACATCGGTCACCACGCCGATTCTGCCGTCACATCAGCCGGTCGACAGCATGCCGCCGTCGACGGCCAGGGTTTGCCCGGTGATCCACGACGCCTCGTCGGACGCGAGGAACGCGGCGGCCCGCGCGACGTCCTCGGGCTCACCGAAACGTCCGAGCGGGTAGTTCTGCAGGGCGCGGGCCTCGTTCTCGCCGGCGATCAGGTCCTTGGCGAACCGGGTCTTCACGATGGCCGGGGCGATCGCGTTGACCCGGATGTTGTCGGGTCCGAGTTCCCACGCGAGTTCGGAGGTCAGACGGATCAGGGCGGCTTTCGACGCCCCGTACGCGGCGATGGCCCCTGTCGAGCGGATACCCGCGGCCGACGAGATGTTCACGACCGCGCCGCCGCTGTCGCGCATCCCGGCGGCGTACGCCAGTTGCACGAAGCCGAGCGCGGCGACGACGTTGGTATCGAAGATCTTGCGGAACGCCGACAGGTCGGCATGCATCAGCGGTCCGAACAGCGGGTTGATGCCGGTGTTGTTGACCAGGATGTCGATCCCGCCGCCCTGAGCGACGGTCGCGGCGACGGCGTCCGACCGGTGAGCTTCGTCACCGGTGTTGCCGGGAAATGCGGTCGCCCGCGCTCCGGGCACCGCGGCGCGGATGCTCGCGGCAGCGTCCTCGAGCGGCTCGGGTTTACGACCGGTGATGATCACCGATGCGCCACGTCGGGCCAGTTCGGTGGCGATGGCGAGGCCGATGCCACGGCTCGCACCCGTCACCAGGGCGGAGCGTCCGATGAGGTCGGAATGGCTCGGGATCGATGTGGGTTGTGTCACGTCCCTCACCGTATCGGGCGGGTCGGCGGCGTTCATGCGAGGTCGGCTGCACATCGGGGCGTCTCGGCACAGGTAGACTTGTCCGCCGTGATCACCGCGACCGACCTGGAGGTTCGAGCGGGCGCTCGGACCTTGCTGTCGGCGCCCGGCTCCGCGCTGCGTATCCAGCCCGGCGACCGGATCGGTCTCGTCGGCCGCAACGGCGCCGGCAAGACCACTACGCTGCGGATTCTGGCGGGCGAGACCGAACCATATGCCGGTGCGGTCGTCCGCAGCGGCGAACTCGGCTACCTCCCGCAGGACCCCAAGGAGGGCGACCTCGACGTCCTGGCGAAGGACCGTGTGCTGTCGGCCCGCGGACTCGACTCCATCCTGCACGACATGGAGAAGCAACAGGCGCTGATGGCCGAGGCCGCCGACGACCGCGTCCGCGACAAGGCGGTCGCCCGCTACGGCCGGCTCGAGGAGCGGTTCTCCGCGCTGGGTGGATATGTCGCGGAATCCGAGGCCGCGCGCATCTGCCACAGCTTGGGATTGCCGGACCGCGTGCTCGCGCAGCCGCTGCGTACCCTGTCGGGGGGTCAGCGCCGCCGGATCGAGCTGGCCCGCATCCTGTTCGCGGCATCGGACGGCTCCGGCAAGTCCGACACCACGTTGCTGCTCGACGAGCCCACGAACCACCTCGACGCCGATTCCATCACCTGGCTGCGCGGGTTCCTGCAGAACCACGAGGGGGGCCTCGTGGTGATCAGTCACGACGTCGACCTGCTGGCCGACGTGGTGAATCGCGTGTGGTTCCTCGATGCGGTGCGCGGCGAGGCGGACATCTACAACATGGGCTGGACGCGGTACCTCGACGCCCGTGCCACCGACGAACAGCGGCGCAAGCGTGAACGCGCGAACGCGGAGAAGAAGGCGAGCGCCCTGCGTGCGCAGGCCGCGAAACTCGGTGCCAAGGCGACCAAGGCGACCGCCGCGCAGAACATGCTGAAGCGGGCCGACCGGATGCTCGACGCGCTCGACGAGGAACGGGTGGCCGACCGCACCGCCCGCATTCGGTTCCCCGAACCGTCGGCGTGCGGTAAGACACCGCTGATGGCGAGCGGCCTGACCAAGATGTACGGGTCGCTGGAGATCTTCACGGGTGTGGACCTGGCCATCGACAAGGGCAGCCGCGTCGTGGTGCTCGGGCTCAACGGCGCGGGCAAGACCACGCTGCTCAAACTGCTTGCCGGCGTAGAGAATCCCGACCACGGTGAGATCGAACCCGGGTACGGCCTGAAGGTCGGGTATTTCGCCCAGGAGCACGACACGCTCGACGACCTGGCGACCGTGTGGGAGAACATCCGACACGCGGCCCCCGATGCCGGTGAGCAGGACCTGCGAGGACTGTTGGGCGCCTTCATGTTCAGCGGCGCTCAGCTCGACCAGCCGGCGGGCACGCTGTCCGGTGGTGAGAAGACACGGCTGACGCTGGCCGGTCTCGTGTCGTCGGCGGCGAACGTGCTGCTGCTCGACGAGCCCACCAACAACCTCGACCCGGTGTCGCGCGAGCAGGTGCTCGACGCGCTGCGCAGCTACACCGGTGCCGTGGTGCTGGTGACCCACGATCCCGGTGCGGCGGCCGCCCTCGATCCGCAGCGGGTGATCCTGCTGCCCGACGGCACCGAGGACCACTGGTCCGACGAGTATCAGGAACTCATCGAACTGGCCTGAAGAGTTGGTCGGCGATCGCACGGTGGCTTCGTTAGGCTCGAGCGATGGGATCGGTTGGGATCGACTTCATCCTGCAAGCGGCGGTCGGTCTGCTGGTGATCACGGCGCCTTTCGATCCGGTGAAACTACTCTTCTTCAACCAGACGGTTACCGCTCGTGGGATGGGTCGGACGGGTGGAGCGCTCCGCCTCACGCTCTACGTCACGGTGATCCTGGCGATCGCGGCGCTCGTGGGTAAAGAAGCGCTCACCGCCATGGGGATCAACCTGGACGCCTTTGGCGCTGTCGGCGGTCTCGTGATCGCCCTGATGGGGTTTGAAATGCTGTATTCGGGTGGTGCGTCCCAGGCTCAGGGCGAACGCCAGCGCGAGGAAGGGCCCGAGAGCGGAGACGGACTGCTCATACCCTTGGCCATCCCGATGATCGCTGGGCCCGGTGCCATCACGACGATGATCACATTCAGCTCGCAGAACACCTCCTGGGCCGGTCTAGGTGCGATGGCCACCGCCATTGCGGCGGTGGCCATCGTCACCTTCGGGTTCTACCGGTATATGGGCAGCCTGCTGGCCCGGATGAAGCCGACGACGGTGGCGATCATGGCCCGTCTCGGCGGACTGATCCTGGCGACCCTCGGATTCCAGATGCTGTTGGCCGGTATCGGCAACTTCTATGGGTGACGCTCACCGCCCAGGCCGCAAGTACTGTCCGTCGTCTTGGCTTCAGGCCTTCGTTTCGGCGGGCCAATAGCGTTTGCGCAGCTCACCTTTCACCAGCTTCCCGGTGGGGGTACGCGGCAGATCGTCGACGAAGTCCACCGTGCGGGGCGCCTTGTACGCGGCGATCGACGCCTTCGTGAACTCGATGAGCTCCTCGGCCAGTTCCGGTGACGGGGAGAACGCCGGGTCGAGTTGCACGCAGGCCTTGGTGACCTCGCCCAGTTCGGGGTCGGGGACACCGATGACCGCGACGTCGTAAACCGCCGGGTGATTGATCAGGACGTTTTCCGCCTCCTGCGGGTAGATGTTGACGCCGCCGGAGATGATCATGAACGCCTTGCGGTCGGTGAGGTAGAGGTAACCATCGTCGTCGACATAACCGACATCGCCTGTGGTGGACCAGTTCTCGTGCTCAGGATGCTGGGCCTTGCGGGTCTTCTCGGGATCGTTGTGGTATTGGAACGGAACTTCATCGCGTTCGAAGTACACCGTTCCGACCTGACCGGCGGGCAGTTCCTTCCCGTCTTCGTCGCAGATGTGCACGATGCCGAGCAGTGGCTTGCCGACCGAGCCGGGATGATCGAGCGCTTCTTGGGGCCCGATGAAGGTCGCGCCGGCCGCCTCCGTCGATGCGTAGTACTCGTAGATGACCGGTCCCCACCAGTCGATCATCGCCCGCTTCACCTCCACCGGGCACGGTGCCGCGGCATGCACGGCGATCTTCATGCTGCTCACGTCGTACTTGGCGCGGACCTCCGCGGGCAGCTTCAGCATGCGGATGAACATCGTGGGTACCCACTGGCTGTGGGTGGCCTTGTACTTGTCGATCGTGGCCAGCGCGATCTCCGGGTCGAACTTGTCGAGGAACACCACGGTGCCGCCGACGGAGTTGGTGGTGCCGCAATAGCGCAGGGGCGCTGCGTGGTACAGGGGCGCGGGGGAGAGATAGACGGTGTCGGAGTCGAATCCGTACATGGGCGCGAAGATCGCGGTGTAGGCGTCGGGGATCTCGTCGACCTGTCCCTGCGGTAACGGTGTCTTGATGCCCTTGGGTCGTCCGGTGGTGCCCGAGGAATAGAGCATGTCGGTGCCGCGCGGCTGGTCGGTGCGTGGGGCATCCGAGGCAGCAGCGAGGGCGGCGTCGTAGGAGTCGAATCCGGGGATCTCACCACCCCAGGCGAGGCGGTGGCCGGGTTCGGTCAGCGCGGGGATCTGATCCGTCTCGGTGACCGCATCGGCGACCGAGGCGCTGGCGAACACCACTTTCGCGTTGCAGTCGGTGAGGATGTAGTTGGTCTCGCCGGCGGTCAGATGGTGGTTGATGGCCGTGACGAACAATCCGCTCCGCAACGCCGCCCAGTAGACCTCGAACATGTGCAGATCGTTGTGCGAGATCATCGCGATCGTGTCGCCGGGGCGCAGGCCCAACGCCTCGAGGTGGTTTGCGAGACGGTTGGAGTTCTCGTCGAGTTGACGATAGGTCAGTTGGTCACCGGTGGACGCCTGGATGACGGCGGGCTTGTCCGGGGTGGATGTGGCGAAGACTCCGGGAAACACGTGGTACTCCTCTGACGAAGGGACAACGGCAGACCATCGACCGTTACCGAACGATCGATCGGGTGTCGTGAGTCACAGTACCCGACGGATCTTCAGTGGGTCGCGAGGAACCGGTCCATCGTGCGCTCGGCGAGTGCGGTGATCGTCAATGACGGATTCACCAGGCCCACCGCACCCGGCACGAACGATCCGTCGACGACGTACAGGTTGGGATATCCCAACACCGCGCCATCCATCGCCGCGGCGTGGTTCATCACCACCCCGCCGAGCCCGTGATACGTACTACCCGAACCGAATCCGGCTGCGCGGGAGTAGATCGGGATCCCGGAGGCAACCCGGCCGTGACGCACCTCGGCCCGTTGTCGGAAGAGTTCGGCGAACGTGACACCCCGCTGGTCGAGAGCGTTGCCCTCGGGGAAGGGATAGTTGAGCACCGCGGTGCCCGAGGAGTGGTCGTAGTCGACGGACCCGCGTTCGTCGCTGTGAACCTGGATGAGGTTGGTGGTGGCCGCCTTGCCGAACGGGGCGGGCAGTGGCGTCGAGTGATACACGATCGAGGCAGGCCCACCAGGCAGATCGTCCTCGTAAAGTCGTCCGAAGCCGGGCCCGCCCTGCACGGCACCGTAGTCATCCGACAGCGCCGTGCGGGCGGTCAGGAAGTCGCCGTTGGCGCCGAAACCCTCACCGATCTTTCCCGACAGCCGCGGCAGGTGTCCCTTGGCGCGGGCCTCGACGAGCATGCGGGTGGTGTGGAAGGAACCGGCGGCCATGAACAGGTAGTCGCTCTCGGCGGTCACCATCCGGAGAGTCCGGTACTCCTCGTCGATCTCTCGTGCGGTGACCACGAACCCCGGTTGCCTTGACCGCGGTCTGATCTCGACCACCTCGTGCATCGGCCGGATACTCACGTTGCCAGTGGCCTCGGCGGCGGGCAGATAATTGTGGTCAACGGAGTTCTTGGCCCCGCTGTTGACGCCGAAACCGAGCTCCCCGTTGATGATCGAGGCGACGGCGCGGCCGGCGAGTTCGTCACGGACGATGTCCCAGTCGATCGCGTAGGCGAAGGACACCGGCTCCTTGCCGTAGCGGCGTACCGTGTCGCGCCAGGACCGCGTGCCCACATAGCGCGGGTGGGCCATGATGTCCGGGGGGAGCGGTGAGGCACCCAACATCTGTCGGGCGCGCGGATAGTAGGTGGCGGCGAGTTCGTCGTAGCCGGTGCCGCCCGGGAACACGGCACTGAAGTCCTGTCGACGTGGCACCGGTGTGAACGCCCCGAAGGCGAGCGATCCGCCCCCCACACCCACGCCGTATACCGCGTCGATGCCATTGCCTCGCACCCGGTCGAGAATGCCCGGATAGCGGCCGACCGGAATGCTGATGTCGGCGGTCAACCCCACCGAGCCGCTGAACCAGGCGGCACGACCATCGGGTTTGGTGAACGTGGCAAAGGTGTTGCCGTCGGCGCGGATGGGCCACCGGCGGCCGCGTTCGAACACGGTGGTGGTGTACCCGGCCTGGCCCAATCGGAGGGCGGCGACGGCCCCGCCGAAACCGCTGCCGATGACGATGCCCGTCCTGCCGTCGGCAGGTCTGGCCCCGGCGACCGCGGGCAGGGCGCCGAGGGCACTCATCGCCGAGAGCCCGAGCGTTCCCCGGATCACCGATCTGCGCGACACCACCGGCCGCGTCCGTGTCTGACCAGGCACGCCGACAACGCTACGCGGGACCGGGATCGAATACGGGAGGGTCAGCGAGATCGTGCACACGTTTGACGTTCGCTGTCTGACGACACGAATCAGACCCGCGACCTGTCCGTCGTCGGGTGCCCGGCGTCAATGCGTCGCGAGGAACCGATCCATCATCCGCTCGGCCATCGCCAGGATGGTCAGCGACGGATTGACGAGTCCGACCGCGCCCGGCGCGAAGGAACCGTCGACGACATAGAGGTTGTCGTACCCCAGGACCGTTCCGTCGGGCCTGGCGGCGCGTCCGATCACCACCCCGCCGAGTCCGTGGTACGTGCTGCCCGATCCGAATCCGGATGCCCGGCTGTAGATCGGGATGCCGTTGAGCGGATAGCCGTGGCGTGCCTCGGTCATCTGATGGAAATGTCCGGCGAACGCGGCCGCTCGCCGATCGAGGGTGCTCGTCCCCTCCGGGTGCGGGTAGTTCAGACGCGTTGTGCCTGTTGAGTGCTCGAAATCGATGGTCCCACGTTCATCGGTGTGGACCTGGATGAGGTGGGTCGTCGCCACGGCGCCGAACGGGGCGGGGAACGGGCTGGCCTGATAGACGATCGCGGCCGGTCCGCCGGGTAGGCGATCCTCTCGGAGCCGCCCGTAGCCGGGTCCGCCCTGAACGGTTCCGTAAGGGTCCCGGAGTGCCGTACGCAGAATGACGAAGTCCCCGTTGGCGCCGAAGCCGTCCCCGATCCGGGGCGACAGGTGAGGCAGATGTCCGTGAGCCCGGGCGCGGACGAGTAGTGACGTGGTGTTGTAGGAACCGGCCGCCATGAAGAGGTAGTCGGCCTCGGCGGTCACGATTCGCAGCGTGCGTCTGCTGTCATCGATGAGGCGTGCCCGGACGACGAACCCGCGTCGACGACTGCGGGGCCGGATCTCGAAGACCTCGTGCATCGGCTTGATGGTGACGTGACCGGTCGCCTCGGCGGCGGGAAGGTAATTGTGGTCGACAGACGTTTTCGCGCCGCTGTTCACGCCATAGGACAGATCGCCGATGCTGATGCCGGGTGGTGCCGTGCCTGCGAGTTCTTTGCGGACCAGGGCCCAGTCCACCGAGTAGTCGATGAAACTCGGTTCGGCGCCGTAGCGGGCAACCGTCTTGATCCACGACCGGGCGCCGATGTAGTTCGGGTGGGCGAGGATGTCCGGCGGCAGTGGTGAGGCCCGAATCATCCGTCGGGCCCTCGGGTAGTACGTTCGCGCCAACTCGTCGTAGTCGGTCCCGCCCGGGAACACCAGCTCGAAGTCCGGCTTGTCCGGCTGTGCGGAAAAGGCACCGAAGACCAGCGATCCGCCGCCGACTCCGGCACCGTACACGGCCTCGATCCCGTTGCCGTGCACCTTTTCCAACACACCCGGGTACGGCTCGACCGGCACCTGGAGCAGGCTCGAGATGCCGGCCGTCGGACTGAACCATGCGGCCCGTTTGTCGGGGCGGACGAAGGTCGCGAACGTGTTGCCGTCCGCGCGAATCGGCCAGCGCCGACCGCGTTCGAAGACGGTGGTGCGGATTCCGGCCTGCCCGAGCCGGAGTGCGGCGACCGCGCCGCCGAATCCGCTGCCCACGACGATGGCGGAAACCTGCGACGCGGCCGCGGCGCGGGCCGAGACCGCTGCCACGGCGCCGAGCGCGCCGATCCCCGCAGCCCCCTGCATCAGGGCCCTGCGGGTGATTGGTGTGCGTACCGGCGTCGCGCGGTCCACCCGGGCGATTCTACGAGAATGGGTGGGGATGCGGTAGGGAACGACGGGTGACGGGGGCGCCCGGTTCAGCGCTTGACCCGGACCGACTCCTCGACGAGATCGAGAACCGCGTGCAGATCGTCGGTGGGCTGACCCGACGCGATGCGGGTGATCAGGCCGTCGAGGACCAGATCGAGGTATTTGACGAGGACCTCGATCGGCACGTCGTCGCGCAGGCGGCCGGCCTCACGTCCGCGCTCGAGTCGCCGCAGGGTGGCCTTCTCGACATCGGCCGACCGCGCCAGCCAGGCCGATCGGAACGAGGCGTCGGTGCGCAGTTTCCGGGCGATCTCCAGCCGGGTCCCGAGCCAGTTGAAATCCTGTGGCCGCGCCAGCATGTCGCGCATGACCTGGACGAGACCCTGTTCGGCGGCGACGTCGGCCATCCGTTCGGCATCCTCCTGCGCCAGGGCGAGGAACAGGCCTTCCTTGTCCCGATAGTGATGGAAGATGGCGCCGCGCGACAGCCCGGTCGATTCCTCGATCCGTTTGACCGTCGCACCGTCGTAGCCGAACTCGGCGAAGCAGTGCCGCGCGCCGTCGAGAATCTCTCGACGACGCGCGGCAAGCCGGTCATCGCTGACCTTGGGCACTTCTCGCGCTCCTGATCAGCTCTTGATCATGTTGCGCAGCACGTACTGCAGGATGCCTCCGTTGCGGTAGTAGTCGGCCTCGCCGGGTGTGTCGATGCGGACCTTGGCGTCGAACTCGACGGTCGAGCCGTCCTCCTTGGTCGCGGTGACGTGCACGGTCGACGGAGTCGTCCCGGCGTTGAGCTCCTCGATGCCGCTGATGTCGAAGGTCTCGGTGCCGTCGAGACCCAGCGACTTGTGCGACTCACCGTCGGGGAACTGCAGCGGGATCACGCCCATGCCGATCAGGTTCGAGCGGTGGATGCGCTCGAAGCTCTCGGTGATGACCGCCTTGACGCCCAGCAGGCGGGTGCCCTTGGCCGCCCAGTCACGCGAGGACCCGGTGCCGTACTCCTTGCCACCGAGCACCACCAGCGGGGTGCCGGCCGCGGCGTAGTTCTGCGCGGCGTCGTAGATGAACGACTGCGGGCCACCGTCCTGGGTGAAGTCGCGGGTGTAGCCACCGGTGACATCGACCAGCTGGTTGGCCAGGCGGATGTTGCCGAAGGTCGAGCGGATCATCACCTCGTGGTTGCCGCGGCGGGCACCCAACGAGTTGTAGTCCTTGCGGGCCACACCGTGTGCGTCGAGGTACTGCGCGGCAGGGGTGCCGGGCTTGATCGTCGACGCGGGGGAGATGTGGTCGGTGGTGACCGAGTCGCCCAGCTTGGCGAGCACACGCGCACCCTTGATGTCCGACACGGGAGCCGGCTCGAGCTGCATGCCCTCGAAATACGGAGGCTTGCGCACGTAGGTCGACTCGTCGTCCCACTCGAAGACCTTGCCCGCCGGGGTGGGCAGGTTCTGCCAGCGCTCGTCGCCCTTGAACACGTCGGCGTAGTCGGCGGCGTACTGCTCGGCCGAGATCGACGACGCGATGGTCGCCTGGATCTCCTCGTTGGACGGCCAGATGTCCTTCAGGAAGACGTCGTTGCCGTCACCGTCGGTGCCCAGCGGGTCGGTCTCGAAGTCGAAGTCCATCGTGCCGGCCAGGGCGTAGGCGATGACCAGCGGCGGCGACGCGAGGTAGTTCATCTTCACGTCGGGGTTGATGCGACCCTCGAAGTTGCGGTTACCCGACAGCACCGCGGTGGCGGTCAGGTCGTTGTCGTTGATGGCCTTCGAGATCTCCTCGGGCAGCGGACCCGAGTTGCCGATGCAGGTGGTGCAGCCGTAGCCGACGAGGAAGAAGCCGAGCTTCTCCAGGTAGGGCCACAGACCGGCCTTGTCGTAGTAGCCGGTGACGACCTGCGAACCCGGTGCCATCGAGGTCTTCACCCACGGCTTGGAGGTCAGGCCCTTCTCGACGGCCTTCTTCGCGAGCAGGCCGGCTCCGAGCATCACCGACGGATTCGACGTGTTGGTGCAGCTGGTGATCGACGCGATGGTCACGATGCCGTGGTCGAGGATCATGTCGCCGCGCTCGGCGGAGCTCACCTTGACCGGCTTGGACGGCCGCCCCTGGGCGCCGTTTGCGGCCGAGTGGACCGGCTCGGCGCCGTCGTCGGCGAAGGACAGCGCGGCGGGATCGGACGCCGGGAAGCTCTCCTCGACGGCCTCGTCGACCTTGGTGTGGGCCGGGCTGTTGCCCTCTTCGACGTAGTTGTGGATGTCCTTGCGGAAGGCATTCTTGGCGTCCCAGAGCTCGATGCGGTCCTGGGGGCGCTTCGGGCCGGCGATCGACGGGACGACCGTCGACAGGTCGAGCTCCATGTACTCGGAGTACTGGGCCTCGGCCGCGTCATGCTCCAGCCACATGCCCTGTTCCTTGGCATAGGCCTCGACGAGATCCAAGGTCTCCTGCGAGCGACCGGTCAGCTTCAGGTAGTTGACGGTCTCGTCGTCGATCGGGAACATCGCGCAGGTCGAGCCGAACTCGGGGCTCATGTTGCCGATGGTGGCGCGGTTGGCCAGCGGGACCTCGGCGACACCGTTGCCGTAGAACTCGACGAACTTGCCGACCACGCCGTGCTTGCGCAGCATGTCGGTGATGGTGAGCACGACGTCCGTGGCGGTCACGCCGGGCTTTGCCGCACCGGTCAGCTTGAAGCCGACCACGCGCGGGATCAGCATCGACACGGGCTGGCCGAGCATCGCGGCCTCGGCCTCGATACCGCCGACGCCCCAGCCGAGCACGCCGAGACCGTTCTCCATGGTGGTGTGCGAGTCGGTGCCGATGCAGGTGTCCGGATAGGCGACGCCGTCACGCACCATGATCGAGCGGGCGAGGTGCTCGATGTTCACCTGGTGCACGATGCCGGTGCCCGGCGGGACGACGCGGAAGTCGTCGAATGCGCCCTGACCCCAGCGGAGGAACTTGTAGCGCTCTTCGTTGCGCTGGTATTCGATCTCGACGTTGCGCTCGAAGGCCTGGGCATTGCCGAAGGCCTCGATGATCACCGAGTGGTCGATGACCATCTCGGCGGGTGCCAGCGGGTTGACCTTGTCGGGGTCGCCGCCGAGTTCCTTGACGGCGTCGCGCATCGTCGCGAGGTCGACGATGCAGGGCACACCGGTGAAGTCCTGCATGATCACCCGGGCGGGGGTGAACTGGATCTCGATGCTCGGCTCGGCACTCGGATCCCAACTGGCGATCGCCTCGATGTGCTCGGAGGTGATGTTCGCGCCGTCCTCGGTGCGCAGCAGGTTCTCGGCGAGGACCTTCAGCGCATAGGGGAGTTTCTCGGTGCCCTTGACGGCACTCAGTCGATAGATCTCGTACGAATTGTCACCCACCTCGAGGGTTCCGCGGGCGCCAAAGGAATCGATACTCACGTCTAATCCACTCTCCTCAAATGCCGGGCGGGCTGCGCCGGCCTGCTTCTCACGTTCCGACGGGCTGCGCCGGTGGGGTGTGCAGCGCCTTATCACTGCTGTCGCTGTCGAGGGTCCACCGATCATTGCGAACCCGGACGACCCCTCGATGTTAACAGTACGTTTGTACTGTTAACAATCACCCCCGCGCCGGACATGCGGGGGCGGGCGTCGTGATCCGGACCGCGATTCTCCGGATGTTCTCATTCTGTCGTACGGTGCTGCAGGAGGTTTGACGACCCGTCTGTAGTCAGTGTGAATTTAATGCCCGTGAAACCTCTGCGACGGCGGTTTCCGGCACGGACCGGCCCGGTTGTCGGGCGACGGCGGCGAGTGATGTGAGGATGGGCAGATGAGTCCGGGTGCGACGACGCAGGATCTGCTGGCATTGCCCTCGTCGGCGGCTCCCTCGACGGCGAGCGGTCCGGGTGGCGTCGACATGACAGCACTCCTCGATGACGTCCGCGACGATCATGTGGCAGCGCCGGCCGAGGATGTGCCGGGGTTGCGCGAGGTGGTGGCCGACGCACAAGCGGACGGGTACGACGTCAGCTTCGTGGTGATCCCCAGGGCCCTGCCCAAGTTCACCCAGTACCGCGACATCGCGACCGAGCTGCAGGGAGAGGTCGGTGGGACGGTCATCGTCCTGGGGCCCAACTCGATGGGCAGCGCCTCGCCCGACTTCAGCCGGTTCCAGCAGGAGAAGGCCACCGAGAACGTCAGGCTCGCCAATCCGCCGCAGGCCGCCCGGCAGCTGTGGGATCAGATGACCGCCCCGGCGCTCAACTGGACCGTCATCTCGATCGTCCTGATCCTGGTGGTCGTTGCGGGCGCCGTCGTCGCGCGGCTGGGTTCGAGGCGCCGTGCGGCCCGAGGGGGCGAACCGGGCGCCGACGACGCGTCGACGACTGCCGCCGGTCCGGGCACCCACGATCTCTCCCGCGACCTACCGTGAGCGCGATCCGCGCCCTACTACCTGCATAGCGAGACACGCCGGGATTCCCACGCCCGGCGTGTCTCTTTCGTTGCAAGATCGAGATCTTTCCCACGCCTGGCTTCTTTGGCCTGCTCACGGCATTTTCCCAGGTAATCACGCGAATGTAATTCGTGACTACTGTTTTCCCATGCGTCCGGTGTGACGTACGGTTCTGTTGTCACGAGTGGTGCCCTAGTGGTGGGCGGCATCGTGAGTGATGCATGGTGCGTCGCGCGCGGCGTCGAGAACGACGCGCGCCGGCGTGACGGGTGCGGGTGTGACGGGGCACCTCCGCCGACGACGAGGGAGTTCTGGTGAGCCGAGGAAATACCGCGAAGGCGCGCGGAGGACCGCCGCCGGCACGCCTGTGTGCGCTCGTGGTCATCGTCGTGCTGAGCGCCCTCGGAGCCGGTCAGGCCTGGGGTGCGCCGGGCCGCACGCCGGCCGGGGTGTCCAACCTGATCAACCAGATCGCGAAGGTCAACCAGAACATCGCCGATCTCGACAACGCCGTCGCGGTCCGGCAGGAGAACGTGAACCGCGCGCTCGTCGACTACCAGAACTCGCTCGCCGCGCAACAACTCGCGACCGTGGCGGCCCAGGCGGCGAAGAAGTCGCTCACCGAGGCCGGCCGTCAGGTGACGCAGGCCCAGGTCGCGTTCGACCGGTTCGTCCGCGACGTCTATCGCCAGGGCAGCGCGCAGGGGTCGATGGCGAACTATGTGTCCTCCGACGACCCGCAGGGCGTCCTGGATCGGGTGACCGTCCTCGACCGACTCGGCAAACAGCAGCGCGACACCATCGAGCGTCTCGAGGTGGCCCGCAACCAGAAGGCCAACCGGCTCGCCGCGGTCGAGGCGACCCGTCGTCAGGCCGCCTTCGCCACGAGGAGCGCGGCCACGCGCAAGGACGATGCCCTCGCGGCCGTCGCCGCGGCCCGGTCGGCGGTATCGGCCGAGCAGGACAAACGCTCCGCGCTCATCCGCCAACGGGACGAGGTCCAGGCCAGCCTGGACAAGATCCGCGGGGTGGTACCCAAGAAGCCGGTTGCGGAGACCACGACCACGGTGGGCGACCTGCTGAGCAATCTCTTCCCCGATTCCCCGACCGGCCCGGGAACCACGCCGACCGAGGGCGACAATGCTGCGCTGGCCGTGGCGGCCACCGCGGCGGCCA
Source organism: Gordonia rhizosphera NBRC 16068 (assembly GCF_000298195.1). Classification (GTDB taxonomy): domain Bacteria; phylum Actinomycetota; class Actinomycetes; order Mycobacteriales; family Mycobacteriaceae; genus Gordonia; species Gordonia rhizosphera. The sequence continues at coordinate 14,392 of NZ_BAHC01000227.1, read as the reverse complement.
AGCTCGCGCTCGACGTGGGCCAGAAGGTGCTCGCCGAACTCGTCGGACGGCAGCAGCTGCCGCATTCGCAACTCCTCGATGAACTCGGGGTCGGCGGCTCGGACATGGCAGGCAGCGGTCCGGATTCGCTGAGCTCGGTGTTGAGCACCGGCAGCCTCGGGTCCTTGTTCGGCAGTTCGTCGGGCGGCGGAATGGTACGTCCGGGATTGCGCGGTCCCCAGGCGGTGGAGGTCGTCGTCAACCGTGCGCTGTCGCAGCTCGGGGTGCCCTACGCCTGGGGCGGCGGAGACGCGAACGGTCCCACGCGCGGCATCCGCGACGGCGGCGTCGCCGACAGCTACGGCGACTTCAACAAGGTCGGCTACGACTGCTCGGGTCTGATGATGTACGCGTTCGCCGGGGTGGGCATCGACCTGCCGCACTACACCGGATATCAGTACACCTCCGGGCCGCAGGTCCCGCTGTCGCAGATGCGTCGCGGAGACATGATCTTCTACGGACCCAATGCCAGCCAGCACGTGGCGCTGTACCTCGGCGACAACAAGATGGTGGAGGCCAAGCAGTCGGGCACCGACGTGATGGTCTCGCCGCTGCGGACCGACGGTGCGATGCCCAACGTCGTGCGCCTGCTCTGATCCGCCTCGCGAACCTCTGGTCGGGCGTCGACGAGAATGTCGGCGCCCGACACGGCTGTCAGCGGCGTCCGACCACCGTGGCGGGGTTTGACCGAACGCGACTACGCTGGCAGCCACGTATTGCGCCCATGACAGCGCCACGCGACTCGTCGATGAACAAGGAGTACCCGGTTGACCTCTTCGCATCCCCCTGCCGATCCCGTGCGCGGAGCCGGCCCGGACGGATCGGTCACGTTGTCCGACGCTGATGTCAAGCTGCTGGAACGAGCGATCTACGAGGTGAAACGGGTCATCGTCGGGCAGGATCAGCTCGTCGAACGCATCCTTGTCGGGTTGCTGGCACGCGGACACATCCTGCTCGAGGGCGTGCCGGGTGTGGCCAAGACGCTGGCGGTGGAGACCTTCGCCACGGTGGTGGGGGGATCGTTCTCCCGCGTCCAGTTCACTCCCGACCTGGTGCCCACCGACCTGATCGGTACCCGCATCTACCGCCAGGGACGCGAGGAGTTCGACACCGAACTCGGCCCGGTGGTCGCGAACTTCCTGCTGGCCGACGAGATCAACCGTGCGCCGGCCAAGGTGCAGTCCGCCCTGCTGGAGGTGATGGCCGAGCGCCACGTCTCCATCGGCGGCACCACCTATCCGATGCCCGACCCGTTCCTGGTGATGGCGACCCAGAACCCCATCGAGAACGAGGGCGTCTACCCGCTGCCGGAGGCGCAGCGCGACCGCTTCCTGTTCAAGGTCCTCGTCGACTACCCGTCGGTGGAGGAGGAACGTGAGATCGTCTACCGGATGGGTAACGTCCCGCCGACCGCCTCGCAGGTGCTCGACCCGGCAACCATGATCCGGCTGCAGCGGACCGCGGCCAACGTCTTCGTTCATCACGCGCTCGTTGACTACGTGGTTCGGGTGATCAACGCGACGCGCCGGCCCGGCGAACTCGGTATGTCGGACGTCGCCGCCTGGCTGTCCTACGGCGCGTCGCCGCGCGCCACCCTGGGGATCGTCGCGTCCGCACGGGCGCTGGCACTGGTACGCGGTCGCGATTACGTGATCCCCCAGGACGTGGTCGAGATCATCCCCGACGTGCTGCGCCACCGCCTCGTGCTCAGTTACGACGCGCTGGCCGACGAGGTGGACGCCGATCAGGTGATCACCCGCGTCCTGCAGACCGTGGGTCTGCCGCAGGTCGGCGCCCAGCCGATGGCCGTGGGCGGATATCCGGCACCCGGACAGAGCTTTCCGAACCAGCAGGCGTCGCACCAGAACGTGTCGCCGCAGGCACCGGGCCGGCTCGCCGCGCAGCCCGCACCCACCGGTCAGGAGAACGGTGCTGCGGTGAACCAGGCGGCACCACGGTATGCCGGCCAATAGCGAACTGCCGTCGCTCGGGGCCGGTCTGCTGTCCGAACCGCAGCTGACGGCCGCACTGAAAACGCTGGAACTGAGCGTGCGGCGCAAACTCGACGGCGTGCTGCAGGGCGAACACCTCGGGCTGATCCCCGGACCGGGCTCGGAGCCGGGGGAGGCGCGTGCCTATCAGCCCGGCGACGACATCCGCCGGATGGAATGGTCGGTCACCGCACGGACCACCCAGCCGCATGTCCGGCAGATGGTGGCCGACCGGGAGCTCGAGACGTGGCTGGTGGTCGACGTCTCGGCCAGCCTGGACTTCGGAACGGTCAACTGCACCAAACGCGACCTCGCGGTGGCGGCCGCGGCCGCGATCGTGCACCTGACCTCGGGCGGCGGCAATCGGCACGGCGCGATCGTGGTCACCGGGGATCAGGTGGTCCGCATCCCTGCACGCAGCGGCCGCGCCCACGCCCAGAACCTGCTGAAGGCCATCGCGTCCACGACCCGCGCGGCCACCGGGGTGCGCGGAGACCTGCACGCGGGCATCGAGGCCCTGCGCCGCCCGCAGCGTCGTCGGGGTCTGGCGGTCATCATCAGCGACTTCCTCGGCCCGATCGACTGGGAGCGTTCGTTGCGCGCTATCGGCGCCCATCACGAGCTGCTCGCCGTCGAGGTCCTCGACCCGCGCGACCTCGATCTCCCCGACGTCGGCGAGGTCACCCTGGCCGACGCCGAGTCCGGTGAGATCCGCGAGCTGACCATCACCCCGACGGTGCGTCGCGACTTCGCCGCCGCCGCCCGCGCTCACCAGCTGAAGGTGCATCGCACCGTCCGCAGCTGCGGGGGACCGGTGTTGAGCCTGCGCACCGACCGGGACTGGATCACCGACGTGGTGAAGTTCGTCGCACAACGCCGCCGCGGTCTGGCCGCCGGGGTCGGGTGATCGCGGCGTGTCGAATCTGGCCAGCCCGTGGTGGCTGCTGCTGCTCCTTGTCGTGGCCGCACTCTGCGCCGCCTACATCTACGTCCAGCGCCAGCGGCGCAAACGTGCGCTCACCTTCGCCAACCTCGACCTGCTCAACCGGGTGGCACCACAGCAGCACAGCCGGTGGCGGCATGTGCCGATTGCGCTCCTGCTCGTCTCGCTGACCCTGCTCGTCGTCGGTGTCGCCGCACCGCAGGCCGACCGGCGGGTGCCCCGCAACAAGGCGACGGTGATCCTGGTGATGGACGTGTCGCGGTCGATGAACGCGACCGATGTCCCGCCGACCCGCATCCGGGCCGCGCAGGACGCGGCCAAGAAGTTCGCCGACGAACTCACCGACGGCATCAACCTCGGACTGATCTCGTTCGCGGGCACCGCGGCCACCCTCGTGTCGCCGACTCCGGATCACAACGCGACCAAACAGGCCGTCGACAAGCTGCGCCTCGACGACAAGACCGCCACCGGTGAGGGCATCTTCGCCGCGATCCAGCAGATCAAGACGCTCAACGCGGTCCTCGGCGGCGACGCCGCGGCGCCGCCGGCCCGGATCGTGTTGCTCTCCGACGGCAAGGAGACCGTCCCCGACAACCCGGACGATCCGCGCGGGGCGTTCACTGCGGCTCGCAAGGCCAAGGAGGAGAAGATCCCGATCTCGACGATCTCCTTCGGCACCATGAACGGCACCGTCGACCTCGAGGGCGATCTGGTGCCGGTGCCCGTCGACGACGAGTCCCTGCGCAAGATCGCGAATCTGTCCGGCGGACAGTTCTTCACCGCGGCCAGCCTCGACGAGCTCAACAAGGTCTACGAGACGCTTCAGCAGCAGATCGGGTACGAGAAACGTCGCGGGGACAATTCCCGTCCGTGGCTCATCGTCGGTACCTTGTTAGCGCTGCTCTCGGCGTTCGCCGCACTGGCCATCAACCGGCGGCTGCCCTGACAGCAACCCCACAGACGACGACGGATAGGTTGTCCACCATGGCAGACAGCAACGAAGCTCAGCAGGTGTCGCGATCGGTTCTGGTGACCGGCGGCAACCGCGGGATCGGCCTCGCGGTCGCCCGCCGCCTGGCGGCCGACGGACACAAGGTCGCGGTCACCCACCGCGGATCGGGGGCTCCCGACGGTCTGTTCGGCGTCAAGTGCGACGTCACCGACAACGAGTCGGTCGAGCGCGCCTTCGACGAGGTCGCCGCCCATCAGGGGCCGGTCGAGGTCCTCGTCGCCAACGCCGGCATCACCGACAACATGCTGCTCATGCGCCTGTCGGAGGAGTCCTTCGCAAAGGTCGTCGACGCCAATCTCACCGGTGCCTTCCGCTGCGCCAAACGCGCCACCAAGGGGATGCAGCGCGCCAAGTGGGGTCGGATGATCTTCCTCGGTTCGGTGGTCGCGATGTCCGGTGTGCCGGGGCAGGCGAACTACGCCGCGTCGAAGGCCGGTCTGATCGGCCTCGCGCGCTCGATCGCCCGGGAACTCGGCTCCCGCAACATCACCGCCAACGTGGTCGCGCCCGGCTTCATCGACACCGACATGACCGCCGAGATGGAAGACAAATACATCGAGATGGCCAAGCAGGCGATCCCGCTCGGCCGGACCGGCAAACCGGAGGACGTCGCCGCGGCGATCAGCTTCCTTGCCTCCGACCAGGCGGCCTACATCACCGGCGCGGTCCTGCCGGTCGACGGCGGCATGGGTATGGGCCACTGATCACCGGACCGACATCCGAGGAACATTCGAGCTTGAGGAGCTGACAGCGTGACCGGAATTCTCGACGGCAAGACGGTGGTCGTCACCGGCATCATCACCGATGCCTCGATCGCCTTCCACACCGCGAAGATCGCCCAGGAACAGGGCGCCAAGGTGATCATCACCGGCATCCCGGATCGGCTGCGGCTGATCGACCGGATTGCCAAGCGCCTGCCGGCCGAGGTGCCGCCGGCCATCCCGCTCGATGTCACCGACGAGGAGTACCTCGGTGCGCTGGCCGACAAGTTGCGCGAACTCGCACCCGAGGGCGTCGACGGCCTCGTCCATTCGATCGCCTTCGCGCCGCGCACGCTGATGGGCCCCGACGCGCTGCCGTTCCTCGAGGGCCCGGGCCCGGATGTGGCCAAGTCGTTCGAGATCTCGGCCTGGAGCTACGCGTCCCTGGCCCGGGCGGTGCTGCCGGTCATGAACGAGGGCGGCTCGATCGTCGGCATGGACTTCGACCCCCGCACCGCGATGCCCGACTACAACTGGATGGGCGTGGCCAAGGCGGCGCTGGAGTCGGTGAACCGGTATGTGGCGCGCGAGGTCGGCTACGCCAAGAAGATCCGGTCGAATCTGGTCGCCGCCGGTCCGATCAAGACCCTGGCCGCCAAGGCGATCGCCGGGACCGCCACCGACGACGCCAAGAAGCTGAACATGCTCAACACCTATTGGGACGGGGCGTCGCCGATCGGGTGGAACGTCGACGACCCGACCGTGGTCGGCACCAGCGTGTGCACTCTGCTGTCGGACTGGCTGCCCGGCACCACCGGCTCGATCGTCTACGTCGACGGCGGCGCGAGCCACAACACCTGGTTCCCGGAGAACTTCATCGACCAGTGAGCACTACGGCGCAGCGATTCGACGCCCTGCTGTTCCTGTCCTTCGGCGGACCGGACGGACCCGAGGACGTGATGCCGTTCCTGGAGAACGTCACGCGTGGTCGGGGAGTGCCGCCCGAACGCCTGGAGGCGGTCGCACAGCACTATCTGCACTTCGGTGGCGTGTCGCCGATCAATCGCCTGAACCTGGAGATGATCGACTCGCTGCGGTCTGCGCTCGCACATCGCGTCCGTGATCTCCCGGTCTATTTCGGGAACCGCAACTGGCATCCGATGGTCTCCGACACCCTCGCGCAGATGTATCGCGAAGGGCATCGTCGGATCCTGGTGTTTCCCACCTCGGCGTGGGCGGGATACTCGGGGTGTCGGCAGTATCACGAGGACATCGCCCGGGCCGTGGCCGCGCTCGCGGAAGCCGAACCCACGAGCGTGGGCGATCCCGTGTTGCTGCGCAAGCTGCCCCAGTACTGGGATGAACCGGCATTCGTGGCCGCGGGAGCCGACGCAGTGCGACGTGCACAGGCATCCCTGCCGAACGGATCGAGTGTGCCACGGCTGGTGTTCACGGCACATTCGGTGCCGCTCTCTGCCGATCGGGCTGCCGGCCCGGCCGCGGACGGCGGTGGCCTGTACTCGAAGCAGGTCCATGCGGCGGCGGCGGCTGTCGCCGCGGCGGCCGGGTTCGAGCAGTTCGATCAGGTGTGGCAGTCCCGATCGGGCCCGCCCCAGGTACCGTGGCTCGAACCGGACATCTGCGATCACCTGGAATCGATTGCCACACAAGGTGTTCGGCAGGTCATCGTGGCCCCGGTCGGTTTCGTGTCCGACCATCTCGAGGTGATCTGGGATCTCGACAACGAAGCCGCCGAGACGGCCGCTCGACTCGGCATGGACTTCGTCCGCGCCGATACCGTCGGCACCGACCATGCGTTCGTCGAGATGATTGTCGACCTCATCGACCGTTACGTCGACGGTGACGGTGACCTGTCGGCGATGGGCTGCGGCGACAACGGTCAGACGTGCCGCCCCGACTGCTGCATCCCCGCGCGGCCGCAGTCACGACCCCGGCGTTGACCGAGACGCAGCACCTCGACAACCACACGCAGAACTCGCACATACACGCAAAGCTTTGCGTGTATGTGCGAGTTCTGCGTGCAGATTCGCCCGGGTCTACCTCAGCGGGTGGCGGGGAGGTACTCGCGGATGACGTGGTCGACCGCGGCGGCCCGTGCCGTGCGGGCGCGGGCGGCAAGCCCGCGCAGACGTGCATCGCCGGTCTCCACATGCCGCGCGGTGCTCCCGAATGTCGGCGCTTGGGCACCGGCGAGCGTGATGATCGCCTCCACCTGCGCAGCGGAGTCGATCACGCGGGTGGCCCGCGGGTCGTCGTGCGGCGGCAGGATCACACGATGACGGGTGGTCAGCGCGGCGACCGCGCTCCGCAACTGCGTCGGGGTCAGGCGTGAATCACTCGCACCGAGATCGCCGATGATCGTGGCGGTCTCGCGGATCGCCTCGCGCAGATCGTATTCCACCTGACCGAGCGGATCGGGCCCCACGATCGGGACGGGCGTCCGAAAACGGTGCAGCGTCCATCGGCACATCCCCTCGGCGAGGGTCGGGACCAATCCGATGGTCGTATCGCCGCCGGCATAGTCGTGGACCAGGAGGATCTCGCCCGCGGCGAGGGCGGCGGCCGTTGCCGGGTCGGGCGGCAGCCCGCGAGGGTCGCCCGCGGTGGGCAGGCGTACCTCGAGTGTGCCGGCGCGGCGCAGGATCGCCAGCAGGCCCAACCGCGCATCGTCGGGGAGATCGGCGTCCAGCGCCGCTGTGGCATCGACGAGATCATGCCGCGATGCGAACTCCGCCAGGGTGTCGGTGACGTCGTCCGGGGCGCACCGTCCACCCAGCCACGCCGAGGCCCATGCGCCCAGCGCGCAGCCCGGCCACGCGGGCGGGCCGGAGACTGTGAGATCGGTGCTGGTCATGGTGATAACACGATAGGCGAGCGGACCGGATTACGGGAAACACGGCGTGGCTGTCCACATATGACCCCACGCCGTCCTACGGTGACTGACCGTGAGCGATGACCTATCTCGACAAACTCGATACGGCGGCTACGGGGGAGACGTGCTGGCGAACCCTCGGCGTACCACACCGCGTGCAACCGAAGTGGCCGCCGAGCGCGATCTCGTCGTCGAGGACGCGGCGTCCGGATTCTGTGGTGCCGTCGTGGGTTTGGAGAAGAGTTACGCCGGTGATCTCGTGCGGCTCGAGGACCGCCGCGGCCAGACACGGGTGTTCCTCATGCATCCGGCGGCGTTTCTCATCGACGGCAAGCCGGTGACCCTGGTCCGGCCACGCGGTCGTGGACCCCAGGCCCGGACCACCACGGCGTCGGGTTCCCGGCTGGCCCCCCAGACGCGTGCCCGCACGGCGCGTGCCAGCCGGATCTTCGTCGAGGGCGTGCACGACGCGACACTGCTCGAACGGGTGTGGGGCGCCGATCTGCGTGCCGAGGGTGTGGTCGTGGAGAGCCTGGACGGCCTGGACAATCTCGATGCGGCGCTTGCCGAGTTCGGGCCGGCCAACAACCGGCGGGCCGGAATCCTGGTCGATCACCTGGTCGCCGGGTCCAAGGAGATGCGCCTCACCGACCAGGTGGGCGAGCATGTGCTGGTCTGTGGACACCCCTACATCGATGTGTGGGAGGCGGTGAAACCGGCATCCGTGAAAATCCCCGCCTGGCCGACGATCCCGCGCGGCACCGACTGGAAGACCGGGGTATGTCGCGAATTGCGTTGGGGCACACCCCGGGATGGCTGGCGGCGGGTCTTGGCAGGGGTTCGGGACTTCCGAGACCTGGAGACCGACCTGTTGCGATCGGTGGAGGAACTCATCGACTTCGTCACGGCCGCCGTCGACGACCGGTGATCACGCAGCGTGTTCTGGCACACTGGAAACATGACCGCTTTGCTGTGGCTCGGCGCCGCGATCGCCCTGGTCATCGCCGAGATGTTCGTGGGCGATCTGGTGTTGCTGATGTTGGGTGGGGGTGCGCTGGCGGCCGCGGCCACCGACGCGGTGTTCTCGCCCCCGCTGTGGGTCGACGGCGTGGTGTTCGCGGTGGTGTCGGTGTTGCTGGTGGCCGGGGTCCGGCCGATCGCCCGTCGTCACATGCTCAACCGGCCGATCGTGCTCACCAACACCGAGGCGCTCGAGGGACAGCACGCGCTCGTCACCGAACGGGTGGACGAGCGCGACGGTCGGGTCAAGATCGGTGGCGACGTCTGGTCGGCACGCGCGCTGAACCCCGGTGAAGTGATCGAGGCCGGCGCCGAGGTGACCGTCGTGCAGATCGACGGTGCCACCGCCGTGGTGTGGAAAGGATGACGATGGACACCATGTCGTACGTCGGTCTCGGCGTAATCCTCCTACTTGTGCTGCTGGTCGTGGTGGTACTGGTCAAGTCGGTGGCGCTGATCCCGCAGGCGGAGGCGGCTGTCATCGAACGACTCGGGCGCTACACCCGGACGGTGTCGGGTCAGCTCACCCTGCTGCTGCCGTTCATCGACCGGATCCGTGCCCGCGTCGACATCCGCGAGCGGGTGGTCTCGTTTCCGCCGCAACCGGTGATCACCGAGGACAATCTGACGCTCTCGATCGACACCGTCGTCTACTTCCAGGTGACCAACCCGCGCTCGGCGGTCTACGAGATCAACGACTACATCGCGGGTGTGGAGCAGTTGACGATCACCACGCTGCGCAACGTCGTCGGCGGGATGACGCTGGAGGAGACCCTCACGTCGCGCGACTCGATCAACAAACAGCTGCGCGGCGTCCTCGACGAGGCGACCGGTCGCTGGGGCCTGCGGGTGTCGCGGGTCGAGCTCAAGAGCATCATGCCGCCACCATCGATCCAGGAATCGATGGAGAAGCAGATGAAGGCCGACCGCGAGAAGCGGGCGACCATCCTGGCCGCCGAGGGCCAGCGCGAGTCGGCGATCAAGACCGCCGAGGGCAACAAGCAGAGTCAGATCCTCGCCGCCGAGGGCGCGAAACAGGCCGCCATCCTCGGCGCCGAGGCCGACCGGCAGTCGCGCATCCTGCGGGCGCAGGGTGATCGCGCCAGCGCATACCTGCGGGCGCAGGGCGAGGCCAAGGCCATCGAGAAGACCTTCGCCGCCATCAAGTCGAGCAAGCCGACCCCCGAGTTGCTGGCCTACCAATACCTGCAGCAGCTTCCCGAGATGGCCAAGGGCCAGGGCAGCAAGGTGTGGGTGGTTCCGTCGGATTTCGGTTCGGCGCTGCAGAGCTTCGCGAAGTCCTTCGGTGTTCAGGGCGACGACGGTGTCTTCCGCTACGAACCCACCGACGACACCCCGACCGAGGTGGACGAGGATGAGATCACCGACTGGTTCTCCCTGGCGTCGGATCCGAAGGTCGCGCAGGCCGTCGCGGAGGCGGAGGCCGTCGCGCGCAAGCCGGTGGCGCCCGAGCTCGGGTCTGCGCGGTCCCTGCAGATGCGGCAGGCCCAGATGCAGGCCGACGAGGCCGTCACCCCGACGGACCCGCCTCAGTAGATTCGACCGCAGTGGATCCGACCGGCGTCCGTCAGCGGCGGTCGGGCACCGGTAGCCGGGCGTCGAGGACGAGACCGATGATGCCGAGGGCGAACAGGGCACCGCTGAGCGCCAGCATCAACGGGTTGCGCTGGCCGGTCAGCGCGTCGCCGAGGAACACGACCGCAGCGGTGCCCGGCGCCATGCCGATCACGCTCGCGACCAGGTACGGGAGCGTGCGCACCGACGACAAGCCCGAACAATAGTTGGCGACCGAGAACGGGCAGGCGGCGATCAGGCGCAGCGAACCGACCGCCAGCCAGCCACGGTGGCTCAGGCGATACTCCACCGCGGCGACCACCGGCTTCTTCAGATAGGGCCGTACCTTCTCCCGGCCCAGGGCCCGCACCAGCCAGAACGACAGCAGGGCCGCCGTCGTCGACGCGATCATCGCGCCGGTGAAGCCGACGACCGGCCCGAACAGGATCCCGGAGGTGACCGTGAAGGTGGTGCGCGGGATGGGTGCGATGGTCACCACCGCGTATGCCGCGAAGAACACGACGACGAACGCCGAACCGAACTGCTCGCCCCAGGTGCGGAGACCCGCCACCGATGGCAGCGGGATCACATAGGACCCGACGAGGACCACGGCCACGACCACCGACAGGATCACCGCACTGCGGATCGCGCGGGGATCGATCCTGCGCCGTCCGGTCGGCGACGGATCCGGTGCACCAGCGGCCTGCGTCGACACGGCAGGCGGGGTGGGGGACTCGAACGGCACCCGCGCCAGTCTACTGGGCGCCTGTACGTGGTATCCGTCACGATCCGACCTGGATGTGGGGGCCGAGCGAGCGTTCGGCTAAAGTCAACTACGCGCTCGACCCGAGCAACACGGAGGTGTGACACCCCATGCCGCAGACCCCTGCGTCGAATCCCGATCGGTCCGACCGGTCGCTCGAAGAGGCCTATCAGGCCTGGTCGGAGGCCGCTGCCGCGGTCCTGGCGAAGTCTCGCCGAACCACCGTCGAAGACCTGCCTGCTTCGGCGGAGGAGCTGCTGTCGACCAGCACACTCGACGGACTGCGCGTCCGTCCGCTCTACACGCGTAAGGACGAGTCGTCCGAGCCCGGACTCCCGGGCGGCTTCCCGTTCGTCCGCGGCGCCGACCCCGATCGGGACGTGACACTCGGCTGGCGGGTGACCGAACGCTTCGGCGACGACGCCACCCCGGCCGCCGACCTCAACCGCGGCATCCTCGATGCGCTGACCAACGGCGCGAGCGGCCTGTGGCTGTCGGTCGGCTCGACCGTCGCACCCGCGGATCTCTCCGACGTGCTGGCCGGTGTCTATCTCGACCTCATCCCGGTCACTCTCGACGCCGGCGCGGACGGGATCGCCGCCGCCCGCGCGCTGCTCGCCGTGCACGAGACCGCGCTCGCCGCGCCGCAGGCCGCCACGGCCACCGCCGCGACGCTCACCTCCCTCGGCTTCTCACCGCTCACCGCGGCCTTCTCCGGACGGCCGACGGTCGATGCGGCCGAGGCCACCGCGCTCGCCACCAGCGTCCCGGCCGGTGTCCGTGCCTTCCGGGTCGACGGCACCGACTTCGCCACCGCCGGCGCCGACAACGCCCTCGAACTCGCGCTGCTGATCGCCGCTGCGGTGACGCACCTGCGCGACCTGACCGAGGCGGGGCTGTCTGCCGCCGATGCGCTGCGCCAGATCACCTTCGCCGTCTCCGCCGACGACGACCAGTTCGCGACCATCGCCAAGTTCCGCGCGCTGCGCAAGATCTGGGCCCGGGTCGCCGAGGTCGTCGGTGCGCCCGACAGCGGTGCCGCGCTGACGCACGCGGTGACCGATCTGTCCATGCAGAGCCAGCGCGATCCGTGGGTGAACATGCTCCGCACGACAGTCGCCGCCTTCGGGGCGGGCGTCGGTGGCGCCGATCAGGTCACCGTCCTCGGTTTCGACGCCGCGATCCCCTCCGACCGGCGCACGTCGAGCGCGGCGTTCTCACGCCGCATCGCCCGCAACACCCAGCTGTTGCTGCTCGAGGAGTCCAACATCGGTCGTGTTCTGGACCCGGCCGGCGGATCGTGGTTCGTCGAATCGCTCACCGACGACCTGGCCTCCTCGGCCTGGGCCACCTTCGGTGAGATCGAGGCCGCGGGCGGGTACCGGGCGGCACTGGGCTCGGGCCTGATCGCCGACAAGGTGGCCGGGGCGCTCGCGGCGCGCGACGACTCGGTCGCGCACCGCAAGACCGCGGTGACCGGCGTCAACGAGTTCCCGAACCTGGACGAGAAGCCCCTCGGCGCGGGGATCGCCGACACCACCGACGTACCGCTCGGCGCGCCGAAGCTCGCGCGCGTGGCTCGGGCGTACGAGGAACTGCGCGACCGGTCCGACGCGGTGCTCGCCGACACCGGGCGACGGCCCAGTGTGCTGTTGCTCCCGCTGGGATCGGTGGCCGAACACAACGCGCGCACCACCTTCGTTGCGAATCTTCTTGCCGCGGGTGGTATCTCGGCCATCAACCCCGGACCGGTGACGGCCGAGACGATCGCGGCGGCAGTGGCCGACGCGGCGACCCCGATCGCAGTCATCTGCGGGACCAAACAACGTTACGCCGACGACGGGCCGGCGGCCCTGGCCGCGGCCCGGGCGGCCGGACTCGACACCATCCTGCTCGCCGGCCCGGACAAGGAATGGCCCGACGCCGAGGATCGTCCCGACGGTTCGCTGCGAGTCGGTATCGATGCCATCGCCACCCTGCGTGACCTTTTCGAGAAGCTGACCCACGACGTGGCGGGAGCGCGATCATGACCCAGACGGAACCGACCCGGACCGAGGCCTCCGGCGGCGCCATCCCCACCTTCGTCGGCGTCGAACTCGACTCGACGACTGCTGTGGCGGCACCGACCGCCGAGGCCGCCATCGAGCACATCGCGCAGACGCAGGGTCACAGCGTCGACGAGATCACCTGGTCCACCCCGGAGCAGATCGACGTCCGACCCATCTACACGCGCGCCGACCGGGACGCGGTGTCCGCCGGTGGCGAGCATCCCTACCCGCTGGACTCCATTCCGGGCGAGGCGCCGTTCATCCGCGGCCCATACCCGACCATGTACGTCAACCAGCCGTGGACGATCCGCCAGTACGCGGGCTTCTCCACCGCCGCGGAGTCCAACGCCTTCTACCGCCGCAACCTGGCCGCCGGCCAGAAGGGTCTGTCGGTGGCCTTCGACCTGGCCACCCACCGTGGTTACGACTCCGACCATCCGCGCGTCGCCGGAGACGTCGGCATGGCCGGTGTGGCCATCGACTCGATCCTCGACATGCGACAGCTTTTCGACGGCATCGACCTCGGATCGGTGTCGGTCTCGATGACCATGAACGGCGCGGTGCTGCCGATCCTCGCGCTCTACGTCGTCGCCGCCGAGGAGCAGGGCGTGGCGCCGGAGAAGCTGGCCGGGACCATCCAGAACGACATCCTCAAAGAGTTCATGGTCCGCAACACCTACATCTATCCGCCGAAGCCCTCGATGCGGATCATCTCGGACATCTTCTCCTACACCAGCACGAAGATGCCGAAGTTCAACTCGATCTCGATCTCGGGCTACCACATCCAGGAGGCCGGGGCGACCGCCGACCTCGAGTTGGCCTACACGCTGGCCGACGGTGTCGAGTACATCCGCGCCGGACTCGAGGCCGGGCTCGACATCGACAAGTTCGCGCCGCGGCTCTCGTTCTTCTGGGGCATCGGCATGAACTTCTTCATGGAGGTCGCCAAGCTGCGCGCGGCGCGGCTGCTGTGGAGCGAACTGGTCGCCCAATTCGACCCGAAGAACCCGAAATCGCTGTCGCTGCGAACACACTCGCAGACGTCGGGATGGTCGTTGACCGCACAGGACGTGTTCAACAACGTCGCCCGCACCTGCGTGGAGGCGATGGCTGCGACGCAGGGTCACACGCAGTCGCTGCACACCAACGCTCTCGACGAGGCGATCGCGCTCCCCACGGACTTCTCCGCCCGGATCGCGCGCAACACCCAGTTGCTGCTGCAGCAGGAGTCCGGCACGACCCGGCCGATCGACCCCTGGGCCGGCTCGAACTACGTCGAGTGGCTGACCCACCAGCTCGCCCAGAAGGCCCGCGAGCACATCGCCGAGGTCGAGGAGGCCGGCGGCATGACGCAGGCCATCAACGAGGGTCTGCCCAAGCTGCGCATCGAGGAGGCCGCCGCCCGCA
>NZ_BAHC01000228.1 GCF_000298195.1 Gordonia rhizosphera NBRC 16068 | reverse complement strand
AACGGCGGTGAGGCCGGCGGCGGTTCGACCATCACCCAGCAGTACGTCAAGAACGCCCTCGTCGGCGACGAGCACAGCTACGAGCGCAAGTTCAAGGAGCTGGCGATCGCGACCAAGATGTCCAACGAGTGGTCCAAGGACGACATCATGGCCGCCTACCTGAACACGATCTACTTCGGGCGGGGCGCCTACGGTGTGTCGGCGGCGGCGCAGGCCTACTTCCGCAAGGACATCCGCAACATCACCGTCGAGGAGGCGGCAGTGCTCGCCGCCGCCATCCGGTCGCCCTCCTACTACGACCCGGAGATCAACGCCGAGGCGGCACATGCCCGGTGGAACTACGTGCTCGACGGGATGGTCGAGACCGGTTCGCTGACCGCGGCCGAGCGTGCGTCGATGACGTACCCGAAGGTGGCGGCGTCGCGCCCGCAGACCGACGACACCCCGGGACCCAACGGTCTCATCAAGCGTCAGGTGCTCGCGGAGCTGGGCAAGCTGAACATCTCCGAGCAGCAGGTCCGGACCGAGGGTCTGCGGATCACCACCACGATCGACCAGCAGGTCCAGAAGTCGGTGGTCGCCGCGGCGAACGGCAAGCTCGACGGTGAGCCCAAGAAGCTGCGCACCGCGGTTGTCTCGATCGATCCGCGGACCGGCGGGGTGCAGGGTTACTTCGGCGGCAACGACGCCAACGGCTGGGACTACGCGCAGGCGGGTCTGCAGACCGGGTCGTCGTTCAAGGTCTTCGCGCTGCTCGCCGCGCTGGAACAGGACATCCCGCTCTCGAAGACCTACAGCTCGGCGCCCTACCAGGCGCCTGGCGGGCTGGTCGTGGAGAACTCCGACGGCGAGAGCTGCGGATCGTGCAACCTCGCGACCGCGATGAAGATGTCGCTGAACACCGTCTACTACCGGCTGATGATGGACCTCGATGGTCAGGCCCAAGCGGTCGCCGACGCCGCCCACAAGGCCGGGGTCGCCGAGAGCTTCGGGGACATCGCGCATACCTTGCAGGAGCCCAACGGCCTCGTCGAGGGCGGCGTGGTCCTCGGTCAGTACCCGTCTCGGGTGCTCGACATGGCCTCGGCCTATGCGACGCTGGCGGCGTCCGGTGTCTACCGCGAGCCCTACTTCGTGCAGAAGGTGGAGACCGCCGACGGCGAGGTGCTCTTCGACCGTCAGCAGAACACCGGCAAGCGGGTCTTCGAGGCCAAGGTCGCCGACAACGCCACCGCGGCGCTCGAGCCGATCGCGGCCTACTCCAACGGGCACTCCCTCTACGATTCGGAACTCGGGTCGCGTCCGTCGGCGGCCAAGACCGGTACCGCGCAGCTCGGCGACACCGGGCAGAACAAGGACGCCTGGATGGTGGGCTACACGCCGCAGCTGTCCACGGCCGTCTGGGTCGGCACCGATGCGGGCACCGCGATCACCAACTACGCCGGCTCGAACATCTATGGGAGCATGCTGCCGTCCGACATCTGGCAGGCCGCGATGAACGGCGCGCTCGAGGGCAAACCGATCAAGCAGTTCCCGGAGCCCGCGGCGGTCGGCGGCCAGGCGGGTATCCCGTACGAGCCGCCGCCGGTCACCACCGACGCGAACGCGCCCCGTAGCGGGTCGCCGAGCACGGGCCCGCAGACGCCCCTCGACCCCAACGGTGACAACAGGCTCACCCTGGCACCGGGCCTGACGATCCCGCTACCGGGTAACGCCCAACCGGACAACGGTGGCGGGACCGGTGGTGACACCGGCGGCGGCACGGGCGGTGGCACCGGAGGTGGCACGGGCCCGACCACCGACAACGGCACCGGCGGCGGCACCACCGACGGGGGCAGCCAATACGGGGGCGTCCCGGAGCCACCCCCGCTCGGCTGATCATCCGTGACCAGTGGCGACTGAGAACTCGAGCACAGCGCAGATGCCGGGTGGCGTGCCGCCCGCCGAGGCGGCCGACCCCGGTTGGGAGTCGCCCGTCGATCTCGCCGACGACACGCGCGTCGACACCGATCGCGTGCTGCCCTCCCGCACCGATGTCGTGGTCGAAGGGGCCTCGACGATGGTGGGTGGTCCGGTCGGCCGGCACGCCGCCGTCGGGCGCAGCCGGTCCTGGACACCACTGCGGGTGGTGTTCGCGCTGGCCCTGTGCACGCTGGCCCTCGGCTGGTTCGGGAAGGCGGGCTGTCTGCAGCAGGCGCCCGCCGACGCGAACTCACAGACCGGGTCGTCGCTGCGTCTGAACTGGGACAACCAGCGCCAGTACACGAATCTCTGCTACTCCGATGTCATCGGCCTGTTCGGGGCCGAGAAGCTCGACACCGGCGCCTTCCCGTACAAGACCTACTGGTACGAGCAGGGGCCCGACGGTACGCAGGTGAAGCGCTACATGGAGTATCCGGTGATCACCGGGCTCTACATGTACGGCGTCGCGTGGCTGGCGAGCGCCTGGGAATCGGCTCACGAGAAGTGGGGTGTGCCCGCGGCGCTCGAGGTCGTGCTGTTCTTCAACCTCGTGGCACTGGGCCTGGCGCTGTTCTGGCTGGTCACCATCTGGGCCACCGCGCTCACGGCACGCACCCGGATGTGGGCGACGTGGATCGCGGCGCTGTCGCCGCTGGTGATCGTGCACATCTTCACCAACTTCGACGCGATCGCCACGGCCATGGTGGCGTTGGCCATTCTGTCGTGGGCGCGCCGCAAACCCTGGCTCGCCGGGGTGTTCATCGGTCTGGGCACCGCGGCGAAGCTCTATCCCGTGCTGTTGCTGGTGGTGCTGCTCGTCCTGTGCCTACGCGCGGGCCGGATCCGCGAGTTCATGCAGGCCGCGGCGGCGGCCCTGGGTGTGTGGGTCGTGGTCAACCTGCCGATCCTGATCACCTATCCGCGCGGAT
Source organism: Gordonia rhizosphera NBRC 16068 (assembly GCF_000298195.1). Taxonomy (GTDB): domain Bacteria; phylum Actinomycetota; class Actinomycetes; order Mycobacteriales; family Mycobacteriaceae; genus Gordonia; species Gordonia rhizosphera. The sequence continues at coordinate 8,284 of NZ_BAHC01000228.1, read as the reverse complement.
GGTGGGAGTTCTTCCGCTACAACACCGACCGGCCCGCCGAAGCCGACAGCTTCTACGGCGTCATCTCGTCCACGGTGGGATTCAACTGGAACTCCGCTGTGCTGAACACGATCTCGCTCGTCGGCCTGATCCTGGTGACGCTCGGCGTCGTCGCGGTCGGTCTGCTCGCACCCCAGCGGCCCCGCGTGGCGCAGCTGGCATTCCTGATGGTCGCCGGCTTCCTGCTCGTGAACAAGGTGTGGAGTCCGCAGTATTCGCTGTGGCTGGTGCCGCTGGCCGTGTTGGCCATCCCGCACACGCGGCTGCTGTTCGCGTGGATGATCGTCGACGCGCTGGTCTGGATTCCGCGGATGTCGCTGTATCTCGACCCCGATCGACGATGGTTGCCCGACCAGTGGTTCACCGTGGCCATCGTTGTTCGGGCGATCATGGTGGTCGCGCTGTGTGCGGTGGTGCTGTGGCAGATCTGGAACCCCGCCGAGGACCTGATCCGCCGCGGGTCGCGTTCTCGCCCCGACGAACTGCTCGACGACCCCGCCGGCGGTGTCCTCGACGGCGCCCCTGACCGGTTCACCCTGCACGGGCTGCGTCGCGCCCCCGAAACCCCGCCCCCGCCGACGGCACCCGAGATGTCGCCGACGGCATCCTGATTCCCGCCGAGAGCACCCGAATCCTCGCCGACGGCACCCGAATCCCCGCCGACAGCACCCGAAATCTCGCCGACAGCACCCGAATCTCGGCCGACGGCACCCGAATCTCGGCCGACGGCACCCACTCCGACGCCGTGCCTCACTCACCGTCGACGATCCCGCGTCTACGATCTCCGCATGGCACGCGGGGGTTCGAGGCGAGCACGAGCCGGTCGTCGTCGGCAGCGTCGGATGCGCCTCGCCGACAACGACCTGAGTCCGTCGCAGTGGACTGCAATCAAGGCCGCGTGGGGCGGGTGCGCCTATTGCGGACGAACCGACTCCGTCCTCCAGCGCGACTGTATCCAGCCGTTATCTGTGGGTGGTCGCTACACCGAACTCAACATCGTGCCGGCCTGCCGCTCATGCAACGCCAGCAAGTGCAACACCGAGGTGACCTCGTGGATGCGCCGCAAGGGGCTCGACGAGGAGCTGTTCCTACGTCGCCTGCTCACCATCCGCGAATCCTCGGTCGTCGCCGCATCCGACCCCACCGCCGACCCACTTCAGTAGGGTTCGCAGTATGGGTGAAGTGCACGCGCTGGTGGCGCATCAGGACGACGACGGCAACATCGATCTGATCTCGGAGATCGTCGACGACAGCTTCCTCCCGGAGGGGGACGTCGAGATCGCGATCGAGTATTCGAGTGTGAACTTCAAGGACGCGCTCGCCGTGACACCCAAGGGTGGTGTCGCGCGGTCGTATCCGCTGATCCCCGGCATCGACCTCGCCGGCACCGTCCGCTCGAGCACATCACCGGAGTTCGCCGCCGGTGACGTCGTCGTCGCGCACGGCTACGACATCGGCACCGCCCGCCACGGCGGATACGCCGACACCACCCGACTCCCCGCCGACAAGGTCGTGAAACTGTCCGGACTGACCGCGGCCGAGGCCGCCGCGATTGGTACCGCCGGGTTCACCGCGGCGATGAGTGTCGAGGCGCTGGTCCGCCACGGCATCACCCCGTCCGACGGCCCGGTCCTGGTCACCGGCGCGACCGGCGGCGTGGGCAGCGTCAGCGTCGACCTGCTGGCGGCCGCCGGCTACGAGGTCGTCGCGTCCACCGGCAAACCCGACGCCGCCGTCCTGCTGCGCACGCTGGGGGCATCGGAGATCATCGGACGGGTGCCCGAAGAAGGCGAGAAGGTGCGGGCTCTCGGCAAGTCACTGTGGGCGGCCGCCGTCGACTGCGTCGGCGGTACCACGCTGGCCTACGTGCTGAGCACGCTCAACTACGGTGGCGTCGTCGCCGCGTCCGGACTCGCCGGCAGCGCCGACCTCCCGACGACCGTCCACCCGTTCATCCTGCGCGGGGTCACCCTCGCCGGCATCGACTCGGTGCAACTACCGATCGCACCACGCCGCGCCCTGTGGGCCAAGCTCGGTGCCGAGCTCAAACCCCCGCACCTCGAAGCGCTGACCACCGACGTCGCGGTGGCCGAACTACCGAAATCCATCAAGACGATCCTGCGCGGCGGCGTCACCGGCCGCACCCGGGTCGTCGTCGCCGGAGGCTTCTGACCTCAGCCGCACCGGACTCGCAGGGCCCCTCAGTCCGAAATCCGCTCCAGCAACCGCTGTTTCGCCACCGGCCAGTCGTCGTCGATCATCGCGTACTGCGCGGTGGTGCGCCATCCGTCACCGAAGCGCCGGTGTTTGCGCAGCAGCCCCTCGAACGTCGCGCCCAGTTTGGCGATCGCCGCGCGCGACCGGGTGTTGTTCTCGTGGGTGTGCCACACCAGCCGCACGGCGCCGCAGTCCTCGAAGGCGTGCCGCATCAACAGGAACTTGGCGGTCGGGTTGACCGTGGTGCCCTGCACGTCGTCGGCGTAGAAGGTGTACCCGATCGTGGCGGCGCGGTTCGCCGGATCGATGTCGTAGTAGCTTGTCGACCCGACGACGCGACCGTCGGTGTTGTCGATGACCGCATACGCGATGCGGCGCTCTGGGTCGGCGAGAGCGGCCTGCACCCATGCCCGGCTCGACGCGAGGTCGGTGGGTACCGCCGTCCAACGGAACGCCGTCGGATCGCCGACGACGCGTGCCAGCGCCTCGACATCGTCGACGGTCAGTGGCCGGAGCGTCACCCGCCCCGCCACGAGTGGACCGCTCCCGAGCCAGGCACTCATGACGGCGTTGGCACCAGGTCCGGTTCGGCAGGACGGGCCCGCCGCCCGAACGACGCGAGGGGTTCCCGCAGCGGCGCCCGCACGAACGCGACGATCAGATACACCAGCAACACCGCGTGTACCCACACCCCGACGTTGACGCCGGTGATGACCCACCATTTCATCGGTGACCCCGACGTGTAGATGCCGAAGAGCCGGAAGATGGTCAGGTCCAGCGCGAGGTCGGCGGCCAGGTAGGCGACGATGACCGGCCACCGGACCCGCAGCAGCACGAAGAACGGCAGGATCCACAGCGTGTACTGCGGTGAATGCACCTTGTGGAAGACCATGAACCCGGCCAGCATCGACGCCGACACCCCGATCCATGGGTACAAACCATCCCGCCGATACAGCCGCCAGCCCAGGTAGACCGAGGTCGCGAACGCCACGCCGATGAGCATCGGCGACAGCAACCCCACCAGGGTGTTGTAGGTGTCGTTCTGCCCGCCGGTGAAGTGCCGCAGCCCCCAGTACCAGATGGAGTTGGTGTCGACGTCGGCCTTGCGTTTGCCCTGGAACGACAGCGCCGCCTTCCACCCCTCGAAGCCGGCCAGCATGAACGGAAGCTGGATGGCGACGACGGTGAGGGTCGCCGCCGCCGCGACCCAGAGCGCGCCGACCCAGTCCAACCCGCGGCGCAGGGGCGGCTCACCGTCGGGACCGGGGGCGGTGCCGTAGGTGAGGACGTACGCCGCCAGCGGCAGCACGAAGAACCCGGGGTAGAGCTTCAGACAGAACCCGACTCCGAGCAGGACCGCCGCCAGAATCGCCGCGGTCCGTACCGAGAGTCGTCGATCACCGGTACGGGGACTGATCGTGGACCCCCACGCCATCACCGCGACCGCGCCGACCGCGGTCGCCACCACCGGCAGCTCCCAGTTGTGGAACGCGTAGAGCACCAGCGGCGGGGTCGCCGCCCACCACATCACGTGCCAGCGGGTCATCAAGGCCAGCATCACCGTGATCGCCAGGCCGAAGGGGACCAGCAGCGCCACCGAATGCTGGAAGAACTCGGTGTCGGTGTGCGCGCCGATCGCGCCCACCCACATGAACATGCCCGACAGCACCGGGTACTCGACGACGCCGCCGAAGAGCTTCCCATCAGGGGTGATGCCGCCGTTGATGTACGGGAACACGTGGTTGTTGATGTCGCGCCCCAACCACAGGAACATCAGATCCGAGTAGCAGGGGATCGCCGCATTCGGATCGCCGACCGGCCAGTGCGCACTGCGGCCCTCATCGAGGAACGGCGCACCCCCACATTTGATCTTCGCCTGGTAGCTCCAGACCATCGCCAACGAACTGGTCAGCAGCGAGACCAGCAGGATGAGCACCATCCGGCCACGACCGGCCAGCAACGTGTGACCGATGCGAGCCGGTACAGCAGGGGATGCGGACATGGCCTACAGGCTAAGTGGTCACCGGCCGGGCAACATCATCCAGTGCCGTCTGCGTGGGCCAGATCGCAGTCGTCAGTGCGCCGGACCGAGCACGGCCGACCCCAGGATCTCGACGACGTGCAGCGCGAGTTCGGTGTCGAGACGACGCTCCGACAACGGCCGGCCGAGTTCGTCGGTGGCCCGGCCGAGCCGGTACTTGACCGTGTTGCGGTGCATGTTCAGCCGTTCGGCGGTGGCCACATAGCTGTTGCCGGTGCTCATGAAGGTACCGACGGTCTCCCGCAGCCTTGACGCCGCATCGGTGTCCGCCGACAACGGACCCAGCACGTCGTGCACCCACTGTCGGGTGGCGTCGAGGTCGCGGGCCAGCACCGCGACGACGGCCATCCCCTCCGTCGCATGACTGACCACGCTCATCGCCGGATTGGTGGAGATGATCGCGACAGGTTTGACCGCCTCGGCCTGGAAGTGGCTGGCGCGGAATCCGTCGACACCGGACTGGCAGGTGCCGAGCGAAACGCGCAGGCCGGGGATGGTCTCGATGACGGCGTGGATCGCTCCGGTGGACAGATCATGGTCGGCCGGGGCGGCGAACCACACCCACGCGGTGCTGCGGTCCACGACGGTGCACAGCGGCGGCCGCGGGCAGCCGAGCCGGGCCGCGAGGTCGCGGGCGACGGATTCGAGCACGGTGGTGTTGTCGGTTCCCGGGTTGGCCCGGTCGATCCACAGCGTCGCCGCCAGATGTGGACGTTCCAGGGCATATCCCGTCCGTGCGGCGAACTCCCGGGCGCTGACATCGTCGCCGCGCAGCACCTTGGTCACCATGGCTGAGACGACGGTGGCGTTCTGCTCGGCCGAGAAACGGCGGCCCTCCTCGTGCACCTCGAGGACGACCCGCGTTATCCAGTCGACGTACTTGTGCATCCAGCCCGACAGGTGGTGCAGCACCCGCAGTTGCAGTTCGGGGCTGCAGTCCAGACCCTGCACCTCTTCGAACATGAATGCGAGCAGGTCGTCGGACCCGAAGTGATAGGCCCGACGCAGCGACGACGCCGGGATGCCGCGTTGCCCGAGCCGGTCCGCATACTCGGTGGCCGCGGTGGTCGGCTGCACGTGATCGAGCGGGATGTCGTTGCGGATCATGTGCAGGATCGTCGCGATGTTGCCCTCCACGCTGGCGTGCAGCATGTCGAGCAGGTCCGGTTCGTTGAGTTCGTCCATCCCGGCTTCGATGGCGCTGTTCATCGACGCGTTGATCTCGGCGAACCGGTCCTGGAGCCGGTCACCCACCACCGAGACGAGCCGGTGGACCTCCTGCGCCTCGGGTGCGTCGGGGGAGACGAGGCGACGCTGTAGAGACCCGCTGTTCATTTCCTGCTCCCGTCGCCGGCATGCGATCCGATACTCGGTCGGTCCAACACGTCGAGCAGCCCGCGCTGCTTCAACGCCGAGCGCGCCGCATGCCAGCCGCACAGTCCGTGCGCCCCCGCCCCGGGCGGGGTGGCGGCCGAACACAGGTACACCCCGTCGACGCCGGTCGCGTAGGGGTTCACCGCGACCCGCGGCCGGAACAGTAGCTGGCGCGCGGTGTTCGCGCCGGTGACGATGTCCCCGCCGACGTAGTTGGCGTTGTGGGCGACGATCTCCGGTGTGGGGCGCACCGTCGCGGAGACGATGCGCTCGGAGAACCCGGGCGCGAACCGTTCGATCTGCTCGGTGATCAGCCCACGGGCGTCGCCGGTGAACCCGGCCGGCACGTGAGCGTAGGCGTCCACCGGGTGCAGGTCACCGTCGGACCTGTCCGGGTCGGCGAGATACTGCTGTCCGACGAGGACGAACGGCTGCGTCGGCATCCGACCCCGCCACACGTCGCGTTCGGCGCCCACCACCGTGGCGAGATCGCCCGCGACGTGCACCGTGCCCGCCTCGCGGGCCGGGGCGAACGACCACGGCACACCGTCGCGCACCGCGAACGCCACCTGGAACGCGCCCGGCCCGTGCCGGTAACGCCGGTAGGCCCGCGCCACGCGCGGGGGCTGTCGCTCAGCGAGAATCGCCGCCGCAGCCGCGGGTGCGGTGTCGAGAAGCACGATGTCGGGGGAGCCGAGGTCGGGGAGCGCGGAAACCGTCACCCCGGTTTCGACGCGGCCGCCGAGGGATTCCAGCAGCGACAGCATCGCCGCACTGATTGCCTGTGATCCCCCGACGGCGACCGGCCACCCGTAGCGGTGGGCGGCGGTGCCCAGCGCGGCGCCGATCGCCGACGACAACGGCGTCGAGAGCGGGTGGAACGCGTGCGCCGCGACCCCGGCCCACAGCGCGGCTGCCTCCTCGGTGCGGAACAGACGGGCCAACCAGGTCGCCGGCGGCGCGGCGAACACCCCGAAGCGACCCAATGCGACCGGATGCCGCGGCAGGTGCACCATCGGCTGGAGGAACTCTGTGGCGATGGCGTCGAAGCGGTCGGTGAGCGGTCCGAAGATCTGCCGGTAGCGCCCGCCGTCGACACCCAGACGGTCGGCCGTTTCGTCGACCGACCGGTAGGCCGCCGCGCCGCGCCCGTCGTCGAGGGGATGCGCGTACTGCACATTCGGAACCGCCCACCGCAGTCCGTGTGCGGTGAGATCGAACCGTCGGCTGAACGGGTTGTCGGTGGCCAGCGGATGAAATCCCGAGCAGTCGTCGTGCAGCAGCCCGGGGACCGTGGCCTCCGACGACCGGGTGCCGCCGCCGGGCGTCTCGGCCGCCTCGAGGACGGTGACCGAGACGCCGGCGGCGGCCAGCGTGATGGCGGCAGCGAGCCCGTTCGGCCCGCTGCCGACCACGACGCCCTGGATCATGCACCCACCTTAGGCTGCTCAGGCATGACATAGGCGGAGCCGTCCGACGGCGCGACATAGCCCGGACGTGTCCAGGTGATGGTGTGCTTGATCGGACCGTTCGGCAGCCACGGCAGCTCCTCGGTGGCGTCCTTCACCACATACGTGCCCCGCTCGACGACACCGATCGCGGCGTCGATCACCTTGTACTCCACGTAGTTCTTGTGGATCGGCTGCGACTCGGTCCAGCTGATGATCAGCTCACCCGGCGCGAAGTTGCAGCGGCGCTGGACGGCGGCGATGGTGTTCTCGTTGTGCAGGTGGCCGTCACCGAACTGCCAGCCGATCAGTGTGGTGCACACGAACTCGGCCTCGCGGATGACGTAGTTGTCGAGGTTGTCGGTGTGGCGCATCAGCAGCGAGATCAGCGCGCGTCCCATCGAGTGCATCGTCCGCCACGCGACCGCCTTCTGCATGAAGATCTCGGCGACCTCGGGACCGTAGGCGGCGGTGAGCTGGTCGACCTGGTTCAGGTTGGACTTGATCAGGTGCGTGTTCAGCTTCTCCTCGGCTTCCCGGCCGCGGAATGCCCAGGTCGCCGACGCCCAGTTGCCCGCGTACTGCCGCATCGACGGCAGGAACGAGACCAGATCGGGACGGAGGTTGCCCAGGATCGGGAAGGTTGCGGCCGCGACGATGGCGAAGATCAGCCAGCCGGTGCTCATGTCGGTGACGGCGTACCCGTCCCCGGCGGGATGCAGCCAGAACAGGAACCAGGCCGAGAACATGAAGAAGACGTTCCATTCCAGCGGCACGGCCAGCGGGAACGTCGAGATGATGAAGATGTGGAATCCGAGCATGCCGATCAGCGCGGCGAGGGTGAGCCACTTGTTGGTGGAGAACAGCAGGATCACCGGCAGCGCCAGTTCGACGATGGTGCCCAGACCGTGGGCCATCGCACCGCTGACGTGCGACGGCCGCAGGTCACGCGGGAAGTCGCGGTAGAGGCTGCGCTTGAACCGGGTCGAGGTGATCCACGGCGTGTTGGACGCCATCGCGGCGACGACGGGGCTGAAGTGGCGGCCGAGCTTGGAGATACCGGCACCGAACCAGCTGGCGAACATGAAGATCTTGGCGGCGACGATCATGTCGACGACCGACCCGGCCGCGGCGAACACGAACAGCGCCGCGAGGTACTGCTCGG
>NZ_BAHC01000229.1 GCF_000298195.1 Gordonia rhizosphera NBRC 16068 | reverse complement strand
CCGCTGGTACGGGCGCGGGGCCGCGGACTGCAAGGGCAATATCGCGGTGCATCTCGCGGCGCTACGGGCCCTCGACGGCGACATCCCGGTCAACGTCAAGATCATCGGCGAAGGGTCTGAGGAACAGGGCACCGGCGGAATCGAGAACTTCGTGCCCCGCAACCCCGACCTGGTCCGCGCGGACGCGATCCTCGTCGTCGACACGGGCAACTTCGCCGTCGGCCGACCCAGCCTCACCAAGAGCCTGCGCGGCATCGCCAACGTCGTGGTCTCGGTGGAGACCCTCGGCTCGGCCATGCACTCGGGCATGTTCGGTGGCGCCGCGCCCGACGCGCTGGCCGCGTTGATCGTCATGCTCGCCTCGATGCGCGACGCGAAGGGCAACACCACCATCGACGGACTCGACGCGTCCACGACCTTCGACGGTGTCGACTACCCGGCGGAGGTGTTCCGCACCGACGCCACCGTGCTCGACGGGGTCGACCTCATCGGTTCGGGTGGCGTGGCCGACCGGGTCTGGGCGCGCCCGGCGGTCACGGTCCTCGGCATGGACTGTCCGCCCGTCGTCGGGTCGTCGTCGGCGGTGGTGCCGCGGGCGCGGGCACGGGTCAGCCTGCGGGTGCCCCCGGGGATGGACTCGAAGGTTGCGCAGGACGCCCTGATCGACCATCTGACCGCGGCCGCACCGTGGAATGTGAAGGTGTCCTTCGAGCGGGAGTCGATCGGCTCACCCTTCGTCGGCTCCACCGAGGGGCCGGCGTACGACTCGATGATCGCGGCGATGAAGGGCGCCTACCGCACCGACGACGTACTGCTGATGGGGCAGGGCGGGTCGATCCCGCTGTGCAACGTCTTCGCCGACACCTTTCCCGACGCCGAGATCATGCTGCTCGGCGTCGAGGAGCCGCAATGCCTCATCCACGCGCCCAACGAGAGTGTCGATCCGAGCGAGATCGAGAACATGGCGATCGCCGAGGCGTCATTCCTGAAGGAGTATGCGTCGCGGGCTCGTCGCTGACCGTCAGACCGTGCAGAGGGGTGAGTAGTCGGAGCGACCACCCGTTGTCGGGGAGATGAGGAAGGTGCAGGAGTTGTACCCCACCGACTCCACCTTCCCGCGCAGCCGACGCAGCTCGGCGTTCGACACCGTCTTGTCACGCGAGAGCAGGAAGCCCGAGAAGCGGGTGGGATCCCCGACGATCGCGTACCTGTACGGCGCGGTCGGGCTGTCACCGTCCTGCAGCCAGGCGACGATGTAGTTCGGGGTGTCGCCGGAGTCCAGAGTGTTGGGGACGAACGGGAACTTGACCGCGAGCTGTGCATTGGTCACCGGGTCGAGGACGATGGCCTTGCCTTTGATGCCGTCGAGTTGTCCGGTCGGGGAGGTGCACCGGTTGTCGACGCCGATCGTCCTGTCGTCGATCCGCGTGTACGTGGCGTTGGTGTCCTTGGCGCAGCGCACGCCGAAGAACGACGGGACGGTCGCGAGCTGCCACCAGGTACCCAGATAGCGGTCGACGTCGAGCTTGGGCACCGGCGCGAGCGGCGCGGCCGATGCGGGGGCGGCCGTGGCGACGAGCGTGGCGAGCGCGGCGGCGAGGGCCACGAGAACGGTGATCAGTGGACGGGTCGTGCGGGTGTGACGCATGCGGGCGGCTCCGTTCGCTGGATGTACAGATGCCAACGATTCGGAGCCGCCCGAGAACCGGATGGGTGCTCAGATCAGAAGTCACCTCGCGAGGGCTTCCACGTGGCGACGGCCCAGATGACGATCAGGTCGAGCACGATGATCAGGATCGCCCACAACGGGTACCACGGCATCCAGAGGAACTGCGCAATGATCGACAGCGACGCGATGATGATCGCCGAGATCCGTGCCCAGTCCGCGCCGACGGCGAGACCACCCGCGACGAGGATCGCGATGATGCCGAGGATGAGATGAATCCATCCCCACGTCGTGAGGTTGAACTGATAGATGTAGTCCTTGCCCACGACGAAGATGTCGTCGTTGGCCAGTGCGGCGATGCCCTCGAAGACCGCGACCAGCCCGGCGACGAACAACAGGGCGGCCGCCACGATCGAGATGCCGAATGCGAAGCCCTCCTTGGCGCCGGCCTCGGCCTGTTTGTCGATGTCGCTCATGAGAAGTCGTCCTTTCGTGAGAGGTCGAAATGGTACGAGCGTGTGAGATGGTGCACTTTGAGTATCGAGGTCGAGCCACGCGAATGCGACATAACGGCCGACACGAGCCGGGAATTGGGGTCCAACGTCCCGCCGCACCACGGTCGATCGGCCTGAACTGGGTCCTGACCAGGCGATTTAGTGTCACGTGGGTCCGGGGGGTAAGCTATCGCAGGTTGCACACGGGGTGTGGCGCAGCTTGGTAGCGCGCTTCGTTCGGGACGAAGAGGTCGTGGGTTCGAATCCCGCCACCCCGACGCTAGGTTGAGATAGCAGAAGAGGCCCTGACCAGGAGAGATCCGGTCAGGGCCTCCTCGTTTCTCTGGGGGACGATCATGCGCCATGCAACAGATTTTGCAGATAGGTCATGCCAGCATGGCGTCAAACCGGTCCGCCGCGGGCGTCGCCGCCGCGCTTCTCGCGGGCGAGTACGACCGGGTCGTTGGGCCCCGTCACTAGACGCATCGGGTGCTACGTTTTGAAGAGCCAGCGGTCGACGGTGTCAAGGGGGACTATGCGCTACTTCCGCGACGAGATCCGCATCGAGGCACCGGTCGAACGCGTCTGGGCGGTCCTGTGCGACCGGTCGCGTTGGAAGGAGTGGGCGCCACGGAGCGAGTTCTCCGACTTCAGTGGCCCGGTCGACGAGGTCGGGACAACGTACGCCGACACGACCCGCCTGATGGGCTTCACTTTCAGGATGATCACTGAGGTCGTTGAGGTGGAACCACTGAGGCTCTATCACGAACACACCGACACCGGCCCGGTGGACACGAAAATCCGGCTGCAGCCTGAGGGTGACGCGACGCGTTTGGTCGTGGAGTCCGACTGGGAGGTCGCCGGCGTAGCCGGCAAGATCCCGGGCTTCCTGAAGTACCCCATCGCCAAGAGGGTGGGCGAGCGGAACTGGCGCCAGATGCTGGCTCGCCTCAAGTCGCTCGCCGAGGCCGAGGTCTCGGAGCAGGAGTAGCCCGGAATCAGACCACATCTCGACCACCTAACCTTGTCGATCGAGGCTGGAGGCAAGCCGCTATGGGTTCGGGCTGGACCCGGTCGGCGGGCTGTCGGGCGAGACCTCCACTTCTCGCTTGATCTCGGCCAAGACCTGATCCACGTAGTGCGCATGTCCCTGTGCCTTCGATGCGACCAGGACCGACAGTCTCTCCAGCAGCGGGACGGGCGAGGTGACCGACGCTGTGAAGGTGAGGCGAGTACCGGTCTGCACAGGTTCCAGGATGAAGGTCTCGACCGTCTCGAGTCCCATCGCGTGCCTGTACACCAGACGCTGGTTGAGAACGGACTGCTCGCACGTCGTGGTGCCGTGCACCTCGTGGTGCAGGGGACCGATCCCGATCGTCGTGGTCCACGCGTAGGAGGTGGTGACCCCGTCCTCGTTGATGTCGCGATCACTGATCACGACGCGGCGGATCGACGGCACAGACTGCATGAGCTTCTCCAGGTCGGAGACAAAGGCATAAACCCGCTCGACAGGGGCGTCGATCTCGATGCTTCTGCTTGTCGTCAATGTGGTCACCATCGCTCCCTTCAGCCTGCCGACGGCGCGAGCGTCCGCTCTGCCTTCATTCAAGGAACCTCGTGCACCGACGGCAAGCACGAATGGCCCAAATCGCGCGTTCGAGGCAGGGCCTGGCCAAACACCGTCAACTCGGCATGGACGGCTGGACAGAGCCGCGTGATGGCAATCGCACCATCAGCGGCATAGGGTTCTGGACAAGACCTTTGGAGAGGATGCGCTCCCCTGACGCGGTCCGATACGAGGATCTGATGCATGTCTGTCGGGAGGACTACGGCGATGGCAGTTGAGACGATCCCCAACGCTCGTCCGCAGTATTCGGTTCGTTACTCCGACGAGGACAACGAGTGGTTGGCGACCACGCCGACCTATCCATCACTGTCGTGGCTCGCCGGAACCCCCGAGGAGGCCCTTGCCGGGCTGCAGCGGCTGATCGACGAGGCGCGGAGCGAAATTGCTCGGGAGCAGGCTGCGCACTGAGGGCTCGCAGAAGCCAGTTTGTTCCGCAGCGTGGCCAACGGCCCGACCCCGACCACCGAGCCGGATGTAGCACCTACGCTCGACGGCATGGACCTCTCGCCACGGACCGCGTCTCGGGTGACGGCCGCCGCGCTGGCCGGGATGGGTGCCTTCCAGGCGGGCCTCGCCGCGGGCGCACCCTGGGGGCCGTTCGCCTACGGCGGCACGCACCCCGGACGCCTGCCGACCACGCATCGACAGGTCAGCGCCGGTGCCGCCGTGGGCTACATCGCCGGTGCGATCTTCATCGCGGTACGACGCGGCGATCCCGTGGTTCAGCGACGAGTGCTGACCGGTGTCACCGGGTTCATGGCGGTCGGCGCCGCACTGAACCTGGCGTCCCGATCCCGCGCGGAGCGGTTGTGGAGCCCGGTGTGCGCGGCCACGGCGCTGACCGCGTGGCGGGCCCGCGACGGCTTCCCTGCGAGGTCTCGCACCCTCAGGCCGGAACGGATTCGCTGACCGGCGCCGGCGTGTACTTCTCCCGGTGGATGCTGCGTCCGGGCATCCGACGACGTTTGCACGCCTTCACCCCGGCGTCGACCATCGCGGGCGGACCGCACAGGTAGGCCGAGAAACCGCGCAGCGAGTCGAAGTCCTCGACCAAGACGTCGCCGACGTAGCCGTGCCGGCCGAAACCCTCCTCGCGACTCAGACACGGTGTGTAGTGCACACCCGGATGCCGGTCGGCCAGCGACTCCCAGAACTCGACGTCGTAGAGGTCGGATCGATACCGGACCCCGTGGTAGAGGTGGATCTCCCGTTCCGGGTCGAGCTCGAGTGCGTGGAGTGCGATCGACTTCAGCGGGGCCAGCCCGGTGCCGCCGGCGAGCAGGATCATCGGCCCGTCTGCATCGGCGTCGTGCACGAAATCACCCCAGGGCCCGCGCATCTCGACGGCATGCCCCTCGGCCAGGGAATCGAAGATCCAGCCGTCGGTGGCCAACCCGCCGCCCACGCGGCGGACATGGAACTCGAGGTGGTCGTCGCTGCGCGGAGGATTGGCCATCGAATACTGGCGCACCTCGCCGGTCCCCGGGACGGTGATCTCGACGTACTGTCCCGCGGAGAACTCCAGAGGGTCGTCGAGCCGGACGGTCAGTGCCACCGTGTCGTCGGCGACCTCGCGGATCTCGTGGACCTTTCCGGTGAGATCGCGCAGCACGTGGCGGGGACCGCACCCGGCGTCGAGCGGAACCTCGATCTCGACATCCGACTTGGGAGTGGACTGGCAGGCGAGGACGTATCCGCTCGTTTGCTCGTCGGCCGAGAGTACGGTCTCCGACGGCGTCGGCTGTTCGACGATGCCGCGCAGCACCTTCACCTTGCAGGTGCCACAGGTGCCCTGATTGCACGAGTTGGGCAGGTAGACGCCGTTGCGGAGGAACGCGTCGAGCAGGCGCTGGTCGCCGGCAACCTCGACGGTCCGCGGGTCCGAACCCGCCACCTGAACGGAATGGACGCGGTCCATCGTCACACCTCCCACGTCACGTGCAGCGAGGTCGGGCCGCGGAAACCCCAGCCCCAGAACTCGACGTCACTGCTGGTATCCCGTTCGAGATTGGGAATCGAGTCGAAGAGCTCCTCGAGACCGATCCGGCACACGTGATTGGCGAAGTAGATCCCCGCGCAGGCGTGGTTGCCGGCACCGAACGCCAGATGGGGGAGCGGCGGGCGCGTCAGGTCGTACTCCGAGGGTGCCTCGTACACCGCGTGGTCGTGATTGGCCGAGCCGTAGGACATCAGGACGACCGAACCTGCCGGCAGCGACACCCCGGCGACCTCGACGTCGGTGGTGCTGATGCGCGCGGTGGCCGACCAGATCGGTGACGTCCAGCGCATGCCCTCGGAGATCGCCCGGGGGATCAGACCGGGTTCGTCGACCACCTGCTCCATCTGTTCGGGCTGGGTGAACAGGCCCACCAGCGTCGACGCCATCGCATGACCGGGCTCCTGCATCGCGCCGAGCAGATAGACGAACAGGGTCGGGTAGATGTAGTCGCGGTCGCGGGTCTGCCCCTCGGGCATGCCGTCGTGCAGCCAGTGGCTGATCGCACTGTCGTCGGGGTTCTCGATCCAGTTGTCGATCAGCGGGTCGACGATGGCCCGGATCTCGGCCTTCGCCTCGTCGCCCTCGCGGAAGCCCTCCGGATTGGTGAACTCGCCGTTCTCGTCGACGCCCGCGTTGGTGAACGATCGCGACAGTTTGTGGAACCACTCGCGCAGCTTGTCCGAGCTCACCGACTGCAGCCCGAGCAGGTCGCCGAGCGCCCGCACCGAGACCGGCTCGCAGTACTGCTCGACGAGTTCGGCATGGCCGGCGTCCTCGAACTCCTCCAGGTAGCGCCGCGCGATCGGCCGGACCAGGTCGTCGATCCACCGGTCGACCTCCTGCGGCTGCAGCGCCGGGTCGACCATCGAGCGCAGGTCCTCGTGGATGGCACCGTTGACGCCGATGACCGCGGGATGGCCGAATGTGCGGCCACCGGCCTTGGTGATGATGGCCTCGAAGTCGCCGCTGGTGGCGATCTCGCGGCAGATCTCCGCGGTGCTCGCCACATACGACCCGAGCACCGGCACGTACGCGAGTGGGGCCTCACGACGCAGCCGCTCGTACACGGGGTACGGGTTGCGTTCGAGTTCGGTCATGGTGATCTCGTCGAGCCAGGAAAGTGTGGTGGTCATCGCGTCTGCTCCTTCATCGGTCGGGCAACGATGTCGTCAGACACTAGGAGCGATGCGGCGCGGCATCGATACCGATTGCGCGGAGGCGGCACCGATTGCGCGAGGAAAATGTGATCTGTATCGCTCACTTGTGCAGGATTGAGGTAGAACACAATCAGAGCCGACGTCGGTGTTGGAGCCGAACGCGGCACGGAAGGACCGAGAGACCGCGCACTGATGACCACCTCGAGACAACTGGTCGGCACCCGCGACTGGGATGCCGCGCATCGCGCCGTGGCCGACGTGTACTTCCCGCACGAGCTGACCGCGCTCGACGAGCCGGAGAAGGTGAACCTGAGCCTGCGGACGGTGGAACTCGGCGGCGTCACCATCGGGCGCATGTCGTGGGGAACCGCAGTGTCCATCGCGTGTGAATACCCGGGCGCCTACGAGGTCAACATCCCGCTCTCCGGTCGCCTGCACTCGCGCGCAGGCGACGGCGAGATCGTCTCACGGCCGGGGTTGGGCACGATCTTCGCTGCCGGCCGGGCGTCGCTGATCACCAACTGGACTGCTGATTGCCAGGTGATCGGCGTGAAGTTCGATGCCGAGCACCTCGAGCGGGAGGCCGACCGCATCCATCTCACGCCGATTCGTCGGCGGCTGTCGCTGCCGGATCAGCTCGACGTATCGAGCGCCGCGGGTGCGTCGTGGCTGAGCCTGGTGACAGCGCTGTCCGCGCAGCCCCGCGACCCGGTCGACCTCCTCGCGAACCCGCTCGTCGGTCCGCAGCTGGCCAGCGCCGTGACGACGGCGTTCCTGCTCGCGGTCACGCCGGATGACGCCGATTCCGACGGGCAGTTGCGGCCGGGGATGGTCAAGCGAGTCCTCGACGCGCTCAACGACGATCCGGCGCATCCGTGGACGTCGGCCGAGATGGCAGCACTCGCCGGGACGAGTGTGCGGCGCCTGCAGGAAGCCTTCGCGGAGTTCGTGGAGACCACACCCACCCGCGCGCTGGCTGACATCCGGCTTGACCGGGCCCGCGACGACCTCGCGCGCGGCCACGGCACGGTGGCCGACGCAGCGGCGAGGTGGGGGTTCTCCAGTCCCAGCCGATTCGCCGCGGCGTATCGGCGGCGGTACGGGGTCAGCCCGTCACAGGTGTTGCGGCACTGAGCTTTTGAGGATCGACTGGTGAGGTGCAAAGGGGCACACAGTGACCGAATCAATCATCGAACGCACCGACGGCGCCGTCCGACTCATCGGGATCAACCGGCCGCAGGTACGTAATGCCGTCGATCGCCGGACCGCCGATGCTCTCACCGACGCCTTCCGACGATTCGACGCCGACGACTCGGTGGCGGTGGCGGTGCTCTTCGGCGAGGGCGGAACCTTCTGCGCCGGAGCCGATCTCAAGGCGATCGCCGCCGGCGATCCGAATCGGACCGACGAGGACGGCGACGGGCCCATGGGGCCGACGCGCATGCGCCTGTCCAAGCCGGTCATCGCGGCGGTGTCCGGTCACGCGGTCGCGGGTGGTCTCGAGTTGGCGTTGTGGGCGGATATGCGGGTCGTCGATGATGACGCCGTCTTCGGGGTGTTCTGCCGACGATGGGGTGTGCCGCTCATCGACGGCGGCACCGTGCGCCTGCCCCGACTCATCGGTGAGAGCCGGGCGATGGACCTGATCCTCACCGGCCGGGCCGTCGGGGCGGCCGAGGCGCTCGACATCGGTCTGGCGAATCGGGTTGTCCCGAAAGGATCTTCGCTGGCGGAGGCGGTGCGACTGGCGGCCGAGATCGTGCAGTTTCCGCAGACCTGTCTGCGGAACGATCGGCTGTCGGTGCTCGAGCAGGCGGGCGTCGACGAGCCCGCCGCGATGCGTAACGAATTCCGGCACGGACTGCGATCCCTCACCGCCGACACCATCGCCGGCGCCCAGCGTTTCGCCGTCGGCGCGGGACGTCACGGGGCCGCGCACTGAAAGGCCGGCGACGTCGCGCAGACATCGCCGGCCCTCGTCACGTGGGATCGGTTGGTCGGTCGGGATTGGTCAGTCGGTTTGCCAGGTGGCGACGGCCCAGATGATCAGCAGGTCGACCGCAATGATCAGGATCGACCACCACGGGTAGTAGGGAATCCAGAGGAAGTTCAGGATGATCGATAGCGACGCGATGATGATCGCGGACACTTTCGCCCAGCCGGCGCCGACGAACATCCCGAACGCCACCAGGACCGCGATGACGCCGAGGATGATGTGGATCCAGCCCCACGACGTCAGGTTGAGCTTGTAGACGTACTGGGGTCCGACGACGAAGAGGTCGTCCTTGGCGACGGCCGAGATGCCCTGGAAGAAGCCGAGGACGCCGGCGACCAGGAGCAGCGCCGCCGCGGCGATCGTGGTGCCCATCGCGAATCCCTGTTGAACGGGATGCTCGTTCCGTGTGGTGGACATGGCATACCTTTCTCTCATGGGCGCGCGTGTAGGTGACGCTTCGCCTCTGGAGGAATTCTGGCGATCCGCAACGTCCGCGCGCATCGTCCGTAGCGGATGAATGCGTGAGGGGAAACGGGTTCACGCGACCGCGCTACGGTGGAATCACGATGCCGGTGAATCCAAGCGAGGACGGTGGTCACGATGAGCCTGGCGGCTCGCCTGTTGCAGACCCGATGGTTCGTCCGGGCGCCGATCGGGATGTTCCGGGCGCGGCTCGGGTTCCTGTTCGGTGGGCGGATGCTCCTGCTCGAACACGTCGGGCGCAAGTCGGGGAACGTTCGCTACGTGGTCCTCGAGACCGTCGACCGTCCGGCCGACGATCGGGTCATCATCGCCTCGGGCTTCGGGGAGCATTCCCAGTGGTTCCGGAACCTCCAAGCCGATCCGCACTGCCATGTCTCGATCGGGTGGTCGCATCACCGGCCGGCCACCGCCCGGGTCATGGATGCCGACGAGTCGGCGACGGTGATCGACGGCTACCGCACCAAGCATCCGAAGACCTACGACAAACTGTCCGCGGTCATGGAGGAGTCCGCCGGACTGACGATGGATGAAGTGCCTCTGGTGGAACTCTCGATGTCGTGAGTGATCCCCGGTCGGCGCCGCTCACGGAACGCCGAGTTGATCGGCGAGTTCGAGCAGATCTCTTGCGTGCAGGTCGTTCTCGTCGGAGTGGGGGATCTGCATGCTCGGGACGCCCCACTCCATCGGCCGTTCGATGAACGCGGTGCGCAGGCCGAAGGACCGCGCGGCGTCGAGATCGTTCTGGTGGGCGGCCACCATCATCACCTCGGCCGGGGTGGCCTCGAGGAGATCGGCGAGCCCGCAATAGGTTTCCCGGGCGGGTTTGTAGTGCCGCCACAGATCGGACCCGCCGAGTACGTCCCAGTCGAAACCGTTGTGCTTGGCCATGTCGACGAGCAGCGCGACGGTTGCGTTGCTGAGAGCGGCGACGATGAACCCGCTCTTGAGCCGGCGCAGCCCCGGCGCGGCATCCGGCCAGCCGGGGATCGTGCGCCAAGCGCACACCAGACGCCGCGTCTGGTCGGTGTCGAGGTCGACACGAAACATCGCGGCAGCCGCGTGCAGCGTCTCGGTCTGCAGGTCGTCGAGCCGCCGCCAGGGCAGGTCGCCGGATTCCACCTGCGCCAGGATGGGCGCGTACCGGCGGCGCCATTCGCGGGCGAACTCGCCGGCATCCACCCCGGGCACGGTCGCGGCCACCGCCGCGGAGATCCCGGAGAACCAGTCGGTCACCGTGCCGAAGGTGTCGAATGCCAGGACACGCACACCGTCGACCGTTGCCATGCGAGCGTGCAAGCCCGGTCAGTTCGGTTCGCTGGCCAGCTGCGGCAGCGAGTGCGCCTCGTCGAACTCGGCGTCGCCGTGCGAGACCGGGGTGAGCGTGAGCAGGCTGGCCTCCGGGCGGCAGCAAAACCGCGCCGGGGCGGTCGGCGATGTGCCGAGACCCGCGCTGACGTGCAGTTTCATCGTCGAACCCCAGTTGGACACACCCTTGACCCGGGACCGGTCGATCTCGCAGTTGGTCACCAGGGCACCGAAGAACGGCAGACACAGCTGACCACCATGGGTGTGTCCGGCCATCACCAGGTCGTAACCGTCGGCGGCGAACCGGTCGAGCACGCGGGGCTCCGGCGAATGGGTGAGCCCCAGACGCAGGTGCGCCAGCGGATTCGGGCGGCCCGCGATGGTGTCGTAGCGGTCGCGTTCGATGTGCGGATCGTCGACGCCGGCCGCGACCACCCGCACGCCACCGACCTCGAGTTCGCGCACCGTGTGCGTCGCGTCGAGCCAGCCGCGTTCGGTGAAGGCGGCGCGCAGATCCTGCCACGGCAGCGGGTCACCGTGCTTGCGCTCGTGATGGGTGTCGAAGTACTGCAGCGGGTTCTTCAGCCGCGGACCGAAGTAGTCGTTGGAACCGAACACGAACAGGCCCGGCCGTGACAGCAGCCCGCCCAGCGACTGGATCACCGCAGGCACCGCTTGCGGGTGGGCGAGGTTGTCGCCGGTGTTGACGACGAGATCGGGTTCGAGCGCCTCGAGTTCGGACACCCAGGCCTGCTTGAGCCGCTGACGCGGGGTCATGTGCAGGTCGCTGATGTGCAGCACCCGCAGCGGGGCCGTCCCCGGCTCGAGGACGGCCAGGGTGCTGTGGCGCAACGTGAAGGCGTTGCGTTCGATCACCGTCGAGTAGACCAGTCCGGCGGCCGCGAGGCCCGCGAGACCGCCGATCGTGCGTATGGCCGCCGCGGAACTCAGCCCTGTCTGCGTGACCCGGCCAACGAGGGCGTTGTCGACGTAACCCATCCACTCAGGATACGCAACCGGGCGCCCTTCGTGGCTCGCTGCGCTCGTACCTCGGGGATCGGTTGTGGTTCGCGTGGTCAGCCGGGTAGCTGGATGACGACCGGTCCGACGCCGGGCACCTCGACGGTGGTCTCGGTCTGTCCGGGTTGCTCGTTGGCGGCGCGTCGTCCGTTGCTGACGTAGATGGTGATCACGCTGCCGGGCATCGCGGAATCGGATGGGGCGGTGAACACCACCGTGCCCTGGGGCCGGCTGCTGTCCACATCGAGCTGATTCACGGTGAACCCGGAGGCCTGCAGGCGGGCCGTGGCCGCGCTCGCCGTCAGGCCGCTGACCTTGGGGATGCGGCCGGCGTTGGTGCCGCGCATGTACCGCGGATCCTTCGGCGGCAGCTTTACCGGACCGAACTTGGTGGCCACCGGCTTGATCGCCTGATACCAGGTGCGCGCGGGTTCCATGCCGCCGTAGAGGTTGCCGTCGTAGCACTGGCGCAGCGGGCTGCTGCAGATGCCGGTGGGGTTCGGGCCGTCGTTGTACACGTAAGACGAGCCGGCGATGTTATTGGTGAACCCGATGAAGGCCGACGAACGGTGTGCCTCGGTCGTGCCGGTCTTACCCGAGACCGGGAGCGTCCAGCCCGCCGAACCGGCGGCTCCCGCCGACGTGCCGCCACCCTTGTCGTCCTCGCTCAGGGCGTTGGCGAGGGTGTTCGCCAGGCCTTCCTCGACGACCTGCTCGCATTTCGGTGCGTTGAACGGCACCGCCGTCAGCGCGACCTGACCGTTCTCGTCCATGACCGGGTTGCCGTACTGGTCACGCTTGATCCGGCTGATCGACTCGATCGGATTGGGCGGACACCAGGTGCCGCCCGACGCGAGGGTCGCGGCGACGTTCGACAGTTCGAGGCCGTTGATCGGCAGCGGACCCAGCGTGAACGAACCGAAGTTACCGTCCTTTACGTACTGCGCCATGCTCTTGTCGCCGTAACCCGACGAGCCCGGCACGGTGTAGGACCGCAGGCCCAGGCGGACCGCCATGTCCACCGCCGGCTTGACGCCGACCTGCTGCAGCAACTTGACGAAGGCGGTGTTGGGGGACTGGGCCAGCGCCTGGGTCACCGACATGGTCGCCGGATACTTGCCGTCGTTCTTGACGCAGTACGACTCGGCGGGGCAGCCGTTCGCGCCGTCGCTGTTACCCATGCCCTGCACCGCGATGAAACCCGGCACCGGGATGTTCGACGCGACGCCGAGACCCTTCTCCATCGCTGCGGCCGTGGTGAAGATCTTGAACACCGAGCCGGCGCCGTCGCCGACCATCGAGAACGGCTGGGGCTGGACGGTCTGGTTCCTCTTCTGGTTGAGGCCGTAGACGCGGCTGGAGGCCATCGCGAGGATGTCGTGCGATTCCTTGCCGGGCTTGATCGCGCTCATCACGTCAGCGACACCGTCGGCGTTGGGGCTGGCCTGCGTGCGGACGGCGGTGAGTGTGGCCTTCTGCACCTCGGGATCGAGCGTGGTGCGGATGATGTAGCCACCGCGCATGACGGTGTCGCGGGAAATGCCGTTCTCGGCGAGGAACTGCAGTGCGTAGTCACAGAAGAAGCCGTTGTTCCTGGCGGCGATACAGCCCTGGGTCGGCAGATTCGGCTGTGGCAGCACACCGAGCGGCTTGGCCTTCGCCGCCTCGATCTCCGCGCGCCGAGCCGGGAAGTTCTCGATCATGGTGTCGAGCACGGTGTTGCGGCGGTTCTTCGCGGCTTCCGGGTTCGTGTACGGGTTGTAGCCCGAACTCAACTGCACCAGACCCGCGAGCAGCGCGGACTGTTCGAGATTGAGGTCCTTGGCGTGGATGCCGAAGTAGGTCTGCGACGCCGCCTCGATGCCGTAGGAGTTGTTGCCGAACGGGACGACGTTCAGGTAGCGGGTGACGATCTCCTTCTTCGCCTCCTGCTTGGCCTGCGCATCGGAGAGACCCTTGTCGCGTTTGGCCTGATCGATCAGCGACTGCTCCATCGTCAGTGCCATCCGGACCTCGCGCAGTTTACGGGCCGGGGTGGTCTCGACGGCGGCCTGCCGATCGGCCTCGGTGCGGGCGAGCACCAGCAGTTGATAGTTCTTGATGTACTGCTGGTCCAGAGTCGACGCACCCTGCTGAACCTCGCCCGACGACGAGTTCTTCAGGGCGGCGCGGATCGTGCCCTTCCAGTCGACACCGTCGTGTTCGAGGAAGCGACGGTCCTCGATCGAGATGATGGCGCGGATCATGTCCGGCGAGATGTCGTTGTAGCCGACCTGGTAGCGGTACTGATCGTAGAGCAGCGCGATCGGCTGACCGGTGGAGTCGGTCATCGTGGTGACCTCGGGCAGCGTGCCGTTGAGTAATTCCGACGACACGTTCTCGACGGCGGCCGCGGCGCGATTGGACGCCACGCCGAAACCACTGGCCACCGGATACAGCATGCCCGCGACCAGCACACCTGCGAGCAGACATGCGCCACCGAGGGACCACAGTTTTTTCGACTTCCCCACACGCACAGGATACGTGCCGTCACGACATCGGCCCTCAAGTGCGGCCGCCGCGGGGTTGCGATCGCGTCTCGATGTGCCTGACCTGTGCAAATGCGGCGAGTTTGGACGGTGGTGCCATTTTCTTGGCCCCAGGGGTTGCGCGCGCATGCACAGATCCATAAATTGAGTGCAGAATGTGACTCACTTAACACTCCGTTCATGATGTGAACCGCGCGCGGCGCGGCGGCGCCCAGGACCAGTGTGGATAGATGATTCAGGTGGGTGCATTCACCGTTAAGACGTCTGGGTGGCGTGACTCGCGGAACCCGGGCGAGACATAACGACAGACAGGGGTCGGCGGATGGCGATGGCGGCAGTTTCCACCGGAGAAGATGCTCGATTGATGTGGGTGTCACAAGCACGATGCCGGGGAGGAAACCCCGACGACCTGTTCGTTCGCGGAGCGGCTCAGCGTAAGGCCGCGACAATCTGTCGACACTGCCCCGTGCAGCTCGAATGTGGCGCCGATGCCCTCGACAACCGGGTGGAGTTCGGGGTGTGGGGCGGCATGACCGAGCGTCAGCGCCGTGCCCTGCTCCGACAGCATCCCGAGGTCACCTCCTGGGCGCAGTTCTTCGACGCCCAGCGGCGCCGGCACCGCATGGACGCAGTGTGATCTTCCGCGACGAACAGTCGTAGAACGACGACGATGGCCGATCCGATCCGGATCGGCCATCGTCGCTTTTCGTGGGTTTCGGTCGTGGGTGTCAGCCGCGGCTGGTGATCTGCTCGGCCACCGCGCGCAGCGCGACCGCGTCGGCCACCTCGAACGGCAGCGACGGCACCCCGACGATCGGCACCGTC
The DNA here is from genome assembly GCF_000298195.1 of Gordonia rhizosphera NBRC 16068. Classification (GTDB taxonomy): domain Bacteria; phylum Actinomycetota; class Actinomycetes; order Mycobacteriales; family Mycobacteriaceae; genus Gordonia; species Gordonia rhizosphera. The sequence goes on along the minus strand of NZ_BAHC01000229.1, from coordinate 5,530 downwards.
GGATGCGACGCGGTGAAGCGTTGCAGCAGGTGCAGCTCGCGTTTGCCGGTGGCGGCCCGGTCCGCGTGGATCTCGAGCACCCCGCGGGTCAGGTCGTCGTCGACGTTCTCCAGCGCCGCGCGTGCTGACGACTCCGAGATCGATGTCAGGTTGGGGTGGGTGCGGTTGAGGATGAGGCCCGAGAGCGGCATGGCCTCCTCCGACAACCGGTCGACGAAGAACGCCGCCTCCCGAAGCGCATCCGGTTCGGCCGCCGCGACCACTGCGAACTGTGTCCCGGGCTGCTTGAGCAGGTCATAGGTCTTCGTCGCACGGTCCTGGAATCCGCCGAACATCGAGTCGAGGGACTGGACGAAGGTGGCGACGTCCCGCAGCATCTCACCGCCGATGATCGTCGACACGCCCCGCATCGCGAGGCTCATCGCCCCGGTGACCATCCGGCCGACGCCGCGGCCACCGCCGACGAGCACCTTCATCAGGCGGCCCGACAGGAACGAACTCATCCGTTGAGGTGCGTCGAGGAAGTCGAGTGCGTTCCGCGACGGCGGGGTGTCCACCACGATGAGGTCCCAGTGGTTGCGCTCGATCAGCTTGCCGAGCTTCTCCATCGCCATATACTCCTGCGTGCCGGAGAACGATGACGCCATCGTTTGGTAGAAGGAGTTCTCCATGATCGCCGTCGCCCGGTCGGGCGTCGAGTATTCGAGGACCATCTCGTCGAAAGTACGGCGCATGTCGAGCATCATCGCGTCGAGAGAGCCCTCGCCGAATCCGCCGTTGATCTCGACGGGCTGCGGGTCGTTGGTCAGCTCCGACATCCCGAGCGACTGCGCGAGCCGTCGCGCCGGATCGATGGTCAGGACGGCGACGGTCCGCCCCTGCTCGGCGGCGTACATCGCCATCGCGGCCGCGGTGGTGGTCTTGCCGACGCCGCCCGCGCCGCAGCAGATCAGCACGCGGGTCGCCGGGTCGGTCAGCACCGATCCCATCTTCAGGTCGAGTGGCATGACTCAGGCACCTGCCTTCTGCAAGAGGTTGGCCAGTTCGTAGACCCCGCCCAGATCGACGCCGTCGCCGAGCGTGGGCAGTTCCAGGGTCGGCAGCTCAACGTCGTCGAGCTGTGCCTTCGCGACCTGCTGGGCCTGCAGCCGCGTCGCATGCTCGATGGTCTCGGTCAGCAGGCCGGCGAAATCCCGGTCCGACACATGCAGACCCGCCTCCGAGAGGTGCTCGAGCACTCGGGCCGCGTCGATCGAGCCCTCGGCGATGTCGTCGATCGATCCGGGCGGCAGGTGGGTCGGGCTGACCCGATTGATGATGAGGCTGCCGATGGTCAGGTCCTTCTCGCGCAGTTCGTCGACGGCCTCGATCGTCTCTTGAATCGGCATCGCCTCCAGAAGTGTGACCAGGTGGACGACGGTGTCCTCGGAGTGCAGCAGATTCACCACGCCTTCGGACTGGCTGCGGATCGGTCCGGTCTTGGCGAGGTCGGCCATGGCCTTGGTGACGTCGAGGAAGTTGCCGATCCGGCCGGTGGGCGGGGCGTCGACGACGACCGCGTCGTAGACCCGCCGACCCTGCTTGTCGGTGTGGATGATGCGTTCCTTGATCTTCCCGGTCAGCAGGACGTCCCGCAGGCCGGGTGCCACGGTGGTGACGAAGTCGATCGCGCCGATCCGTTTCATCGCCCGGCCCGCGAACCCGAGGTTGTAGAACATGTCGAGGTATTCGAGGAGGGCGTGCTCGATGTCGATTGCCAATGCCGAGACCTCGCCGCCCCCGGACGCCGTCGCGATCCGCGTGTCCGTCGGCGGCAAGGGCGGGATATCGAATAATTGTGCGATGCCTTGTCGGCCTTCGCATTCCACCAGCAAGACCTTTTTCCCGTCGGCCGCCAGAGCCAGCGCGAGCGCTGCGGCGACGGTGGTCTTACCGGTTCCCCCCTTGCCGGAGACGAAGTGCAGTCGAGCTCGTCCTGCTGTGTCCGGCCATTCGTTGGTGTGCCCGGCCTCCCCGGACGGTGTTTCATTCACCACGGCATCACCATATCGACAACCGGGCACCCGCTAGTCTGAGTCCATGACTGAAGTCACCGCGTGGGAGTACGTCACGGTGCCCCTGCTGACGCATGCCACCAAGCAGATCCTCGATCAGTGGGGCGCGGACGGGTGGGAACTCGTCAGTGTCCTGCCCGGTCCGACCGGTGAGCAGCACGTCGCCTACCTCAAGCGCCCGAAGGGATAGAACGATGGCAGGAACCTGGTCGCAGCGGCTCGCCGAACTGGGCATCACGCTGCCCTCGGTCGCCAAGCCGGTCGCCAGTTACGTTCCCGCGGTGCGCAGCGGGAACATGGTCTACACGTCCGGGCAGCTGCCGATCATCGACGGCAAGGTCGACTTCGTCGGCAAATGCGCTGAGGGTGCCGAAGGGTTGGTGTCCCCGGACCAGGCGAATCTCGCGGCCCGGCACTGCGCACTCAACGCGCTCGCGGCGATCGACGCCCTCGTCGGCATCGACTCAGTGGTCCGGGTCGTGAAGGTGGTCGGCTTCGTCGCGTCCGCTCCGGGGTTCACCGGTCAGCCGACGGTCGTCAACGGTGCGTCGGATCTGTTGGGTGAGGTCTTCGGTGAGGCCGGTGTGCACGCCCGGTCCGCGGTCGGTGTCGCCGAACTGCCGTTGGGGGCGTCGGTGGAGGTCGAGATGATCGTCGAGGTCGCCTGATCCCGTAGTGGACGTTGCCCTGCTGGTCGCGGCGGCCGCCGCGGCCGGGTGGGTCGATGCCGTGGTCGGTGGCGGCGGACTGATCCTGATCCCGGCCCTGCTGATCGCTTATCCGGGTCTGGCGCCGGCGACGGCGCTGGGCACCAACAAGCTGGCCGCGGTGTTCGGCACGTCGTCGGCGGCATTCGCCTTCGCCCGGCGACTCGCCGTCGACCTGCGGCACCTTGCCCCGGTCTTCGCCTGCGCCGTCGTGTTCTCCGGGCTCGGCGCGTACACGGCCTCCCGGTTGCCCGCGCGGGTGTTCACCCCGATCGTGTTGTGCCTGCTGGTCGCGGTGGGTCTGTTCGTCGCGTTCAATCCCGGTTTCGGTGCGGGCGCGCGGGTGTCGCGCCCCCGGTGGTCGGTGGCCGCCGGCTACGTCGGTGCGGGCGTGGTGATCGCGTTCTACGACGGGCTGATGGGCCCCGGGACCGGAACCTTTCTGATCATCAGCCTGACCGCGCTGGTGGGCACCGCGTTCCTGGAGAGCTCGGCGATGGCGAAGGTGATCAACACCGGCACCAATCTGGGTGCGCTCGCGGTCTTCGCCTGGCAGGGCAACGTGCTGTGGATGATGGGTATCGGGCTGGCGGTGGCGAACGTCGCGGGTGCGCAGCTCGGGGCGCACATGGCGATCGGGCGGGGCAGCGGCTTCGTCCGGTGGGTGCTGCTGGCGGTCGTGGTGGTCATGGTGGGGAAGCTCGGATACGACCTGCTGAACTGAGATCATCGAGCGGGCCGGGCCGGCTTCAAACTAGCGCTGCCGCAGGCCGGGTGAGGTGGGGCGGTAGTGTCGGAGACCATGACCGACGACGGAAGTGATGCTCCGACTCCGGCCCACCCCGCCTACGGCGTCGTGCGTGAGGTCACGCCGTTCGCGTCGGTGCTGCTGTGCGACAACCCGGGTGTGATGGAGCTCGACGGCACCAACACCTGGATTCTGCGGGCACCGGACAGCCCCGACTGCGTCATCGTCGATCCCGGGCCGCCCAAGCACAAGCATCACGTCCGCAAGATCGCCGACGAGTACGACGTGTCGATGATCCTGGTGACGCACCGCCATCACGACCACACCGGCGGGATCGACCGGCTGCACAAGAGCACCGGGGCGCCGGTCCGGGCCCGCGCGAAGCGGTTCTGCCGCAATGCGCGTCCGCTGCACGACCGCGAGGTCATCGACGTCGCGGGCCTGCGGATCAGGGTCCTGTTCACCCCCGGCCACACCGGCGACTCGGTCAGCTTCCTGGTGGACTGCAACGGCACGCACGCGATGATCACCGGCGACACCATCCTCGGGCGCGGCACCACGGTGCTCGACCCGAGCGACGGCAGCCTCAACGACTACATGAACTCGCTCAACCGGCTCATCGTCGAGGGCGACGGGTGCACCCTGCTTCCGGCGCACGGTCCCGACCATCCCGACCTGATCCCCGTCGCACGGTTCTACAAGGCGCACCGCGAGGAACGGATCGACCAGATCCGGGCCGCACTGGCCGACATGGGCGTCACCCCGCAGCGCGCGAAGCCGATGAAGGTGGTCAAACGCGTCTACTCCGACGTGGACAAAGAACTCTGGCCGGCCGCACGGATGTCGGTGAAGGCACAGTTGGAGTACCTGCGGCACAACAGCTGACGGCCACCCGCCCGGCCGGCCCCGGTGGTTGCTCGCCGGTCGGCTACTTGCTGATGATCACCTTCAGCGCGTGCTCGTCGGCGGCGTTGGCGAAGGTGTCGTAGGCCTTGTCGAACTCGTCGAATCCGAATCGGTGCGTGATGAACTTCTCCGGGGCGATCTCGCCGCGCCGGATTCCCTCGAGCAACTCGGGAGCGGTGGTCGCATTGACCAGACCGGTGGTGATCGTCAGGTTGTTGATCCAGTCCCGTTCGATCGGGAACTCGACACTCTCGCCGTGAACGCCCACGTTTGCGACGTGCCCGCCCGGTCGGACGGAGTCGAGCGCCACCCCGAAGGTGACCGGGAGGCCGACCGCCTCGATCGCGACATCCACGCCGAGCCCTCCGCGGCTGCGCGCGCGGAGCTCGGCGACGACATCACCGCCGGCCGCGACGTCGATGGTGTCGGTGGCCCCGAACTCGCGCGACTGCTCGAGCCGGAACTTGTTGGCGTCCACCGCGATGATCGACGCGGCCCCGGCCGCCGCGGCGGTCATGACCGCAGCCAGGCCGACCGGGCCGACCCCGACGACCGCGACGACGTCACCGCTGGAGACGGCACCGTTGAGGACGCCGATCTCGTAGCCGGTGGGCAGGATGTCGCTGAGCATCGTGCCCTGCTCCGCGGTGACGCCCTCCGGTAGCGGGATGAGCCCGTTGTCGGCGAACGGCACCCGGACGAACTCGGCCTGTGTCCCGTCGATGAGGTGGCCGAAGATCCAACCGATCCCGCCCACCGTCTGGCAGTGCGAGGTCAGCCCCGCGATGCAGTACTCGCAGGTGCCGCACTTGGTGATGCAGGAGATGATGACCCGGTCACCGACCTTCACCTTCTCGCAGGCGGGTCCGACGGCGGTGACGACGCCGACGCCCTCATGACCCAGAACCCGGCCATCGGTGACCGCGGGGACATCCCCTTTGAGGATGTGCAGGTCGGTCCCGCAGATCGTCGTCGTCTCGACCGCGACGATCGCGTCGGTCGGGTCCTTGATGACCGGGTCGGGCACGTCCTCCCATGCCCTGCGACCTGGTCCGTGATACACGAGTGCCTTCATCTGCCTGTCCCGTCCGCCGTCGTTGCCATGCCATGGTCGA
>NZ_BAHC01000230.1 GCF_000298195.1 Gordonia rhizosphera NBRC 16068 | reverse complement strand
CCGCAAAACTGCGCCCCGTCGAACAACGTCAGTCCGCCGCGAAACTGCGCCCTGTCGAACGACGTCCGCTCGCCGCGGAACTGCGCCCCGCCGAACAACGTCCACTCGCCGTGCAACTGCGCCTTGTCGAAC
>NZ_BAHC01000231.1 GCF_000298195.1 Gordonia rhizosphera NBRC 16068 | reverse complement strand
GGTTCCACGGCGAGTGGACGTGGTTCGACAAGGCGCAGTTCCACGGCGTGCGGACGTCGTTTGACAGGGCGCAGTTCCACGGCGAGTGGACGTTGTTCGGCGGGACGCAGTTCCACGG
>NZ_BAHC01000232.1 GCF_000298195.1 Gordonia rhizosphera NBRC 16068 | reverse complement strand
CCTACGACGCGCACATCGCACCGATCCGGCAGGCGATCGAGGGGCTGCTCGGCGACGCGGACTACGGCGACGCCGAGCAACTCGAACGCATCGTCGCCGAGATCCGCCAGTTGATCATCGACGAGCAGATGCCGGCCGAGGTCGCGACCGCGGTGGCCGCGGAGTATGCGGAGCTCGGCGACGTGTATGTCGCCGTCCGGTCCTCGGGAACGGCGGAAGACCTCGACGGCGCGTCGTTCGCCGGCCTCCACGACACCTACCTCGACATCAAGGGTGGTACCGAGGTACTCGAGGCCATCAAGAAGGACTGGGCGAGCCTGTGGACGGCGCGCGCGGTCGCTTACCGCAAGAGCGGCGGATTCACGGCGTTCCCGTCGATCGCGGTCGTCGTGCAGACCATGGTGCCGTCGCAGGTGTCGGGTGTCATGTTCACCGGGAATCCCGTGAACGAGGCCACCGACGAGATCATGGTCAACGCCAGTTGGGGACTCGGCGAGGCGGTGGTCCAGGGCATCACCACACCGGACGAATACATCTTGCGGCACAAGCGATTCGACCTCGCCCAGAAGACCCTCGGCAGCAAGGAGGTCGAGGTCGTCCGCAACCCCGAAACCGGACTCGGCACGGTCCAGCGAGACGTCGACAGCGTCCGACGCGACGAGTTCACCCTCACCGACGATCAGGTCTGCGAACTGGCCAAGATCGGCGCGGGAATCCAGGACCTCTACGAGGGCTTCCCCCAAGACATCGAATGGGGGTACACCGACGGCACGTTCTACACGCTGCAGGCGCGACCCGTGACCGGAGTCGACTTCTCCTGGGACTCCGACGTGACGTCCTCGGTACAGGGTAATGACGATCTCGAAGCCGTTCCGTACGACAACATCTGGTCGCGTGTGTTCCCGGAGGAGATGTGGACCGGTGCCATCTCGCCCCTGATGTTCTCTTGGCGCTGCTGGGGTCTGAACCAGTGCCACAGCGTGGGCGTTCACGCCTTCGGTTACCCCGCTCAGGACCACACCACGCGGCGACTCTGGCGCTACCACAAGGGCGTGTCCTACTACAACGTCGAGGCTGACCGGCACCGCATCAAGGAGTCGGTGCCGCCGCAGTTGCGTCCCGGAATGCTGCACAAGGTGCCGACCGCGTACCACGAGGAATGCCTGGAAGCACCCTTCGACTGGGGGCGCTACCTCGACATGTTCCGCAAGGTGGAGACCGAACGGCCGGACATGGGCTTCAACTGGTGGCGCTACCTCGATCGTGACTTCATCAACGGTGCGGAGTACCGCGAGGCCACGCGCCCTCGGACGCAGGCCGAACGCGCGGAGATGTCCGACGAGGAACTCAAGAAGCACCTCGCCGACGTGATCCGGTTGGAGGTGGCGTCCTACGACCCACCATGGAACGGGTTGCTCTGGTACATGGGCGAGGCGATGGGGTGGCTCGGCTGGATCTGCTTCAACTGGTACACCGGCGATCGCGACGCCATCTTCGTCGATCTGGTCACGGGAACCCGCCGACCGAACATCGTCGGCGAGGAAAGCCATGCCGCCTGGGAACTGGCCAACATGATCGGACGCTCACCGGAACTCCGCTCGCTCCTCGAGATCTACCCTGACGAGCGATTCTTCGACTTCCTCGATCAATGCATCGATGGCCCGGCATTCCGGGCGAAGTACGAAGAGTACGTCGCCAAGCGCGGTCATCGCGGACACCCGGACCGCGACATCTACTTCGATCGTCGCGCCGACAACGTGCTGGTCGACCTCATCCCGCTCCAAGGCATGCTCGACGAACCCGACCCGCGACCCAAGGAACTCGAGACCCGGGCACGGCTCGAGCATACGATCAAGCACGTGCACGACAACCTCGCCGACCAAGAGGGCGGCACTTGGAAGGCACAGATCTTCGACACGTTGATCGACTTCATCCATCGCTCCCTCGAGTACCGTGACAACGAGCGTGAAGTGATGGACTGGTCGACCTACAACATCAAGATCTGCTTCGAAGAGGTCGGTCGGCGCTGCGTGGAACGCGGTGGCCTGCGCGAGATGAAGGAATGCTACTTCCTGACCATGGAAGAGCTCTACGACGTGTTGGCCGGACAGGAGAACAAGCGGCTGACGCGCGCCAAGATCGACTCACGGCGTGTGCATTTCGACGAGATCAACACCGGCCGGCGTGACCCCGCACCGTTCCTCCAGAGCAGCCGCCCGGCGGCGATCGACGAGCCCGAGATCGAGGGTGAGGGAGTGTTCGCGGGCAAGCCGACGAGTGCGGGACGGATCACCGGCACCGCTCGTGTGGTCCACGAGCTGAGCCAGATCGGTCGTGTCCAACGCGGCGACATCCTCGTGGTCCACGCCACCGACCCGGGCTGGATGCCGGTGTTCAGCCGTATCAAGGGCATCATCCTGGAGAGTGGCGGCCTCATCAGCCACGGCGCCATCATCGCCCGCGAATTCGGCCTGCCGGGAGCCCAGCTGCCGGGCGCGCGCCGACTCATTCCGGACGGTGCGACGATCACCGTGAACGGCGATACCGGCGTCATCCAGATCCACGAGGGCGACGATCTCGAACAGATCGAACGGGAACTCGCCGAACTCGAGGAGCAGGCCCGAGCCGCCCAGGCCGAGGCAGCCAATCAACAGTTCAAGGTGTCGATCTTCTGACTCACTGTTGGGAGCGGGCGTCGAGCGATCAGCTCGACGCCCGCTCTGCGGTCTGTGCCGCGTCCGTCGGTGTCGCGGCGAGCGCGGCGGCCAACTCCGCACGCCCGTGGACGCCGAGTTTGGTATACGCATGCTGTAGTCGGTTTTCGACGGTCCGCACCGAGACCACGAGGGTTTCGGCGATCATCCGATTCGACTGGCCGGCCGACGCGAGTTGCGCTGCCTCCAGCTCGGCCGGTGTCAGCACGGCGCGGACTTCGGCGGTACCGATCGCGGGAGTGTGCGCCAACGGGCATCGATCGTGGAGCCGACCCACTTGCCGATCTGCTGCCGCCTTGCGCCGCAGGTCACCGCCGCGCTTCCAGGCCGCTGCAGCATCCGCCGCCGATTCCGTCGCCAAGAGCAGCGCACCCATCTGCTCGAACTCGGCCGACACCGCATCCAACTCGGTGGGATTGCGCTCGCTGAGCGCCCGGATGTGGCGCATCCTAGCGTGGGCCAGAGCACCGTCCAGCCGATCCGACAACGACGCGGCTGGTGATACTGCGTCACCTGCATAACCGATCCGGGCCAAGCTGTGGAGCGCCGACATTGAGCCGACGAGATCGCCGATCTGCTCACCGACCTCCGCCGCCCGGATCAGCTCATCCCGGGCATCGCGAAAAGCGCTGCGCGCGACGGCAATCCAGGCACAGGTCAGCATCGAGTCGATACCCATGAAATAGGAGTCGTCGACGTCCAAGTGTTCCCGTGCGTGCATCGCCGCGTCCGCTTCGTCCGGTCGACCCGCCAACGCGAGAGCCAGTGCGTGGTAGATCAGACAGAAATCGACGAATTGCGGGCGACCCAGCTGTCGATAGATCGACAAGGCTATCTGGTTGTTCCGCAGCGCATCATCGACATGACCCCGGTCGAGGACCGATTTCGCCCGATGCCAGCTGAACATGGCCTGCGCCTCGACACTCCGGTCGGTCAACGCAGCCGTGTACTGAGCGTCGGCCAGGGAATCCGCCTCGACGAACCTGCCGGCGTGGGCCAGCGCCTCGGCCTCGTAGAAGGAATGCATCCACGGATACCAGTCGGTGGGAGTGCGAAGGTGGTGATGAGCCTGTCGGCCCCGACGAGCCACGTCGATCGCCCGATCGATCTGCCCGTTTCTCGCCAGAGCATACGACGCGGGCATCGATGCCCATACGTACGCGGAACCATGTGTTGAGTCGAGAAGCGGGGTCGCGACCTGCACTGCTCGGCCGGGGCCACTGACGGCGAGTACCAACGCCACTTTGCGTGCGCTGATCTCGTCTCTCACGTCGCTGGCGGGCAGGCTCGACTCGGCTGATTCGGCGATCGCCAGACCGTCGACGATGGCGCCGGTGTAGATGATGATGTTGTCGAGTCGAATCAGCTCGATCTCGGCCGCCGCAAGCGGGTCCTCGGTCGACGCCGCGAGGCGAGCGAGATCATCGTTCGCCTGGGCGGTCCGGCCCTGCAGTGCGGCGAGCTGCGCGGCGAGGACCACCGAGCGCGGCCCTCCACCCCAGTCGATCGCGGCGCGCGCAAACTTCTCGGCCAAGGCGAAGTCATACCGCCACCTCGCCGCGATCGCGGCCGCGTGAAAAAGTTCCGGATCGCCGTCCCCGCTCAGGAACCGCCACGTGGCGAGGCGAAGCAGATCCTTGTGGTCCGACGTGCTCGTGTCGATCGCCTCGGCGAGGGTCCGAGCTATCGCGCGGGCCCGCAGAGCGGGCACCCGCGTGCGCAGCACGTCGCCATAAACAGGGTGCGAGATCCGGATCGTCCACCGGGAACCCTGTCTCGAGACCTTCAGCAGCCCGTTCAATTCCAGCGACTCGGCGACGTTCAGGTCCCCGAGGAGACTCACCTCGTCGGGATCGAGCGGCTCTCCGATCGCGATGATCTCCAGGAGGTCGCGCTCGTCCCTCGCCAGGCCGGTGAGTCGCGATTCGACCAGCTCGGCCAACCGGTCCGATGGGTGCAGATCACCGACCAGGCGCCAGATACCGCCGTCATCACGCAGGATGCCCTCGGCGATCGCTCCGCTGACGAGTTCGCGAAGGAACATCATGTTGCCCCGGGATCGCGACATGAGGTCGGCGATGGCCGCTTCGTCCACAGGTGCCCCGAGGACCTCACCGAGGACGGACGCGACCGAGGCCTCGTCGAGGCCGCGGAGGTCGTGGCGGTCGGTCATTTCCGATCGCCAGAGATCGACGACGGCGTCGGGGGCGGCCTCGCCGCTCCGAACCGTCAGGACGGTCAGGATGCCGGATTCGACGATGTGATGCACGAGCGCCGCCGACACCGAGTCCAGCAGATGCGCATCGTCGACTGCGACCACGATCCGCCGCCCGTCGGCGCGGTCGACCAGTGCGGCGACGCACTGACTGAGCAGTTGGGCCCCAGGAGTCCTCGACTCCTCGACGTCCGCCGGCAGGAGTTCGGAGAACACTGCCAGCGGGATCGAGCTACTCGCGCTCGTGGCGGTCACACCGAAAACCGAGCACCCGGCCTTGCGGCACTCCCCGAGCACCTCGCGTGCCAGCCGCGACTTGCCCACACCCGACGGTCCGGACAGCACGACGCCACGATTGCCGTTCAGGAGTGTGCGTCGGATCAGCCGTAGTTCGTCGTCGCGGCCGGTCAGCGGCCATTCTGCCGTCATCGATCAGTCGACGATCGCAAGGTGCTTATTCGGTCTAACCATTATCGCATTGTACCTGAAAGGTGACGTGGGTAACACGAGTACCGGGGTCTGCCGGTAGCGCGGTCCGGTGAGGTAGTCGCAGCGTCGCATTGATCGGCATCTCGTCCCTCCATCGGTAGGCACCGGGCAAGCGCTCGGTGGTCAACGATCTTGTCTGCGCGTGCGACAAGGGAAGACCCTTGCCTATCGTCCTGTAGTTCGTGACAGTCGGTCGCGGGGGTCGGCGGCAAGATCCTGTAAGCATGGTCGTCATCGTGGCTTCTTCTTCCTCGGTTAGATGCGGGCGAGGTTGTCACGCACGGCCAGCCGGCGATGTTCGGCGCTCTGCTGGTGGGTGGTTAATGTCGCAACGATGTTCCTCCCGTAGTCGGTCATCGGCGTGATCTCCTCGCGGGTGTCAGGCCGCTGCGGCGGCGAGGCGCTTGAAGTTGTCTGGCCGGAATCCGGACCAGTGATCGTCGCCGGCCACCACGACGGGGGCTTGCAGATACCCCTGGCTCATCACGTAGTCGCGGGCGGTGTCGTCGACGCTGATGTCGATGACGGTGTAGTCCAGACCGGCCTTGTCGAGGGCCGCGCGGGTGGTGTGGCATCGCACGCATGCCGGCTTGGTGTACATGGTGATTGAGGTTCCGCCGCAACTGACCCCGCCCCGGCCGGGCGAGATCCGTTGCGGGCCGACGCCGGTAGCTACAGCGCAGCAGTTGGTGGCTCGCCGTGATTCCGGCACCGAGGATATCCGGAGGCTGCACCCCTTGCGATTTTAGGTCAGACCATTCTAATCTTTAGAGCGAAAGCACTGAGCAGATTGACGGAGGACAGCACCATGACGAGCGAGCGGGACCTCGGTCGGTACACCGAGGAACAAGTCGACGAGTTCTACGCGAGCGGTCAGTGGACCGATGAGAACTTCACGGAACTGTTGCGCTCACGCGCCGAATCCAATCCGGGAAAGGTGTTCATCACCGACGGGACCTACGCGTTGACCTTCGCGGAGCTGTACGCCGCGTCGCAGCGAGTTGCTCTGGGGCTGCATCGGCGCGGGCTCCGTGCGGGTGATCGGGTCGCGGTACAGCTGCCGAACTGGGCGGCGTTCGTGGTGGTCGCCGCGGCCCTGTCGCGGATCGGGGTGGTGATGGTCCCGATCATGCCGATCTACCGCAAAGACGAAGTGGCGCACGTGGTGTCGGATGCCACGATCCGGATGGCGATCGCGCCCGCAGAGTTCAAGGGTTTCGACTACGTATCGATGTTCGACGAGATCCGTCGCGAGTCGGCCACGCTCGAATCGATCGTCGCGGTCCGCGCCGGAGACGATGCCCGCGACGCCCTCGCCGCGCGTGACATCGCCGTGTTCGAGGATCTCATCGTCGAGGACGTCGACGTCGTCGACATCGATGCCGAACTCGACTTCCGGGTGCATCCCGACGACCCCTTCGTGATCGTGTACACCTCGGGGACCACCTCGCGTCCCAAGGGTTGTCTGCACACCTTCAACACCTATGCCTCCGGTGCGCGCGCCCTGGCCGTGGCGTTCGGGCACACCGAGGCGGATGTGCAGTTCGGGCCGTCACCGATCACGCACACGACGGGCCTGGTCACCAGCGTCTTGATCCCGCTGATGGCCGGCGCGGCGACGCACGTCATGGCCGAGTGGAGCCCCGTTGCGGGACTGGCCGAGATCCAGAAGTACGGATGCACCGCCGCGGTGACGGCGACGACCTTCCTCCAGACCCTCCTGGCCGCCGCCGACGAGCATCCCGACGCGGACCTGTCGTCGCTGCGGGTGTGGACGTGCGCCGGGTCGCCGATCCCCGCAACGGTGGTCGAGAACGCGAATGCCAAGTTGCCGACGACCAGCATCCTGTCGCTCTACGGTCGCAGCGAGAACCTGACGACGACCACCTGCCAGGTCACCGACGATCCTGGGCGTGCGATCACCTCCGACGGTGCGGCGCTACCCGGTGCCGAGGTCAAGATCGTGGGACCCGATGGCCTGGAGGTGCCGCGCGGGACCGAGGGCGACATCGCCTACCGCGGGCCCTCGCACATGATCGGATATCTCAACCGGCCCGATGCGACCGCGGAACTGTTCACGCCCGAGGGCTTTTCGCGATCCGGTGATCTCGGTGTGATGGATGCCGACGGCTTCGTGCGCGTGACCGGCCGTACCAAGGACATCGTGATCCGAGGCGGCATGAACATCAGCGTGCGTGAGGTCGAGGACAAACTCGCCAATCACCCCGATCTTCTCGCACTCGCCGTCGTGGGGATGCCCGACGAGAAACTCGGCGAGAAGGTGTGCTGCTACGTCGTGCCCAAGGACGGCCATGAGCCGCCCTCGGTCGATGACCTGCGCAGCTACCTCACCGACCGGGGTGTCGCGATCCAGAAGACTCCCGAACGGGTCATCGTCATCGAGGAATTGCCGATGACCGCAACCGGCAAGATCCAGAAGCACGTCCTCCGTAAGAAGGTTGCCGACGAACTGAACCAGCCGACGGCCGCCGGGGCGCAGTGACCGGGACGCCGACGACGACCACACCCGAGTTCGTCATCTCCGGCGCCGAGGCTCTCCTGCGGGTCAGCCCGGTCGCACTCTCCGCGCAGCGGGCCGAACTGACGGTCGCCGCGGGACAGTGGTACGGGGATCCGGTGGCCGGCAACCTCCGCGGAGCCCTCGGGGTCCCGCTCGACGACGTCACCGGACACGTGGTCGCCTCCGGTGTGCCACAGGACAAGTGGCCCGTCAGCCTGGGCATCCGGGTCGACTTTCTCGCCGATCCGCCGGTCGAAGGATCACCGATGACAGTCATCGGCGAGCTGATCGCTCGCGACGACCGGAGCGGCACCACCCGGGGAGCGGTTGTCGACGGTGCGGGAAGAACACTGGCCCTGGTGACGCAGCGGTCGCATCTCGTCCCCGTCGACGGGCAACCTCACAGCAGCGCAACGCAATTCGACACGCCGCGGCCCGAGACATCGATCCGGGCCGCGCTGGGTTTCCGCGACGTCACACCCGGTGTGGTCGACCTCCCGCCGACGACGCTGGCGGCCAACGGGATGGGAAACCTGCACGGCGGTGTCCTGATCATCGGGTCGGAACTGGCCGCGATGTCGGCGGTCGATGCCGGGGGTGTCCTCCGCACCACGAGCATCGACATCGTCTATGTCCGACCCGGGAATGCCGGCGACCTCACGACCTTCCGGTCGGATCTGCTACACCGGGGCCGGTCGGTCGCCGTGGTCCGCGTCGTCGCCGCGAACGCGTCGGGCAAACCCTGCTCGATCTCCACCGTGATCGTCCAGAGTTGACGCTATGAAGGCCATCGTGATGTCGGGCTTGGCCGTTCTTCTTCGGCCAGTACAGCTTGCTGGGCACCACCATGGGTGGCCCCGACGATTTCCGCGGCCTGCTCGACCTGGTGGCAACAGGCCGCGTGCAGCCCCGACGATCGCCGCGACCTACCCGCTCGACGACGCGGCGCAGGCCCACCGGATGCTCGAGGCGGGGCGCACCTTCGGCAAGATCGTGCTGTGTCCGTGACCGCCACAGCTGTGGCGCGGGAGGGCCGCTGAGCATTCCGGGCGTCAGCTCAAGCGAGTCGGGCGCGCAGCCAGTCGATGAGTTCACCGATGACGGCTGCCCGATTGGTCTCGTTGAGGATCTCGTGCCGGGCGCCGGGGTAGACGGTCGCGGTCACGTCCGTGAGACCCGCGCCGCGCAGACGTTCGACCAGTGGGTCGAACAGCGCAAGGCCCGCATTGACCGGGTCCTGATCACCCACCGCGAGGTAGATCGGCAGGTCCGTGCGAATACCCGCCAGCTTGTCGGGGTCGGCGAGCGCGCGGGCCCCGGCGAACATGGCCGCAGTGGCCTCGGTGTCGAGACCGAAGCCGCACAGCGAGTCCGCGACGTAGTCATCGACGGTCGCGTCATCCCTGCTGAGCCAGTCGTACTCGGTGCGTGACGGTTCGAAGGCGGCGTTGAACATCGCCAGGTCCAGGGGAGCGTCGAGGTCGAGTGCGGGTTCGAGGAGGTCGAGCGCGGCGGTACCGGTGAGTGCTACGGCGTCGAAGGCGGCGGACTGGGTGAGCAGCGCCTGCTGGGAGGCGAAGGAACCCATGCTGTGTGCGATGAGCCCGATCCGGAGTCCCGGGTGTTCCGTGCGGATCAGCCGCGCGAACTCGCCGATGTCGGAGACCAGCGCCGCCCAGCCCTCGGCGCCGACCTGTCCGGGTTCGGCACCGCCGATCGTCGCGCCGTGGCCACGCTGGTCGTAGCCGTAGACGACGAATCCGGCGTCGGTGAGTGCGTCGGCTACGTGCTGGTAGCGGAGGACGTGTTCCCCCATGCCATGTACCAGTTCGATCGCCGCCGTCGGCGTCGACGCCGGGTCCCAACGGTAGGCGACGAGATTGTCGCGGGCGCGGTCGGTGAAGTCGAAAGTCTTGGGGGACATGGCACATCCTCGTGGTGCGGATCGTCGCGAACGCCTGCAGACTACCCCGCCGGACTGATGCGGACCCGTGCTTTCCCGGAGATCACCACGCGCCCGGACACTTCCGCCCGCAACTCCAGCGTCGCGGTACCGGTCGCGGCGTCCACCGCTGCGACGGTGCCGGCGAGATCGAGAGTCTCGCCGATGGCCAGCGGGGAAGCGAACCGTACCGAGAACGACAGCACGTTCTCGACGTGAACGAGGTCGGCGACCCAGGCGGCGAGCATTCCGGCCTGCATCTGTCCCATGGAGATGACGCCGGGAAGCCCGGCCTTGCGCGCGTAGTCGGCATCGTGGTGCAGCGGATTGAAGTCCCCACCGGCACCGGCGAATCGGACGATGTCGGTCTGGGTGATCGGACCGATAGACCGGGACCCGATGTCTTGACCGTCGCTCAGCACGATCGGCGCCCGCGACATCATGCACCCCTCTCGATCAGGACTTCGCGCTGCGTGACGGCGGTGTCGCCGTCGGCGTCGACCCACGTCGTCTCGAGTGTTACCAGTCGCATGGTTCCGCCACGCTTGCCCTCTCGGGTGATGTCGTCGACAACGCGACGTGTCCCGGTCAGGCGATCACCGGCCACGACCGGACGCGCGTAATCCCATTCCACCGACCCCACCACGACGCGTTCGATCGTCAACCCGAGTGCCTTCACGAACTCCTGCTGATTGCGGTGATGTCCGGCGACGACCACGTGGGTGAGGGTTGCGGGGATGCGCCCGAATCCGGCGCGTGCCGCTGCTTCGGCATCGGTGTGGACCGGGTCTGTCGCGTGTGTGGCCGTCGCGAATTCGCGGACCTTA
>NZ_BAHC01000233.1 GCF_000298195.1 Gordonia rhizosphera NBRC 16068 | reverse complement strand
TGCGCCGCAATCGCGACGACGAAAACCGCTCGGCCGGAGCCGGTTTCGATCGGGACCGGTGGAGTGTGCTCGCCCGGCAGATCGGGCTGATCGGCATCGCCGCGCCGGAGCTCTGGGGTGGAATGGGTCTGCCGGCCCCGTACGCCGTGGCTGCCGCAGAGGAGTGCGGTGCCGCGTTGTATCCAGGGCCGGCGCGGGCATCGGTATTGCTGGCGGCTGCGCTGGACGGGATCATCCCCGACGACGTACCGAGCCAATTACGTTCGGTGGTCCAGGATTTCCTGGTTGGTGCTGCCATCGCGGGGGTGGCCACCAACAGCAACGGCGCGCTCGCCGAGTTCAGTGACGGACGCGTGACCGGCCGGTTGGTCGCGGTCACCCACGGTACGGTGGCGGATCTCGTCGTCGGCGTCGTGGAATCCGTCGACGGTCCGGCGCTGGCGTTGATCGCGCCGGCGGTGCGGCCGACGCGGGTCGAACGGATTCCGGTGCCGACGGTCGACTTCGCGACGCCGCTGGCGGATGTGGTGCTGACCGAGGTGCCGGCGGTGCTACTCGGCCAGGACGGTGATGTCGCCGCACTGGATCGGTTCCGCACCTTCGAGGCGCTGCTCCTGGCGGCCGAGCAGGTCGGTGGCGCCGAGGGGTGCCTGGCCGGGATGGTCTCCTACGCCACGATGCGTGAGCAGTTCGGCAAGGTCATCGGCACCTATCAGGCCATCGCGCATCGGTGCTCGGACACCGCGATCGACGCGGCGTCGGCACGGGCACTGGTTGCGGCGGCCGCGGACGCCCTCGACGACGGCGATGACGTCGCGGCCCGGCAGCTGACCCTCCTGGCCCGTGCGGAGGCCGCGGACGGCTTCGTCGCGGCCTCCAACGCGTTCATCCAGGTGTCCGGCGGTATCGGATTCACCTGGGAGCACGACGCCCACCTGTACTTCCGGCGGGCCCGGGCGACGGCGGCGATCGGCGGAACCCCGGCCGAACTGCGCGACCAAGCGGTCGTCTCCGGATGTGTCGACCTTTTGGTCCGGGCCAGCGCCTGAGCGTTGTTCGATAGGGTGACCTCATGAGCACGACCGACCCGACCCAGCCGTACGTCACCATCGTCGAGGTGGCTCCGCGTGACGGTCTGCAGAACGAGAAGGTCGAGCTGTCCACCGGCCAGAAACTCGAATTGGTGCAGCGCGCAGTTCGTTTCGGTGCACGCAACGTCGAGGTGACGAGCTTCGTGCACCCCAAGAAGGTACCCGCCATGGCCGACGCGGAGGATCTCGTCGGGCTGCTGCCCACCGACGACGGGATCACCTATTCGGCGCTGGTGCTCAACGAACGCGGACTCGACCGTGCCATCGCCGCGGGAGTGGGCGAGATCAACGCGGTAGTGCACTGCACCGACACGTTCAGCGGACGCAACCAGGGCACCGACGTCGACGGTGGCGTGCAGATCTGGCGACGGATCGCCCGCTCGGCACGCGACGCGGGAGTCACCGCCAACCTGACCATCGCGGTCGCGTTCGGGTGTCCGTTCGAGGGCGAGGTGCCGGTGGATCGTCTGCGGTCGATCCTCGAACGGGTGCTCGAGGAGCCGCCCACCGAACTGTCCCTCGCGGACACCATCGGTGTGGCGGTGCCGCGTGATGTCCGAGATCGCTTCGCCGTCGCGGCTGAGCTGGTGCCGTCGGGCATGCCGCTACGAGCGCACTTCCACGACACCCGTAGCTGTGGGATCGGGAACGCGCTGGCCGCGGTCGAGTCGGGGGTGACGGTGCTCGATGCGAGCCTCGGCGGTATCGGTGGGTGCCCGTTCGCGCCGAATGCGACCGGAAACATCGCCACCGAGGACCTCGTCTACGCGCTCGACCGCAGCGGCATTGCGCACGGGCTGGACCCGTCGTCGTTGCAGGAGGCGGGCCAGTGGCTCGAGGACGTGTTCGGACGCAAGCTCCCGTCGTCGGTACTGCATGCCGGGGGTTTCCCGAGTCCGGTGACGGCCGGCTGAGCGCGCGCCCTGAAAGCCTCACTGGTGCCGGGCGGCGGGGTCCGAAGGGATCGAGCCGGTCAGTCCAACAACTTCTTCTGCACCTTCCCCATAGCGTTGCGGGGCAGCGCGTCCACGTAGCGGATCTCGCGAGGCCGCTTGTGATGCGAGAGTTCGGTGGTGACCAGGTCGATCAGTTCGGCGTCCGGAACAGGTTGGCCCACAACGTAGGCGACGATCCGCTGCCCGAGGTCGTCGTCGGGGACCCCGATCACGGCGACCTCGTCGACGGCCGGGTGACCCAGTAGCACGGTCTCGATCTCACCGGCACCGATGCGGAAACCGCCCGACTTGATCAAGTCGGTGGCGCGGCGCCCGACGATGCGGTGCATGCCGTCGGGGCCGATGACCGCCACATCCCCGGTGGCGAAAAACCCATCGGGAAGCCATGATTCGGCGGTCTTCTCTGGCTGGTTCAGATAACCTGCGGCCATCATCGGACCACGGACGTGCAGGTCGCCGACGCTCTCGCCGTCATGCGGGAGGTCGGAATCTCCATCGCGAAGCCGGGTTTCGACACCGCGCAGTGGCAAACCGACCCAACCCGGTCGGCGCTCACCGTCGGCACGGGTGCTCACGGTGATCATCGTCTCCGTCATGCCATACCGCTCGACGATCTCGTGGCCGGTGAGGTCGCGGATCTGGGAGAACACCGGGACCGGCAGCGGCGCGCTGCCGGACACCAGCAGCCGGGCCGGCGACAATGTCCGCGCCGCAGCCTGATCCGCCGCGACTCGGTGCCACACCGTCGGGACCCCGAAGAACATCGTCGCGCCCAGGTCCATCGCGTTCGCGTAGTTTTCCGGTGTCGGCCGCAGCGTGTGGATCAGTCGCCCACCGCGGCGTAGCGGCCCGAGCATGCCGAGGATCAGGCCGTGGACGTGGAACAGCGGGAGTCCGTGCGCGAGCGTGTCGTCGGCGGTCCATTGCCAGGCGTCGGCGAGCGCATCGAGTCCCGCGGCGATGGCATCCCGTGTGACCGGCACACCTTTGGGCAGGCCGGTGGTGCCCGACGTGTAGAGCACCAACGCGGTCGACGACCCTGCAGGTTCCGGATGCCGATGCCACGACCGGGCATAGCGCCGCACCGGGATCACCGGAAGTGTGGCGGCATCGGGACACGCACCCAACCACGCCTGGGCGCCCGAATCGGTGAGGATGTGTTCGAGTTCGCGGGCCCCGGAGTCGGGCGGCACCGGTACCGCCGTGACGCCGGCGATGAGGCAGCCGACGACGGCGAGCGCCGTGTCGACGGTGGGGTTGGCGAGCACGGCGAGGGTCTTGGCCCCGGCGATCCGCTCGGCGACTGCGGTGGCGGCGCCGACGAGATCCTCCCGCGACAGGTGGTCGTCGCCGAAGACGACGGCGTCGGGCAGATCGGGCGCGTTCGGTGTCAGCGTCGGGAACAGCACCCCATCACTCTCGCACCTTCGGTCGGCGTCGGGCCAGGAAGGTCCCGCCGAGCATCGGGCCGCTCACCGGCACCCATCGCCCGAACATCCATCCAGCTGCGCGAGCCTGTGGTCGAGTTGCGCGACGACGACGGCGTACCGCTCGCGACCGGCTGGGGTCTTGATCAGATTGGTCAGCTGCCACGGATCGGAGCGCAGGTCGTACAGCTCGTACTCCCGCTCGGCGAGAGGGCGCTCCCGCTCGTACCAGCGGACGTAGAGGTAGCGGTCGCTGCGGACCGCGACATAGGAGGGCACGTCCACGGCGTAGATCCCCGCCGTTCTGCGTCCAGGTATCGGCTCCTGGAAGATCCCGTCAAGTCCGAGGGCGCCCGCGCCGCCGTACTCGGCGAGGAAGTCGCGCCGCACCGGGCCGCCGCCGGCGAGGACCGGGGTGAGCGACTGTCCGTCGACCGCGTTCGGGATGGGGATACCCGCCCAGGTCAGGATCGTCGGCATCAGGTCGATCGTGGTGGCCATCGACGACGTCCGGGCCGGCCGCACCCCGGGCCCTGTGATCACCAGCGGAATCCGGATCGACTCCTCGTAGGGAACCATCTTCTGGGTCAATCGGTGGGCGCCCAGCGAATACCCGTTGTCGGAGGTGAAGACCAGGTACGTGTTGTCGAGCTGTCCGGTGCGGCTCAATTCGCCGACGATTGCTTCGACCATCTCGTCGAGCGCCTTCAAGGACCCGAGGCGGTTGGTGTTGTCGAGATCGTTGGTGGCCGCGATGGTCGCGGCGCGCACACCCGCGGTGTCGATCAGCCATGACGGCTTGTCCGAGACGTCGGCCTCCTGGAAGTTCGGCAGGTGATGCGCGGGCGTCCACGGGCTGCTCGCGAGATGACGCGGCGCGGCGGGCAGCGGGAAATGTGGGGCCGTGGACGCCGCGTACCAGAAGAACGGCTTCCCGCTGTGCGCCGAGGCGCGGATGAAGTCGACGGACTTCCGGGCGACCACGTCGGTCTCGTAGTCGTCGGGCCGGATGCCGTACGGGACCATCCGGCCGTTCTCGTTCAGCGTGTAGCCGTAGCCGGTGTACAGGCTGAGCGTCACACCGGCGTTCCAGTCGTCCCAACCGGGCGGGATGTGCGCGGGCGAGTTCTCGAGTCCGTTCAGGTATTTGCCGGCCATCCCGGTCCGATATCCGGCACCCTGCAGATAGGTCGCGATCGTCGAGCGTTCGTTGCCGTTGCGCACGAAGGAATCGAATCCACCGACGGGGCCGGCGTTGGTCAGCACACCGGTGTTGTGCCCATACTTGCCGGTCAACAACGACGACCGCGCCGCGCAGCAGATCGGCATCGGCGCGAAGCTGTTCGTGAACTCCATACCGCGACCGCGGAGCAGTCGGGCGGTACGCGGCATCGCTTGCCAGACATCCGTGGTTCGAGAGTCGAGATCGTCGGCGAGGATCACCACGATGTTGGGGCGCGGCGGTTCGGCGCGCGCCACACCGGAGGTGAGAACCGCTGCGACGGAGAGGAAAACGGCGACGATCAGTGCGACAATGGTCGCTCGACGGGGACGGACGGCAACGTGCGGTTCTCCGGTCACGGCTCTCCCCGGGTCGGTGTGTTCTTTGTATGAGGCTATCGGCACCGAGATGCGGGGCACAGTGTGGTTTTGATGAGAGTCCGTGACGAGGAGGTTCAGGCGCCGAACTCGATCACCAATCGTGCGCCGCCCAGCGGACTGTCGGTGAAGTAGGCTCGTCCGCCGTGCAGTTCGGCGGTCTGCGCCACCAGTGCGAGACCCAGCCCCGAACCCGGGCGGTGGGCCGACGAGCCGCGCGCGAAACGCTCGAACACTTGAACACGCTCGGCCGGGTCGACGCCGACCCCGTCGTCGTCGACGGTGACCGTCACCGTGTCGGCGCTTCGGCGCGCCGCGATCGTGATCCGGTGCGCCTGGCCGTGTTTGGCGGCATTCGCGATCGCGTTGTCGAGGGCCAGACGGATACCCGACGCCCAGCCGACCATGGGGACTTGTTGGTCGCCGACCACCTCGACGGAGACCTCGGGGTGGCGGCGCGCGGCGTCGGCGGCCGCCTCGTCGGCGACGTCGAGGACATCGAGCGGTTCCCCCGGGCCGCGGTGCAGGTCACCGGCCGCCAGGTTCTCCAGAGCCTGCAGGGTGTTCTCGACGCGGACCTGGGAACGCAGCAGATCCTGCAGCACCTCGCCACGTTCGTCCGTGCCCAGACGACCGGAGCCCAGGACCTCGAGGTCGGTGCGCATCACCGTCAGGGGAGTGCGCAGCTCATGCGCCGCCGATGCGGCGAACCCGCGGGCGGTCTCCAACGCGGCGGTCGTCTCGCGCTGCGCCTCGCTGATCCGGTCGAGCATTCCCCGGATCGCATGCTTGAGCTCATCCGATTCCCGTGCGCCGGTCGGCGAATCGTCGAT
Organism: Gordonia rhizosphera NBRC 16068; assembly: GCF_000298195.1. Classification (GTDB taxonomy): domain Bacteria; phylum Actinomycetota; class Actinomycetes; order Mycobacteriales; family Mycobacteriaceae; genus Gordonia; species Gordonia rhizosphera. Next base: position 57,804 of record NZ_BAHC01000233.1, on the reverse strand, counting down.
CTCCGGCGGCGTGGCTCCGACCTGCCCGGTCAACCGGGCCAGCGGCCGCACCGCGCGTCCGCCGAACAGCCAGCCGAGCACGCTCGCGGCCGCGATGGCGACCAGCCCGGTCAGCCAGACGCGTCGCTGCTGGGTCCGGGTCACCGTTCGGGTCGTCGATGTCGGTGCGGCCACCGAGATCGTGACACTGTCCGCGCCGTCCGGGGGCCCGGCCGACGCGACAAGCATGCGGTACTCACCCTCGTCGAGGGTGATCGTGCGGTATCCGACGGGTTCCTCGGGAACCTCCGTCGGGGTGCTCGCGACGAGCGTGCCGTCGCGGCGGATGGTGGCTCCGAAGGCCCCCACGTCCCCGAATCGGCCCAGATTGTCCTCGATCACGTCGAGGTTGAGGCTGACCAACCGCGATGCGGTCAGCAACTGCCGATCGAGTTGGTTGAGGTTGTTGCGTTCGATGGCCAACGACAGGAACGCACCGAGGGTGCCGACGATGATCAACGCGCCGATCGCGGTCGCGAGGGCCACACGGGTACGTAACGAGACCGGGCGTCGTCGTCGGGTGACTCCCGAATCGCTCACGGCGTCGGTGCCCGCAGGATGTACCCGATACCGCGGACCGTGTGGATGACGCGCGGAGCATCGCCGATCTCGGTCTTGCGACGGAGATAGCCGACGAAGACATCGGCGACATTCGTGTCGGTGGCGAAGTTGTATCCCCACACCGTTTCCAGCAGTTCGGCGCGGCTGAGCACCCGATCCGGGTTCTCGGCGAAGGTGGCCAGCAAGTCGAACTCGCGTCGGGTGAGCGTGATTTCGGTGTCGCCGCGAAACGCGCGGCGTGCCGGCAGATCGATGCGCAGCGTGTCGACGACGATGTCGCGCGGGCGAAGGCGTTGTCCGAGCGGTTCGCCGCGTCGCCGGCGCAGCAGCGCGCCCAGTCGCGCGGTGAGCTCGGCGAGAACGAACGGTTTGACCAGATAGTCGTCGGCGCCGGCCTCGAGGCCGGCGATCCGGGACTCGGGAGAACTGCGCGCACTGAGGACGCAGATCGGGACGGTGCTGCCGCGATCACGCAGCTCGCTGATGACGCTCATCCCGGATCGATCCGGCATCGTCATGTCCAGCACGACCGCCTCGATCCGATCGTCGTCGAAGACCTCGAGTGCGTGGACACCACCGGTGGCGACCTCGACGTCGAATCCGAACAGGCGCAGGCCACGCTCGAGCGAGATCCGCACCGCTTCGTCGTCGTCGACGATCAGGACGCGGGCACGCGGTTCGGGCCGGGGCGGTGGGGTGTCGTGGTGTGCGTCGGTCTCGGCGAACATCGGACCTCCGGTGTGCGGGACGCGGTGCGGGGTGGCCGCTGTGTCGGGCCGTGTGGCGTTCCACGCTACGTCGGCTGATCGGGTCATGTCATGAGAGATCGGTGAGAGTCCGGGGCGCGGTGAGGGTTCGCCTGGTCGGCACGGACTCCGCATCGCTACCGTGTGAATCCATGAGGGGGCACTCACGACTGGGGGTGGTGGCGGTCGTCGCTGTGCTCGGTGTCTTCGTCGCGGGCTGCGGGTCCGACGAGCAGTACACCGCGCCGGAGACATCGTTGGTGGTGCCCGCCGGGCCGGCGCTGGTGGGGGAGGTCTCGGCCGTCGGGACCGCCGACGTCGCCGTCGACGCGGGGCTGGCGCGCCCGGTGTCGGTGCGGTTCGCCGGGATCGGTGCCGCCGCTTGCGACGACGACGACGGTGACTCGGCCTTGGCCGAGGCGCTGCACCGGGTGACGCATGTCGGCGCGCTGGTCGTGGTGGCGCGGGTCGAGACCTCCGGCGAACCGGTCGATGTCATCGTCGGATATGTGTTCGGCCGAGATGCGGGCAGCACCGATCCGAGCGGACCGAGCTACAACGAGCAGATCGTGCGCGCCGGCGACGCCCGTGCCGAGCCCGAAGTCGACCGTGCGGCGGGGGCCGACGTCGCTGCACAGGCTGCCCGGGCGGCCAATGCGATGAGTCAACCGGACCGGACGCTCTACCCGCGGCTGGTGAACGCCGAGACCGAGGCGTGGTCGGCCGGGCGCGGCGCGATCGGTCCCTGCGTCCGACGTCAAGCCGACCTCGATGCCGCCGCGGCCCGGGCAGCCGCATCGACCGCGGGCGCCTCGTCGGCCTCCGTCCAGCCAACCCCGCCGACACCGCAGGCCGACGATCCTCGGACGAACAACGCCCAGGCCACGGCGCGTCGACCGCTGCCGGAGCGTGAACGCCCGATTCTGACGCGCTTCTGTCAACGCACCGAACGATGCTGACACCCGGCGGCCCCTGAGCGTCGGTGCGCTGGGGCAGCCGAGCGCAGCAGCCGCTCAGTGCAACGGTCCCGGGCAACCCCAGTCGTGGATGCCCGGTCCCGGCTTGCCGATTCCGGGCCCAGGGTCGTGGTGGAGCTTGCGGTGCGGGGGTCCGGGGCAACCCCAGTCGATGATGCCGGGGCCGGGTTTGCCGATGCCGGGGCCGGGATCGACCGCGGACGCGGTACCCGCACCGGCCATCAACGGGAGCGTTGCCATCACTCCGGCGGCGGCCACCCCCGCGAGGGTGCGGCGCAGGTTGGTGGAACGGAAGCGAGCCATGTCGAGATCTCCTTTTCGTTGGTGTCCCAACGCGATTCGCGCTGGTGACACCAACGGTCCGCTGGTAAGCGGCGGGAGACAACGGTTCTGGCGATGGCCTCACGGACCTCTCACGCTCGGCAATTCCGACCTGCGGATACCGTGCGTCGGTGAGGTTTTCGTGAGAGCTGCGGGTCAGGCCGGCATGACCTGACCGTCGTGAACCATGATCTGCTCCTCGGGCAGCGGCTTGGTCGCCGGTCCGTTGATGACGGACCCGTCGGTCACCGAGAACTTGCTGCCGTGGCACGGGCAGATGATCTCCCCGTCCGTGACGTCGCTGACCGTGCATCCCTTGTGGGTGCAGATCGCGGAGAACGCCTTGAAGTTCCCGGCGGTCGGCTGGGTGACGACGACCTTCTCGGCCTCGATGATGACGCCACCGCCGACCGGCACCGACGCCGTGTCGGTGAGCGCACCGGAGGCCGTGTTGGTCATCGACGCGTCCGTGGTGCCTTCTGACGACGACGAGTTGTCGTCCGAACCGCAGGCCGCGAGCGCTGCGGCCCCGGCGACGGCGACCGCCGCGCCGCCGAGCACACGTCGGCGGTTGATGCCGCCGGCGGGTTCGCCGTCAGGGGTGGTTGCCGAGGAGGAGGTGGCAGAGGGGTGGGACTGTGTGGTCATGGCTCTCCCGGGGTAAGGGTGACGACTGACTGATCCGTCTCAATCGTGCCAGCAAACGAGAAATCCGCAGCGTTCTCGCCGGTGAACGGTAAGAACAGCTGCGGATCTCTTCTGCGGAGGATGGGGGATTCGAACCCCCGAGGGCTGTTAACCCAACCCGCGTTCCAGGCGAGCGCCATAGGCCACTAGGCGAATCCTCCAACCTGGGCATGATAGCTGGCCGAGGCCCTCGGACCCAAAACGGCGGCGGAAAGCCCGACGACGAGCGGATTTGTCAGGACGTGGAGGGACACCGCTACACTTGACGACGGATCCCGCGCGGCGTGCATCCTGTGAACTCCCCCAGGGCCGGAAGGCAGCAAGGGTCAACGGGCTCTCTCGGGTGCGCGGGGTCCCCTAATCCACACCATCACCCGCGAGAGCGTCACCGTCTCCCTGCGACGGACATGCTGCGAGAGGTCCCGCGTTGAACTATCACTCGATGAGTGCCGACCAGCTCCGCGAAACCGGCTCCGAACTGCAGAAGCTCTACGACGTGCTGTGCGCGGCCGGTCTGAAACTCGACCTGACGCGGGGCAAGCCCGCGCCCGAGCAGCTCGACCTCTCCAACGAACTGCTCTCGCTGCCGGGCGACAAGTACCGCGACGCCGCCGGTACCGACTGCCGAAACTACGGCGGTCAGACTGGTCTGCCCGAGCTGCGGGAGATCTTCGGCGAGCTGCTCGCTGTCGACCCGAAGAATCTGCTCGCGCTCGGCAACGCCAGTCTCGAGGTGATGCACGACCTCGTGGTGTTCTCATTGCTGTCGGGCAACCCCGACTCGGCGAAGCCCTGGAGTAGCGAACCGATCAAGTTCCTGTGTCCGTCGCCGGGCTACGACCGTCATTTCGCGATCACCGAGACCTACGGCATCGAGATGATCACGGTGCCGATGCTGCCCAACGGCCCCGACGTCGACGCCTGCGCGGCGCTGACGGCCAACGACCCGAGCATCAAGGGCATGTGGGCCGTGCCCACCTACTCCAACCCGACGGGTGTCACCTTCACCGAAGAGGTCACCCGCGGACTGCTCTCGATGCCCGCCGCCGACGACTTCCGCATCATCTGGGACAACGCCTACGCCGTGCACACCCTGGTCGACGCCCCGCCGCCGCCGCTGCCGGTGCTGGACATGGCCGCAGAGGCCGGCAACCCGAACCGGGTCTATGTCCTCGGCTCGACGTCGAAGATCACCTTCGCCGGTGCCGGCGTCGCGTTCTTCGGATCGTCGAAGGAGAACGTCGACTGGTTCACCAAGCACCTCTCGTTCAAGACCATCGGCCCGGACAAGGTGAACCAGCTGCGGCACGCCATGTTCTTCGGCGACGCGGACGGTGTGCGCGCCCACATGGCTCGTCACCGCGAGATCCTGGCCCCGAAGTTCAAACTCGTCCTCGACATCCTCGACGACCGACTCGCCGCGTCCAAGGTGGCCGCGTGGTCGCACCCTGAAGGCGGCTACTTCGTCAGCCTCGACGTCATTGACGGCACCGCCCGCCGGGTCATCGAACTGGCGAAGGAGGCGGGTATCGCGCTGACCACCGCCGGTTCGGCATTCCCCTACCGGGAGGACCCGTTCGACCGCAACATTCGATTGGCGCCGACCCTCCCGTCGATCGAGGACCTCCGCGTCGCCATGGACGGAGTCGCCACCTGCGTGCTGTTGGCGGCGTCGGAGAGCCTGCTCGCGTCCCGCGATTCTTGATCCTCAGGAGTAGCGACCGTGGCAGGGTTGCGAGCGTGAAACCCGGCCGGCCAGCCCTGGTCGCGGTCGGATTCGTCATCGTCGGACTCGTCGCGATCTGGCTGCAGAACGTCGTGGTCCCGTTCACGACGCCGTTCTGGGGTCTGTTCGACAACCAGCTCGACCTCGATGTCTACCGGGCCGGTGCGCAGACCGTGATCGACGGTGGGAGCCTGTACGACGCGAAGCTGCTCGGTCAGATGGACTACACCTACGCGCCGATTTCGGCCATCCTGTTCGCGCCGTTCACCTGGGTGTCCTTCGACGTGGCCCGCATCATCTGGACCCTCGGGATCTTCGTCGCGTTGTATCTGGTGATCATGCTCGGCTTCAAGTCGCTGGGTCGTTGCGCGTCATGGCCGCTCCGGGTGATCGCGATGTCACTGGTCGCGGTGGTGATCCTGCTCGAGCCGGTGCGGACGACCATCTGGTACGGCCAGATCAACGTGTTCCTGCTGCTGCTCATCGTCGCCGACCTCACGCGCCCAGATGGCAGTCGACTCCGCGGAGTCGGTACCGGGATCGCCGCCGGTATCAAGCTCACGCCCCTGATCTTCGTGCTCTATCTGGCGTTGCTGCGGCAGTGGCGGACGATGATCGGGGTGCTCGCCGGGTTCGCGGGCACCGTCGTCATCGGCTTCGCCGTGCTGCCGAGCGAGTCGTGGTCGTACTGGACCGCCAAGCTGTTCGACTCCGACCGGGTCGGCGCACCGCAGACGGTGGGCAACCAGTCGATCCGCGGTCTGCTCGCGAACCTGATGCGCACCGACAATCCGAACACGCTGTTGTGGCTGGTGCTGGCGCTCGCCGCGCTGGCGCTGGGCATGTACGCGGCGGTACTCGCGCACCGTCACGGCCAGGAACTGCTGTCGATCAGCATCGTCGGGATGACGTCGTGCGCGGTGTCGCCGATGTCGTGGGGACATCACTGGGTGTGGATGGTTCCGCTGGTGGTGATCGCGGTGCATTTGCTGCTCACGCCGGGTCGCGCGTCGATCGAGTACGCCGCAGTCGCCCTCGGACTGTCGGCGCTGATCCTCGTCGCATTCTCGTGGCGCACCTATCTGGCGCATCCCATCTGGTTCGTCAACAAGACCGTCCCGGACGCCTACCTGATCGGGCTGTTCTTCAAGAACGGCATCGTGTGGCTGAAGTGGTTCACCTACTACCCCTACAACTTCGTGTTCCTGGGGACGGTTCTCGCGACCATCGTCGTGCTCCGGGCGCGCGAACACCACCCCGTCCGCGCCGGACAGATCTGACTTCTCGAACTCGCGACACCCGGCAGTGTCGCGCGTCTACCCTGGGCGCCACCGATGGCGGAAGGGGCTGTTGCATGTCACGAGTGGATGCACCGGAGATGGATCTCGGATCGTGGATCGCGCGACGCAGCGCGATAGGACCCGACCGGCCGGCGATCACGTATGAAGGGCGGACCCAGACGTACGCCGAGTTCTCCGACCGCGTCGACCGGATGGCCGCGGCCCTGGCCGCGGGCGGGATCAGCCCGGGCGATCGGGTCGGCTATCTCGGGCTCAACCATCCGATGTTCCTGACCGCCATGTTCGCCACCGCGCGTGCCGGCGCGACCTTCGTACCGCTGAACTTCCGGCTGACCGGCCCCGAACTCGCCTACATCCTCGGCGACGCCGGCGTGCACACGCTGTTCGCGGACACCGACCTCGCCGAACGGGTCGACTCCATCGACACCGACCTGCCCGTGCGACGTCGGGTCGCGGTCACCACCGCACCCGGCTGGGAAACGGCCGAGGACCTGATCATGCAGCATGAGCCGCTCCGCGAGCCGTATCATCCGGCGTCGTCCGAACCCGCGGTGATCATGTACACCTCCGGGACCACCGGCCGGCCGAAGGGTGCGGTGCTCTCCCACGGCAACCTGTTCTGGAACAACGTCAACGCCCTGCTCAGCTTCGACACGGTGACCGACGACGTGACCTACACCGCGGCGCCGCTGTTCCATATCGGTGGCCTCAACGTGACGACGCTGATCACCCTGCAGAAGGGCGGCCACGTCGTCTTGGCTCATGCCTTCGACCCGCAGCAGGCGCTCGCCGACATCGCGAGCCATCGGGTGACGACGATGTTCGGCGTCCCCGCGATGTTCCTGTTCATGAGCCAGGTCCCCGAGTTCGACACCGCGGACCTGTCGAGCCTGCGTTATCTGGTGTGCGGTGGTGCACCCGTGCCGGAGCCGCTGATGCGTCGCTACGCCGAGCGCGGCCTGAAGTTCGCGCAGGGATACGGTCTCACCGAGACCGCGCCGCTGGCACTGGTGATGGGGCTCGACGAGTCGGAACGCAAGATCGGCGCTGCCGGCAACAAGGTACTGCCGCTGTCGGATGTACGCCTCGTCGATGCCTCCAACACTGTCGTGCCGGTGGGGGAGCCGGGCGAGATCTGCGTGCGAGGGCCGCAGGTGATGGTCGGGTACTGGCGCAATCCGGACGCGACCGCGTCCGCCATCGACGACGACGGCTGGTTCCACACCGGCGACATAGGGCGTGAGGACGAGGACGGGTACATCTTCGTCGTCGACCGGGTCAAGGACATGGTGATCACCGGCGGCGAGAACGTCTACCCGGCCGAGGTCGAGAGCGTGCTCTACAGCCACTCGGCGGTCGCCGAGGTCGCCATCGTCGGGCTCCCCGACGAGAAGTGGGGTGAGGCGGTCACCGCAGTGGTCGCGCTCGCCCCCGACGAGAAGGTGACCCTCGAGGAGTTGCGGGAGTTCGCTGCCGATCAGCTCGCGGCCTACAAGCTGCCACTGCGGCTGGAGTTCGTCGATGCACTGCCGCGCAACCCGTCGGGCAAGGTGCTCAAATTCCAGCTGCGCAACGACTTCGGCTGAGGTCATCCACACCCGCGGACGGCGTTGGGGAGGGAGCACACCGGTCGTCGGTGGGCGCCGGTAGTCTCGTCACGTGGCTCTGTATCGCACCTATCGCCCGGCAACCTTCGCCGACGTCGTGGGCCAGGAGCACGTCACCGAGCCGTTGAGCAGGGCGCTGGACTCCGGCCGGATCAATCACGCCTACCTGTTCTCCGGGCCACGTGGCTGCGGCAAGACGTCGTCGGCGCGGATCCTGGCCCGGTCGCTGAACTGCGTGCACGGACCGACCTCCACACCGTGCGGTGAATGCGATTCCTGCACGGCGCTCGCGCCCGGCGGGGCCGGGAATCTCGACGTGATCGAACTCGACGCGGCCAGCCACGGAGGTGTCGACGATACGCGTGAGCTGCGCGACCGGGCGTTCTATGCGCCGTCGGAATCGCGCTATCGCGTGTTCATCGTCGACGAAGCGCACATGGTGACCACCGCGGGTTTCAACGCGTTGCTCAAGATCGTCGAGGAGCCGCCCGAGCACCTGATCTTCGTGTTCGCGACGACCGAACCCGAAAAGGTGCTCCCGACGATCCGTTCGCGTACCCACCACTATCCGTTCCGTCTGCTCGCACCGCCGGTGATGCGCGGGCTGCTGGAGAAGATCTGCGCCAGCGAGCACGTGACCGTCGCTCCCGACGTGTACCCGCTGGTGATCCGGGCCGGTGGCGGCTCCCCGCGTGACTCGCTGAGCATCCTCGACCAGCTCCTCGCCGGGGCGGGCGAGCAGGGCGTCACCTACGATCGCGCACTGGCGCTGCTCGGGGTCACCGATGTGGCGCTCATCGACGAGGCGATTGACGCGCTCGCGGCCGCGGACGGTTCCCGACTCTTCGGCACTGTCGAGAATGTGATCGACGCCGGACACGACCCGCGGCGATTCGCCGTCGACCTGCTGGAGCGGCTGCGCGACCTGATCCTGCTGCAGGCCGTCCCGGACGCCGCCGACCGCGGGCTGGTCGAGGCCCCGGGTGACCAGTTGGCGCGGATGCAGGCCCAGATCGAGAGGCTCGGACCCGCGACGCTGACCCGTTTCGCCGAGACCGTGCACGCCGCACTCGGTGAGATGCGTGGCACCACCTCGCCGCGGCTGCTGCTGGAGGTGATGTGCGCGCGGATGTTGCTGCCCGCGGTCTCCGCCGACGACGCAGCGCTGCTGCAGCGCCTCGAACGGCTCGAGTCAGGGGCGGTGGCTCCGGCCGGGCCCACGCGTACAGCGTCGCCGGAGATGGCGGGCGCAGCTCCGGCGGCCCGACCGCAGGCGCCGGCGAGTTCCGAACCGCCACCGAAGTATGTGCGGCGGTCGCAGCGCAAGGCCGCCGAGGCGGTGCCGGCGGAGCAGGCCCACGAGACTCCGGCGCCTGCTGCCGATACGGCTGCGCCTGCCGATAGGCCGGTTGCGGCCCCTGTTGTCGAAACGCCGGCAGCGCGTCCCGTTGCCGAGGCGCCGACGCGACCTGCCCCCGAGGCGCCCACCGCGCCTCCTGTCATCGAGACCCCGACCCCGCCCCGCGTGCCCGAGGCGCCGGCGAAACCTCTGTCGGCCGAAATCCCGTCGGCCACGACGCCCGTCGCGCCGCGGGTGGCGGGACCCCGTGGTGGTGGCACCCCGACGGCCCCGCAGCCACCGGCACGCGTGCCGGCGGATCGCCCCTCTCCGGAGGCCGAACCGGTTGTGCCGGAGGCGATCTCATCCTCGTATGACGACGTCCCGTTGCCCGAGGAGCCACCCGAGTACGACTTGCCGCCCGAGCCCGAGACCGCCAAGGCGCCACCGCGGGTCGTCGAGCCGGAACCGGAACCGGAATCATCGAACGGCCTCGACGTCGAGACGGTGCGTAAGCGGTTCCAGGATGTGCGGGCCGCCGTCCGCGAACGGTCGAAGAGCCTGGAACCGATGCTGTCCGCGGCGGCGATCCACGATCTGCAGGACGGGACCGTCGTCCTGTCTCACCCCGCCGAGGTCCTGGTGGGACGGCTGTCGGCCGCTCACGCGACCGCAATCCTCCGCGACGCCCTGCGCGACGTCTTCGCCGCCGACCTCGACGTGCGAACCGTGCATCTGGCGGCCGCCGGTGCGGCGCCGGCGACCCCGGCGAAATCCACGACGGCGCAGCAACCGCCGCAACGACGCCAGCAGTTCTCCCGGCCGAGTCGAGCGGCCGAACCGAGTGAGCAGCGGCGGGACGATTCCACCCCTTCGGTTTCCGAGACACCGCCCGAACCCGAGGACCCCGAACCGCAACAACCGCGCTCCGACGACGAGATCACCGACGCCGAGCGCGACGAGATGGTCGCCGAGGCACATTCGGGTCCGCCGGAGCGGCGGCTCGACCCCGATCAGGTCGCGCTCGATCTGCTCAAGTCGGAACTGGGCGCTCGTCCGTTGGAGTGATCGTCCGCGCCACCGCACCCGGAATATCGCCGACGGCACCCGGTTTTGCGCCGACGGCACCCGAAATATCGCTGACGGCACCCGGTTTTGCGTCGACGGCACCCGAAATATCGCCGACAGCAACCCGTTTTGCGCCGACGGCACCCGGAATATCGCTGACGGCACCCGGTTCCGCGCCGACGGCACCCGGAATATCGCTGACGGCAACCGGTTTCGCGCCGACGGCACCTAGTTCTTGCCGACAGCGTTGTCGCTGTGCGTTTCATTGAGGGCGCGCTCGGGATCGCTTCGTGGGGCCGATGATGGGGACACGTCCCTGGATATCGGGTTCCTGCTGTGAACCGACCGATCGCCCGACGAGCCTGACCATCCGGCAGCCTGGCATCCGCCGACGACCACCGTCTGGCCACTCATCGTCCTTTGGCAACTGAACAGCGTGGCAACCGTACGACGCCAGATGGTATCGCGTACCCGACGTCGCCAGACCTCTGGCGACGCGCGGTACTCGACTCCGATCCCGGGTGCCAGCAGTGCGGAACCGGTTGCTGTCGATCGGAATCCGGGTGCTCTCGTCGCTAAGTCGGTTGCTGTCGGCGATATTTCGGGTGCCATCGGCGCAAAACGGGTTGCTGTCGGCGATATTTCGGGTGCCGTCGACGCAAAACGGGTTGCTGTCGGCGATATTTCGGGTGCCGTCGACGCAATACCCGGTTGCTGTCGGCGATTCTTCGGGTGCCGTCGACGCAATACCGGTCGCCGTCGGCGCGGAACCGGGTGCTGTCGGCAGGAATCCGGGTGCTGTCGGCATGAAGTTGGGTGCTGTCGGCCGGGCCGGGGCCGGGGACTGTGTTAGGGCTGCCACCAGGGGCGCAGCGGAAGGTCGTTGCGGCCCTTGTCGTCGAGCTTGGTGGCGAGTACATGGTGCAACTGCACGATGTCGCGTTCGAAACCGATGCGGCAGCCGGCCATGTACAGACCCCACAGGCGGGCGGTGCCGTCGCCGACCTCGGCGACCGCCTCGTCCCAGTGTTCGACCAGGTTGCGGTTCCAGTCGCGCAGGGTCATCGCGTAGTGGTCGCGGATGTTCTCCTCGTGGATGACTTCCATGCCGCCGATGTCCTGCAGCTTCGAGATGATCTTGCCGGAGCCGGTGAGCTCGCCGTCGGGGAACACGTAGCGGTCGATGAACGATCCGGCGCGGCCGGACTTCCCGTTGTCGGGCCGCGTGATGCAATGGTTGAGCAGCATGCCGCCGACGCGCAGCCGGTCGCGCATGAAGGTGAAGTACGCGGGGTAGTTGCTCACCCCGATGTGCTCGGTGAGGCCGATCGAGGACACCGCGTCGAAGCCGGTCTCGGTGATGTCGCGGTAGTCGCTGTGGCGCACCTCGGCGAGGTCGGACAGACCTTCGTCGATGATGGCCTGCTGTGCCCACTCGGCCTGTTCCTTGGAGAGCGTGGCGCCGATCACCTTCACTCCGCGCCGCGCGGCATAGCGGACCATTCCGCCCCAGCCGCAACCGATGTCGAGCAGGCGGTCGCCCGGCTTGAGTCGCAGCTTCTCGAAGATGAGCCGGTACTTGTTCTCCTGCGCGGTCTCCAGTGAGGCCTCGAGGTCGGGGTATAGGGCGCAGGTGTAGGTCATCGACGGCCCGAGGACCCACTCGTAGAAGGTGTTCGAGACGTCGTAGTGGTAGTGGATGACCTCGGCGTCACGGGACCTGCTGTGGCGCAGTCCCTCCGCGAAGCGGCGCCAGCGTGGCAGCGCCTCCTGCGGTGGCGGTGCGATCGGCTTGAAGTGCTCGATGCCCAGCGACCGGGCGATCTGGGCGAGGGTGAGCGGTGAGGGCCGTTTGAATTCGAGGTCGGCGGCCAGCGCCCGCAGCGCGTGGTACGGGTCGCCGGGATGGGCGCCGATGAGCTCGAGATCACCGGAGACGTAGGCACGGGCGAGCCCGAGGTCGCCCGGTGCGGTCACCAGGTAGGTGGTGCCGCGAGAGGTCTTCAGATTCAGGCCGTACTCGGCGTCGGCCGGGCCGGCAGAACTGCCGTCGTAGGCGGTGATCCGGATGGAGAGATTCCCCCCGACCAGCGACTCGAAGATCTCGGCAAGCGTCATCTTCCGCGACGAGTCATGGGCGGAACGTGATTCGTGCGTGGTGGAGGTCGAGCTGTCCTTGAAGGTCGTCATTGTCGTTTCACCGCTTTCGAATACAGGTCCAGCAGACGACCGTTCGGGTCGTACCGCTTCTTGAGCAGCCGATAGTTCTCTCCCCCGTAGAGTTCGTCGAACTCGTCGGGTGCATAGAAGGATTCTGAGTAGAGCGACTTGTGGCCGTCGAGCTCGGCCACGGTGCGTTCGATCAGCTTGTTGGTGTGGCCGGGGTCGCCGGGGGTGACCGGCACCGCCGACCAGAACCCGATATTGACATAGGTGCGATGTGGTTCGAGCGGATACAGCGGCCACGGTCGGGCCGCGTCGGCGCCGGGCAGCGCCGGCTCCCTAAGACGCAGAGGGCACAGCCAGATCGGCTCGATCGGGACGTTGTCCAGGAACCAGTTGAGATACGCGGTGGTGTTCTCGATCGGCACCTCGATGTCCTGGACGACGCGCTCGTTGGCCGGCAGACCCTTACGGGCGTTGATCCTGTCGGCGATGTTCCAGCGGTGGTCGTAGCCGATGAGCTTCCAGTAGAAACTGCTGCGCAACAATTTCTTCGGCCAGAACCGGCGGATGCGGGGATTCTGCGCACCGAACGCGCGCGAACACCAGAACCAGTCGGTGTCCCAGCGCCACAGATAGTCACCGATGGTGAGACGATCGCGCTTCACACCGTCGGGATGCTGGATCGACCGGTAGAAGATGTCCATCCCGGTGTAATCGCTGACAGTGACATTTTTCCCGTCGCTGCGCTCGCCCAGCCCGGCCTCATCTGTCTGTCGCCCGAGTGTGAGATACGACTCATCCGCGGTGAAGACCACCCCGTCCAGGTAGTCGACACGCTCGCCGTCGTAGGTGCCGTCGGAGACGATGGTCGTCATCGTCTCCTGCAGCTCGGCGAGCCGGTGGAAGCGCACATGCCGCAGCTCGACGAACGGCGGCACCGATTCCAACTCGATCTTGAGCCGTACCGAATAGCCAAGAGTTCCATACGAATTGGGGAAACCGAAGAACAGGTCGGCATGTTCGTTCGTCGGTGTTGCGGTGATGATCTCGCCGTCGCCGGTGAGGATGTCGATCTCCAACACCGATTCGTGCGGGAGACCGTTGCGGAAAGAGGTGCTCTCGATGCCGAGGCCGGTCACCGCACCGCCCAGCGTGATCGTCTTGAGCTGCGGCACGACCTTCGGCGCCAAACCATAGGGCAGCGTGGCGGCGACGAGGTTCTCGTAGGTGCACATGCCCGCGACGTCGGCGGTCTTGGCATCCGGATCGACCGAGATCACCCGGTCCAGGCCGGACACGTCCAGGCCTGGGTTCGGATTCTCGGCACGCTTACGGAAGAGGTTGGACGTCTTCTTCGCCAACCTCACCGTCGCCCCGGGCGGTATGGCCCGGTGACTCGCCAGGAGTGTCGCGACACCCTTCTCGAATGCCGACGCCCCCATCTCCAACTGGTCGGAGCTCACTTGGCTAGCCTAAGACGTGAGTTTGTCCCCCGCCAATCAGTTCAAAAGGAGTTAGCCGTGGGTCAGGTTTCCGCAACCCAGTCGATCGAGATCGCCGCCGCCCCCGATGCGGTGGTCGCCGCGCTCGCCGACTACTCCGAGGTGCGGCCCGCGATCCTGCCCGAACAGTACCGCGATTACCAGGTGATCAGCGGTGGAAACGGCGACGGCACGCTCGTGCACTGGATTCTGCAGGCCACCTCCAAGCGGCAGCGTGACGTCAAGGCAGCCGTCTCAGTGGCCGGCTCGACCGTCACCGAGACCGACGAGAACTCGTCGATGGTGACGAAATACACTGTCGCCGGCTCCGGTTCCGGTAGTCGGGTGACCACCACCACAACCTGGAACGGCGCCGGCGGCATCGGCGGGTTCTTCGAGAAGACCTTCGCGCCCAAGGGCCTCAACCGCATCCAGGCGGCGTTGCTGGGCAACCTCAAGAAGCGTCTCGAGAGCTGAGCCGACGCCGCCCTCGCGGGGGTCTCGCCGCGCCGCTGCCGCCGCGTGACGGCGTCGACGCCACGCGCGTGGTGTTGCGGTCGGGGCCGGAACGCACCGTCGGGGAGTGTTTGCTCTCGACGCCGTCTTTGGCCGGACTGACCCTCGACGATCTGCGCGCACGAGCCGTACGCGGGGAGGTCGTCGACACGCACGGACATCCGGTGGACCTCGACGATCCGGCCCGGCTCAACACGTCGGTCTTCCTCTACCGCGACCTGCCCGACGAACCGCACATCCCGTTCGACCTGCCGATTCTCTACGCCGACGAGTCCATCGTCGTCGTCGACAAACCGCATTTCCTGGCCACCATGCCCCGAGGACGACACGTCGCCCAGACCGCGCTCGTCCGACTGCGCCGACAACTCGGCACCGACCTGGTGTCCCCTGCGCACCGGCTGGACCGGCTCACCGCGGGAGTGCTGCTGTTCACCCTGCGCCCCGAGGTGCGTTCGGCCTATCAGGAGTTGTTCGCCACCCGGCAGGTGGTCAAGGAGTACCGGGCGCTGGCCCCGATGCGTGACGACCTGACCACCCCGGTCACGGTGACCGACCGGATCGAGAAGACCGCCGGTGACCTGCGGGCGCGGGTCGTCGACGGCGAGGTCAACGCGATCAGCGAGATCACCCTCATCGACCGAAGCGGGGCCGGCGGGATCTATCGTCTCCGCCCGCACACCGGGCGCACCCATCAGCTCCGGCTACACATGGCGAGTCTGGGCGTCGGCATCGTCGGGGACCCGCTCTATCCCGACATCCGGCCCGACCTGGCCGAACGGCCCGATCACGGCGACTTCTCACAGCCGCTGCGGTTGGTCGCGTATGCGCTGGGGTTCGACGATCCGCTGACCGGGGAGGCGCGGCGGTTCGAGAGTCGTCGCAGTGTGGTCGATCCGGACGGGTGATCTCGACACGCGTCCTCGGCTGGCGCCTGGGTCGCTGCTCGATCAGCGGGGCGGGCGTGCGGCTACGCTGGCGCCATGGCCATTCAGGCGTCCTATGAACGTCACCCGGACCTGGGATGTGAGGCCGTCGTGTTCATCGACGACGAGTCGGACGCGTGTTTCCAGATCCAGCGTGATCTGGTCGGGGGACCGCACGCGGACCAGTACTGCGTGACCACCGGGTCCAGCGCTCCGATCTATGGCGGTATCGAGCAGTGGCGACACCGCGACGACCGATTCGAATTCGCGCTCACCCGTCGGGCGAGCAGGCTGTTCGGCGACGAGGTGCTCTCGTTCGTGGTGATCCCGGCCGGCGACGAGACGGTCGACGAACTTGCCGAGCATGTCGACCGGTTGCTGCGGTGACACGACGATTACCCTGGAACCCGTGACTCAACCATTCGACCCCAGCGCATTGTTCGGCGGCGGCGCCGGAGGCGACAACCCGATGGCCGGGCTGCTCGCGCAGGCGCAGCAGATGCAGGAGAAGCTGCTGTCCGCACAGAACGAGATCGCGGCGGCCGAGGTGACCGGCTCGGCTGGGAACGGCCTGGTGACGGTGACCGGCAACGGCACCGGCGAGGTGACCGCCGTGACCATCGACCCGAAGGTCGTCGACCCCGACGACGTCGAGACGCTACAGGACCTGGTCCTCGGCGCACTGAACGATCTGTCGAGCAAACGTGAGGCGCTGGCACAGGAGAAGATGGGGCCGCTCGCCGGAGGGCTCGGCGGCGGCATCCCCGGCCTCGGCCAGTAGGCCGCGATGTACGAGGGACCCATCCAGGATCTGATCGACGAGCTGGCCAAACAGCCGGGGCTCGGCCCCAAGGGTGCACAGCGGATCGCCTTTCATCTGCTCTCGGTCGAGAACAGCGAGATCGATCGGCTGATCGCGGCGCTGGGACGGGTGCGCGACGACGTCACCTTCTGCGCCGAATGCGGCAACGTGTCGGCGAACCGGCTGTGCCGGATCTGCTCGGACGCCCGCCGGGACGCGACGAAGATCTGCGTCGTCGAGGAACCGAAGGACGTGCACGCGATCGAACGGACCAAGGAGTTCGACGGCCGCTACCACGTGCTCGGGGGAGCGCTGGACCCGTTGTCGGGGATCGGGCCCGACCAGCTGCGCATCCGGGAACTCCTTCGGCGGCTCGCCAACCAAACCGACGGCGTCGATGTCACCGAGGTGATCGTGGCCACCGACCCGAATACCGAGGGCGAGGCCACCGCGACGTATCTGTTACGCATGCTCAAGGATTTCCCCGGCCTGTCGGTGACCCGACTCGCTTCCGGGTTGCCGATGGGCGGCGACCTCGAGTTCGCGGACGAACTCACCCTGGGACGTGCGCTCTCGGGGCGTCGGATTCTGGCTTAGCGCATCACCCTCGTACCGCGATGACTGCGACAGAAAGACCCGTGACGAGTCCGGGACGCACACGCATCCGTCGGCTGCTCGCGGCCGTGGTGACGATCGGAGCGGTTCTCGGTGTGCTGACGGCGCCGTCGGCCGCCGATGCCTCACCCGCCCAGACGCTGCGCTGGGGCGCCTGCCCACCGATCCACGGTGCCGGTCCCGACGTTCGATGTGCGACCGTGCGGGTTCCCCGCGACTATGCCGATCCCACCGGGCCGTCGATCGACATCCTGGTCAGTCGCCTCCCAGCGCGCGATCCCGGTCGTCGGCGGGGCGTGCTCATCGGCAACCCGGGTGGGCCCGGGGGTGACGCCATCGCCATGTTCTCGGCGCTGCCGCTGCCGGACGCGATGCGCGACGAGTGGGATCTCGTCGCCGTACAGCCGCGGGGATTGCTGTCCTCCACCCCGGTCGAATGCGCCCCCGTCCAGGAATCCGACACGCTCGCCGCGATCACCGCCGCCGGTGCGCTGAACCGCGAGCGGTGCGACAAGTCCCGGCCCGGCTACGTCCGCACCATCACGACCGAAAACACCGCCCGCGACATCGAATGGGTCCGCCGGCTGCTCGGTGTCGACAAGGTCAGCTTGTATGGGATCTCCTACGGCACGCTGCTGATGTCCACGTACGCGACACTTTTTCCGCGCCACACCGACCGCCTCGTGCTCGACTCCGGTGTCGACCCGTCATGGATCTGGAACGACGTGCTGGCGTCACAGACCGATGGCTACAAGCGCCGTGTCCACGAGATGATGGCGTGGATTGCGCAGCACGACAACATCTATCATCTCGGCACCACCCCGCTTGCGGTCTACCGGGCGTGGAGTGCGAAGGTCACCGAGGAGTCCGGTGTGCCGCCGTCACTCGCGGCGCCGCCCGCACAGGTGGCCGACGTACCGCCCGGACTGCGAGCAGTTGCGCAGCAGTACATCGCCGGTGCGAATCTCACCGCCGAAGCCCGTGCCGGGGTGGAGAACCTGATCGCGACATTGCTGGTTCCCGGTGGCAACCAAGCGACGTCGTCGTTGCTGGGCCTGACCCGCCTGGCCGCGCCGGACCGCAACGCCTGGCCCCTGGTCGCGATGCGGACCAACGGCCGCGCCACACCGCCCGCCAAGATATCGCCACAGCTGATCAAGATCCTGACCAACCTGCAGCAGATGCAGAACCTGATCATGTGCAACGAGAATCAGGTCCCGGCGCAACCTGCGCAGATCCCCGCGGCGGTCTACGCGGACTTCGTCGTCGGTGATGTGTTCGACGCCCCCGGGCTCTACTACGCGTCGGGGCTGGCGTGCGCGGGTGCGCCACCGGTGGTTCGGCCGGTGACGCTGTCGAATCGGGGACTTGCCGTGCAGCCGTTGCAGATCCAGAGTCTCGGAGATCCGCAGACCCCGTACCGCGGCGGCCTCGCGATGCAGCGGGTGATGCGCAGTCGGCTCATCACCGTGGGTGGGGGTGACCACGCGCAACTGGGTCGGCACAATGCTCCGCTGGACCGCGCGATCGTCGAGTACCTACGTACGGGCCGGACGGCGGTGCGATCGGTTCCCCAGGCACCGATCACCGCCTCGCTCACCACACCGCCACCACGGACCGGTATCGGATTGGGTCGATGATCGACTCCACCGTGGACGCCCGGTTGGACCGGCTGGCGGCCGAGATGGAGACCGGCATCGTCGCCATCGATGGGCCTTCCGGTGCCGGCAAGTCCACCGTCGCCGATGCGCTGGTGGACCGGCTGCGGGAGCGGGGCATCGGCGTGCAGTTGATCCGCACCGACGACTTCGCCACCTGGGACAACCCCGTCGCCTGGTGGCCGGAGCTGGAAACCGATGTGCTGCAGGCCTTCATCCGACGCCACGACTACCGCTACCGGCCGATGGTCTGGCGCGACGGTGTGCCCGAGCCGGGCCGCCCGGTGTGGCTGCGATGGGAGCCGTTGCTGATCATCGAGGGTGTGTCGTCGGCGCGCCGGCGGATCGCGCCGCGGCTCAGCCATTCGCTGTGGCTCGATGGCGGAACCGCCGCGGAACGACTTGAACGGTCGGTTGCCCGCGACGGCGAGGAGTCCCGCCCGATGCTCGAGCGGTGGCAGCGGTTCGAACGTGGCTGGTTCGCGGTGGACCGTACCCGTGACCGGTGTCGCGTGTTGGACTGATCGAGCGATTCCCGGCGCTACCGTGGGTTGTGTCCTACCGCACCATCGCAGCTCTCGACGCCGACCTCGTCGACTGTCGGGCGTGCCCCCGACTGGTGGCGTGGCGCGAGCAGGTGGCTCACGAGAAGCGCGCCGCCTTCGCCGACCAGACCTACTGGGGACGCCCGGTGCCGGGTTTCGGCCCCGACGATGCGCGGGTGGTGATCCTGGGACTGGCCCCCGCCGCCCATGGTGGAAATCGCACCGGTCGCATGTTCACCGGGGACCAGAGCGGCGACGTCTTATTCCGTGCTCTGTACGACACGGGTCTGGCGAGTCAGCCGACCGTCGTGTCGGCCGACGACGGCACCGAACTGTATGGGGTACGGATGACCGCGCCGGTACATTGCGCGCCGCCACAGAACAAGCCGACCGTCGCCGAGCGGGATCGCTGCGCACGGTGGCTCGACGCCGAGCTCGAGTTGCTGATGCCCACGCTGCGGTCGGTGGTGGTGCTCGGTGCGTTCGGCTGGCAGGCCGGGCTGCGGGCCTTCGCCGACTTGGGCTGGGAAGTCGGACGGCCACGGCCGAAATTCGCCCACGGCGCGCGAACGGTGATCCGCCGGGATCACCGCGAACTCACCGTCTTCGCTAGTTATCATGTGAGCCAACACAATACGTTCACCGGTCGGCTCACCCCGGACATGCTCGTCGAGGTACTGACGGCTGCGGCCGAGAATGCGGGATTGGCGAGATGAATCTGAATGTGTTCGTGCGCTGGCTCGGCCAGGGCCCGGAGAGGCGGTGCCGATGCGGCCATCGTCGGGACGCCCATCTGCATTCCGGGCCCGGTACCGAGTGCTCGATCTGCGGGTCGGAGAAGTGTCCCCGGTTCCACGCCGCGATCTTCACCCGGGCATGATCAACCCCGACGTCCGGCGGCGAGCCGCTCCTTACGCAGCCGGTCGACCTCCGGAAGGTCCAGAGGGGCAAGCGAATCGGAACCCATCGCCCGGGCGAGCAGGTAGTCGGCGAGTTCCGGGTTGCGGGCCAGTGCCGGTCCGTGCATGTAGGTTCCGATGACCGATCCCGCGACGACGCCCTCGGTGCCGTCGCCGACGCCGTTGCCGACGCCGTGCCGTACGCGGCCCAGTGGCGACGCATCCGGGCCGAGTTTGCTTCCGCCGCGGTGGTTTTCGAACCCGCTCAGCGGCTGGGTGAGTCCGGGTAGCACCGGGTCGGTGACCAGTTCGCCGATGGCCCGCTTCTCCTGCGGGGAGGTGGTCAGGTCGAACAGCGAGATCCCGTCCACCCGTTCACCCGCCGACGTCTCGTACCAGTGTCCGAGCACCTGAATGGCCGCGCAGATGGCAAGCACCGGACGTCCGGCGGCCGCCGCTCGCTGCAGGCCCGGATACCGGGTGAGGTGGCGGGTGGCGAGTCGCTGTGCGTAGTCCTCGGCGCCGCCGAGTGTGTAGACGTCGAGGGAATCAGGCACCTCGTCGTCGAGGGTGATCTGCATGATCTCGGCGTCGATGCCCCGCATGCGGGCCCGTTGCCGCAGGATCAGGGCGTTGCCGCCGTCGCCGTAGGTGCCCATCACGTCGGGGAGCACCAACCCGATCCGCAGGGTGGACTCGCTCATCGCCGCGCCTGCTCGGCCCGCTCCAGCGCGATCCCGAGATCGCGGAACGCGGTGTAGTTGGCGAGCACCTCGACTCGTCCCGGCGGGCACGACGCGATCGCCTTCATCGGATCCGGGATGGTGGTGTGTTCGGCACCGGCATAGAGCAGCCGCACCGACAGATCGGCGGCGCGCTCACCCGCGGCGACCACCTGCATGGTCTCGAACGCCTCGAACCGCACATCCCACAGCCAGGAGAGGTCCTCGCCGTCGGGGACCTGCCCGTTGACCGCGATGACCAGGCCGTCCGCGTCCTGGTCGATCATCGACAGTGCTTCCTGCCACCCGGCCGGATTCTTGGCCAGCAGGGTGCGCACCGAGTGGTTGCCGACCTGGTGGATGCCGTAGCGTCCGGCGACCTCGCCGACGGTGCCCACCGCGGCCACCGCCTTGGCCGGATCGGCACCCATCGCGACGGCCGCGGCGACCGCCTGAGCGGCGTTCCCGCGGTTGGCGCGACCCGGGACCGAGAGGGTCATCGGCGCACAGAATCCGTCGGGACCGTGAAGGTTCTCGTCGTCGAACCAC
This sequence comes from Gordonia rhizosphera NBRC 16068, assembly GCF_000298195.1. Classification (GTDB taxonomy): domain Bacteria; phylum Actinomycetota; class Actinomycetes; order Mycobacteriales; family Mycobacteriaceae; genus Gordonia; species Gordonia rhizosphera. The sequence continues at coordinate 36,556 of NZ_BAHC01000233.1, read as the reverse complement.
CAGTCCGGAGTGGGACGGCGGAAGGTCTCGTCACCGCTGGAGAACCAGTCCTCACCGGACCGGATGATCGGTTCCCCGGTGCGTGGGCAGCTCACCGAGTCGCCGACCCAGCCGCCGCCGGCGGCCACCCAGATCACGGTCGGCGCGTCGAACGCGGCCGATGCGACCAGTACGTCGTCGCAATTGGCGACGATCGTCGCCGACGGATGACGCGCGATGCCCTCGCGGAGCCGTCGTTCGATCATGTTGATCTCGCCGACGCGGTCGAGCTGATCTCGCGACAGATTCAGCAGCACGATCACCTCGGGGCCGACGGCGTCGCTGACGTGCGGAACGTGCAGTTCGTCGACCTCGAGCGCGCAGATCGGCGCCGACCGCTCCATGCTGAGCGTGGCGATGATGCCGGCATCCATGTTGGCGCCATCGGCCTGCGTCGCGACCGCCCCGAGTTCGGTGAGGGCCGCGGCGGTCATGCGGGTCGTCGTCGACTTCCCATTGGTTCCGGTCACCAGGGCGGTACGTTTCCCGGCGGCGAGGCGGCTCATGATGTCCGGGTCGATCTTCGCGGCGATCAGCCCGCCGATCATCGACCCCTTGCCACGGCCGGTCGCGCGTGATGCCCAGCGCGCCGCGGAGGCGGCCGTCAGCGCGGCTTTCGTGCGCATCGGTGTTCTCACGCGGTCGGACATGCAGAGAGTCTGACACAAGCCGTCTTCGGCAGCGCGACGGTGCGCTTCGGGTAGGCTCGCGGCCGTGAGCCAGGCCACAGCGACGACACTGACGTTCCCTGCCCGTATCCAGCACGCGGTCATGAGGGGAGTCGGACATCTCCCGCCGGCCCTGCTGCACCGACTGGTGAAGAACGGGCAGGTCAACTCCCACGGTGACCGTCTCGCCCCCGAAGCAGCCCTGGTCGGCTCGATCGCCGACAAGGTGCCCGCGATGCGGATCACCGGCAAGCCGGTCGATCAGGCGCGGGCCGACCTGCGCGAGAGTGCGCCGACACTGGCCGAGAACCACCCCCCGATGGCCGTGGAGGAGGACCTCGTCATCGACGGTCGCGACGGCCCGATCCATGCCACGCGCTACCGCGCCAACGTGGAATCCATCGGCCTGGTCGTGTTCTTCCACGGCGGCGGCTGGGTCATCGGTGACCGCGCCACCCACGACAACCTGGTACGACGCCTCGCGGTGTCGACGGGCGCCGACATCCTGTCGGTGGACTACCGCCTGGCGCCCGAGCACCCGTTCCCCGCGGCCGCCGACGACGCCGTGGCGGCGTGGCGGTTCGCCGTGGCGATGGCGCCGACATGGGGGGTGAGGGCCGAGCACATCGCGGTGGCCGGCGACAGCGCCGGCGGCAACCTGAGTGCCGTGGTCGCCCAGCAGGTCCGGGGCGAGGAGGTCGAGCCGTGTCTGCAGATGCTCATCTACCCGGCGACGGACATCTCGGCGATCCGCGCCTCACGCCATGAGTTCGCCACCGGCTTCTACCTCACCGACGAGGACATGACCTGGTTCATCGACCACTATGTGCCCGACGTCGACCAGCGCACCGACCCGCGGGCGTCACCGCTGCTGGCCGAGGACCTGACAGGCCTCGCGCCGGCCTACGTGATCGTCGCGGGGTTCGACCCGCTCCGCGACGAGGGCATCGCCTACGCCGACCGACTGGAGGCGGCGGGCGTGCCGGTGATCCTCGACCGCGCCGGCAGCCTCATCCACGGGTTCGCGAACATGACCTTGATCAGCCCCGACGCCCGCGCCGCGGTGGATCGGATCAGCGCGGCGCTCGTCGACGCGTTCCGCTGAGCGGAGCGGAGGCAGCTGCGGGCGATTGACCGGTGCGGCCAGCACACCGGCGGCACATCCGACGATGACGATCACCGCGCCGCCGACCTCCACCGCGGTGGGTGTCTCGCCGAGCAGCAGCCACGCCGCGGTGATCCCGATGACGGGTACCAGCAACGACAACGGGGCGACCCGGCTCGCCTCATAGCGCGACATCAGCATCGTCCACAGGCCGGAACCGGCGATGGTACCGAGCAGGACGACGTAGGCCAGGCCGACGAGTGCGAGCACGCCGCTGCGCGAGCCCAACGTTGTCAACGAGTCGGTCCCCGCGGTCGGGCCGTCGAGGACGAGACTCATCGCGAACATCGGGATCGGCGGCACGACCGACATCCAGAGGGTCATGCGCAGCGGATCGTCGAGGCGGGCGCCGGGAGCGGAGCCGGCGGGCCCGGACTGACGGGCGCCGGGAGCGGAGCGAGCGGGCCCTTTCTGCACCGCGAGACGCGAGCCGATGTTGCCGACCGCCCAGCTCAGGCCGGCAAGCACGGTCAGGATCATCGGGACGACGGCACCGAGGCCCAGTGTGCTGTGGGTGGCGCGGTCGACGCCGATGATCACCATGCCCGCGACCGCGGCGGCGATGCCGACCACTTGTAGCGGGCTCATCCGTTCCCGGAGGAACAGCACACCGAGGAGGACGGTGAACGGCGCGGAGGATTGCAGCACCAGCGATGCCAGACCGGTCGGCATGCCGAGGTGCATGGCCAGGAAGAGGAACGCGAACTGGACCATGCCGAAGCCGACGGCGTAGAGCAGGAACCAACGCATCCGCACCTGCGGGAACCGCACGAACAGCACCACCGGAACCGCCATCACCGCGAACCGCAGTGCGGCGAAGAAGAACGGTGGGAAATGGTCGAGCCCGAGTCGGATCGCGATGAAGTTGAATCCCCACATCGCGACCACGCCGAGCCCGAGGAGCCGATCGCGGTTGGTCATGAGCACCATCGTGGCGACGATCTTCGTACAGAACAAGCGAATTAAATCGAAGCATTGATGTAGAAACTCTTAACCAAGTCGGGATGTGAAACCTCGGTATCGCGCCGCACGTGCCACGTCGTGGATGTCACCCGCCGTCGGGTGACAGCTTGTCGATGAGGTCCAAACCCTTTTCCGCCCAAGCTATCTCGGACAGCCCGCGGTCGATGAGCCCCTCGTACGCGAAGGCCTTGTAGGCGATGATCCGTTCGTGGTCTTCGGCGGGGAACTTCTCCAGGCGTTTCGCGATGCTCGGATGTGTCGCGTCGATGATCGACTCACGCATCACCGTCCACCGGTCGACCTGCTCCTGATAGTGCGCGATATGACGCCGGAGATGGTCGCGGGCCCGTTCGGGGTCGGCCCATTCGTAGTAGGCGGCCTGCATGTGAACCGGATCCCGGATCGGCTGATAGTCGAGCGAGCTGTTCATCCATTCGCGTAGCGCGTGCAGCCCTTCGTCGGTGATCGAGTACTGCGTCTTGGTGCTCCGAGGTCCCCACCGGACCTGTTCGCCGACCACCAGTCCGTCCTTCTCCATCCGGCGTAACTCCGGATAGATCTGCGAATCGGGCGCGTGCCAGACGTGCCCGACCGAGGCTTCGAACCGCTTGGCGGCGTCGTATCCGGTGATCGGCTCGGCCGTCAACATCGCGAGCAGGGCGTGGCGCAGGCTCATGGCTCTATTCAACGCCAGGCGACTCACTCTTGCCAAAGACTATGGAGATAGTTAGTCTGTGTGCCATATCACCAACTATCTATCGATGTAGTGAGTGGCACTCACGACCTACCGAAGGAAGACCCGAATGACCGATCTGAGCCCGTCCGGGGCAACGGCGAAGAACATGGCCTTTCCGCTCAACGCCTGGTACGTGGCGGCCTGGGATCACGAGGTGGGCCGCTCGGAGATCGTGGCGCGAACCATCGCCGGCAAGCCGATGGCGCTCTATCGGACGACGGACGGGCGGCCGGTTGCACTCGCCGACGCGTGCTGGCACCGTCTCGCGCCGTTGTCGATGGGAACCTTGGTCGGTTCGGATGGAGTCCAGTGCCCGTATCACGGTCTGCAGTTCAACTCGGCCGGCCGATGCACGAAGATGCCGGCGCAGGAGACGATCAATCCATCGGCGATGGTCGCGTCCTATCCCGTCGTGGAGCGGCACAGGTTCATCTGGGTGTGGCCGGGCGATCCGACGCAGGCCGATCCGTCGACGATCCCGGACATGTTCCAGATGGACTCGCCGGACTGGGCGGGCGATGGCCGCACCATCGATGTGCAGGCGAATTATCAACTCGTGCTGGACAATTTGATGGATCTGACGCACGAGGAGTTCGTGCATTCGTCGTCGATCGGGCAGGACGAGCTGAGCGAATCCGACTTCGTCGTGACGCACGACGAACGCACGGTGACGGTGTCCCGCTGGATGCTCGACATCGAGGCACCCCCGTTCTGGCGCAAGAACATGAATGACAAATTCCCCGGGTTCTCCGGCAGGGTCGACCGCTGGCAGATCATCGAGTTCCAGGCGCCGTCGACCATCCGGATCGACGTGGGCGTCGCCCGGGCCGGAACCGGTGCGCCCGACGGCGACCGAAGTCAGGGTGTGAACGGGTTCGTGATGAACACCATCACGCCGATCGACGAGCGCACGGCACTCTACTTCTGGGCGTTCATGCGCGACTACCGCCTCGACAGTCAGCTCATCACCACCCAGCTCCGCGAGGGCGTGCACGGCGTCTTCGGGGAGGACGAGGCCATGCTGACCGCACAGCAGAAAGCGATCGAGGCAAACCCCGATCACGAGTTCTACAACCTCAACATCGATGCCGGCGGCATGTGGGTACGTCGCATCATCCAGCGGATGGTCGAGGCGGAGCGTGCGATCGCCACCCGCGGCCACATCGTCGGGGCGGGACGTTGACATGGCAGCGATGAATCAGCCCGAATGGCTGCGTGGACAGGTCGTCTCGATCGAGATGGCGGCCGACTCCATCGCCCGGATCGCGATCGCCACCGACGTGCCGACGCGCACCGAGCCGGGATGTCACGTCGATGTGCGTCTGCCCGGCGGAGACATCCGCTCCTACTCCGTGGTGGCCGGAGCGCCGGACGGTCGCGGGGTGACACTCGGAGTGCGCCGGTCGCCGACATCGCGGGGTGGCTCGGAGTACATGCATTCGCTGCAACCCGGTGACACCGTCGACGTGACGGTCCCGATGCAGAACTTCCCGCTACGCGTAGGTGCGGCAAGCTATCTGTTGGTGGCCGGAGGCGTCGGGGTCACCGCGATGGTCGCGATGGGCGAGGTCCTCCGCAGGCTCGGCGCCGACTACCGCTTCGTGTATGTCGGGCGCACCCGATCGGCGATGGCCTTCCTCGACGAGCTCACCGAGCTGCACGGTGAGCGTCTCGAGGTCTACGCCAACGACGAGGGCGGCGTGCTCGATGTGACCGAGCTGACCGGCGGAATCGACTCGGAGACAGAGCTTTACATGTGCGGCCCGATCCGGCTCATGGACGCGGTGCGCCGGGCGTGGCTGGATCGGTCGCTTCCGCCCGCCAACCTGCGTTACGAGACCTTCGGCAGCAGCGGCTGGTTCGATCCCGAGGAGTTCGTCGTGAGGGTGCCGAGCATGGGCGTCGAGACGACCGTCGGAACCGGGGAGTCGTTGCTCGACGCACTCGAACGCGCGGGCGTCGACATGATGTTCGACTGCCGAAAGGGTGAGTGCGGCCTGTGTCAGGTCGACGTCGAATCCGTGGACGGCAGCATCGACCACCGCGACGTCTTCTTCAGCGAGGAACAGAAGAAGACCTCGAACAGACTGTGTGCCTGCGTCTCCCGCGTTGCCGCAACGCCGAACTGCCCGAGAACCCGGAAGCCGGCCGGCCTCACCCTCAACCTCGCCTGATTCCCCACCCCCGAAGGACAAGAAATGGATCTACGTTCTCGCATCGACATGTCGCCGATGCGTCCCTACCAGTGGTTGATCGTCGCATTGTGCGTGGTGCTCAACATCCTCGACGGATTCGATGTGATGGCGATGGCATTCACCGCCAAGAGTATCTCGTCGGAGTTCGCGCTCAGCGGCGCCGCGATCGGTGTCCTGCTGAGCGCGGGCCTGGTCGGTATGGCCATCGGCGCGATGGTACTCGGCCCTCTCGCCGACCGGATCGGTCGTCGGCCGTTGATCCTCGCATCCGTCGCTCTGGCGGCGGCGGGCACGGCACTGTCGGCCACCGCCGGATCGCCCTGGCAGCTGGGTGTCTGGCGTATCCTGACCGGACTCGGCATCGGTGGAATCCTGGCGTCGACGACGGTGATCGCCAGCGAGTACTCGTCGTCGCGCTGGCGTGGGTTGGCGATCAGTGTCTACACCGCGGGATACGGCGTGGGCGCCACCCTGGGCGGTCTGGCCGCCGTCGGTCTGCAGGCCGAATACGGTTGGCGTTCGGTGTTCGTCGTGGGCGCGGTGCTCACCGGACTCATCCTCGCGACGCTGATCGTGTTGTTGCCCGAATCGATCGACTACCTCGCGATGCGCGCCCGCCCCGGCGACCTCGGCCGTGTCAACCAGATCGCGCGTCGTCTCGGACAGGACCCGGTGGACACGCTCACGCCGGTGACGGGACGCACCGCTGCACGGACCGGGCGGATCGGAGATCTGTTCACCGCCGGCCGGGCACGCGGGACCGTGCTGCTGTGGGCGGCATTCTTCGCCACCATGTACGGCTTCTACTTCGTCAACTCCTGGACGCCGTCCCTGCTCGAGAGCGCCGGATTGACCAGGGACCAGAGCGCGACCGCAGGAATGATGCTGACCCTGGGCGGCACCGTGGGGTCGGTGATGTTCGGCGTGATCGCGAGCCGCTGGGCGCCACGCACCGTGCTGATCGGATTCACCCTGCTCTCGGCCGCGTTCATGGTCGCGTTCATCGTCTCGATCCCGATGCTGGCCGTCGCCTTCGTGTTCGGCGTGCTGATCGGCGGACTGATCAACGGCTGTATCGCGGGGCTGTACACGCTCGCACCGTCCCAGTACGGCTCGCACATCAGGACGACCGGAGTGGGCTGGGCGATCGGCGTGGGTCGCGCCGGAGCGATTCTCGCTCCGTCCGTGACCGGCGCGCTCCTGGACTCGGGGTGGACGCCGCGTCAGCTCTACTTCGGGGTCGCCGGCGTGGTGGTCCTCGCCGCGGTAGCGCTGCTCGCCATGCGTCGGACGGACACGCCGGCCGTCGCGGCGAAGACCGAATCCGTCGTGGCCGCCTCGGTCTGACCGACCGTTCGGAGTTGGGCCGGCGCCGTCAGCGCCGGCCCAACTCCGGCGCCGCGTGGTTCAATAACGGACGGTTTTGCGTGCGACATGACACCATGACACGGTGAGTAAATCGGGGGTATTACTTGCGGCCGTGCTGATCGCGGGCGCCGGTGTCTGGGGCGGGTGACGAGTCCGACGATCTGGCTGTATGCGCCGCGCAACCAGTTCAACGACGTGGCGACCTGGGCGAGCAACACCTCGGCCGGCGCGCTCGGCATCTGACCGCTCACCCTCGGATCAACGGCCTTCAGCGCCAACCGAGTTCGGGCGCCACGTGGGTCAGGATCGAGGAGATGACATGGGCGTTGTACTCGACGCCGAGCTGGTTGGGGACGGTCAGTAGCAGCGTGTCCGCGGCGGCGATCGCCTCGTCCTCGCGGAGTTGTTCGACGAGCTTGTCCGGCTCGTCGGCATAGCTGCGTCCGAACCGGGCGACAGCGTTGTCGATGACGCCGACCTGATCCTCCTCGGCGCCGCGGCGTCCGAAGTAGGCGCGGTCACGGTCGTCGACGATCGCGAAGATGCTGCGGCTCACCGAGACCCGCGGTTCACGAGCGTGACCGGCCGCGTCCCAGGAATCGCGGAACCGCTGGATCTGCTCGGCCTGCAGCTGGTGGAAGGGCACGCCGGTGTCCTCGGTGAGCAGAGTGGAGCTCATCAGGTTCATCCCTTGCTGTGCCGTCCATTCCGCGGTCGCCCGGGTGCCGGCGCCCCACCAGATGCGGTCGCGAAGGCCGGGGGACTGCGGCTCGATCGGCAGCAGGCCCGGGGGATTCGGGAACATCGGCCGCGGATTCGGTTGGGCGAAGCCGCCGCCGGAGATCACCTGGAGGAAGACGTCGGTGTGCTGGCGGGCCATCTCGGCGTCGGTCGAACCTCCTTGCGGCACATAGCCGAAGTACTTGTAGCCCTCGATCACCTGCTCGGGCGAGCCCCGGCTGATGCCCAGCTGCAGACGCCCGCCGGCGATCAGGTCGGCCGCCCCGGCGTCCTCGGCCATATAGAGGGGATTCTCGTACCGCATGTCGATGACCCCGGTCCCGATCTCGATGCGGTCGGTCTTGGCGCCGATCGCCGACAGCAACGGGAACGGTGAGGCCAGCTGGCGGGCGAAGTGGTGCACCCGGAAGTACGCACCGTCGGCGCCGAGCTCCTCGGCCGCCACGGCCAGGTCGATGGATTGCAGCAAGGCGTCCGAGCCGGAGCGCACCTGCGAGCCGTACGAGTCCGACCAATGGCCGAAGGACAGGAATCCGATCTTCTTCATGGTGGGTTAAATGGTACTCCGGTCCGGTTGATTCCCCAGCGCCTGCGATGAAGCAGGCCTTAACCGTAGCGGCCAACACCGGTAGCGTTACTTCACATGGAGGTGAAGCGCCTGCGATTGCTGCGGGAGTTTGCCGACCGTGGCTCGGTCGGCGCCGTCGCCGACGCGATGCACATGACGCCGTCGGCGGTGTCCCAGCAGCTCAAAGTGCTGGCGAAAGAGGTCGGCGTGGCCCTGCTCGAACAGGACGGACGCCGGATCCGGCTGACCGATGCCGGGCACGCGCTGGTGTTGCGCGCCGACGACGTCATCGCCGCGGTGGAGCGGCCCCAGGAGGAGATGGCGGGTTACCGGTCGGGGAAGACGTCGGTGCGCTTGGCGATGTTCCCGTCGGGTGCGAGTCTGCTGTTGCCGGGTGTGCTCGATCGGGTCGCCGATTCGGGTATCGACGTGCGCGCGGCGGGACTCGACGTCGGGTATCCGGATGCACCGCCGGCCCTGGCGGATTTCGACGTCGTGGTGACCCACCGGGACGAGCGCACCGCATCGGTGCGGCTGCCACGGGTCGAGGTCACCGAGCTGATGCGCGAGCCGGTCGACGTCGTGGTGGCGCGGAAGTCGTCGCTCGCGAGGCGTGACGAGGTCGAGGTGCGTGAGCTCGCCGACTGCGACTGGATCAGCGTGGAGGGCGGATTCCCGGTCGACGACGTGCTGCTGTCGATTTCGGCGCTGACCGGGGTGGCACCGCGGGTGACCCAGCGCATGCTGGATTTCACCACCATCGAGGCCATCGTCGCCGCCGATCACGGGATCGCGCTGATCCCGCGCTTCGCGGTCCGGCATCGGGGGGTGAAACGCCTGGAACTCAAGGGGGTGCGTGCGGCACGGGTCTACGAGGCGCTGACGCGGCCATCGCCACGGCGTACCGTCGCCACCGTGGTCGATCACCTCGTCGGCACCGCGCGCGATAGGCGGCAGGAGCCCCGATGACCGGCACGCCATGAACACCGACCACCGAGGTCTATGGGCGCGCCGGTGAAGGCCGACGTCAGCCGAGCGGTGTGCCGTCGGAAGGATCGTCGTCGGTGCGGACCCGCAGAGGACGCGGCTCGGCCCGTGCCAGGAGCCCGATCAGCACGCCGATGCCGGCGGCGGCCATGGTCAGGGTGAGGACCATGGCGATGATGGTGGTCAGCTGTAAGGTGTCCATGTCATTCCATTGTCCGCACGGAGGGGTCCCGTGGCACGTCAGCAGCGCGTATTCGTCGGGCGCCTCACATCGGGCGCTCGAGTGTGAGCCGATGAGGATCACGCTTGCCCCCGCGCTACGAGCGGGCGCCGCCGGACTGATCGCCGCCGTCGTGCTCGCGGTGTCGTCGTGGGTCGGCGCTCCCGCCTCCGCCGTGACCACCAGGCCCGGCCTGATGACGGCGGTCTCTCAGCTCGGTAAGTGGGGTGGCCTCGACGGTGTCTACCGCATCGCCTACACGACGACCGACGCACAGGGCGCGGTCGTGCGTGCATCGGGCATCGTGCGGTTGCCGTCCGGTCCCCGTCCCGACGGCGGATGGCCGGTCGTCTCCTGGGCGCACGGCACCTCCGGGCTCGGACAGAACTGCGGGCTCGCCGATTCGGCCGATCTGATCCGCGGCACCGCACCGACCATCGACGATCTCAACCGCGCCGGCTATGCCGTCGTCGCCACCGACTACATCGGCCTGAGCCCGAAATCACCCGGACCGCACCCGTATCTGCAGACGCGGTCGGAGGCGACCGCCGTCATCGACATCGTGCGCGCGGCACGGTCGTTGTTCGTCGGCCTCTCGCAGACCTGGGCGGTGGGCGGCTCGTCGCAGGGCGGGCAGGCGGCGCTCGGCGCCGGTCACCTCGTCGAGCGCTACGCACCCGACCTGGATTTCCGCGGCACCGTCGCGCTCGCGCCCGCCTCGAACTTCGAGGACGTCGTCCCGTTGCTGCGTCCCGGCATGCGTCTGCCGAAGGTGACCGCCGGGTCGTTGGCCGCGATCCTCGCGGGAATGTCGTCGCATCAGCACGACGTCGACATCGAGTCCTACCTGTCGCCGCTGGGCAAGCGTGTCATCGCAGAGGTGAGCACCGCCTGCGGACCCGAGTGGGAGGGCATCCTGGATGGCGCCCGACCCGGCGACCTGCTGTCGAAACCGCTCGGCGACAATGTGTTCCGCTCGGCAATCCGCGATTACATGACCATCCCGACCAGCGATTACGCCCAACCGATCATGATCGTGCAGGGCTTGCGGGATACGACGGTGCCGCTGCCGTTGACCTGGGCACTGTTGGCCGGCTTCCGATCGGCGGGTACGGACTACGATTTCGCTACGATCAACGCCGGTCACAGCGATCTCCGCGAACGCGGCGGAGTGAAGAAGGCGATCGAGTTTCTCGATGAGGTCACGTCAGAGCGCTGAAATATCCGTCGGTCGTGTCTCCTGTGCTGGGTATCCCGGATCTTGTGGAGCCCTCAGGGCAGACAGGCGCGAACCCCCGGCGAATACGGGCGCGCCGTGCGACGATTTTCGAGTCCCACCGTACCGAAGCAGGAGGTCCCCCCGGCCATGGAATCGTCGTCCGCCGCTGAGGACAACAGCAGTCCGTTGAGTTCGGACGAACGCGCCGAACTCGAGCGGCTCCGCGCCGAAGTCGCCACGCTGCGCCCGGAACCGCGACGCGAACGCCACCTCGGCCGGCGGATCGGCGTCTGGTTCCTGGTGTTCCTCACGGCCCTGCTGGCGCTGTTGTCGGTGACCACCAACTACGTCCGCAGCGAGATCCTCGACACCAACCACTACGTCGCCACCGTCACCCCGCTGGCCTCGAATCCGGCGGTGCAGGATCAGGTCACCACCTCCATCAACGACGCGATCGATCAGCACATCGACATCAACAAGCTCGTCACCGATTCCCTGCAGGGCCTCACCGAGGCCGCTGCCCCTGATCGACCGCGCATCGATCAGGCCGTCGATGGTCTCGCGCCGTTGCTGGCGAGTCAGGCCACAAACTTCGTCCACAGCACCGTCGCCAGCTTCGTCAAATCCCAACAGTTCAAGGACCTGTGGGTGACCGTCAACCGCGCGGCGCATCAGAGCGTCGTCGCGGTCGTGACCGGGGACACCAAGCATGCCGCCGTGGACGTCTCCGACACCGGAACGATCGCCATCGAACTCGGTCCGATCATCGACCAGGTCAAACAGCAACTCGAGGATCGCGGCTTCGGATTCGCCTCGGCGATCCCGTCTATCAACAAGAAATTCGTCATCTTCGAGTCACCGGAGCTGGCCCGGGCGCAGGGTCTGGTGAGCGCGCTGGACAAGGTGGCGACGATCCTGCCGTGGCTGGCGATCCTGGCCGCCCTCGGGGCGGTGCTGGCGGCGGGCCATGGGCGCCGGTTGCGCACCACCGTGTCGGTCGGCATCGCCATGGTCATCGCGATGCTGCTGCTGGCATTGGGACTGCTGATCGGACGTTTCTTCTACCTCAACGCGATACCGACCGACGTCCTGTCGGTGCCCGCGGCGCGCGCCATCTTCGACACCATGGTCGCGCCGTTGCGGACCGCACTCCGTGCCGTCGCGGTGCTCGGACTGGTGATCGCCGCGATCGCCTTCTTCGCCGGCGGATCGCGGTCGGCGAGCGCCGTTCGATCCGGGATCGGGCGTGGTTTCGCAGCGGTGGACGCCCGCCGCTCGAACCGCGCGCCCAACGAGGTCGAGCGGTTGGCCTGGCAGCTGCGAATCCCGGTGCGGATCGCGATCGTCGTGATCGCCGCCCTGATGCTGGTGTTCTGGGACTATCCCACCGCGATGGTGGTCATCTGGACCGTCGTGATCGCGGGCGCGGTGCTCGTCGGTTTCGAGTTCCTGATCGCGCCGGCCCGGCGCTCACCGCGTCCCGCGGTGGACGGGCCGCCGGAGGGGGAGCCGTCGCAGGGCGAGTCGGAGGCCGATACGGAGCCGATCTCGGGGGAGACCAAGACCGAGCCGATCCCGACGGACGCAGACAGCGGATCATCGTCGTCGGACGTGGCGACCGATCACTGACTGGGACACACCACCCGAACCGACTCCGAACAGCAGGATGGGCCGGGACCGTCGACGAGGGTCACCCGTCGAGATCGGTCCCGGCCCATGCCCGTTCACGGTGTCGGCCGAGGATCACCCGGCCCACCGTGGGTCTGTGGGGATGCGCGGATGCTCCCGCCCTTCGTGACGCCCGCGAACTCGCTCCTCACCGGAGCGGAGGGTTCGCGAGCGCACTCCTCACGGAGCGGCGGGGATCAGCGCGGTTGGTCTACGGCGCCCAGGTGCGCGGTGCGGCGACCGCGTCCGCGTCGGGGGCATCGCCGGCGACCCGGTGGGCGCGGTTCACCGCGGAAACCACCGCGCGCAGGCTGGCGGTGGTGATCGACGACGCGACGCCGACACCCCAGACGGTTTCGCCGTTGACCTCGGTCTCGACGTAGGCGGCCGCACTGGCGTCTCCGCCGGAGGTCAGCGCGTGCTCGCTGTAGTCGAGTACCCGGACGTCGAAGCCGACCGTCGACAGGGCGTCGACGAACGCGGCGAGCGGTCCGTTGCCGGTGCCCGAGATCTCCCTCTCGACGCCGTCGACCTTCACCACGGCGGTGATGTGGTCCTCGCCGCCGTCGACCTCGGCGGCATCGACGCGCTGGCGCATCCGTTCCAGCGGTCGGACAGGCGTGAGGTACTCGTCGGCGAAGACGTCCCACATCTCCTTGGGCGACACCTCGCCACCCTCACCGTCGGTGAGCTTCTGGATCTCGCGGCTGAACTCGATCTGCAGGCGCCGCGGCAGGTTCATCCCGTGGTCGGCCTTCATGATGTAGGCGACGCCGCCCTTGCCGGACTGGCTGTTCACGCGGATGACGGCCTCGTAGTTGCGGCCGACGTCCTTCGGGTCGATCGGCAGGTAGGGCACCTGCCAGACCATGTCGTCGACGTCGGAATCGGCGTCGTCGGCATCGAACTTCATCTGGTCGAGGCCCTTGTTGATGGCGTCCTGGTGGCTGCCGGAGAACGCGGTGTAGACCAGATCGCCGCCGTAGGGATGGCGCTCGGGAACGTTGAGCTGGTTGCAGTATTCGACGGTGCGACGGATCTCGTCGATGTCGGAGAAGGAGATCTGCGGGTCGACGCCCCGGCTGAACATGTTCATGCCCAGGGTCACCAGGCAGACGTTGCCGGTGCGCTCACCGTTGCCGAACAGGCAGCCCTCGATGCGGTCCGCGCCGGCCTGATAGCCGAGTTCGGCGGCGGCGACCGCGGTGCCACGATCGTTGTGCGGGTGCAGGCTCAGGATGATCGAGTCGCGACGCGCCAGGTTGCGGTGCATCCACTCGATCGAGTCGGCGTACACGTTCGGTGTGGCCATCTCCACGGTCGCCGGCAGGTTGATGATCATCGGGTTCTCCGGAGTCGGAGCGATGATCTCGGTGACCGCGTCACAGACGTGTTTGGCGTAGCTCAGCTCGGTCCCGGTGTAGGACTCCGGTGAGTACTCGTAGCGCCACTGGGTGTCGGGGTACTTCGCCTGCTCCTCGAGTACCTTGTGTGCGGCGTGAACCGCGATGTCGGTGATGGCGTCCTTGTCGGCGCGGAACACGACGCGCCGCTGCAGCACCGACGTCGAGTTGTAGAAGTGCACGATGACCTTGTTGGCGCCGCGGCAGGCCTCGAAGGTGCGCTCGATCAGTTCGTCACGGCACTGGGTCAGCACCTGGATGGTGACATCGTCGGGGATCGCCTCGTCCTCGATGATCTCGCGGACGAAATCGAAGTCGGTCTGACTCGCCGACGGGAAACCGACCTCGATCTCCTTGTAGCCCATGCGGACCAGCAGGTCGAACATGCGGCGCTTGCGTGCCGGGCTCATCGGGTCGATCAGGGCCTGGTTGCCGTCACGCAGATCGACGGCGCACCACAGGGGCGCGGTGGTGATGGTCTTGTCGGGCCAGGAGCGGTCGGGTACCGATACCGTCTCGACCTCGTCGGCGAACTGGCGATAGCGGTGAACGGGCATCGCCGAGCTGCGCTGGGGATTCCAGACGGGCTGGTCGGCGGGGATGGGGCCGGCGGGCTCGACGATACGACTCGCGCCCGAGGTGAAGGTGTCTGCTGGTGCCATTGGTGGTCAATCTCCGTGATCGAAGGAAGTTGACCGGCGCATGTTGGGCCCCGCGACGGAGGGCCGGTCGAATCAGACCCCGCCGCGGCAACCGAGAAGGAGCGCGCGCTGCATGCACTGGACTGTACTCCTCGGGGATATCGCGGATCAAATGTGTGTCGTCCGGTTCGTCTGTGCGACCGACACCCGCGCCGACAACTCGTGTCGTGTGCCCGCCTTGAGCGGGCCGGTGGGGTCGGTGCGCCAGCAGGCGGTCAGGGTGTCGTAGCCGATCTGGCATACCGCGAGGTGTTTCGGCCATTCCCTTGCCGCCCAATGGGGTTCGTCGCTGGCGCTGTCGGTCGCGGCCATCTCGGCGGCGAGCAGCGACCACTGCAGATCGCGCCGGTGTGACAGCACCTTCGGTGCCGAGACGGGTCGTGTGTTCTCACCGTCGAGGATCGTGTCGCACGCGGCGAGCACCTCTGCGTCGGAGTGCCGCAACGTGCGCCGATGGGCCCGCGGTACCAGCACCCACATCGCCGCGACGGCCAGCGCGACGCCGAGCAGGGTCTCGAGGAACCGATCGCGGATCGGTCCTTCGATACCTGCCTCCGGGGTGCCCATCAGCATGGCCAGCGGCGTGATGAAGGTGACGGCGACGGCATAGTTGCCGACGATGGTCAGCTCGATCGCCACGTTGAGGACCGCGATCACCACGATCAGCGGCAGTACCGGCAGATCGAGAAGGAACAGCAGCGCGAACACGGCGAGCCCGAGCACGGTTCCGGCCAGCCGGTGCGCGCCGCGCAGGCTGCCGCGGATGCGATCCGGGCCCAGCTGCAACACCAGAACCGTGCCGAGGATCGCCCAGTCCGGGCGTCCCAGACCCCACCACACCGACAGCGCTCCGGCGAGCGCCGCGGTGATCACGACCCGGATCGTCGTCACCGTCGCGTGCGAGTCGTGGTGACAGGCGTTGCGCAGCCGGTGGCCGACGGACGGTCGAGGCAGCGGCGGCGCCAGCGGGCCCGGCCGCGCATCGTGGAACCGGTGCTGGGACACCCACAATTCCTGCGCGAGTGCGGTGTCGGTCTGCGCGGCATCGTGCAGCACCGTCCAGGCGTGCAGCGTCGAGAGCGCGACTCCGTGTCGTCGGGCGGGATCGGCGGCCCGGTTGTCGTCGAGGTACTCCTCGACGGCCGCCATCGCGGCATCGGTGGCGGCGATCTCCGGGCCCTGGGGGTGCCACAGCGCCGGCGCCATTCCGACCACCAACGAGCCGATAGCGCCCGCGGCCGCGGCGAGGATCAACGAGTCCGGTGCGACACCGTGCCGGGTGACCACCGACGCGACACATGCGGTGAGCACGAAGAAGAACGGGCCGGGCGGTCCGTGCCGCATCGCGTTGACGATGAACACCACCACGCCGGCGCCGACGGTGAGCACGCCGACCACGAGGAGGTCCTCAGCGAAGGTGGCGTCGGCGCCCACCCAGGCGCCCAGGTATCCGTAGAGCGCGGCGACGGTCACGAGCACCACCGCGGTGATCGTGATCACGCGCCAGCGCACCCGGTAGGGGCGCTTCTCGCCGTAGAGAACAGCGAAACCACCGAGTGCGGCGAGCAGCGCATCCCGCTCGAAACCGGCCAGGTACAGGGCGAGAGCCGGCAGTGCGAAGGCGAGACCGGCGCGGATCGCGGGTGCGGTTCGTCCACGGATGTCGGGGACCGCGAAGAACAGCCGGACGAAGGCGGGCCGCGGGGGCGGACCCGGATCGGGCGGAACGCTCATGTCTTTGCGGCTCTATCGGCTCAGGGGTTTGGCACCACCGTCCACGATAGCCAAACCAGACATGGTGACACAATTCCGGCAAAATAGCCCGTGAGCTGCGAAAATAGTGGCGAATCTGTTGGTCGTTTCTCAGGCGGGTCACATCTGCCGGCCATAGTTTTCCTCGCGTGCCCGACCTTCCGCGGGCATCGTCGCGACGGGGTCGCCGTCGGCCGGACAACAAAGGATGTGTTCATGAACCACACCAGACTTCCCGGAAAGAAACTCTTGCGCGGGGCCGCCTATACCGTCGCCGGTGCCGGCATCGCATCGGCGATCGCCGTCGGCGGTGTCGCGACCGCTGCACCGTCCGCGCCGCCGGAGCATCCCGCACCGCATTCGACCTATGTTCCGGGCACCCACTGCTCGCTCGCCCAGGTCGAGCGGGCGCTCGCGAAACAGGACCCGGCCCTCTGGATGCGCATCGACACCCATCCGCGGGCCAAGCATCACTTCGAGACGACGATCATGCTCACGCCGCAACAGCGCCAGGCCCGTCGTGCCCAGTTCCGGCACACGCATCCGAATATGGCGGCGATTGCGAAGTTCGCCCGCGACCATCACCTGAGGTGGACGCGGTCGAACAAGGACCACGACGCGGTCAAGCGGGCCGAGATGACCTGCGCCAGGTTCTGATCCACGTCAGAACGGGTGTCCCCACGACCCGGCGAACGCGACCTCGGTCAGCGGGAGCCGGGTGCGGGGACGCTCGTCGCGCTCCCTGATCTCGGGCGTGACGGTCTGCGGATCCGCGAGCTTGCCGACGGCGAGCAGCACGAGCGCCCGATGGGTGTCGGGGATACCGAACTCGGTGCGCGCGTCCTCGGGGTGGAAGCCCGCCATCGGGTGGCCGTTGAAGCCCAGCGACCCGGCCTGCAGGATCATCTGCGACACGGCCAGTCCGGTGTCCACGGCGGCGTACGTGCGGGCCTTCTCGTCGTCGGGTTCGGTGGTCGTACACACCAGCACCAGCGCCGCCGACGCGGGTGCCCACGTGACGTTGCCGCGTTTCATGACCGCGGTGAGTTTGGCGAACGTGGCGTCGCCGCGCATTCCGACGATGAACCGAACCGGCTGCATACGTCCCCAGGTCGGCGCCCACCGTCCGGCATCGAGGATCGAGACGAGCTCGTCGGTGGAGATCGTCGCGTCCGGGTCGTAGCCGCGTGCGCTCCATCGTCCTTCGATCAGTTCGTGCATGCCGCCGACACTAGGGCACGCTCTAACGAGGCATCACAGCACGGCGAGTCCGCATCGCGAAGCTCAACACCACCGCCAGCACACCGAGCGCGATCACGCTCGCCAACGATGCGGTGTGCATGCCGTCGACGAAGGCGGACCGGGCCGCGGCCGCCACCGCACTCCCGGCATCCTCGTTCCCGTGGGCGACGTGCAGTGTCTCACCGAGGGTGTCACCGAACCCCCACCCTTGCGAGTGCTCCCGGAACACCAGGGTCGCCAGTGAGCCGAGTAGGGCCAGGCCCAGCGCGGTACCGAGTTCGAAGCTGGTCTCGGAGATACCCGACGCCGCCCCGGACCGCTCGACCGGCACCGACCCGACGACGACATCGGAGACCAGGCTGAACTGCACGCCGTAGCCGATGCCGGCGACCGAGGTGAACACCAGGTAGACCCACATCGGACTCGACATGCTCAGGGCCAGAAGGCCCAGGTTGCCGGCGGCGGCGAGCAGGATCGAACCGACGAACGCCGTCCGCAGCCCGACGACGGCGACGACGCGGGAGGCGCCGATCGAGAAGACCGCCACCGCGACCGCCATCGGCAGTCCGGCCAGCGCGGCCGTCAGGACGTCAAAGCCGCGGACCGACTGCAGGTACACGCCGGTCAGATAGGACATGCCGCCCAGCGCCATCATGCCGACCAGCGCGACCGCCACCGCCCCGCTGAACATCGGGTTGCCGAACAGTTTCAGGTCGAGCAGGGGGGCCGGGGCGCGGCGCTGCTGCGCCAGGAACAGCGCGAGCATGAGTACACCGAACAGGCCGATCGCCAGCACTGTCGCGTCGACGCCCTCGGCGGCCATCGTCTTGACCGCGTAGACCAGCGGCAGGATGCCGAGCATCGACAACCCGACGCCGACGAAGTCGAAGGGTTCGGAACTCGCGGCCCGATACTCCGGCACCAGGCGTGGTGCGGTGAGGAAGAGCACCGCGAGCACCGGCACGTTGATCAGGAACACCACGCCCCACCAGTAGTGATGTAGCAGGATGCCGCCGATCACCGGACCGAGGGCGCTGCCGCCGGCAAACGCCGCGGTCCACACCCCGATGGCGCGTGCCCGGTCCCGCGCGTTCGGGAACATGTTCGCGATCAACGACAGGCTCGACGGCATCAGGGTGGCGCCACCGACACCCATCAGCGCGCGGGCGGCGATGAGCACCGCCGCACTCGGGGCGAAGGCCGCCAGGACCGACGCCGCACCGAACAGCGCGGCACCCGCGAGCAGGATGCGCCGCCGCCCGACGCGGTCCCCGACGTTGCCCATCGTGATGAGCAGTCCGGCGATTCCGAAGCCGTAGATGTCGAGGATCCACAACTGCTCGGTCGCCGAGGGGGCGAGCGAGTCGGTGATCGCCGGGATGGCGAGATAGAGGACGGAGAAATCCATCGAGACAAGCAGGACCGGCAGGGTCAGGACCGCCAAGCCCCACCACATACGACGGTCGGCGCCGGAGACTTCTCCGTGGCGCCGATCCGATGCTGGGGTGAGGGTGGACATGACAGACTCTCCTGTTTCTCGTAATCGTCGCAGTTCCGAAAGGACGCGTACGGCGTACGCTCGACGGTACGAGATTGGGTACGCTGTACGCAACCGAGTTATTCCCGCTGGCTGTGCAGATCACCGGCGACCGACGAGACCGACGAGGGGATTGCGCCCGTGGCGTCCACGGACAACACCAAACTGACACTGCCGACCATCGTCGACGCCGCGATCGATGTCGCCGACCGGGACGGTATCGGTGGGCTGTCGATGCGCCGGATCGCCGACGAGCTCGGGGTGGGGGCCATGTCGCTGTACCGGCACGTCGAGGACAAGGACACCTTGCTGCAGGAGATGTCCGAGGAGATCGGCCGTCGCTTCCCGTACCCCGTCGACGACTCGGGTCCGTGGACCTGGCGCGAACGCGTGGACGCCATCGTCGAGATCGACTGGGCGCTCTACCGACGCCATCCCTGGGTCGTGCTGGCGTACTCGTCACCGCGACACAGCTTCGGTGACCAGTCGCTGCGGTGCCTGGACTGGTTCGCGAGCGGCTTCCTCGACCTCGGGGTCGACCTGGTGGAGGCCACCGAGATGGCCCTGACGGTCTGGAGCTACGTGCACGGCGTCGCGCTGATCGCGGTGAGCGACGACCTGCTGCGGGCGGAGAAACCTACCGATCACCCAGACGGCCTCGCCGAGCTGATCGCCGGTCACCCCAACGTCGTCGCACCACGTCTGTCCGGGCTCGCCGGCCTGGACGCGGCGCCGCGGCTACTCGATCCGCGCGCTCGTCTCGACGACGGGATCGGCTATCTGTGTGGGGGATTCGAGGCGCGCCGGGATCGCAGCGTCACATCGCGTGCGGATACACGGTGAGCATGTGCGCGCCGAACCACGCGCTGCCGATCACGATCGGGACCATCGCCGCCACGGCCACGGACAGGCGAATGCGCGCCAGCATCATCGCGACCGGGATCAGCAGCACGAACGCTGGCAACAGCAGCCGCGCACGACTCATCATCAGTCCGCTCGACAACACGATGGTGGCCACCACGAGCGTTCCGTAGAGCAGTACCGGCCACGGCAGCCGCGACCACGCGGCCACCACCAGCAAGGCCAGCGTCGCCAGGATGATCCACGCGGTCGCGACCGGGGCGACCTCCCCGGAGTGCACCAGCGTCTCGTTGACGAAGGAGAAGGTGGCGCGGCCCCAGTCGAACTCCGTCCCCCATCCCTCCGTCTGGATGCGGAACCAGCCGGTCGGTGATCCGGTGTGGGCCCAGACCACGGCGAGATACCCGAGGTAGCCCAGCGGGCTGATCGCGACGGCGATCCAGGCCCGCGGGCCGTCGCGCCGCGCCAACAGCGCCGCGAGCACCACCACCCCGATCAGCACGACGGCGGTCGGTCGGCTCAGACCCGCGAGAAGGGCACAGATCCCGGCCAGCAGCCACCGATGCTCGAGGACACCGACGAGCGCCCACACGGCGAGCGCGCAGAACAGAGCCTCGGTGTAGGCCATGTTCAGGACCACCGACATGGGCGTCGCCGCGAACAACGCCACCAACAACAGCCCGGTCCGATGTGGGTTGGCCACCCCGATCGGCGACGTGTTGGCCATCAATCGTGCGCAGATGGCACCGAGTCGCGCCGCGCCGACAGCGGCCAGGCAGCCCAGGACCACGTTCACCGCCAGCGCCGCCCCGAACGGAGTGACGAGCGGGAGTTTCGCGACCGCTCCGACCAGCAGCGGATAGCCGGGAAAAAAGGCGTAGGCGGTATCGGGGGTGTGCAGGCCCCGGGCATCGGTCTGGGAGAACGGGACGTCGCCGTATCCGTACTCGGCGATCGCGAGCATCCACTTGCCGTCCCAGAGCCACAGCGAGTCGCCCAGGGTGGTGTCACGCAGTTGCGTGAACCGTGCGAGAACCAGAATGCCGACACCGCGGATGGCCAAGAAGACCAGGATCGGCTCGAGCCATGCGCGAACGCGGAACCCGGCTGTGGGCGACCACGACGGGCCGCCGTCGCGGGCCGGGCCGCCGCCCCTCGGCACTGGGTGCTCACCGCGCCGTGGGGTGCGGGGTCCATGTGCGGTCGCGCCGAGGTCTGTTCCGGTGGCCACCCCAGCGATCCTACGTCGGGCGCCGTCGGCCGATCCGGGGCGCGGCATCGGCGAGTTCTCCGCGACGCGCGACGGCCGATTCGGGCCGCGGATGGGCCGCCGGTAAGGTGGGGCCCCAGGAATTGGACGTCGGACGCATCGGAACGGTGCCCGAACAGGCACAATGCGTCCATCTCAACGCCGGAAGGTGGTTCGACGTGGCACTCGTGGTGCAGAAGTACGGCGGATCCTCGGTCGCGACGGCCGAGCGCATCCGTCGTGTCGCCGAGCGCATCGTCGAGACGAAGAAGCAGGGCCATGACGTGGTCGTCGTGGTGTCGGCGATGGGTGACACCACCGACGAGCTCCTCGACCTCGCCCAGCAGGTCAATCCGACGCCGCCGCCGCGCGAGATGGACATGCTGCTCACCTCGGGTGAGCGGATCTCCAACGCTCTCGTCGCGATGGCCATCAGCTCGATGGGTGCGCAAGCACAGTCATTCACCGGCTCGCAGGCCGGTGTCATCACGACCAGCAGCCACGGCAAGGCGAAGATCATCGACGTGACGCCTGGTCGTGTCCGCAGCGCACTCGACGAGGGCAAGATCGTCCTGGTCGCCGGCTTCCAGGGCGTGTCGCAGGACACCAAGGACATCACCACCCTGGGTCGCGGTGGTTCCGATACCACCGCTGTGGCGCTGGCCGCCGCACTGAAGGCCGACGTCTGCGAGATCTACACCGACGTCGACGGCGTCTACACCGCCGACCCCCGCATCGTGCCCAACGCGCGCCGGCTCGAGACCGTCTCCTTCGAGGAGATGCTGGAGATGGCGGCGTGTGGCGCCAAGGTCCTGATGCTGCGCTGCGTGGAATACGCGCGTCGGTACAACGTTCCCGTTCACGTGCGCTCGTCGTACTCGACCAAACCCGGCACACTCGTGACCGGATCGATGGAGGACATCCCCGTGGAAGAAGCCATTCTCACCGGCGTCGCACACGACCGCAGCGAGGCCAAGATCACCGTGGTCGGGCTCTCCGACCAGCCGGGCTACGCGGCCAAGGTCTTCCGTGCCGTCGCCGACGCCGAAATCAACATCGACATGGTGCTGCAGAACATCTCGAAGGTCGAGACCGGTAAGACCGACATCACCTTCACCCTGCCGCGCGAACTCGGGCCGCTGGGCATGGAGAAGCTCTCGAAGCTGCAGGCCGACATCGGCTTCACCGATCTGCTCTACGACGACCACATCGGCAAGGTGTCGCTCGTCGGTGCCGGCATGAAATCCCATCCCGGGGTGACCGCCACCTTCTGTGAGGCGCTCAGTGAGGCCGGCATCAACATCGAGTTGATCTCCACCTCGGAGATCCGGATCTCGGTGCTGTGCCGTGACTCCGAACTCGACGATGCGGTGCGCGCACTGCACGCGGCCTTCGATCTCGGCGGCGACGAAGAGGCCGTCGTCTACGCGGGAACGGGGCGCTGACATGGGCGTATCTCTCGGAGTTGTCGGAGCGACCGGCCAGGTCGGCGGTGTGATGCGGGCCCTGTTGGCGGAGCGTAAGTTTCCCGCCGACGAGATCCGGTTCTTCGCGTCGTCGCGCTCGGCCGGCAAGAAGCTGCCGTGGGGTGACGGCGAGATCGTCGTCGAGGATGCGGCCACGGCCGATCCCACCGGCCTCGACATCGCGCTGTTCTCGGCCGGTGCCACGATGTCGCGGGAGCAGGCGCCGCGCTTCGCCGCCGCCGGCGTGACCGTCATCGACAATTCGTCGGCCTGGCGCAAGGACCCCGACGTCCCGCTGATCGTGTCCGAGGTCAACGGCGAACTCGCGCAGAAACCGCCGAAGGGCATCATCGCCAATCCGAACTGCACGACGATGGCCGCGATGCCGGTGCTCAAGCCGCTGCACGACGAGGCCGGGCTGCAGCGCCTGATCGTGTCGAGCTACCAGGCCGTCTCGGGTAGTGGCCTGGCCGGTGTCGAGGAACTCGTGTCGCAGGCGCGTGCCGTGGTCGCCGACGCCGAGAAGCTTGTCTACGACGGTAGTTCGGTCGACTTCCCGGCACCGAACAAGTACGTCGCGCCGATCGCCTTCAATGTCGTCGCCCTGGCCGGGGCGCTCGTCGACGACGGCTCGGGCGAGACCGACGAGGACCAGAAGCTGCGCAACGAATCCCGCAAGATCCTGGGTCTGCCCGACCTGCTGGTCAGCGGCACCTGTGTGCGGGTGCCGGTCTTCACCGGGCACTCGCTGTCGATCAACGCCGAGTTCGCCGATCCGATCTCGGTGGCGCGTGCGCAGGAGATCCTCGCCGGCGCAGCGGGTGTCGAGCTGACCGACGTCCCGACGCCGCTGGCCGCGGCCGGGAAGGACAACTCGCTCGTCGGCCGTATCCGGCAGGACCCCGGGGTGCCCGACGGGCGCGGCCTGGCGCTGTTCGTCTCCGGCGACAACCTCCGCAAGGGTGCCGCGCTCAACACCATTCAGATCGCCGAACTGCTGGTCTGAGGCCTGCACCTTGCGGGGCACCCGCGACTGAGTCACCCTGGATGACGGCCCGAAAGGGGTTGTCCGGTGCGTTCTGCGAAGTCCCGATGGTGTCGGATCGGCGGCTGGTTGGCAGCGTCGATCATGGTGTGCGCGATCGTTTCCGCGGGTGTGGCCGCGCCGGGTTCGGCAGCTCCGGGAGACGTCGTGTCCGCGGTACCCGTGCCCGGATGGGCCGGACTCGATCGGGTCGAGCAGATCACCTACCGCACCACCGGGGCGATGGGCGAGCCCACCACCGCGACGGCGCTGGTGCGGGTGCCGCGGGGAACCCCGCCGGCGGGTGGTTGGCGCATCGTCGCATGGGACCACGGCACCTCCGGCCTGGCGCAGAACTGCGGCCTCACCGGGTCGGCGAACCTCGAGGCCGGCACCGGCCCGACGGTCGCCCGGCTCAACGACGCCGGATACGCGGTCGTAGCCCCCGACTACCTCGGACTGAGCGCGCAGTCGCCCGGGCCGCATCCGTACCTGAACACCCGAACGGAGGCGACCGCGACGATCGACGCGGTGCGTGCGGCCCGGTCGGGGGTCGGCGGCCTCTCGTCCACCTGGGCGGTGGCCGGTGTATCGCAGGGTGGGCATGCGGCCCTCGCCACCGGACACCTGGCGCCGCGTCGCGCACCGGGCCTCGACTTCCGGGGCACCGCGGCGCTCGCACCCGCCTCCAACGCCGAAACCCTCCTCGCCCTCGCGTTCCCGGGTATGCCGAGCGTGCCGCTGTTTCCGGTCACCAACTTCGCAGCCGTGCTCACCGGCATGGACGCGACGCGGACCGGAGTCGACGTCACGTCGTATCTGTCGCCCACGGGCCGGATGACCATCGACCGGATGGCGAGATCCTGCTCGTCGTCGTGGGCGTCGGTGGTCGCCGGCCAGACCCCGGGTGCGCTGCTCGCCAAGCCGCTCTCACAGCCACCGTTCACCGCGGCGATTCACGATTACATGGCCGTCCCCACGTCGGGTTACCGGGACCCGATCATGATCGTGCACGGTACCCGTGACACGACGGTTCCGATCCCGCTGACCGTCGCGTTGCTGGGGCAACTGGCGGCGGGTGGAAACCCGGCAGAGTTTTATGCCATTGACTCGGACCACCGCGACGTCGGCGCAAAGGGTGGACTCGACTACACCGTGCAGTTCCTCCACAGGGTGATACCGCCGCGCTGACGTCATGATCGGGGGTCATCGGTGGCCGAGACTTCTATGGCTCCGGTCACCTCGCTACCTTACTGTGCGGTAGCTTACGTAGTCATGACACAAACCGGGGGGAACATCTCATTGGCTTCGGCCTGTCGCCCGCGCGGTGCGCGTCGGCTGGCCGCTCTCGTCACCGCGAGTGTCGTCGTCGTGACCGGGCTGACGATGGGCACGTCGACCGCTGCCGCGGCACGGGACTTCTACACACCTCCCACGCAGTTCGCGACCCAGCCGGGTTCGGTGATCCGCACCGAGCCGAGTCCGCTGCTGTTGCAGATCCCGGGGCTGCCGAACCAGTGGCCCGGCACCGCGACACGGATCATGTACACGTCGCGCTATCAGGACGGGACACCGGCCGCGGTCACCGGGACCGTCGTCGAACCGACCGCACCGTGGCGCGGAAAGGGGCCGCGGCCGACGGTGGTGCTTGGGCCGGGAACCGTCGGTCAGGGCGATCAGTGCGCCGGCTCGAAGATGATGAGCTTGCCGTTGGCGATCGATCCGACGAAGCCGAGCATCGCGGTCAACTACTCCGCTCTGGAGATGAATCTGCTACTACTCAACGGCGTGCGGGTGGCGTTGACCGATTACATCGGCATGGGGACGCCGGGTGTCCACACGTACGTGAACCGGCTTGAATCGGGACATGCGATGCTCGACGCGGCTCGCGCGGCGCTGCGTCTCGCCAAGGCGCCCGCCGATTCGCCGGTCGGGTTCTCGGGCTACTCCCAGGGTGGCGGTGCCGCCGCGTCGGCGGCCGAGCTGGCCGCAACCTATGCCCCGGAGCTCAACGTGAAGGCCACCTATGCCGGCGCCCCGCCGGCCGACCTGTTCAAGGTCATCGGCCAGATCGACGGCAGCGCGATCTCCGGCGCGATCGGCTACGCCATCAACGGTCTGCGCGCCCGGTATGCGCGGCTGGAGAGGGTCGTCGGAGCCGAGACCAACCGGAGTGGTCGCGCAGCGCTGGGGCGCCTGTCGCAGCAGTGTATCGGTGACACCATCCTGTCCTTCGGCTTCCAGCGCACCAGCAGCTGGACGCGGACACGCGACTCGCTGACCGATGTGATCCTCCGCCATCCCGACGTGCGCAAGATCGTCGAGGAACAGCGCATCGGGACGCTCAGGCCGAACGCGCCGGTGCTGCTCGAGGGCGGGATCAACGACGACGTGATCCCCTACGACGGTGTCGCCGAGCTTTACCGTGACTGGCGCGCCCAGGGGGCCGACGTGACGATGGTGACCAATCCGACCCCGCCGATTCTCCCGGGCCTGGTGGTCAACCACGCGCTGCCGATGCTGGCGACGATGCTGCCCGGCACGCAGTTCATCCTCACGCATTTCGACCGATGAGCGCCGCACCGGCCATCGCCGGGACGTCGCGGCCGCACACCTGCCATCCTGTCGGGATGATGCGCATCTGGGCGGTGATCGTCGCGATGGTGTTCGCCGTCGGGTTGCCGGCGGGCAACGGCGCGGCGGTGCCGGCAGGTGTGCCGGCGACCCCGGGTCTCGGCCCGGCCGGTACGTCGCTGATGCACGCCGACCTGTGGTCCACCGACTCGACACCGTTCCCCGGTCCCGGACGTAGCGCGCGACTCCTGGCCTCGTCGGTTCCGGGAGGTGCCTGCGCCGCGACTTTCGTGGGCGGCGATGCGATGCCGGTGTCGTTGTGCACCCAGTACATTGGGATCTCGCCACCTGCCTTCGCGGTGTCGACGGTGACGCTGTTCGACCCGACAAGCGCGGCACCTGTCTCCCGGCTGCAGCTGACCAAGGGCGGACTGCTCGGCGGTGTGTACGGCTATCTCGATGACCGTGACCGGGTCGTCGTCGCGGATGGATCGGGCGCAATTCTGCGTGTCGCGCATCGTAAGTCACCCACCGGGTGGAGGTTGTACATCGATGAGCGGACCGACGTTTCCGGCCACATCCCGTCCGGTGATGCGATCACCGGACTTGCCCCCGACTTCTCCGGCCGGATCTGGTTCGCGACGACCCACGGGGTTGTCGGCACGGTCGACGGTTCGCGGATACGGTCGATGCACCTTCCGCGTGGCGAGGATCTCGGGAACGGGCTGACGATCCGGGCGTCGGGGGCGTCGATCCTCACCACGCATGCGCTGTATGAGATGCACGCCGGCGGCGACGGCGTGCCGCGGGTGGTGTGGCGACGGGCCTACGACCGTGGACCGGCCCGCAAGCCGGGCCAGCTGACCTGGGGATCGGGAACCACCCCAACCTATTTCGGACCCGGCGGGGACGGCTGGGTGGCGATCGTGGACAACGGGGCCCGTCCGCAGCTGATCGTCTACGACAGTGACACCGGCTCGACGGTCTGCCGGATGCCGGCCTTCGGAACCTCCGGGCAGGGTACCGAGAACTCGATCATGGCCTGGGGACGGTCCCTCGTCATCCCGAGCACCTACGGCTATCAGTACCCGCCGATGGCGGTCACCGGGCCCAGCGTGCCGGTGGATGCGCCGTTCCTCGGTGGTTCGACACGCATCGACGTGTCCGACAACGCATGCCGCCGGGTCTGGGAGAACGGTGATCGGATCGCCTCGCTACCGCATCTGTCCCGAGCCGACGGTCTGATCCACGCCCTGGGTTACGGTCCGTATATTCCCGGCTCGATCCAGCAGGTGGGCCCGATCTATTACCTGGCAACCGATTTCGCCACCGGAAAGCGGGTGCGAACACTCGGGGTGGGTCAGGGCCCGCTCGACGAACCGCTGGAACTGACGGGAACCATCGGCCGTGACGGGACGATGTGGCAGGCCACCGTGGGGCGGATGCTCAAGATCGGACGATAGGCAGGTGGGACAATCGGGTCCATGACCGACCCCGACGACCCGGATCGCATCCCGACGCAGGCCGAACTCGACGCCGAGGACCTGGCGGCGATCGCGCGGACGTCGCGAGATCGGGACGACGCGGTCCTCTACCCGTCCCGGCCCGATGACCCGGGTCCCGCACCGGCCTCGTTGGCTTCCCATGCCCGCGTCGCCTGGTGGGGTGCGGCGATCGCGGGATCGGTCAGTGTGGTCTACGGATTCACCCACCTCGGCCTGATCGCCGACCTGCTCCGGGCGCGGCTGCACGAGGGTGTCGCCACCGACCCGGCCAACGCGGGTCCGGAGGGCGGCATCGATCAGATGGCCGGTTTCTTCCCGCCGTTCATGCTGATCATGATCGTGGTGTTCCTGGCGGTCGAGTACGCGTTTCTGGTCGCGGCGGCCAGCCGCCACAGTCGCAACGCCCGCAACTTCTTTCTCGCAACGGTCGTGGTGAACCTGCTGTGCATCCCGATCGGTATCGACCTGTTGTTCGCCTACCCGGAGATCTGGTCGGCGATGACGGTGATCGGGTGGGTGCAGTTCGCGCTGCTGATCATCGCAGCGGTGCTGACTCTGCGACGCACCGTCGAGCAGTGGCTACCGCCGTCGACCCGGATGCGGCCGACGCGGATGTGGCGGGGTGTGTGATCTCGATCTCGACACGCTCAGTGCGACGGGTGATCTCGATACGGCCCCTCGCAAGCTCGGTGCCTACTCGATCGGCGGTGGTTGAGGTGCCTACGCGATCGGCGGTGGTTGAGGTGCCTACTCGTTGAGCGGCCCGGGTGCCATTACTGGAGCACATCCAGTTTCTGGACTAGTTCCAGAAAAGTCGCTACAGTGGAGTCGTGTCAGATCGCCAGCAGTTCAGTCGCCGACTCCGGGAGGCGGGGATGCGGGTCACCGCTCCGCGGCTCGCGGTATTGGAGATCCTGGACGCGCATCCGCACTCGACGGCGGATTTCGTCGCCGCCGGTGTGCGCGAGCAGCTCGGTGCAGTATCGACACAGACGGTGTACGACGTGCTGCGGGCCTGCGCGGATCGCGGGCTGCTGCGGCGGATTGAGCCGGCCGGATCGCCGGTGCGATACGAAACACGTACGGCCGACAACCATCACCACCTGATCTGCCGGTCCTGCGGCGAGATCCACGACATCGACTGCCTGGTCGGTGCGGCGCCGTGTCTGGCCCCCGATCGTGACCACCGGTATGTCATCGACGAGGCCGAGGTCACCTTCTGGGGATTGTGCCCGGCCTGCCGCGCAGCGGCGAATGCCACTGCGAACAACTGAATTTCACCGGACTGCCTGGTTCCCGGTGACCGAGCCCACCGGCTCGGCGAACCATCAGAAGCATCAGCCCCAATGAAAGGAGTTGTCTCACATGACGACCAAAACACCCATCACCAGCACGCTGACCGATGACCAGAAGTCGGTCACCGGTGCCGCCCTGCAGGAGACGCTGGTCGATCTCATCGATCTGTCCCTGATCGCCAAGCAGGCGCACTGGAACGTCGTCGGCCGGCAGTTCCGTTCGGTCCACCTCGAACTCGACGAACTCGTCACGGTGACCCGCGAGTTCACCGACGCCGCTGCCGAGCGTGCCACCGCCATCGGTGTGAGCCCCGACGGGCGCGCCGAGACCGTGGCGAAGACGGCCCGCACCACCGGCTTCGGTGACGGATGGACCGACGATACGACCGTCGTCGCCTCCGTCGTGGACAACCTCAAGGCGGTCATCGCCGGCCTCCGGGAGCGTATCGCCACGACCGAGTCGGCCGACCCGGTGACGCAGGATCTGCTGATCGAGATCACCTCGAAGCTCGAACAGCTGCACTGGATGTGGCAGGCGCAGGTCGCCTGACCGACCCCCGAGACGACAGTGCGCCCGGTCACACCGGGCGCACTGTCGTCTGTTCGCCGCATGTACCGTGTGGGCGTGGACAGTTGGGGAGCGGTTGTCGGGCTGGGGTTGGTCGCGGCGGCCATCGGGGTCATCGCCTTCGTGCGGTATCGGGGGCGGGAGACAGCCATGTTGCGCGGCGACGTCGCCCTGGCGCGGGAGCTCCGGGAGCTGGCCGGCGACGACGAGGTGCGGCTCGCCGCCGTCGACGAGTTCGAGTTGGCGATCTATCAACGCCTGTTCTACGCGTCGGTGGTCGCACCGCGGATTCGCAGTGCTGCGTGGGCGTTGCTGGGGACCGCACTCGCGGTGACCGCCGCCCTGGCGGCGGACTCGGGCGACGGCGTGCTCTATGACGTCGTGACCATCGCCGCGATCATCGTCGCCGTCGTCTTCGCAATCGCGACGCTCACCTACGCGGTGTTGGCGATCTATCACACCGCGACGACCCCGCGGGTATCGTTCGCCGAGTCCTACGCCTCGTCCTGACGAGCCGTACCCCGGCGAGGCGCCGGGTCAGCGGGCGAAGCGTCGCCGATAGACGGTCGGGGTGACACCCACCGCGGCATTGAAGTGATGGCGCAGCAGCGTGGAGGACGCGAAGCCGACCTTGCCGGCGACCTCGTCCACCGGCAACGCGGTCGACTCCAGGAGGCGCCGGGCATGCAGCACGCGCTGTTCGGTGAGCCACTTGTGCGGCGAGACCCCGACCTCCTCGACGAAACGCCGAGCGAAAGTCCGCGTCGACATGTGCATGCGTGCGGCGAGGTCGTCGACGGCAATGTCCTGATCGAGGTGTTCGATCATCCAGCCGAGCATCGTCGCGAAACCGTCGGAATCACAGGCCGGCACGGGCGCTTCGACGAACTGGCGCTGGCCGCCGTCGCGGTGGGGCGCCACCACCATGCGCCGGGCGATCCTATTGGCCACGTCGGGCCCGTATTCCTGCCGGACCAGATGAAGCGACGCGTCGATGCCCGCGGCGGTGCCGGCGCTGGTCGTGATCGGGCCGTCGTCGACGAACAACACGTCGGTGTTGACGATCGCCTTCGGGAACAGACGGGCGATCTTGGCGCCGTAGCGCCAATGCGTCGTACAACGTCGGCCGTCGAGTAGCCCCGCGGCACCCGCCGCGAACGCCCCGGTGCACACGGTCAGCACCCGTCCGCCGCGCTCGACGACGGCCCGGAGCGTGTCGAGCACCTCCGGCGGGAAGACGTCGGGGTCGGTGTCCCCGCCCGGCACGGCGACGAGATCGGCGCGCACCGCGTCGTCGAGCGAATGCGGCGGGATGACGAACGCCCCGTTGCCGATGCTGAGCGGCACTCCGGGTTCAGGAGAGCAGATCAGGAATTCGAATGGCGGCACCCCGTCGTCGGTGCGGTCGATGCCGAAGACCTCGTTGACCACGCCGAACTCGAACAGGGCCACCTCTCGGTACAGAATCACGGCCACGGTGCGAAGCACCATCCCAGTATGGCAGAAAATTTTCGAAGGATGTCATTCAAGCCACTGGTGGCGGGATCTTATTGAGCGAATAGTTTCAGTCATGAACACCATCATCTTGCTAACCCTGTTGATCGCCATCGTCGCGCCCGCCGTGGTGATGGTGTGCCGCGCAGACCGACGTACCACCGACCTCAACCGTGTGCCCTTCGGCTTCGGGCCCGACAGTGAGCGGATCCATGACGAACTCGTTGTCCTGAACCTGCGCCGGCGCGACTGCGCCTGAGCGCAACCGGCGTGCTCGCCGATCCGACATACCTGCGGGCCGATTCGCTACCGGATGGCCGGATGAGGTGGGAGAATTTCCCATCAAGGACCGTCCGACGTTTCCTGCGGCCGAGGCCATGTTGGTGGACCGAGGCTGTGGGTGCGTCCCAGTACCCACAGGAGGCGACGATGGCCGCGGCAACCATGACCGATCTGGCACAGTGTGTGGACCCGGGGAAGCGGCGCGACCCGCTGGACATCTTGGCCGACCAGGCAAAGTCCAGGGTGCCGGAGCTGGTCCCGGTCCGTCATGCTCGGATGGCTGCCACGCCCTTCACGTTCTACCGCGGCGCGGCGGCGGTGATGGCCGCAGACCTCGCCGCGACTCCGAACTCGGGGGTGCAGACCCAGATCTGCGGGGACGCCCACCTGAGCAACTTCGGGGTCTTCTACACGCCGGAGCGTCGGATGGTCTTCGACGTCAACGACTTCGACGAGACGAGCGCAGGCCCGTTCGAATGGGACGTCAAGCGATTGGCTGCCAGCTTGGTGGTGGCGAGTCGGGGCAACGGCTTCGATGCCGAGTCGTCGCGCAAGAATGCCCGCGAGGCCGCGAGGTCATACCAGAAGTGGATGCAGAAGAGCGTGACTCAGTCGACCATGGACTGCTGGTATGAAGGCGTCGCTGTCGAGGAGATGCTGGGGATAATCGGATCGAAGCTGGACAGCTCCACCGAGCAGCGCGCGGTGAAAGGCCTGCAGAAGGCGAGCCACCGCAACAGTATTCGGGAAGTGAGCAAGCTGTGCGTCTTCGATGAGCAGGGCAATCCGCACATTCGCAGCGAGCCGCCACTGCTGGTGCCCATCTCCGAGTTGGCTTCCGACGACCTCGCCGACGAGATCCAGGGGATGGTCGCCGAGCGGATCAGCAAGTACCGTGCGATGCTGCCGGACTACATCAAGGCGTTGTTCGACCAGTTCACCCTCGTCGATGTCGCACGCAAGGTGGTCGGGGTGGGCAGCGTCGGAACACGCTGTTGGATTGTGCTGCTGCAGGGTAAGGGCGCCGACGATCGGCTGTTCCTGCAACTCAAGGAGGCGCAACGATCCGTCCTTGCCGATCACATACCCGCCACGGAGTACCCCAACGAGGGGCAGCGCGTTGTCGAGGGTCAGCGGCTGCTGCAGGCGGCGAGCGATGTTTTCCTCGGGTGGACAACGGGATATGACGAGAACGGTGAGAGGCGCGACCTCTATGTCCGGCAGCTCAAGGACGGCAAGGGGTCGGTCGTCATCGAGATCCTCAACCCCAAGGAGATGAGACTCTATGCGCGTCTGTGCGGCCAAACCCTCGCGCAGGCGCACGCCCGGACCGCGAGCCGGTTCGAGATTGCCGACTTCCTGGGCACCGGAAAGGAATTCGAGAACGCGATCGCCGACTTCTCGATGGCCTATGCGGACCTGAACGATACCGATCACACGAACATGCTCGCGGCTATCGACGCCGGCCGAATCGAGGTCCACGACCTCGGTTGACAACGATTCGATGATGCTTTCATCCCGGTTGGATGCGAATTCGTCCATCCGCCATCGACGTATGCGCACAATCGTGCTGTCAGGGAATCGTCGGGAGGGGAGAGTGTGGAAGGTCGGGGTCGGGGGGAGGTGAAACCCGCTGCGGTCGCCGGGACTGCCGTCGGCTCGGGCGCTGCTGCACCGCTCCCGAGCCAGAGCCGGGTCAATGGACTGCTCGACGTGGCCAGCGGCCGAACGGGGCACGCGAACGGCAGCGTGGTCCTGGTCAGTGCGCCGGCCGGGACCGGCAAGACCACTCAGATCGCACGGTGGCTCGCCACCCTCGACGACACGATCGTGGCGACCACACAGGTGGCGCGACCGGAGCGTGTCGTGGGAATGTGGCGCAGCCTGCGAACACAGATCGCGGCACAGACATATCCTGCGGGCACACGCGCGGCGATCGCTCGGCCCTCGCTCTCCCGGCGTCGCGACGAGCTGTCCTTCCCCGAGGACGCCGATTGGGTCGAGCGCGAATTGGCCGCGATCGATCGACAAGTGGTCATCGTGATCGATGATGCGCACGGACTCTCGGACCCTCTGAGCATGCACAGCGTGCAGACGTTCCTCGACGCGATACCCCAACATGTGTCGGTCGTATTGATCGCGCGTCACGATCCCCCGCTCGCGTGGCACCGCTACGCGTCGGAGCGTCGCTTCACCCGGATCGGGACGGCCGAGATGTCGTTGACCGACGACGAGACGACGGCGGTGTTGCGGGCGACCGGGACGGAGGTGACGTCCGGGCAGGTGACACGCGTCAGGGAGCTGACCCGCGGGTGGATCACGTTGGTACTCATCGCGGCCGATCATCTGGCGGGTCGACGCGATGTCGCCCAGGCCCTCGCCGAACTCGAGGCATCGACACAACCCGTTTCCGACCTACTGGTCGGGGCGATGATCGCGAGACTGCCGGTTCACCTTCGCGAGTTCGCGGCCACGACCGCCGTGCTACCCGACTTCGATGTCGACCTCGCCACACACGTGAGTGGCCAGGACGCCGCGGCCGCGGTGACCGAACTCGTCGGTGCCGGATTCCCGGTGGTGCCTGCCGGATCCATGGGCAGCCCGGCGCAGGACGGGGGTGGGTACACGTATCCAGGTCTGATCCGTGTCCACCTCGTCGCAGAGTTGCGACGCACCGGCCCCGGTGCGGTCGACGACGCGTATCTGCGAGCGATCGCATGGTCATCGCGGCATCAGCGTCACGGAGACGCACTCCGACAGGCGTTGATGTTCGGCGATCCGGAGGTACTCGCCGCGACACTGATGACCAGTGGCGCCGGCATGGTGCTCGCCGGTGAGATCGACGCCTTCGAGCCGATGCTCGACGACTGTTGTCATGTCCTGGCCGACACCGCCATCGTGATGCTGCTGCGTGCCCTTGTCGCGCTAGAAATCGGTGATACCAATTGTGCGGCAATTCATCTGGAAAACGCCGGGATCGCTTCCCCGCAGCTGACCGATCTCGTTTCGCAACCCGACGATGTCGGCTTGCTGTATCGGATTCTGCTGCTTCAACTGGCGGCGTACCGGCCGATCGGGGATCTCGACGCGCTGATCCGTTCGGTGGTGTCGCCGCCGCCGTCGGGCACGACACCGGCCATGCGCGCGCTCGCCCTCATGACCATCGGATCGACATTCATCGGTCTCGGCGAGTTGGATCGGGCGGAGACCGTGCTGACCTCGGCGATCGCGATCGCGGAGACATCCGCGCAGGACCTGTTGCGGGCGCGGATCCTGGAGCGCAGGGCGGCCGCATCCGGTCAGCGCGGTGACAACCTGGTGATGCTCAGGTATTCGCGGTCGGCGATCGCGCTGGCCGGCACGACGGAGCCGAGCACGACGGGGCCGAGCACGCGCCACATCGTCGCCCGATGCCGGGCGAAAATCGCCTACGCGCAGTATCTGACGGGCGAACCATACGATCCATCCCTCGACGACGGCGATCTCGCATCGGGTCCGAGCCCGGGTGGACTGGTCGATGTCGCTGATGCGCGCACGGAACTCCTCATGCTGGTCGCGCGGTTCCGCGAGACCGATCATCGCGCGATGGTCGCCGATCGCGCCCGGCGTGTCCTGGCCACAATGCTGGCGAAAGCGGGACCGGATCTGGGGCCGGCACGGTCGTCGGTTCTGCTGCCGCGTGTTGCCCACATGTGTGCGGCGGTCGGACATCCGGACCGGATATTCGAACTGGTCGAGACTGCCGAGCACGCGTCGGGTCCGCAGTGGGAAACGACGCTGGCGACCGTGATCGCGCGGTGCGCGCAGGGTCGGTTCGAGAGTGCCCGAACGATTCTCGGTCCCATGCTGGGCAACACAGGCCGTATGCATCCGGTGACTGGGGTGTCCGTCGGTGTGCTCGATGCCTACATCGGGGTGGCGCGCGACGACGAGCACGCCTGCCACCGGGGTCTGGAGACCGCGCTGTCGATCGCCGAGCCGATGCGGCTGGTCGCACCGTTTCTCGAGGGCGGCCGGGCAATCGCCGACGCTCTGGCCCGGCACAGCGGATCCTTAGGGTACCTCGACGGTTTCGCCGACCATGTCCGCCGGTTGTCCCACGATCGAAGCGGTCCCGACGAGGTGCATCTCACGCCGTCGGAGATGCGTGTGCTGCATTGTCTGCCGTCGGGTCGCACCGCGGAAGAGATGGCCGAGATCCTGTCGGTCTCGGTCAACACGGTCAAGACCCACCTGCGTGCCATCTATCGCAAACTCGGCGTGGGTACCCGCCGGGACGCCGTCGTGGCCGCTCGGAGTGCCGGATTGATCTGAGCCTGAGGATGTCTGGGCGGTCAGGGCAGGCGACGGAATTCGCGCAGCGTCAGGCCGAGATCGTCGAGACGGGCGATGATCCCCCGTGCGGCCGCGGCGTCGGGTAGCTCGCCGGACAGCCGCGTCGAGGTGTGCTGCCGGTCGATGCTGACGGCGAGCTCCGGGAAACAGGACAGCACCCGCTCGGAGAGCTCTCCGTCGATGACGAACTCGTATTCGAAGCGATCCATTGGGTTCACGCCGTCTCGTCGCAATGGGTGCCGATGTATGCGAGGGTGCCGGATATCGTCGTCGCGCACATCATCCGCGCCGGATGAACCCCGGTGTCGGCGACCGGGTTGCGCGCAGACCCGACACGATCCGGCCAAGTCGTGACAGGCTTGGGAGGAGTCAACCCGATAGGAGTCGCCGATGACCGACGATGTGCTACGCGAACGAGTACACGGACTGATGCCGCAGGCGCAGTCGGAGCTGGCCGAGATGGTCTCCTTCCAGTCGGTGCACAATCCTGAGGTGTCGCCACCCGAGGAGTGCGACAAGATGGTCGACTGGCTACTCGAGGCGTTCACGTCGCTCGGATTCGACGAGGTCGCGGCGAACGAGACCTCCGACGGCAGCAAGGCCGTGACCGGACACCTCGACGGCCCCGACGACGCGCCGACGGTGCTGCTGTACTTCCACCACGACGTGCAGCCCCCACTGGGAGAGGACGAGTGGGACTCGCCGGTGTGGAGCCTGACCGAACGCAACGG
>NZ_BAHC01000234.1 GCF_000298195.1 Gordonia rhizosphera NBRC 16068 | reverse complement strand
ATCCGTGACGACGAGAACGCCGTCGACGGAACAGGTTTCGATCGCCACGGGTGGCGGACCCTCGCCGAGCAGCTCGGGCTGATCGGCATCGCCGCGCCGGAGGACTGGGGCGGACTGGGACTCGGTGCCGAATACATCGTCGCGGCCGTGGAGGAGTGCGCGGTCACGCTGTACCCCGGTCCGGTCCGGGCCTCGGTGCTGACCGCGGCCGCGCTGGCGGGTATCAGTTCCGATGCGGTGCCCGTCGGGTGGCAGAAGGCGATCACGGATCTACTGTCCGGCACGGCGGTTGTCGGTGCGTCGACCCGTCACGACGGGGCGGGCGAGCTGCACTACCGGGACGGTCAGGTCACCGGTCCGGTCGCGTCGGTGACCCACGGCGCCGTGGCCGATCTCGTCCTGTGCGTCGCGCAGGCCCCCGAGGGGCCCGCGGTGGCACTGGTCGATACGACGTCGGCGCAGCGCAGCCCGGTGGACACCGTCGATCTGGCGACCCCGCTCAGCGAGATCGTGTTCACCGGCGCCTCCGCGGTTCTGCTCACCGAACCCGGGGACGAGAGGGCGCTCGAGCGTCACCGCACGCTGGAGGCTCTGGTGCTGGCCGCCGAACTCGTCGGTGGTGCGCAGGGATGTCTGGCGCGGATGGTCGACTACGCAAAGGTCCGCGAGCAGTTCGGCGCGCTGATCGGCACCTACCAGGCCATCCAGCACAAATGCTCGCAGACCGCGATCGCCAACGCGTCCGCGCGGGGCCTGGTGGCCGCCGCCGCGGCGGCGTTCGACGCCGGTGACGACCGGGTGGCCGAACAGTTCACCCTCCTCGCCCGCGCCGAGGCCGGCGACGCCGCCACGTCTGCGTCCAGCGGGTTCATCCAGGTCTCCGGTGGTATCGGATTCACGTGGGAGCACGACGCCCACCTGTACTTCCGACGAGCACGGGCCACCGCGGCGCTGGGCGGCACCCCCGCCCAGTTACGCGACCGCGCAGTGACATCCGGATGCCTGGACCTCCTGGTCCACGGTGCCGCCTGACTCACCCCCTCCGCTGGTCGAGTAGCGCCGAGCGAACGTAGTGAGCCCGACGCGTATCGAGACCACTCGCAGACCACCCACCAAGTCCTCATCCAACCGAAAGGACAATCCGTGTCCACCCCAACACAACCCACACCCGTCATCGTCGAAGCCGTGCGCACCCCGATCGGTAAGCGTCGCGGATCGCTGTCCGGGTGGCATCCGGTGGAACTCGCCGCCGCCACGATCTCCGCGCTCGTCGAGCGCTCCGGGATCGACCCCGCGCTCATCGACGACGTCATCGTCGGCTGCGTGACGCAGATCGGCCCGCAGTCCACCAACATCGGCCGCAACGCCGCGCTCGCCGCGGGCCTGCCCGAGCACGTGCCCGGCACCACCATCGACCGCCAGTGCGGCTCGTCGCAGCAGGCAGTGCATTTCGCCGCGCAGGCCGTCATGTCCGGGACGATGGACATCGTCATCGCCGCCGGCGTCGAGTGCATGAGCACCGTCCCGATGTTCTCCAACGCCCCCGGCGGCGACATCCGCGAGGTGTACGGCGAACAGCTGCAGGGCCGCTACGCCGACCGCGAGACCTTCGGTGTGCCGGGCCTCGTCCCGCAGGGCCTGTCCGCCGAGCTCATCGTCGACGAGTGGGGTCTGACCCGCGAAGACCTCGACGAGTACGCACTGCGCAGCCAGCAGCGTGCCGCCACCGCCCGCGCGGAGGGCCGCTTCGAGCGCGAGATCGTCCCGGTGACGCGCAAGGTCCGTGACAAGGAGACCGGCGAGATCACCGTCGACGGTGAGTTCTCCGCCGACGAACCGATCCGGGAGACCACCGCCGAGGCGCTCGCCGGACTGAAGCCGTCGTTCCTGCCGGATGGTCGGGTCACCGCGGGCAACGCGTCGCAGATCGTCGACGGCGCCGCCGCACTGCTGATCATGCGCGACGACGTCGCCGAGAAGCTCGGTCTGACTCCACGCGCCGCGATCCGCCAGATGTCGGTGGTCGGCGATGATCCCGTCGCGATGCTCACCGCGCCGATCCCGGCCACGAAGCGGGCGCTGGAGCGGTCCGGGCTCGGCGTCGACGACATCGACCTGTTCGAGGTCAACGAGGCATTCGCGCCGGTCGTGCTCGCCTGGCAGCGCGAACTCAAGGCCGACATCGAGAAGGTCAACGTCAACGGCGGCGGCATCTCGCTCGGTCATCCGCTCGGCGCCTCGGGTGCACGGCTGATGGTCACGCTGCTGCATGAACTCGAGCGCAGCGGTGGCCGCTACGGCCTGCAGACGATGTGCGAGGGCGGCGGCATGGCGAACGCCACGATCATCGAGCGTCTGTCGTGACCGTCCGCGCAGACCTGCAGGGGCAGGTCGCGGTCGTCACCGGCGCATCCAGCGGGATCGGGCACCACTTCTGCTCGGTGCTGACCGAGAACGGCGCCACGGTGATCGCGGCGGCGCGCCGCCTCGACCGGCTCGAGAAGGTGGTCGCCGACGGTGCCGCCGCCGAGGCCGTGCAATGCGACGTGACCAACGCCGACGACGTGGAGCGGCTGATCGAGGCCGCCAAGTATCGGGGCGGGCCCGACATCGTCGTCAACGCGGCAGGATGGGCGAAGGACACACCGGCCACGGAGACACCGCTGGACGAGTTCCGCCAGACCCTAGAGGTCGATCTGACCGCGATCTTCTCGGTCGCCGCCACGGCGGCGAGGGCGATGTCCGACGGTGGCTCGATCATCAACATCGCCTCGATCCTCGGGCTGGGCGCCTCGTGGCCGATCACGCAGGCCGCGTACTGCGCGGCCAAGGGTGGCGTGATCAATCTGACCCGGCAACTCGGCGCAGAATGGGCGTCGAAGGGTATCCGTGTCAACGCCATCGCACCGGGCTGGTTCCCGAGCGAGTTGACCGACGAGATGTTCGAGAACGAGAAGGCGATGGGATGGATCAAGCGCAACACCCCGATCGGTAGGCCGGGGCGACTCGACGAACTCGACGGCGCGCTGCTGCTGATGGCGTCGCCGACCAGCACGTACCTGACCGGACAGGTCCTCGCCGTCGACGGCGGCTGGACCGCACGATGAGAGGGCGACGATGAACCGCGAACTCTACGACGAGACACACGAGGACTTCCGCGCGAGCTTCCGCTCCTTCGTCGCCGCCGAGATCCTCCCGCACAACGAGAAGTGGGAGGAAGCCGGCCGCGTCGATCGCGACATGTTCCGTCGTGCAGGCGAACTCGGCTTCCTCGCGATGGCCGTGCCGGAGGAGTACGGGGGCCTCGACCAGGCCGACTTCCGGTTCAACGCCATCATCGGCGAGGAACTGCAACGCGCCGGCGTCATCGGCTCCGGCATGTGCATCACCCTGCACAACGACGTCGCGCTGCCGTACCTGATGGAGGAGACCAACGATGAGCAGCGCAAGCGCTGGCTGCCCGGGATGGTCACCGGCGAGCTGATGGCCGCGATCGCGATGACGGAACCGGGCGCCGGTTCCGATCTGGCCGCGATCCGCACCACCGCGCGCCGCGAGGGCGACGAGTGGGTCATCAACGGCGCCAAGACCTTTGTCACCAACGGACTCAACGCCGACCTGTACATCGTCGTCGCCAAGACCGATCCGACCCAGAGGCACAAGGGCATCAGCCTCATCGTCGTCGAGAGCGGCACACCGGGATTCACCCACGGCCGCCACCTCGACAAGATCGGGCTGCGTAGCCAGGACACCGCGGAACTGTTCTTCGACGAGGTGCGGGTGCCGGCGGCGAACCTGATCGGCGGCGAGGGCGAAGGATTCAAGATCCTCATGCGCAACCTCGCGCAGGAGCGACTGGGTCTGTCGGTGTCGGCGATCTCGGCCTGCCGCACCGCGCTGGCGTGGACGGTCGACTACTGCGCCGAGCGGTCGGCGTTCGGGCAGCGGGTGCTCGACATGCAGAACACCCGGTTCAAGCTCGCCGAACTCGCCGCGCGCTTCGACGCCGTCGAGATGTTCCTCGACCAGCTCATCGTCAAACACAACCGCGGCGAGGTGTCCGGCGACCAGGCCGCCAGGGCGAAACTGCTGACCACCGAACTGCAGCGCGACATCGTGGCGCAGGGTCTGCAGTTCCACGGCGGCTACGGATTCATGCGGGAATACCCCATCGCCCGTGCGTATCTCGACGTGCCGATCCAGTCCATCTTCGGCGGCACCAACGAGATCATGCGCGAGATCATCGGGCGCACCCTGGAA
>NZ_BAHC01000235.1 GCF_000298195.1 Gordonia rhizosphera NBRC 16068 | reverse complement strand
GTGCCCCGGTCTACCTCGACCACGCCGCCTCCACGACGATGCTTCCCGAGGCTGTCGAGGCGATGACGGCTGTCTTCGCACGGCCCGGGAACGCCTCGTCGCTGCACGGATCGGGTCGATGGGCCCGACGCAAGCTCGAGGAGGCTCGCGAGTCCCTCGCCGCGTCGGTGGGGGCCCGCCCGTCGGAGGTGATCTTCACCGGTGGCGGAACCGAGGCCGACAACCTGGCGCTCAAGGGGCTCTACTGGGCCCGTCGCCGCAACAATCCCGAACGCCGCCGCGTGATCGTGTCCGCGGTCGAACACCACGCGGTGTTCGACCCCGCGATGTGGCTGGCCGACACGGGTGACGCAGAGTTGGTGATCGCGCCCGTCGACCGCGAGGGTTTCGTGTCACCGTCGTGGCTGCGCGACGAGTTGTCGCGGCACGCCGACGAGACCGCGGTCATCTCGGTGATGTGGGCCAACAACGAGGTGGGCACCATCCAGCCGATCGCCGACATCGCGGCGATCGGAGCCGAGTTCGGCGTCCCCGTCCATTCCGACGGCGTGCAGGCCGTCGGCCACATCCCCGTCGATTTCGCGGCGAGCGGTCTGTCGGCGCTCAGCCTGGCCGGCCACAAGTTCGGCGGCCCGCAGGGCGTCGGCGCGTTGCTGCTGCGTCGTGATGCCGATTGCGTCCCGCTGCTGCACGGCGGTGGTCATGAACGCGACGTCCGGTCCGGGACCCAGGACGTTGCCGGGGCGGTCGGGATGGCGGCGGCGCTGCGGTGCTCGGTGGACCGGATGCCCGAAGCCACCGAGCATGTCACCGCACTGCGCGATCGGCTGTTCGACATCCTGCTGGCACAGCCGGACACGACGGCCAACGGCCCACGCGACGATCGCCGGCTGCCCGGCAACGTGCACGTGTCGTTCGCGGGTTGCGAGGGTGACTCCCTTCTCATGCTGCTCGACGCCAACGGCGTCGAGTGTTCCACCGGCTCCGCCTGCACGGCCGGGGTCGCGCAGGCCAGTCACGTGCTGCTTGCGATGGGTCTCGACGTCGCCACCGCGCGCGGGTCGCTGCGCTTCTCGCTGGCACCGAGCACCACGGCCGCCGACGTCGCGGCGGTCGGTGAGGTGATCGGTCAGGTTGTCGAGCGCGCCCGTGCCGCCGGGCTCGTCTCGTCTCGGACAGGGGAGGGACGCTGATGCGAGTACTCGCAGCGATGAGCGGCGGAGTCGACTCGTCGGTGGCTGCGGCTCGGGCCGTCGAGGCCGGTCACGACGTCGTCGGCGTGCACCTCGCGCTCTCGACGGCTCCCGGAGCGCTGCGCAGCGGGTCGCGCGGGTGCTGTTCGCGCGAGGATGCCTCGGATGCGCGGCGGGTCGCCGATGTTCTCGGAATCCCGTTCTACGTCTGGGATTTCGCCGACCGATTCAAAGACGATGTGATCGACGAGTTCGTCGACGCGTACGCCGCGGGCCAGACGCCCAACCCGTGCCTGACGTGCAACGAGAAGATCAAGTTCGCGGCCCTCGCGCAGAAGGCGATCGCGCTCGGGTTCGATGCCCTGGCCACCGGCCACTACGCGCGACTGGTTGACGCTGAGCTACGCCGCGCCGTCGACGAGGACAAGGATCAGTCCTACGTGCTGGCGGTCCTGACCGCCGAACAGTTGCAGCGCGCGATGTTCCCCATCGGGGACACCCCGAAGAGCGAGATCCGCGCCGAGGCGGCCCGTCGTGGGCTCGCCGTCGCGACCAAGCCGGACTCGCACGACATCTGCTTCATCCCGACCGGCGACACCCGGGCCTTCCTCGGCGCCCGGATCGGCATCCGCCCGGGTGCGGTGGTCGACGCCGACACCGGTGTGCGCCTCGGCGAGCACGAGGGCGTCCACGGTTTCACCATCGGTCAGCGCAAGGGGCTCGGCATTGAGGCGCCCGCCGCCGACGGGAAGCCGCGCTACGTCACCGACATCGATCCGGAGTCGGGCACGGTGACCGTCGGATCCGCCGCCCACCTCGACGTCTGGTCGATCACCGCGAATCGCGCCGTCTGGACCTCCGGGGAGGTGCCCGACGGCACGGTCGAGGCGATGGTCCAGGTGCGCGCCCACGGCGGACTCGCGCCCGTGCGCGCCACCCCGACGGTCCGCGACGGTGTGCCCATGATCGAGATCGCGCTGTACGAGCCGTTGACCGGCGTGGCCAAGGGACAAGCGGCGGTGCTTTATCTTCCCGACGCGCAGCGCGGTGACCTGGTGCTCGGTTCCGGGCGCATCGTCGCGACGGACTCGGATCCGAGGTCCGGGGCGCGGCGCGACACCAGCGCGGCCGGCGTCGACGCGTGAACGCGTCACTCGTCGGTCTCTCCGGCGGGGTCGGCACGGGCATCGGGTCGATGCCGGGCACCGATCCGCGCGAGGCGGCTTCGGTGATCAACGGCGAACTCGACTTGGCGCATCTTGCCGAGCTACCGGGGCGCGGCCTGGGTGCCGACATGGTCGGTCGGATGGCCGCGGTGCTCGTCGACCTGCCCATGGACGCTGGGACGTGGGGCTATCGGCTCGCGGCGCGCGGATCATCGGTGTCGCGGCGCGCGCGCGACTTCCTCAACGCCGACCTCGATGCGGTCGAAGAGCTCTGGGACACAGCAGGTTTCATCGGCACCGGGCGCATGTTCAAGATCCAGGTGTGTGGTCCGTTCACCTTCGCCGCGTCCGTGGAGCTGTCGGCGGGACACAAGGTGCTACGCGATCACGGGGCGTGGCGCGACGTGGTCGCCTCCACCGCAGAGGGCGTGCGCGCACTGGCCGACGAGGTCATCCGCAGACTCGGCGCCGAGGTCGTCGTCCAGCTCGACGAACCTATGATCGGACCGGTCATCGACGGCACCGTCAAGCCGCTGACCCGTTTCGACACCATTCGCTCCGTTCCGGTTCCCGACATCGTCGAGTCCCTGACCGGCATCGTCGACCACGTCGGTCGTCCGGTGATCGTGCACAGCTGTGCCGCACCACGCTGGGAACTCATCGAACGGCTCCGGGATGTGGCCTGGTCGCTGGACGTGACCTCACCCGACACCGCCGACCTCGACGGCATCGGCGCGCTGATCGATCGCGGTGACGTGTTGGTCGCCGGTGTCGTCCCGAGCGTGCGGGTCGGTCGTGCGCTGCGCGCCGAGCAGATCGCCACCGGCCTCGCGGCGCTGACCGACCGTATCGGACTGGATCGGAAAGTGCTGTCGGAGAAGGTGATCGTCAGTCCCACCTGTGGTCTGGCCGGCGCGGAGGCCGACTGGGCGAAGACCGCGCTGGCGGTCTGTGCCAAGGCGGGCGAACTGCTCACCGCGGAT
Source organism: Gordonia rhizosphera NBRC 16068 (assembly GCF_000298195.1). GTDB lineage: Bacteria > Actinomycetota > Actinomycetes > Mycobacteriales > Mycobacteriaceae > Gordonia > Gordonia rhizosphera. The sequence continues at coordinate 23,365 of NZ_BAHC01000235.1, read as the reverse complement.
CCCGACGCCCTATAGTGGTCTCCGGTCCTCACCGCGCGTCGAGCTTCGCGATCGACTTCTTCGGTGCGACGATCTGATAGCTCGAGTCGAGGAGTTCACCCACCTCGACCCAATCCGTCGACTCCGCCAGGAGCAGTCCGAGCCAACCGTAGGGGCCCACGTACGCGGGCAGGTAGAAGCGCGAATCCTCCAGCAGCGCCGGCCTTTCAGACTCGTCGGGGAGGAACAGGACCGACCGGTCGCGTCGTTCACCGCCCTTTATGCTGCCGCCGAAGATCCCGAACATCTTGCCGCACCGGAATGTCGGCCGTCCGTGCGCGATCGCCTCGGTGGCGTCGGGCAACGCGAGTGCGATCTCCCGGACGCGGCGCAGCAGCGGGTCGTCGTCGTCGAACATGACGGGATGGGGCACGACTTTCAGGGTAGGTCACCGCGCCGTCGGTGAGCGGCGAGCGTGGGAAGGCCCTGTCGGGCGCCTTCGCTAGTCTCATGGGCGTGGTTGAAGATGGCGGCACCCCGGGCGTGGGCACAGAGATCGGCACCGACCTGCGTGATCAATGGAGCGCGCTCGCGGAGGAGATCCGCGACCACCAGTTCCGCTATTACGTCAAGGACGCGCCGATCATCTCCGACGGAGAGTTCGACCGGCTCCTGCACCGGTTGCAGGAGCTCGAGGACGCCCATCCCGAGCTGGCCACTCCCGACTCGCCCACCAAGCTGGTCGGCGGCGGGTTCTCCACGGCCTTCACGCCGGTCGACCATCTCGAACGGATGCTGTCGCTCGACAACGTCTTCGACGCCGACGAGATGCGCGCCTGGGTCTCGCGGGTCACCGATGAACTCGGCAGCGGCGTCGAGTACCTGTGCGAGTTGAAGATCGACGGTGTCGCGTTGAGTTTGGTCTACCGCGACGGCGTGCTCAGCCACGCGGTCACCCGGGGAGACGGTCGCACCGGTGAGGACGTGTCGCTCAACGCGCGCACCATCTCCGAGGTCCCGCAGCGGTTGACCGCCACCGCGGACTACCCGATTCCCGAGGTGCTCGAGGTGCGTGGCGAGGTGTTCTTCCGGGTGGAGGATTTCGAGGCGCTCAACGCCTCGCTCGTCGCCGACGGCAAGGCGCCGTTCGCCAATCCCCGCAATTCGGCGGCCGGCTCGTTGCGGCAGAAGAACCCGCAGATCACCGCACGCCGCAGGCTGCGCATGATCTGTCACGGCATCGGCCACACCGAGGGGTGGCGTCCGGAGTCGTTGCACGATGCCTATCTCGCTATCGGGGCGTGGGGGCTACCGGTGTCGACGCACACCTCGAAGGTGACCGGTGCCGCGGCGATCCTCGACAAGATCGCCTACTGGGGTGAGCACCGCCACGACGTGGAACACGAGATCGACGGGATCGTGGTGAAGGTCGACGATTTCGCCTATCAGCGCCGTCTCGGCGCCACCTCCCGTGCGCCGCGGTGGGCGATCGCGTACAAGTACCCGCCCGAGGAGGCCACCACCAAACTGCTCGACATCAAGGTCGGGGTCGGCCGCACGGGCCGGGTCACGCCGTTCGCCTTCATGGCACCGGTGCTCATCGCGGGTTCGACGGTGTCGCGGGCGACCCTGCACAACGAGTCGGAGGTCCGCCGCAAGGGCGTGCTGATCGGCGACACCGTCACCATTCGCAAGGCGGGCGACGTGATCCCGGAGGTACTCGGACCCGTCGTCGACGTCCGCGACGGCAGCGAGCGGGAATTCGTCATGCCCACCCACTGCCCGGAATGCGGCACCGAGTTGCGGCCGGAGAAGGACAGCGACGTCGACATCCGCTGTCCCAACGCCGAGTCCTGTCCCGCGCAGCTGCGTGAGCGGGTGTTCCACCTCTCCGGACGCGGATCGTTCGACATCGAGGCCCTCGGCTACGAGGCCGCCACCGCCTTGCTGACCTCCGGTGTCATCACGAACGAGGGAGATCTGTTCTCGCTCACCGCCGACGACCTCGCCAAGACCGATCTGTTCACCACCAAGGCCGGCGCCCTGTCCGCGAACGGGAAGCGGCTCCTCGCGAATCTCGAAGGCGCGAAGAAGGTTCCGCTGTGGCGGGTGCTGGTGGGCCTGTCGATCCGACATGTCGGCCCGACGGCGGCGCGGGCGCTGGCCACCCAATTCGGGTCACTGCAGGCCATCGACGACGCGAGCGTCGAGGACCTCGAAGGTGTCGAGGGGCTCGGGGCGACCCTGGCCCAGAGCATCCACGACTGGTTCACCGTCGACTGGCATCGCGAGATCGTCGAGAAGTGGCGCGCCGCAGGCGTCTCCATGGAAGACGAACGCGACGAGTCGATCCCGCGGACCCTTGAGGGCAAGACCGTCGTGGTGACCGGTTCGCTGCAGGATTTCTCCCGCGACGGAGCCAAGGAGGCGATCCTGGCCAGGGGTGGCAAGGCGTCGGGTTCGGTGTCGAAGAAGACCGACTACGTCGTCATCGGCGATTCACCCGGCAGCAAGGCGGCCAAGGCCGAGCAGCTCGGTGTCCCGATCCTCGACGAGGACGCGTTCAAGCACCTGTTGGAGACCGGTGTCGCCACCGAGGTCGACGAGTGACGAAACCTTCCGCTGCCCTTAGCCTTCCGCGCGCAAAACGGTGCTGACGATCCCGGCGAGATAGCCGAGCCGGGCCACCTCCGATGGCCGGAAGTCCGGGCCGCCGATCCGGCCGAGGAGGATCGCCTTCTCGCCGGTCCCCAGCGGTGCGGCCGCCAGCCGGGTGTCATGGTCCTGCCAGGTGGCAGGTACCCACTCGGCTGTGCCGTCGAGCGCGCGGGCGGTGTCGATCGGCAGCCAGTCGGCCCGGGTGAGTGGTGTCTCCGGCGCACCCGAGCTGCCGAACAGTTGCAGGACCCCACCGCCGGCGCTGGTGATGACCATCGCCCAGGACACGCGCAGCACCCGGGGTGCGTTGTCGACGAGCACCTGTAGACGATTCCGGTCGGCGGTCGCCACCTGATCGACGAGTTCGAGTTCCCGGTGGGTGTCGAGGAGTCCGGTGTAGGGCCGGATCGAGTCGACCCGGACACCTTTGAGCTTCTCCGCCGCGGTGATCAGGCCGTCCGGGAGCGAACCGGGCGCGATGTCGACGACGAGGTCGTCGACGGCATAACCCTCGCCTCGCTCGACGACCTCCAGCGACAGGATGTCGGCGCCCACCGAGCCGAGCTGTACGGCGAGCAGTCCGAGGCTGCCCGGTCGATCCTCGAGGTAGACGCGCAGCAGGTACGACACGTGCGCCATTCTCGCACTGCGATGTGATCGCCACGTGACGGGGAGGTCACTGTCGCAACCCGCGGTGTGCGACGCCGAGGCGAGAACCGGTGACCACTGCGGGATCGCCGCGACCGCCTCCCATAGGGTGGTGGGGAACAGGCACGACACGGTGGAGAAAGGGGCTGGCATGTCCGGCGGATCAGAGTCGGCGATCTCCCGGGAGGAGGTCGCGCACCTCGCGCGGCTGTCCCGTCTCGCGCTGACCGACGACGAACTCGATCAGTACGCGCAGCAACTCGACTCGATTCTGGCCCACGTCGCCCAGGTCTCCGAGGTGGCCGCCGACGATGTGCCCGGCACCGCACACCCAGCCGAGCTGGCCAACGTGCTGCGCCCCGACGTGGTGGTGCCCGGTCTGTCCACCGAGGAGGCCCTGTCGGGCGCACCCGCCGTCGAGCAGGACCGGTTCGCCGTTCCGCAGATCCTGGGAGAGGAACAATAGTGAGTTCCGCTACACGCGCCGCCGGGGACATCACCGGCCTGTCTGCCGCCGACCTCGCGCGCAAGATCGCGGCCCGCGAACTGTCCTCCGTTGAGGTGACCACCGCACATCTGGACCGGATCGCCGAGATCGACGACCAACTCGGGGCGTTCCTGCACGTCAGCGGTGCCGAGGCGCTGGTGGCCGCCAAGGCCGCCGACGATGCGATCGCGGCGGGCGAGGCGCCGTCGCCGCTGGCAGGTGTGCCCATCGCGCTCAAGGATGTCTTCACCACCGTCGACGCTCCGACGACGTGCGGTTCGAAGATCCTCGAGGGCTGGGTGCCGCCGTACGACGCTGCGGTGACGGAGCGTCTGCGGGCCGCGGGTATCCCGATCCTCGGCAAGACCAACATGGACGAGTTCGCCATGGGCAGTTCCACGGAGAACTCCGCCTACCAGGTGACGCGCAATCCGTGGGACACCACCAAGATTCCGGGCGGATCGGGTGGCGGCAGCGCCGCGGCGCTGGCGTCCTACCAGGCCCCGCTGGCGATCGGCACCGACACCGGCGGGTCGATCCGGCAGCCGGCCGCGGTCACCGCGACCGTCGGTGTGAAACCCACCTACGGCACCGTGTCCCGCTACGGGCTCGTCGCATGCGCGTCGTCGTTGGACCAGGGCGGCCCGTGCGGTCGCACGGTCGAGGACACCGCTTTGCTGCACGCGGTGATCGCCGGGCACGACCACCGCGACTCCACGTCGATCGACGCACCTGTGCCGGATGTCGTTGCGGCCGCGAAATTCGGTGCGGAGCAAGATCTCTCGGGAGTTCGGATCGGTGTGGTCACCGAGTTGGGCGGCGAGGGCTACCAGGCCGGTGTGCTCGACTCGTTCCACGCCGCGCTCGCGGTGCTCACCGATCGCGGTGCAGAGGTCGTCGAGGTCTCTTGCCCGCACTTCACCTACGCCCTCGGCGCCTACTACCTGATCCTGCCCTCGGAGGTGTCGTCGAACCTCGCCCGTTTCGACGCCATGCGCTACGGCCTGCGCGTCGGCGACGACGGCACACACAGCGCCGAGGAGGTCATGGCGCTGACCCGCGAGGTGGGCTTCGGTCCGGAGGTCAAGCGCCGGATCATGATCGGCACCTACGCGCTGTCGTCCGGCTATTACGACGCCTACTACGGTCAGGCACAGAAGGTCCGCACGCTGATCGCCCGCGATTTCGCCGCGGCGTTCTCCCAAGTCGACGTACTGGTGTCACCGACCACTCCGACGACGGCGTTCGCCATCGGGGAGAAGGTCGACGACCCGCTCGCGATGTACCTGTTCGACCTGTGCACCCTGCCGGTCAATCTGGCGGGCGTCGGTGCGATGTCGGTGCCCTCGGGCCTGTCCGCCGACGACGGTATGCCGGTCGGCCTGCAGATCATGGCTCCCGCCCTCGCCGACGATCGGCTCTACCGGGTCGGCGCCGCCTACGAGGCAGCGCGCGGTCCGATCGAACCCTCCTGACCTGTCGTCGGGACGACGTCCGGGTGTCGAACGGGTCGACACCCGGCAGAGTGCCGTGTTGCCCACTAGATTGAGTCCGTAGGAGTCGCAAGCGGTCGGCAAGAAAGGTCTACGGCATATGGCCAAGAGGTTCGGCATTCTCACCAGCGGCGGCGACTGCCCTGGACTCAACGCGGTCATCCGCGGCGCAGTACTGAAGGGTGGAACCGTCTACGGCCATGAGTTCGTCGGCTTCAAGGACGGCTGGTACGGACTCGTCTACGGCGACATCATGGAACTCGACCGTTCGGTAGTGCGTGGTCTGTCGAATCAGGGCGGAACGATCCTGGGCACCAGTCGATTCGGGCCGTACTCGGAGCCCGACGGCGGTCCGGAGAACATCAAGAAGGTGCTGAAGAATCTTGGCATCGACGGGGTGATCGCGATCGGCGGGGAAGGTACCGCATCGGCGTCGAAGCGGTTGTTCGAAGACGGCATCAACATTGTCGGTGTCCCGAAGACGATCGACAACGACATCGACGCCACCGACTACACCTTCGGTTTCAACACGGCGGTCGAGATCGCCACCGAGGCCATCGACCGACTGCGTACCACCGGCAACTCCCACAAGCGCTGCATGGTGCTCGAGGTCATGGGCCGCCATGCCGGATGGATCGCGCTGCACTCCGGTATCGCCGGGGGCGCACACGCGATCCTGATCCCCGAACAGCCCGAGAGCCTCAATCAGGTCTGTGCCTGGGTGACCAGCGTCAAGAACCGCGGACGTTCGCCGATGGTGGTCGTCGCGGAGGGCTTCAAACTGCCCGACATGGAACAGGCCCACTCGACGAAGGGGCTTGACGGCTTCAACCGTCCACGGCTCGGCGGTATCGCTGAGGTGCTCGCCCCGCTGATCGAGGAACGCACCGGCATCGAAACACGCGCCACCGTCCTCGGCCACATCCAGCGCGGGGGTGTGCCCAGTGCTTATGACCGGGTGCTGGCCACCCGCTTCGGCATGGCGATCAGCGATCTCGTCGCCGACAAGGCGTGGGGCAAGATGGTCGCGCTGCGCGGCACCGAGATCGAGCGCATCACGTTCGACCAAGCGCTGGCCAACCCCAAGCAGGTGCCCACCGACCAGTATCAAGAGGTCCGGGTCATCTTCGGCTAACCGACCCGGGCACGTGCGACCCACGTTCGTCCCCCGGCTGCGCGAGGTTCCCGGCTGCAGACGGAGGACGATCGCGGACCCCGGGGGGACGAACCGTCGGGTCAGACGGCTGCCGGCGGGTAGGGCGCGGGCGGGTTGGCCTCGGGGAGTGACGGCGGGGTCGCCGGCTCGCGGGGGATCACGATCCACAGCGCGATATAGAGGAGAACCTGAGGGCCCGGCAGCAGGATCGAGACGACGAACAGTGCACGCACGATGGCGGCGTCCCATCCGAAGCGTTTGGCGATCCCTCCGCAGACGCCGCCAAGCCAGGCGTCGTCGCGTGAGCGCATCAATCGTGGGGTGGTCGGAGCCGGTGTGGTCATCTTGTTTCCTTTCCTATGCCATCGACGCTACGCACGCACCAGCCCCGCGGCATCGGGGTTTCTCCCTGATCCGACCCGGGTTTTCCACGGAGCGTCGTGGCGCCGTATTCCGGGTGCGCGCCTGCTGGGGTGCGCCGATCTGAGGTCACCCGTGCGGCCGGAGTCCGTGGTGGCGCAATATGATGGCACTCATGACTGCCGCTGCCACCGAACTGCTCGACTACGACCAGGTCATCGCGGATTTCGATCCCGTTCTGGGTCTCGAGGTCCACGTGGAGTTGGGCACCGAGACCAAGATGTTCTGCGGCTGCCCGACCGCATTCGGGGCCGAGCCGAACACCCAGGTCTGCCCGGTGTGCATCGGTCTGCCCGGTTCGCTCCCGGTGGCGAACGTGAAGGCCATCGAGTCCGCGATCCGCATCGGGTTGGCACTGAACTGCTCGATCCGGCCGTCGAGTGTGTTCGCCCGCAAGAACTACTTCTATCCCGATCAGCCGAAGAACTACCAGATCTCGCAGTACGACGAGCCGATCGCCTTCGACGGGCACCTCGACGTCGTCCTCCCGGACGGCACCGAGTGGCGCGTCGACATCGAACGCGCCCACATGGAGGAGGACACCGGTAAGTCGCTGCACGTGGGTGGTGCGACCGGGCGTATCCACGGGGCGAGTCATTCGCTGCTGGACTACAACCGCGCCGGGGTGCCGCTGGTGGAGATCGTCAGCAAGCCCATCGTCGGGGCGGGTGAGCGGGCACCGGAGGTCGCGCGTGCCTACGTCACCGCACTGCGGGACCTGCTCAAGGCGCTCGGGGTGTCCGACGTCCGGATGGATCAGGGCTCGTTGCGGTGCGACGCGAACGTCTCGCTGATGCGCAAGGACGCCACCGAGTTCGGGACGCGCACCGAGACCAAGAACGTGAACTCGCTCAAGAGCGTCGAGATCGCGGTGCGCTACGAGATGCAGCGTCAGGCGGCGGTGTTGGAGTCCGGCGCCGAGGTCGTCCAGGAGACCCGCCATTTTCACGAGGGTCAGGGCACCACCTCGCCCGGCCGTCGCAAGGAGACCGCCGAGGACTACCGCTACTTCCCGGAGCCGGATCTCCCTCCCGTGCAGCCCGATCCGGCGTGGATCGATGAACTCGCGACCACGCTGCCGGAGATGCCGTGGGTCCGTCGGGCCCGTATCCAGGAGGATTGGGGTGTCTCTGACGAGGTCATGCGGGACCTGGTGAACGTCGGCGCCGTCGACCTCATCATCGAGACCGTGGAGGCCGGCGCGAGTCCGGAGGCCGCACGCGGCTGGTGGGTGGCCTTCCTCGCGCAGCAGGCGAACTCACGCGGCGTCGAACTGGCCGAGCTGCCGATCTCGCCGACGCAGGTCGCCACCATCATCGGCCTCGTCGACGAGGGCAAGCTGACCACCAAGCTCGGGCAGCAGGTCGCCGCCGCCGTCCTCGACGGCGAAGGTGAGCCCGAACAGATCGTCGCCGACCGGGGCCTCGAGGTGGTGCGCGACGACACGGCGCTGCAGAAGGCCGTCGACGAGGCACTCGCCGCCAACCCGGACATCGCCGACAAGATCCGGGGCGGCAAGGTGGCGGCCGCGGGCAAGATCGTCGGCGATGTGATGAAAGCCACCCGCGGACAGGCTGACCCGGCGCGCGTCAAGGAACTCGTCCTCGCCGCCTGCTCCTGACCCACATCCGCTGGTTCTTCCGCCAGACTTCGGATCGCTCCCCTCCTCCAGAGGGTGGACGGTCTGAAGTCCGGAGGAAGAACTGTTTAGGTGCTCGCGGTGGGGGCGCGGTGGGTGGAGGCGTTAGGTGCGGTCTTCCGACGACGACGGGGGCAGCCATTTGACGACGCGATCGTCGGTGCTGACGGGGTTGCCCGAGGTCCGGTTCACCGTGGCGAACTGCAGGACTCCGTTGTCGAGGGCGACCATGCGCCCCAGTGCCCCATAGCGTTTCTCCAACACGACGGTGGGTGGGGTGATCGCGGGCTTGTCCCGGGTTGGTTCGGTGAGCGCCTGGATCTGCTGTGTCCGCGTGGTGGACACATAGATGCTGCCCGCCGTCGCGGCGCAGCCGGCGATCTGCGGACGGTCCGGCCACGTCCACAGCACCTTGGGGCCTGCCGATTCCAGCACCTGTAGCCGGTCTTCGGTCGCGGTCTGATCCGCCACATACAGCGATCCGCTGGCCGCGCTCGGGCACAGCGAGACATTCGATCCGAGTCCGGACGCGAGCACGCGCGGGGGTGGGTTCGCCCGCGAACTGAACGACGTCACGAGCAGGATCTTGCCTGCCAGTGACGTCGGATCCGCTGCCGCCGCAGGGTTTCCGGCGTTGCCGGTGGCCACGACGAGTTCGCCCGGTGTCCGGAAGTACATGGCGCCCATGTTGCCCGTCGCACCCTTCGGGATACCCGCGACGATGGGCTTGGGCACATCGCCGGGCGCGACCCGCACGATCCGGTTGTCCGATGCGGTCGTGATGAGGGCGTAGATCAGTCGGTCCTGCGCATACGTGGGGGAGAAGGCGAAGTCGATCAAACCGCCGTCGCCCGAGGCATCCACCGGGATGGTCGCGAGAACACGTTGCGGCCCATACCTTTTGGTGGTGATGATCTTTCCGGTGGTGCGCTCGGCAACCACTGTGACATCCCCGCGGTCGTCGCCGGGCATCACACCCGCGGTGGACTGCAGGCAGGTCGCGATCACGGCGGGGTCGGGATCCACACACGGCCCCGGCGGCGGCGGAACGAGCGGCTCGGTGGGCGACGGGCGCGGTTGCTCGCGCTGTGCAAAGGACTCGTCGTTGGCACTGAACGGACCGGCGTCCTTCGCCCGGTCCTGGGCGCTGAAGTCCGCGCACCCGGTCAGCAGCACCAGGATCGCGAGGAGGGCGACGACGGTCGAGGTGCCGGCACCGCGACGGTCAGCCGGCTTCGACATATGTCGCCGGTCAGCGATCGTCGGCCACCCCTTGCGCATGGCACCACAGTAGGCGATCAATGCCGACTCACCGCGCGCTGCTGGGTCGCGCAAGCGGCCGGTGCGCCTAGAGTCGGGCATGTGAGCGAACGTGACCAGCCTGCGACGGGCGGCAGTCCGTACGACGAACCGACCGGTGTGATCCCGATCGGCGACGACGCGCCGATGCGCCGACGCTGGGTGTCCGGCGACGATCGGGACTCCTTCTCCAGCAGCCGTGCTGTGCCCGATGTGTCGTCGATGTCGCGGGTGGAGGAACTCGACGACATCGATCCCGCGGATCTGGAGACGCGTCGGGTCACCGCACGTCCGGTGACAGAGCCCGCGTCCACCGACCCCGCGCCCGCCGACCCCGCACCCACCGAGGCGGCGCCCACCGCGGCGGCGGCAGAGGCCGGGCCCCCTCAGGTCGCGCCGACCGCAGCAGAGACCGGGCCCACTCAGGCCGCGCCCACCGCAGCAGAGACCCCGCCCACTCAGGCCGCGCCCACCCAGGCCGTGCCCACCCAGGCAGTGGCGGAGGGCGTGCCGACCGAGGGCATGTCGAGCGACACCATGTCGGCGCCTCGTACACCACCGACCGCCGAACCCCCCGCTGTCACAACTCCCGCTTTCGCAACCCCTGCTGTCACAACCCCTGCTGTCACGACCCCCGCCGTCGCACCCCCGGCAGCCGACAGCTTCGACACCACGCCCATCGCCGTCGACGATCTCACGCAGCCGGGTGGACCCGGGGACACCGACTCGTCGTATCTGGCCGCCGAACAACTCGACGACGCACGCCGGCGGGCGAGGCGGGGCACGCTCGACGTCGGTCTGCTGCTGCTGAGGTGCGCGGTCGGGCTGATCGCGCTGGCACATGGGACGCAGAAGCTCTTCGGCTGGTGGGACGGGCCGAGGCTGTCGGGATTCGAGGACTTCCTGATCAACGCGCCGAGTCCGGCAATCGGCTTCGATCCCGACGCCGCACGTGTGCTGGCGATTCTCGGCGCGTTGTCGGAGACGCTGGGCGGGTTGATGCTCGTACTCGGTCTGTTCACGCCGATCGCGGCCTCCGCCGTCCTCGGCGTTATGCTCGTCGCCTCCGCCTACAAGGCGACGCTGGCCGGCGGCGTCTGGTTCTTCGCCGCCGACCACGGCGGCGGCATCGAATATGAGGGGCTGCTGGCGGTCTGCGCGGTGGTGATCATCCTGACCGGCCCCGGTCTCATCTCGCTCGACGCGCCGAGAGGTTGGGCCCGACGGCCCGCCTGGGGCTCCGCCGCCCTGGTCATCGTCGCGATCGGTGCCGCCGTCGCCGTCTGGGTGGCGTTCAACGGCACCAACCCGTTCACGTCGCCGGGCAACCCGACGACGTGAACGATCCCGCGGATGTCAGTCGACCTGACGCACCGCACCGCGGTCGGCGGACGTCGCCAGCTTGGCGTAGGCGCGCAAGGCGGTCGTGACGGTCCGCTGGCGGTCCTTCGGCTGCCAAGGGCGTTCGGATGCCTCCATCTTGGCGCGCCGTTCGGCGAGCACGTCGTCGTCGACGAGAACCTCGAGCCGACGGGTCTTGACGTCGATCACGACGTGGTCGCCATCCTCGACGAGCCCGATAACGCCACCGGCGGCCGCCTCCGGTGAGATGTGACCGACCGAGAGACCCGACGATCCGCCCGAGAACCGGCCGTCGGTGATGAGGCCACACTTGCGGCCCATCCCGGTGCCCTTCATGAACGCCGTCGGGTGCAGCATCTCCTGCATACCGGGGCCTCCGGACGGTCCCTCGTAGCGAACCACGAGCACCTCCCCGGCCTGCAGGGTCTTGGAGAGGATGACGTGGACGGCGTCCTCCTGGCTCTCGACGACCCGCGCCGGGCCCTCGAAATGCCACAGGTCCTCGTCGATGCCCGCGGTCTTGAGCACGGCACCGTCCTCGGCGAGGTTGCCATGCAGCACGCACAGTCCGCCCTCAACGGTGTAGGCGTGGGCGCGGTCGCGGATGCATCCGCCCTCGGCGTCGGTGTCGAGCGAAGTCCACCGGTTCGCCGTCGAGAACGGTGTCGTCGTCCGCACACCGCCGGGTGCGGCGTGGAACAGTTCGAAGGCCTCGTCGATTGCCTTGCCCCCGCGGATGTCCCAGTCGTCGAGGAACTGCCCGAGGGTCGGCGAGTGCACCGTCGACGCGGTGTCGTCGATCAGACCGGCACGGCGCAGCTCACCCAGGATCGCGGGGATTCCGCCGGCCCGGTGCACGTCCTCCATGTGGAAGTCGGAGTTCGGTGAGACCTTGGACAGGCACGGCACGTTCCGGCTGATCTCGTCGATGACCTTCAGATCGAAGTCGGCGACCTCACCTTCCTGCGCGGCCGCCAGGATGTGCAGCACGGTGTTGGTCGAACCGCCCATCGCCACATCGAGTGCCATCGCGTTACGGAAGGCCGTGGGGGAGGCGATGTTGCGCGGCAACACCGACGCGTCGTCGTCGCGGTACCAGCGGGTCGCAGCCTCCACGACGACGCGTCCGGCACGGTCGAAGAGCGCGCGTCGAGCCTCGTGGGTGGCCAGCGTGGAACCGTTGCCCGGCAGTGCCAGGCCGAGGGCCTCGGTGAGACAGTTCATCGAGTTCGCGGTGAACATGCCCGAGCAGGAACCGCAGGTCGGGCAGGCGGAACGCTCGACCTCATCGAGCCCGTCCTCGTCGACGTCGCTGTTGGCCGACGCGGAGATCGTGGTGATCAGATCCGACGACGGGAACGCCACATCGCCGACGACGACCGCCTTGCCGGCCTCCATCGGGCCGCCCGACACGAACACCGTCGGGATGTTCAGGCGCATCGCGGCATTCAGCATGCCGGGAGTGATCTTGTCGCAGTTGGAGATACAGACCAGCGCATCGGCCGTGTGGGCGTTGACCATGTATTCGACCGAGTCGGCGATGATCTCGCGGCTCGGGAGTGAGTACAGCATGCCGCCGTGTCCCATGGCGATTCCGTCGTCGACGGCGATCGTGTGGAACTCACGCGGCACCCCGCCCGCGGCGCGCACCGCGTCCGCCACGATCTCGCCGACGTCCTTGAGGTGCACGTGTCCGGGTACGAACTGGGTATAGGAGTTGGCGATCGCGACGATCGGCTTGCCGAAGTCGTCATCTGTCATACCGGTGGCCCGCCACAGGGAGCGGGCGCCGGCGGCTTCTCGTCCGACGGTGGTGGTGCGTGACCTCAGAGCTGGCATGGACTTCCTCCATGATCGGTGTGAGTCCGCGTTTGCGGTGGTCGCGGTGAATCCGGCTGGGTGTCAGGCTACTCCGCGGCGACGTGGCGGAACAAAACCATCTGGGGCCGCCGACGAGCGATTCGGTGATGCCGGCGTCGGTCAGATCCCGGGCTTTGTTTCACCTCAATCGAGGTCGGCGTACGGGTCGGGGATGCGGCCCCCGCTGGCCGCCGACAGTTGCGGCAGGTCGCGAAAGGTGATCGCGGGCAGGCGAACCTTGGTGTCGTTGAGCAGGACAGCCCGCACCGCACCCCAGCGCGCGAACTGCAGACCGTCGATCTCCTCCCATGGGATCTCGCGTCTGCCGAAGGTGCCCACCGCTTCGATGCCGTCGTCGGTCACGATCGTGCGCAGCCGCCAGATCCACCATCCGAGCACCACCGGGATCACCAGTGTCCATCCCAGCCAGGCCAGCGACGCCCCGGCGAGGATTACCGTCACCACGAACGTCATCGGGACCGCGAAGTATGCGACCCGGCTGATGCGGAACGTGTGTTGGGTGTCGCGGCCGGCGTCGGGCTCCGACGACGCGGCCGGGTCCGGGGAGTCTGTGGGTGGGGTAGGCACGCCCGTCATTGTCGCATCCGTCGAAGAGTGCCGATTCACCTCCGCCTTCTCACGATGTGGGACGGCAGTGACCGGAGTTTGACTCGGTGATGGACGCGGTCCTACCGTGAAGGCGTGATGTCACTTGGGAATCTCGTAGTAATCGGCCGGCGCGTCGTCGCCTGACCGGTCACTTCGTAGACCCACCAGACATCGACGCGCCACCCTCGATCAGCCCAGCTGTCGAGGGTTTTTTCTTGTCAACAATCAGAAATCAGAAGATGAGGAACGTGCAGTGAGCGCACCAACAGCACGAACCGGCGCCGGGAGCGCAGCGAGCGGGCCGCATTCCAGCAGCGCCGGGAGCGCAGCGAGCGGGCCGTATCCCAGCAGCGCCGCCACTGCGGCGAGCGCCGACACCGCCCACCAGGCGGCGCCGCGACAGCAATCCCCGGCGGGCGGCAACCTGCGAGCCGTCGGCCAGCACACGGTGGCGCCCGAGCGCGTCAGCGGAGCCCAGTCGGTCGTCCGTTCCCTCGAGGAACTCGGCGTAGAGATCGTCTTCGGCATCCCGGGCGGTGCGGTCCTGCCGGTGTACGACCCGCTGCTCGACTCGAAGAAGGTCCGCCACGTCCTGGTTCGTCACGAGCAGGGCGCCGGCCATGCCGCCACCGGGTATGCGCAGGTCACCGGCCGCGCGGGCGTCATGATGGCGACCTCCGGTCCGGGTGCGACCAACCTCGTCACCCCGCTCGCGGACGCGCAGATGGATTCGGTTCCGGTGGTCGCGATCACCGGGCAGGTCGGACGCGCGCTGATCGGTACCGATGCCTTCCAGGAGGCCGACATCTCCGGCATCACCATGCCGGTCACCAAGCACAATTTCCTGGTCAGCAACGCCCTCGACATCCCGCGGGTGATCGCCGAGGCCTTCCACATCGCCGAGAGTGGCCGTCCCGGAGCGGTTCTCGTCGACATCCCGAAGGACATCCTGCAGAGTCAGACGACGTTCGCGTGGCCTCCGCAGTTCGACCTGCCCGGCTACCGGCCGGTGATCAAGCCGCACGGCAAGCAGGTGCGCGAGGCCGCCCGGCTGATCGGCGCTGCCAAGTCGCCGGTGCTGTATGTCGGTGGCGGCGTCATCAAGGCGAACGCGTCGGCCGAACTGCTCGAACTCGCCGAGCTGACCGGTATCCCGGTGGTCACGACCCTGATGGCGCGTGGCGCGTTCCCCGACAGCCACCAGCAGCACCTGGGCATGCCCGGAATGCACGGCACCGTCGCCGCCGTGGCGTCGCTGCAACGCAGTGATCTGCTGATCACGCTCGGCGCACGTTTCGACGACCGGGTCACCGGCCAGCTCGACTCGTTCGCCCCGAACGCCAAGGTGATCCACGCCGACATCGATCCGGCCGAGATCGGTAAGAACCGGCATGCCGACGTGCCCATCGTCGGGGACTGCAAGGCGGTCATCACCGACCTCATCGAGACCATCCGCAACGAGCGGGCGACGACGACCGCCGCGCCGGATCTGTCGGAGTGGTGGAGCTACCTCGACGGGATCCGCCGCACCTATCCGCTGAGTTACGACCGGCAGACCGATGGGTCGATGTCGCCGGAGTTCGTGATCTCGCAGATCGGGCGGACCGCCGGACCGGATGCGATCTATTGCGCCGGCGTCGGACAGCACCAGATGTGGGCGGCTCAGTTCATCCACTACGAGAAGCCCCGGACCTGGCTCAACTCGGGCGGGTTGGGCACGATGGGATACGCCGTGCCCGCCGCCATGGGCGCCAAGATGGCCGCCCCCGACACCGAGGTGTGGGCCATCGACGGTGACGGTTGCTTCCAGATGACCAACCAGGAGTTGGCCACCTGCGCGATCGAGGGCATCCCGATCAAGGTCGCCCTGATCAACAACGGCAACCTCGGCATGGTGCGGCAGTGGCAGACGCTGTTCTACGAAGAGCGCTACTCGAACACCGACCTCGCCACCCACTCACGGATGATCCCGGACTTCGTCAAGCTCGCGGAGGCGTTGGGCTGCGCGGCGTTCCGGGTGGAGCGTGAGGCCGACGTCGACCAGGTCATCGCGAAGGCCCGGGAGATCAACGACCGCCCGGTCGTCATCGACTTCATCGTCGGCAAGGACGCCCAGGTGTGGCCGATGGTCGCGGCCGGCACCGGCAACGACCAGATCATGGCGGCCCGCAACATCCGGCCGCTGTTCGACGACGACGAGTCCGCCTCGGATCCGGTCGACATCCACGAGACGATGGCCAAGCCCGACAAAGCGGCGCCGGGGAAGGACAAGAAGTGAGCAGCACACATACCCTCAGCGTTCTGGTCGAGGACCGTCCGGGTGTGCTCGCCCGCGTGGCGAGCCTGTTCTCGCGGCGCGGGTTCAACATCGAGTCGCTCGCGGTGGGGCCCACCGAGCTCAAGGGCATGTCGCGGATGACGATCATGGTCTCCGTCGAGGACTTCCCGCTCGAGCAGGTCACCAAGCAGCTGAACAAGCTGATCAACGTGATCAAGATCGTCGAGCAGGACCCGGCGAGTTCGGTGACGCGGGAACTGATGATGATCAAGGTCCGCTCTGATGCGACCGTCCGCAACGAGGTCGTCGACGTGGTCAACCTGTTCCGCGCGAAGGTCATCGACGTGTCGCCCGAGTCGATGACCATCGAGGCGACCGGCACCGCGGAGAAGCTCGAGGCGCTGCTGCGGATGCTCGATCCGTACGGTATCCGCGAGATCGCGCAGTCGGGTGCGGTCACGTTGGGCCGCGGGCCGAAGAGCATGTCGGCCAACCGCTGACCGCGGTACGCGAGCCGCACACAAACGAAGTACACAGGCTCTCGAGGACGACGTACGGCCTTGAGGGACAACAGATATCGAAGGGAATTCAACTGTGGCGATCGAACTGTTCTACGACGACGACGCCGATCTGTCGATCATCCAGGGCCGCAAGGTCGCGGTGATCGGCTACGGCAGCCAGGGACATGCGCACTCGTTGTCGCTGCGTGACTCCGGCGTCGACGTCGCGGTCGGCCTGCGCGAGGGGTCGAAGTCGCGCGAGAAGGCGACCGAGCAGGGTCTCAAGGTGATGACCAACGCCGAGGCGGCAGCATGGGCCGACGTCATCATGGTGCTGGCACCGGACACCTCGCAGGCGAAGATCTTCACCGAGGACATCGAGCCGAATCTCAAGGACGGCGACGCGCTGTTCTTCGGCCACGGCCTCAACATTCACTTCGGTCTCATCAAGGCGCCGGCCAACGTCACCGTCGGCATGGTCGCACCGAAGGGCCCCGGCCACCTCGTGCGTCGCCAGTTCGTCGACGGCAAGGGCGTGCCCTGCCTGATCGCCATCGATCAGGACCCGAAGGGTGAGGGCCAGGCGCTCGCACTGAGCTACGCCAGCGCCATCGGCGGTGGCCGCGCCGGAATCATCAAGACCACCTTCAAGGAGGAGACCGAGACCGATCTCTTCGGTGAGCAGGCCGTCCTGTGCGGTGGCACCGAGGAACTGGTCAAGACCGGCTTCGAGGTCATGGTCGAGGCCGGGTATGCCCCGGAGATGGCCTACTTCGAGGTGCTGCACGAGCTCAAGCTGATCGTCGACCTCATGTACGAGGGCGGCATCGCGCGCATGAACTACTCGGTGTCCGACACCGCCGAGTTCGGCGGCTATCTGTCGGGCCCGCGTGTCATCGACTCCGACACCAAGGAGCGCATGCGCGGCATCCTGCGCGACATCCAGGACGGCACCTTCGTCAAGCGTCTCGTCGCCAACGTCGAGGGTGGCAACAAGGAACTCGAGGATCTGCGCCGGCGCAACGCCGAGCACCCGATCGAGGTCACCGGCAAGAAGCTGCGCGACCTGATGAGCTGGGTTGATCGTCCGATCACCGAGACCGCCTGAGCGACTTCTGCGACAAGTTCCCCCGTCTGCGGTGAAGCAGGCGGGGGACGTTGTCATTTGCGGTGCTGTCGCCGCGGTGGATATGAGAACGGCCCCGAGACCAGCGTCTCGGGGCCTTTCTCAAATGCCTGTCAGATCGGGCGGTACCCGCCGTACTGCGGCAGCGAGCCGATGCGCCGGAGGATCGGAGCCATGTTGGTGCCGGTCTCCGGGCCCACGCAGGCCAGGAAGTAGTAGGCGTTGACCATTCCGATGAGGCGGTCACCGACGACGACCGGGCTGCCCGAATCGCCTTCGATCACACACATCTGGCTGAAGTGCACGCCGCTGTCGGAGAACCACGCCACACCGCAGGTGTCGCCGGTCGTGCGGCCGGCCTTGCACAGCACGGTCGGGAACGCGGGGGGTGCGGTGTCGATCCGGTTGATGGTGACGCCGCGGACGGTGCGCAGCGGGACGACCCGGGCCGGGTCGAACTCGATGATCGCGATGTCGAGGTCGCTCGCGGAGTAGGTGATCGTGCCGGCCTGGCCGCGGTCCTGGAAGGTCTCGGAATAGACCTTCTGTCCGGGCTTTCCGCAGTGCCCGGCGGTGATGCCGATGAGTTTGCCGGTGTTGGACTTACCGATCGTGGTCAGCGTGCACGCCGATGCCGAATTGCCGCCCTTGAGCACCAGGATGCCCGACCCACCGCCGAGATAGATCTTCGCCGGTGCGGCCACGGCGGAGCCTGCCCCCCAGCCGGTCAGCACGGTCGCGGCCAGAACCGCCAGCAGTGCTGTCAGCTTCCTAATCATTCACTCTCCACTCTTCGGCGCACCACAACTGTTTCGGCACGAGGCTGCGCGCCGCGGGCCAAGCACACCGTACCGGCCACCGCCCGAGCCGCGTGAAGCGAGGAATGGTCCCGGGGTTGGTTTGCAACCGTTTCGTAATGCCGATCACACTGTACCTGCGTTTCGGATCGCACAGGACCGGTGCAGCATACCGGCTGAATCGCTGATCGGCCCGACAACTAAGCTGTCCGGGTGAGTGATTCGGATCGGTCCACCCGGCCGCCGAATGCTCACCAACCCGAGCCCACCAACCCCGACCATGGAGAATACTGTGACCTCAGCTGGCCGTCCGGTCGTTCTGATCGCCGACAAACTGGCTCCCTCGACAGTCGAAGCACTCGGCGACGACGTCGAGGTGCGCTGGGTCGACGGTCCCGACCGGCCCAAGCTACTCGAAGCGGTCGCCGACGCCGACGCGATCCTGGTCCGCTCGGCCACCACCGTGGATGCCGAGGTGCTGGAGGCGGCACCCAAGCTGAAGATCGTGGCCCGCGCCGGCGTCGGACTCGACAATGTCGACGTCCCCGCGGCCACGCAGCGCGGCGTCATGGTGGTCAACGCGCCGACCTCGAACATCCACACCGCCGCCGAACACGCCATCGCCCTGCTGATGTCGGCGGCGCGGCAGATTCCCGCGGCCGACGCGACGCTGCGTGAGCACACCTGGAAGCGGTCGTCGTTCAACGGTGTCGAGATCTTCGACAAGACGGTCGGCGTGGTCGGTCTGGGCCGGATCGGACATCTCGTCGCGGCCCGGCTGGCCGCGTTCGAGACGTCGATCATCGCCTATGACCCGTATGTCCCGCCGGCCCGCGCCGCGCAGCTGGGTATCGAGCTCGTCAGCCTCGACGAGCTGCTCGAGCGTGCCGACTTCATCACGGTGCACCTCCCGAAGACCCCCGAGACGTTGGGCCTCATCGGTTCCGAGCAGCTGGCCCGCACCAAGAAGGGTGTGGTCATCGTGAACGCCGCGCGCGGTGGTCTGGTCGACGAGCAGGCCCTCGCCGACGCGATCAATTCCGGTCACGTGCGGGCCGCAGGCCTCGACGTCTACGCCACCGAGCCCTGCACCGACTCGCCGCTGTTCGAGCTTCCGCAGGTCGTCGTGACACCGCATCTGGGTGCCTCGACCAGCGAGGCCCAGGACCGCGCGGGCACCGACGTCGCCAAAAGTGTCCGCCTGGCGCTCGCCGGACACTTCGTGCCGGACGCGGTCAACATCACCGGTGGTGCCGTCGACGAGGACGTCGCGCCCTGGCTCGACGTCGCCCGCAAACTCGGTGTCCTGGTGGGCGTCATCAGCAAGGAGCCGCCGACCTCGCTGGTCGTCGACGTGCGCGGCGAGCTGGCCGCCTACAGCGTCGAGGTGCTCGGACTCGCGGCGCTGCGCGGCCTGTTCTCGGCGGCGCTCGATGAACCGGTCACCTTTGTCAACGCCCCGGCGGTGGCCGCCGACCGCGGTGTCACCAGTGAGGTCACCACAGCTCCGGAGAGCCCCAACCACCGCAGCGTCGTCGATGTGAGGGCGGTCTACGCCGACGGATCGTCCCACAACGTCTCGGGCACGCTCACCGAGCCACGGCTCGTGGAGAAGATCGTCAACATCAACGGCCGCAACTTCGACCTGCGCGCCGAGGGCCACAACCTGCTGGTCAGCTATGCCGACCAGCCGGGCTCGCTCGGCAAGATCGGTACGTTGCTGGGCAACGCCGGTATCGACATCCGCGCGGCGGGTCTGTCTCAGGACGCCGAAGGCGCGGGCGCGACCGTGATGCTGCGCGTCAGCGATCCGCTCGACGACGAGCTTCTCGCCGCCATCGGCGATTCGGTTGGCGCGACCCTCATCGAACAGGTGGATCTGACATGAAACTCGCCGTGATCGCCGGTGACGGCATCGGACCCGAGGTGATCGGGGAGGCCGTCGCCGTCCTCGAGGCCGTCGTGCCCGAGGTGTCGACCACCGAATACGACCTCGGTGCGCGTCGCTATCACCGCAACGGGGAACTGCTGACCGACGACGATCTGGCGTCGTTGCGCAGCCACGACGCGATCCTGCTCGGCGCGATCGGCGACCCGTCGGTCCCGTCGGGCGTGCTCGAGCGCGGTCTGCTGCTGACCATGCGCTTCGCGCTCGATCACCATGTGAACCTCCGACCGGCCCGCCGGTTCCCGGGAGTGAGTTCACCGCTGGCCGGTGACCCCGAGATCGACTTCGTCGTCGTGCGCGAGGGAACCGAGGGTCCCTACACCGGCAACGGCGGGGCCATCCGCGTCGGCACGCCCCACGAGGTCGCCACCGAGGTCAGCGTCAACACCCGGTTCGGCATCGAACGGGTGGTGCGCAACGCCTTCGAACGTGCCCGCACGCGGCGCAAGAAGCTCACGCTGGTGCACAAGACGAATGTGCTCACCTACGCGGGATCGATGTGGAGTCGGACCGTGGCCGAGGTGGGGCAGGAGTATCCGGACGTCACCACCGACTACTGCCATGTCGATGCGGCAACCATCTACATGGTCACCGATCCGGGCCGCTTCGACGTGATCGTCACCGACAATCTGTTCGGCGACATCATCACCGACATCGCGGCGGCGGTCACCGGTGGTATCGGTCTGGCCGCGTCGGGCAACATCGACGCGACCCGCACGAACCCGTCGATGTTCGAACCGGTGCACGGCAGTGCCCCCGACATCGCCGGACAGGGCAAGGCCGATCCGACGGCCGCCATCCTGTCCGTCGCGCTGCTGCTCGATCATCTCGGCGAGTCCGACGCCGCCGAGCGTGTCGAGAAGGCCGTCATCGACGATCTCGCCGATCGCGGTACGGCGAGCCTGAGCACGTCCGAAATCGGTGATCGGATTCGCAAGCGACTCTGAGTCGACGCATCCGCAAAAAGCGCTCCCACGCGGCGGGGACCATCATCGACCGTGGGTCGATGATGGTCCCCGCCGCGTGGGTGTTTGTGTGGGGCGCTTTACGGCTGTCGGATCAATTTCGTTGTGCATCAGGGGGAACCAGGGGAATCGCCGTCGGCGGAGTGAGTGCGGCGAGCGCGAAGGCCGCGGGGAAGCCGGCCGCGGGCGATGACGGCCCCGATCACCGCCTCGCTGTTCTCACCCTCGCCATCCGTCTCATATAGTGGACAACAACGTCCATGTGGTAGAACGCCTCGGTCGATCGGCCAACCGGTGTCCCGAGGGGTGGGACATGGGTGTGCGATAGTGTCGACCCATGCGTTTAGGACGAGTCGCCAGCCCGGACGGGGTCGCCTTTGTCTCCATCGAGGACGTCGACGGTGGTCCTCGGGCCCGTGAGATCGCCGAACATCCGTTCGGCACGCCGACGTTCACCGGCCGATCCTGGGCTCTGGCCGACGTGCGGCTGCTCGCGCCGATCCTGGCCTCCAAGGTGATCTGTATCGGCAAGAACTATGCGGCCCACATCGAGGAGATGGGTGGGGTCGCCCCCGCCGATCCGGTGATCTTCATCAAGCCGAACACTTCCATCGTCGGACCCGAGGTGCCGATCGTGCGCCCAGCCAATTCGCAGCGGGTCGACTTCGAGGGTGAGCTTGCGGTTGTCATCGGGCAGCCGTGCAAGGACGTGTCCGCGGCGAAGGCCAGGGATGTGATCCTGGGTTACACGGTGGCCAACGACGTCACCGCCCGTGATCAGCAGCAGGCCGACGGTCAGTGGACCCGCGCGAAGGGATACGACTCGTTCTGCCCGCTCGGGCCCTGGATCGAGACGGAGTTCGATCCCTCCGATGCGGAGCTCGTCACCGAACTCGACGGGGTGGTCAAACAGCGCTCGCGCACGTCGTTGATGATCCACGACGTGGGCGCGATCGTGGAATGGATATCGCGGGTGATGACGCTGCTCCCGGGGGACGTCATCCTGACCGGCACGCCGGAGGGAGTCGGCCCGATGGTCGCCGGACAACGTGTCTCGGTCACCGTCGAGGGGATCGGCACGCTCACCAACCCGGTCGTGGACAAGCAATGAGGAAGCCGAAGACCGCCCGTGTCAACGGGATCGAGATCGCCTACGAGGAGTTCGGGACCGGGCCGCTGGTCGTGCTCGTGATGGGTACCGGCAGCCCGGGCCGGGTGTGGCAGGCCCACCAGCAGCCCGCGCTGACGCGGGCCGGATACCGCGTCGTCACCTTTGACAACCGGGGTATCGCGCCGTCGTCGGAGTGTCCGGGCGGCTTCACCCAGGCCGACATGGTCGCCGACACCGCAGCTCTCATCGAACATCTCGGCGGTGGGCCGGCGCTCATCGCTGGTACGTCGTTGGGTGCGCGGATCACCCAGGAGCTCGCTCTGGCCCGCCCGGATCTGGTGAAGGCTGCCGTGATGATCGCCACCTACGGCCGCAACACCCCTCTGCAGCAGGCGATCTCGGCCGGTGAGCGCGCGCTCTACGACAACGGCATAACCCTGCCGCCCGACTACGAGGCGGCGATCACGGCCCATCTGAATCTCTCGCCACACACCCTCGACGACGATCGGACGGCCAAGGACTGGCTCGACATCATCGGTTTCTCGTCGCAGAAGGTGACCGCGGGTGTGCGTGCGCAGCTCGGGCTGCACGACCGCGAAGCCGAGCGTCTGGCCGCCTACCGCGCCATCACGCGTCCGTCGATGGTGATCGGGTTCGCCGATGACCGCACCCTGCCGCCGCGGCTGGCCCGCGAGGTCGCCGAGGCGATCCCGAGGGCACGCTACGAAGAGATCGAGCGCGCCGGACATTTCGGATACCTGGAACGGCCCGACGAGGTGAACCGACTGCTGCTGGAGTTCTTCGCCGAACACGCCTGAGGCCGACGGAGGCCGTTCGATAGCCTGATCAGCATGAGTGCCTCCGACGTTCGTGTCCGTTTCTGTCCGTCCCCGACCGGGACCCCGCACGTGGGACTGGCGCGGACCGCGCTGTTCAACTTCGCGCAGGCGCGCCACGACAAGGGGACCTTCGTCTTCCGGATCGAGGACACCGACGTCGCGCGTGACAGCGAGGAGTCCTACGCGGCGAT
>NZ_BAHC01000236.1 GCF_000298195.1 Gordonia rhizosphera NBRC 16068 | reverse complement strand
CTCGGCAATGCGGGGAATCCGCAGGCCAGCGAGGACGTCAACGTGGCTCTTGTCCCGCTGGGCACCCCGCTGTTGGCCGGGCCGGGCGCGATTGCCGCAGTCATCGTCGGGGTGAGCAGCGTGTCGGGGGACATCGGCGGGTACGTCGCCATCGCGGCGGCGATCATCACCGTCCACGTGATCGTCGCGATCGTGCTGCGCTATTCCACTTTCCTGATCCGCGTCCTCGGCGTCGGTGGGATCACGCTGCTCGCCAAGGTCGCGGGCCTACTGCTCGCCGCCATCGCGGTCCAGCTGATCGCCAACTCCGTGGCGGGCTTCATCGCCGCCGGGGGATAGCGCCGCCGCATGTCCTATCGTTGGGCCGTGATCAAGCGCGCCACGACGGCGATCCTGGTGGTCCTGACACTGGTCGCCACGGTGACCGGGTGTTCGGAAACGGATACGACCGACGATGCCCTGGTTGTGGGGTCCTCCGGTACCCCTGCCATGGAGGTGATGGCGCAGATCTATGCCGGCGTGCTGCGTCACGCGGGGAGTCGGGTATCGCAGAACGAACCCATCGGCGACGATCGTGCCCTCCTCGACGAGATGGACGCCGGCACGGTCGACCTGTTCCCGTCGTTCGGCGGGCGCCTGGTGACCGAGCTCGCCCCCGGGTTGAACCCGCAGACCCCCTCCGAGGTCTACGACGACCTGAACCGGTCCTTGCCACAAGGTGTTTCGGTCGGCGATCCCACGACGGTGTCGGTGACACCGCAGGTCTTCGTGTCGACCGCGGTCGCCGAGCGCAGTGGGGTGAACGACCTCGCCGACTGCGCCCGGCTGCCGGCCGGACTGCCCGTCGTCGTCGTCGGATCGCCCGACGAGACGGTGATGGAGACGTTCCGTGCGGCGGGCTGCCGTTTCGGCGCGGTGGAGTCGGTGTCGTCGGCGGCCGACGCGGTCGCACGGGTGGCGACAGGGGACGCGGCAGCCGTGCTGACCCCACTCGACGTCAGCGGAGCCCAGAAAACCGGCGATGAGGCCGACCTCCGAGCGCTGCGTGTCGAGGCACCCGAGGAGGACGGATCGGCCGCGACAGTGGTCGTCACCGGCCCGCGACCGCAGGAGCTGGTGCCGGTCTATCGGACCGCAGCCCTGAACAGCACAGAGGTCAAGGCAGTGAACACGGTGGCCGGGGAGATGTCCACCGCCGAGCTCGCGACACTCGTCGCCGAGGTGAACCGGGGCGCCGATCCGCAGGAGGTCGCGGTGAACTGGCTCGGCGAGCACGGGCTCTGATCGATCAGTTCGCGCAACAGGTGTCGCCCGGCGGATCGTCGGTGGTCCGCAGGGTCCGGAATCCGGGTTCGCGCCGCAGTCGTGCGGCGAGATGACGACTCAGCGTGATGTCGGCCGCGGCGCACCCATGACAGGTGCCGGCCAATCCGACGGTGACCACACCGTCGTGGACGTCGACGAGGTCGATGCGACCGCCGTGCGAGGCCGTGTACATCCCGAACTCGCCGTCGAGGATGGTGGCCACCGCGGCCGTGAGTTCGCGGTCGGCGGCACGTGACTGTTCGGCGTCGCTCACGACACCATCCGCGGGGTCCTCGGCTTCGGCATCCTCGCCCGGTGCAGCGCGATCGGGCCAGCCGCCGGGCGCGGACAAGACCTCATACAGAGCCGTACGTACCCGCGCGCCGTCGGCCGGTGCGGGGCGCTCGCCGCGGAACGTGGTGTCGATCCGGCCGGGCGAGACACTGATCGCGGTGATCACGCCCTCGTCGGCGAGATCGCGCAGCGGAGCCGGCAACCTGTTCGGCGGTACCGAACCGGTGACGCGGACGAGGCCGGGTCCGACGCGCCACCGGATGGTCGATGACGACGTCGGGTCGGCGGCGGGGATCAACAGGACGGACATCTCGGCATCTACCCGGTGATCGCCGCGGTGATCTGGTAGCCCGCGAAGCCCGCGACCCAGGCGAGGACAAACATGTAACTCCAGGCGATGGCAGGCCACTTCCAGGAATTGGTCTCCCGGCGCAACGCGCCGATCGTCGACATGCACTGCAATGCATAGACGAAGAACAACAGCATCGCCACGATCGTGGGTGCCGAGAACAGCTTTTCACCCTGATGCGGCCCCTCGGTGTAGGTCATGGACGACAGCGCGGCCGACGGATCGTCGGGATTCTCGGCGGCGGCGATCTGGCCGAGGGTGGAGACCACCACCTCCCGCGCGGCGAAGGAGCCGAGGATGCCGATGTCGATGCGCCAGTCGAACCCGAGCGGTTCGAAGACGGGTTCGACGAACCGGCCGATCGACGCGGCGAAGCTGTTCTCCATGACATAGGACCGCGCCGCGGTGTCGCCGGATGCCTGGGCGTCGTCGGCCGTCGCGCCGTCGGCGAGCTGGGCCGCGACGGTGTCGGACCTGACCTTGTCGGCCTCGGCGCTGTGGGCGGGCAACGACAGGAGCAGCCAGAGCGCGATGGAGGTGAGCAGGATGATCTTGCCGACCTTGCGCAGGAACATGCGGGTCGAGTCCCACATCATCAGCAACACCGATTTCGGTGACGGCGTCCGATACGGCGGCATCTCCATGTAGAACGGCAGGAGTCCGCTGCGCAGGGACCGGGTCTTCTTGAACACCGCGGCGGCCAGCATCGCCGACGATCCGCCGAGGAAATACAGACCGAACATCACCGCACCTTGGGCCTGCACCGGACCGAACCGCTCATCGGACGGCACCAGCATCCCGATCAGCAGCACATACACCGGGATTCGGGCCGAG
>NZ_BAHC01000237.1 GCF_000298195.1 Gordonia rhizosphera NBRC 16068 | reverse complement strand
ACCCGCTCGATCTCCTCCCGGGAGATCCCGACCTTGAGGGCGCGTTCCACGTGGGCGCCCCACTCGTACCACGCGCGCACCCGGGTTGCGACACGCAGGATGACCAGCTCCCCCTTCCGGCGGCCCAGATCACCACCGTCGACCGAGTAATTCCGAAAGTTCCACCACGCCTGGAGCAGCGCCGGATGATTTGCCATGAGCCGATGCACGTTGATCGGTGACCCGTGCATGTCGTCGACGATGTTCTTCAGCGATGGATCCCACTCTGCGATGGGCAACGGAAGCACACGCAAGTCGTCGTTCATCCGGCCGGTCTCCCTTCGGTTTTCGTGACCCGTTACATCGCTAGTCATGGGGCAGGGCGGCTCTATCTCGTCCTTGACATGTGTCTGCACATACTTGTGTCACGATGTCCCGGATGATGCGCATATGGCCTTCGTGGATGGTGCGCTTTGACGATGAGGTCGTCGATATCGGCGAGTCTGTCAAGATCCTGACTGGATCCCGAACCCGATCCGATTTTGATGGTCTTGGCCATCGTTCTCCTCCTACGTTCGTGTCCTGCGCAGCTGGTCAGCCCCGTAACGTAGTCACAAATCACCGTACGCCGGTCCAACCAGCTGACGGGGTGCGCTTCCACGATCGCCGGGGTCACTGGTAGTTCGGGGGTGTAGCCGAGGTGTAGCCGGCGACCAAGCCGCGACCGCGCTCACGGCCCGGCTACCCGAGGTCGGTGAGCAGGGTTCGCGCCTGCTCTGTTGCCGAGGTGCCGCCGTCCGCTGCTGTGCGTCGCCTCGACGCCGAGGCGACGAGCGAGATTGGTTGCGATGGTGTCGATCTCATGTAGGTCCGCTTCCACCCGATCGAACTCTGACAGAAGGCCGCGCATCTTCCCCGGCGGCACCACGTTGCTCGGCAGGTCAGCCAGGGACCTTCCCTACTGTGACCTGCCGATCGAGTCGGTCGATAGCGCACCGTCGACCTCTTCGCGGTTGAACAGTCACGGCTACGCCATCGCCGACCAGGAGCACCAGAGGAGGATCGATCCGCCGTCGGTGTTCCGATCCTCGCCTCCGACGGCACCGCCGCCGCCCCGATTTCGGTTGCGGCACCGTCATTTCGGCGTTCGTCCGACGCGATGGTCGCGATGTGCCGACGCTCGTCGAGGCGGCACGCGAGTTGGCGGCGACACTGCCGCCGCGCTGAGTCGGAGTGCGTCGACGCCGGCGCCGGATCGTCTTGCGGATGACAGGGCAGTCAGGACACTTCACCGGCCGTGGGCGGTCGCTTCCACATCGACGGAGCCATTCCGAGGCCGATCGGACCGGGTTTCGCGTCAGTGGAGCCCAGCGGACTCGAACCCCTCATTTCCGTGGACTACATATGTGGTCCACAATTCCGCGCCAGCGCCGCAGAGTCGCTGATGAAGCTGCCCCGAGTGGAACAGAAGCGCATCCGTACCGCCATCGACGCACTCGCCACCGATCCCCGACCTGACGGAGTGACCAAACTGTCCGGCACCTCCGACAGCTACCGCATGCGAGTTGGAAACTGCCGCATCGTCTACACCATCGACGATGGCAAACTCACGATCGTGGTCGTCCGCATCGGCCACCGCAGGGAGGTCTACAACCGATGAGTTATTCCATCCGCGAGGCCAAGGCCAAGCTTTCCGAGATTGTCCGTGATGCAGAAGATCAGCCGGTCACCATATCGAACCACGGCAAGCGCGCTGCCATCGTGCTGTCACCTGAACGCTACGATGGGCTGCTCGAGGAGATCGAAGATCTTCGCGACCGTCTCGCCGTCCACGAGTCCCGCGACGAACCAACAATGCCCTTCGACAAGCTGGTGGCCGAGCTCGGACTCAACGACTGACAGCTCAAGACAAAATCGGATCGACCCCAGGTGCCGACGCTGACCGAGGCGGCGCGTGAGTTGGGGGCGACGCTTCCGCCGCGCCGAGTCGGTCGTGGAAATCGAAGATTTCAACAGATCCCGAGAACCTCACCCGACAGAGCAGTCATCGACACCGACGCATCGGTGCACCGCTCACGCGTCGACTTCAGGGTCTGGAGCCAAGCGCCGCGTTCCGCGGAACGCGGCGACGAAGGACTCTTGTGGGCATCCGCCCCAGCGGAGAGCCTGGAAGGGAGATGAGGAGGCGACATGAACCCGCAGAATGACGCATCGCCCGTGGACTTGGCTCGCCGACGTGCGCGCTATCTGACCGGCTTGCTCTGGCACATCGGCGTCTTCCTCATCATCAACGCCGCCTTCTGGGCCCTCGATCTTGCCATCGGTGCACCCGGCGCGCAGTGGGCCGTGTGGATCACCGCCGTCTGGGGTTTCGCTCTCGCCTTCCATGTGCTCGCGTACCTGATCGACGGGCGGCAGCTCGAGGAGCGAAAGACCAGGAAGTATCTCAGCCGCGATGAGCACCCGTCGAGTGGGTCATAGCTGCCGCCCACTGTGATCGACGCTCGACGGGCGCGGGCTGCGGTTACCGCTCGGTCACGTGACCGGCGTCGACGTGCCACGCCCGGTTCGTCCGCACCTTCGCCAGCATCCGACGATCGTGGGTGACCAGCAACAGAGCCCCGTCGTAGGATTCCAGCGCCGCTTCGAGTTGCTCGATGGCGGGCAGGTCGAGGTGGTTGGTGGGCTCGTCGAGCACGAGGACGTTGGTTCCGCGGGCCTGCAACAGTGCCAGCGCCGCCCGCGTCCGCTCCCCCGGCGAGAGATCCCCCACCGGACGCTCGACGTGGTCGGCTCGCAGCCCGAACTTCGCGAGCAGGGTCCTGACCTCAGCCGGGGTGAAGTCCCCGACGAGGTCGCCGAATCGATCGGCCAAGGGGCGTGTTCCGGTGAATTGCCCACGCGCCTGATCGATTTCGCCGATGGCGACGTTGGCACCGAGTTGTGCAGTCCCGTCGTCGGGCACGATCTGCCCGAGGAGCAGCTTGAGCAACGTCGACTTCCCGGCCCCGTTGGGGCCGGTGATGCCAATCCGATCGCCGGCGTTCACCTGCAGCGACAGCGGACCAAGAGTGAAATCGCCGTGCCGCACGACAGCGCTGTTGAGGGTCGAGACCACCGAACTCGATCGGGGCGCGGACCCGATCGTGAACTCGAGAACCCATTCCTTGCGGGGTTCGACGACCTCTTCGAGGCGGGCGATCCGGCTCTCCATCTGGCGGACCTTCTGCGCCTGTTTCTCGCTCGATTCCGTTGCGGCGCGGCGTCGGATCTTGTCGTTGTCCGGGGCTTTGCGGATCGCGTTGCGCACACCCTGACTCGACCACTCGCGTTGCGTCCGCGCCCGCGCCACCAGATCCGCCTTCTTCGCGGCGAACTCTTCGTATTCCTCGCGCCGGTGCCGGCGCGCGACCTCACGCTCTTCGAGGTAGCTCTCGTATCCGCCGCCGAACACGGTGTTCGTGTGCTGTGCCAGGTCCAACTCGACGATGCGGGTGACGCTGCGCGCCAGAAACTCTCGATCGTGGCTGACCAGCACGACACCACCACGCATCCCGCGAACCAGGTTCTCCAGACGCATCAGTCCGTCGAGGTCGAGATCGTTGGTCGGTTCATCGAGCAACACGATGTCGAATCGCGAACACAGCAGCGCGGCCAGACCGACGCGAGCGGCCTGCCCACCGGACAGACCGGTCATCGGCGCCGATTCGGGTGCCACGGCCCCGACGTCGAGCCCGAGGTCGGCCAGCACGCCCGGCAGCCGGTCCTCGAGGTCTGCGGCCCCGGTCGCCATCCAGTGATCGAGTGCCGACGCGTACACGTCAGCGGGGTCGTCACCCCCAGCCGGCGCGTGCGGATCAGCGAGCACGGCGGCGGCCGCGTCCATCGCCGCGGTCGCCGCCGCACATCCGCTCCGCCGGGCCACGTACTGCCCGACGGTCTCTGCGGGAACCCGTTCGTGTTCCTGCGGCAGCCAGCCGACGAAAGCATCGGCCGGGGAGCGGGTGACCGATCCCTCCAGCGGAGAAAGCTCACCGGCCAGGATCCGAAGCAGCGTCGACTTTCCCGCACCGTTGGCTCCCACGACGCCGACCACATCGCCGGGCGCGACCGTCAGATCGAGATGGTCGAACAGGACACGGTCCGCATAGCCACCGGCGACGTCCTTTGCGACAAGTGTGGCGGTCATGAAATCCATCGTCGCACCCTGAGGTGACGCGCGACTGATCACCCGTAGGTCACCACGAGCGGCGCATGGTCGGACAGTCGCTGGTCGGGTGATGATTCCTTGTCCACCACGACGTCGTTCGCGCGGCGGGCGAGGCCAGGTGTGGCGAGTTGGTGATCCACGCGCCAGCCCACGTCCTTGGCGAACGATTGGCCCGCCCAACTCCACCAGGTGAGCGGACCCGGCCGTTCACCGTGTGTCTGTCGCACCACGTCGATGAGCCGCCGGGAACCGAGCAGGGCGCTGAACCACTCGCGGTCTTCGGGTAGGAACCCGTCCATGGTGCGCGCGGCGCGCCAGTTGGTCACATCGTGCTGCGTGTGGGCGATGTTGAGATCCCCGACCAGAAGGAACTCGCGGCCCTCACGCAACGCGGCGAGACGGTTCCGGTTTACCTCGCGGGCGAAGGCGGCGAAGAACCGCTGCTTGCGCGCATGCTTCACGCCACCATCGGGCTGCTCACGCATCGATCCCGGGCGCTGGAGGTGTGCGGGCAGTCCGCCCTTCGGGAGATAGAGACACGCCACTGTCACCACGCGGTCGGCGAGGTCGACCTCGATGTAGCGGCCCTGAGTGGCGAACTCACCGAGTCCGCGTGCTCTGGGAGGGTGGGTCACCCACGTCCGCACAGCGGCGGCAGGGACTCTCGTCAGCACGGCCACCCCGTTGCGGCCGGCCACCGATCCGATGTCCACCGCCGCCGAATAGCCGGGGAAAGCGCCCACCTCATGTGCGGGACAACGCAGTTCCTGGAGCGCGATCACGTCGGCCGAGCGAGTTGCCAACCACCGATCGAATCCCCGACGACGCGCCGCCCGGATTCCGTTGACGTTGAATGTGGCGACCGTGAACGCATCAGCGACCGACGGACCCATGAGCACTACTGTGCCGCAGCCACGGAGTTCGTTGTCGCCGGGTCCACTCACCAGACCGTCACCAATCCCGATGGGATTGGACGATGATGCTGATGGTTCCCGACTGGATCGACCACAGCATGGTCGAGGCCGCCATCGCACGCGCATCCAACGAACCGCCCGCACGCCTTCACGACCTTCGCCTCCGGCCGCTGTCCGAGGATAGATGCGTCCAGACACTCCACGTCGGCTCGTTTGATGACCAGGCGCCCGGTCCTGGAACGGATGCATCACGAGTTCATCCCCGCCCACGGCCTTCGCATGAACGGCAAACACCACGAGGTCTACTTCAGCGACTTCCGCAAAGTCCCTCCGGAGAAACTGAGAACCATCCTCCGGCAGCCGGTCCAGACCGCGTGACGCCCTCACCACTGCGCCGTACCACGTGCTCACCGGCGACGACAGCGCCGCCTTTGTCGGTGTCCTCGCGACGGTGTGTCTCTGCACCAGCTCGCCGAACGTCGCGGGCACCGAAACCTGCGAGATCTCGAGGTCTCTGCGAAATGTCCCAGGATCATCGCGACGACCCGAGCACGACTTTCGGCCGCTCACCGGCCGTTCGACGCACATCGGCGAGGGGCCGGCAGTGTGGTCGGTCCTGCGGTAGGAGTCCATCGGCACTACCGGTCCACGACCTCCCGCGCCACGGTGGAGGGGTGGATGCGAAGAGCCGGCCGCAGATTACCGGCGGACATGTCGTGCACTGGCGACGACTGGTCGCCTTCTGGCTGCTCGCCTGTATGTTCTCGTGGTCGTGGTGGATTCCGCTGGCGCTGGCCGGCGACATCACAAAGCCCGGACAGGCGTGGCCAACCCATCTACCGGGACTGCTCGGACCCGCACTCGCCGCCGTGGTGGTCGTTGCCGCGACAGAGCAACGTGCCGGCCTGCGCCGACTCTGGTCACGGACGATCCGCTGGCGCGTCGCCTGGTGGTGGTACGTCCTGGTGCTCGCCACCGCCGCGTGCGCATTGCTGGCCTATCCCGCGGCGTGGCTGTCGAATTCAGCAGCACCTTCGGCGGCGGAGTTCGCCGCCTACTCCGGAGTCGGCGTACTGCCGATGGTGCTGATGGTCACCTATGTCGTCATCGTGAACGGCATCGGCGAGGAGCTGGGCTGGCGCGGCTACCTCGCCGAGGGTCTGCTGGGTCGATTCGGGATCGCGACCACCGGCCTGCTCGTCGCACTGCCGTGGGCACTCTGGCACCTCCCGATGTTCTGGGTCGTGGCATCGTTTCGGGACTTCGGTGTCGGCGGCACGGTCGGCTGGCTCGTCGGTCTCGCCGCCGGCTCGATCGTGTTGGCCTGGATCTATGCCGGTTCGGGCCACAGCGTGCTGATCGTCGCGCTGTGGCACACGGCCTTCAACCTGACCTCGGCCACCGACGCCGCGGCCGGTCTACCCGCCACACTCAGCTCGACGCTGGTGATGGTTGCCGCGCTGGTCATCGCCGCGGCCGGTTGGTTCGCCGGCCGCCGAACAGCACGATGATCCGGTGGGCGATACCTCACCGTATCCGCGCCCGGTCGAACTGTCGCTCATGCTGTCATCCTTGCGGTGAGCACCCGGGGCGTGTCCGACCGCTCTGGCGTCGTCACGTCTGCACCAACCGGCGCAGCAGTTCGATCGACGCTTCGACCTCGACAGTGCGTACCACGACGCTCTCGACGTTGACCCCGATCGGGATTCCCTTGGCGTCGGCGAAGGTACGCAACTCGTCATACGTCTGCTCGCACACCGCCACCGACTGTTCGAGGATGTCGTCGGAGTGGCGGAGTTCATTCTCGAGCCAGCGTGGGATCGATATGCCCAGCCATTTCATGAATTCCAATCTCTTCGACGATCCGCACGGCGTCAACGTGAACAGGATCGGGACCAGGTCAACGTCGCGTCGCAAAGCCTCGTAGTAGTAGTCGGACAAGAAGTCCTTGGCAGCTTGGCGGTCGTAGACACCCTGCGAGATGAAGAACTCGCAGCCGCGTTCGATCTTGCCGATGACTCGCAGGTGCTCAGTGCCCTTGGCGCGGTGGCGTTCGGGAATCACCACTCCGCCCAGCATCGGCGCATCGGGAATCTCCGCGCGCAACCTGTACGCCTCGTCAAGTGTGAGGGCAACGTCCTGCCCTTGAGCGGCCGCACCCACGAACACCGTCAGCTCCCGCGACGGATCGGCATCATGCAGGAAGGATTCCAGCTCGCTCGGCGCATACTTACCCACCGCTCGGTAGATCACTCGCTCGAGATCGAGCTCAGCGAGATACGTTCGGCTGTACTCGAATCCGTCGAGTGTCTCGATGAACGGATACGGTCGTTCACTATCGATGCGGTCCGTCTCGTCCTGCAGGTCGTAGACCACCAGGCCGTCGACGGGCAGCGAGCTGATCCGCGTGCGTTGACGTTGTGCGATCTCGGCGAGTTCGCTGTGCGGTGTGGTGATCTTGGGCGGGACCATCCCGTAGAGAACGGCACCGGTCTCACGTCGCCTGATTTTGTCGATCATCTCGTGACCTCGTTGGACACCACGGATTCAATCTATGGCATCGCCTTTCCGACCGCCTCCGCCAATCGCCCGCATCGAACTGGCTGGTGCCGATTCCGCACGCTGACGATCTGCGCCGTCGGCCATGAGGCGGCGACAAGCTCTGTTCTGCTCACAGCAGAAGCGCCGGTGCCTCGGCGCGGGGACGACCTACCATCGGCACATGGACGAGCGACGGTCGACTAGTGCGAGTGGTCCGCGTGACGCCGAGCCGTTGTTGCGGGAGGTGACCGGTCGGGTACTGCGCCGGCATCGCCACGAACGCGGCGAGCGTCTGGTGGAGACCGCACGGCGTGCGGGTGTCTCGAGTCAGTACCTGTCCGAGATGGAGCGCGGCCGCAAGGACGCCTCCTCGGAACTGCTGGCCGCGGTGGCGGGAGCCCTCGGCCTCACGCTGTTCGACCTGACCCGTGAGGTCGGTGGCGAGCTGGCCCGGGCCACGCTCGTGTCCGTGCCGCGGATGTCCGGCCCGCCGACGTCGGTGGTCGTACCGATGCGCGGCCTGCGCGGCCCGGTCGCCCTGGCCGCCTGACCGACTGTCCGACCCGACGTCCGCGGGATCACCGTCGGCCCCGGCGGGGTGCCCGGTCATCGATGATCCGGTCGGCGATCCCGTATTCGACGATTGCGTCGGCCCGCAGTACCCGGTCACGATCGGTGTCGCGGCGCAACTCGTCGAGGTCCCTGCCGGTGTGGCGGCTCAACGCCAGCTCGACCTCTTCCCGGACGTGCAGGATCTCCTCGGCCGCCAGGATCAGGTCCGGGATCGTGCCCCTCCCCTGCCCGGAGGGCTGATGGAGCAGTACCCGCGCGTGCGGGAGGACCGATCGTTGTCCGGGGGTGCCCGCGGCGAGCAGGAGCGCGGTCGACGACAACGCCTGTCCGACACAGGTCGTCGCGATCGGGGCGTGGCAGTACTGCATGGTGTCGTACAGCGCAAAGGCGGCCGTCACCGAGCCTCCGGCGGAGTTGATGTACAACTCGATGGGAGCGTCGGGGTTGTCGGAGTCGAGGTGCAGGATCTGTGCGATGAGGGCGTTGGCAACACCGTCGTCGATCTCGGTGCCCAGGTAGATGATGCGATCGTCGAGCAACCTGCTGTAGATGTCCATCACCCGCTCGCCCTGGGGCGTCCGGCTGATCACGTTGGGGATCGTGTAGGTGCTCAACGCGCCACCCCGAATCCGGTCGACGCCGGCGCGAGTGGGCGGATCTGTGCGAGGTCGTCGGCGATGTGGTCGATGAAGCCGTAGTCGAGGGACTCCTCCGCGGTGAACACGTGATCACGCAACGAATCGTCGAAGATCCGCTCGGCGGTCTGACCGGTCTGCTCGGCGATGATGGCCAACACGGTGTCACGAACGTGCCGCAGATCGTCCGCCTGCAGTTCAATGTCGGGTGCGTATCCACCGATGCCCGCCGAACCCTGGTGCAGCAGGACCTTGGCATGGCGAAGTCCGTATCGCTTGCCACGGGTTCCGTTGCACAGCAGGAATTGGCCTGCGCTGTAGGCCATGCCCAGGTTGACCGTGGAGACGTCGTTGGGAACAAGCCGGATCGTGTCCATGATCGCGAGCATCGCCGGCACGGATCCGCCGGGCGAGTTGATCCACAGGCCGATGTCGGCGACCGGATCCTCGGACGCGAGCATCACCATCTGTGCACAGATCTGGCTTCCGATCTCGTCGTCGAGAGCGGAGTCGAGAAGCAGGATGCGTTGACCCAGGAGACTTTCGGCGGTTCGGCGGCGTAGGGGTAAGGAACGTTTCTCATCACTCATGCCCCGATCATCAAGGGCGGTGTGGACCTTGTGGCCGGCGGCGCTGCCCAGGGCAGAACGGTTCTGCTGACGGCAGGATCTCTGACAGCAGGACCTTCTCGGCAGTCCTCGTGCTCGGCATCCGGGTCATCGGCGTGATCGGTGTTATCGCCCGAGTGCGAGCTGGGTGGCCAGTCGCGCTTCGACGAGCGAGAGCGGTGGGCGAATGGACTGGGCGAACTGGAATCGCTGGCGTGCGGCACCGGTGCTGATCTCCGCGTGTTCGGTTCCCGCTGGCCCGGGTGGACCGTGGATGTCGGTGCGCGCTCTCGTGAGGTTGTCGTCGAAGAGTGCTTCGACGTCGGGGAGCCGGTGTACCCGAGCGGCGTTGAGTGGGGCACCGGGTGCGCTGTTCCGCCGCCACCAGGTGCGCCCGGCATCGGGTCCGATGTCGTGGACCCCGGTCGTGAACCCGCCGACCTCATCGTTGACCATCCGGTTGTGTTTGGGGCATGCCGGCGCCAAGTCGACGATATCGGTCTTGCCACCCTTGGCGAAGTCGAGCCGGGAGTGATGCATCTCCACGTGTGTGGCCGGCTGATCACATCCCGGGGCCGAGCAGAAGTGGCCGTCGGGACGCGCGAAGGAGGCCAGCCGTTGCGGTGTGGTCGCGAACCGCTTGCCCTGTCCGAAGAAGAGCGGGATCGCGGAGGAGTCCTTGAAGACCGCCAGCCACGGCTGCGCATGCGCGGCCAGACGGATGACATCCGACATCGGCAACTGTGTGCCGCCGGCCGTGATACCGAATCCCGCCTCGCGAATGAGGTCGCCGAGATCGGCTTTGATGATCAGCTGGATGGGCAACCCGCGATTGGTCTTACCCAGCATTCCATCGGTCAGAACCGCTTTGAGGAGTGCCTTCAGCGCGTCGTGGTTCCGCTGCGGTTGGGTACGGTCGTCCCGGCAGACCGCCGCTTTCAGCACGTCCGGATCAGCGTCGTCGACCGCCCCCGACGGCGATTCGGAATCGCCGGGATTGTTCATCCCCGGTTTGGCCCAGGCGGCGAGCATCACGTCGAGCAGACCGCGGGTCTCCGGATCCAGATGACCGGTCAACTTCGACATCTGGTCGACACCTTGACCGTTGACCGAAAGCTTGCGCTGCCGGGCACGGTCTTTGTCGTCGGTGATTTCGCCATCCGGGTCGAGGTGTGCGAGCAGGCGCGCACCCAGGCTGGTGATCTCGGCGGGCGTGTGTCGACGGGCCAGGTCGGCCAGCGTCGCCTCGGCAGCCACCCGTCGATCGTGGGCCACGCC
>NZ_BAHC01000238.1 GCF_000298195.1 Gordonia rhizosphera NBRC 16068 | reverse complement strand
GGCCCGACATACCGGCCAGAATGTGGGATTGTGGATGTCGCTGGGCTGCTTGGTCGGCGCGATCACGCTGGCGACCCTCGGGCTGGTCGTCAACGCCGTCCGGCTGACGTGGGTGTTCTGCGGCATCGCGGTCGTCGCGATGCTGGGGTTTGCCAACGCGTTCCCGGCTCCCGGCCATGAGCCCACGGTGTGGCTGTATGTCTTCGCCGTCGCTCTCGGAGTCGGCATCTTCGGCGGGATCTCCTCGTACAGTGCGCTGGTGCCGCGCGCCTACCCGCCGCTGGCCCGCGCGAAAGGTTATGGCGCCATGCTGGGTGTGGGTCGACTCGGAGCGATCATCGCGCCACTCATCAGCGCGTACCTCGTAACGGAGATCGGCGCGCAGCGACTCTACAACTACACCAACTTGCTGCTCGTGGTCTCCCTGGCGTGTGCCGTGGGCGTGGTGTTCGTGATGCGTCGCCAAGGGAGCGACCCGGTGGCCGTTCTGCAGCGCGCGCATGCCGACCAATCGACCGTCAACGTGTAGCTTTATCCGATCCGAGACTCCCCACCCGTCGGGTGGGGAGTCTCGCTGTTCGTGGCGGCCCACGCGGACAGCAACTTCAGGGCGTCTGCGTCGCGGGTTTCCGGGCCGGCCGAATACACAACGACGTAGACGCCACGAGCCCGCGGAATGCTCAGTGCCTCGTAGTTCAGCGCGAACCGCCCCAGCGCAGAATGATTGAACGTCATGGTGCCGTGCGTGGTCCCGACCACGTCGTGGCGCGCCCACCGCGTGCGAAAATCATCACTGCGCGTGGATAATTCGTCGATGAGGTCGGTGATTCTCGGGGAATCGGGCGCACGTGCGGCGGCGACGCGGAGGATTCCGACGGCGTCGTCGGCCGAGGACTCCCAGTGCACCAGGAGCCGGGGAGCCCGGTCGTCGAGGAAGATGAACCGCGCCAGATTCAGGGTGCCGCCGTCGGGGTCCGCGGCGTCGGCGTACAGGGCGCGTCCCAACTGGTTGGCGTCGATGACGTCGAGGCGCTGGGTCTGCACGAGCGCGGGCAGCGTCTCCAGCGACCGCAGCATCGCCCGCACGGTGTCCGGAACCACCTGGGGCGCGTCGCGTGCCCATGTCGGTCGTGCCGAGCGACTGCGCGCGGCGCGCACCAGGATGAAGAAGTGCCGCGTCTCGTCGGCATCGAGTTGCAGCGCCTCGGCGATGGCACCGAGGATCTCGTCGGACGCGCCGGCCACCTGTCCTCGTTCGATCTGGGTGTAGTAGTCGACGCTGACATTGGCCAGCTGCGCGAGTTCCTCCCGACGCAGGCCGGGTACCCGCCGCTTGCCATGTGCGACCAGCCCGACGTCCTCGGGCCGGATGCGGGCGCGGCGAGTCATCAAGAAATCTCTGATCTCGTGCGTCAGGTCCACGAGTCCTAGATTAGGACTCGTGGACCTCGATGCGAGAACGTTTGGAGGTTACACGACCTGTCGCCCGTTCGGACGCAGCTTCTCCCAATCGGCGATGTCGTGGTTGACCCATACTCTGGTGTTTGGTCGACTGCGCATCAGCTTCAACCGTTTGAGCGACTCGATGGCGGCGGCGGTGTCCGAGTCGGCCTGCATACCCGCACAGCAGCTCACGTTGTCGTGCTCGTGAGCGACGTCGCCCGACAGGATCAGCGTCGAGCCGTCGGGGAGCCGTAACTGCAGGGCCAGTGACCCCGGCGTGTGGCCCGGCAACGACAAGATGACCACGCTGCCGTCGCCGAACACGTCATGGTCGTAGCCGGCGGGCACCTCGAGCCAGTCGATCTGTTCGGCGGCGGCCAGGTCCGGCGGCATGAAGAACGGTGCTACGTGGTGATCCGGGGACTTGGCGTAGCGCAACTCGCCGGAGCCGACGTAGCCGGTCGCACCGGCAAAGTGCCGAAGGCCACCGGTGTGATCGAAGTGCAGGTGCGACATCACCACGCGTCGGACATCGGCCGTGCTGAAACCCAGGCTCTCGAGCTGGACATCGAGCGCATACTCGGCCGGGAAATCGATCTTGTACAGCTCGGCCGCCGGACCATATGCCGAAGCGGGGTCGCCGGCACCGTCGATTCCGGTGTCGAAGATGAGCAAACCGTGGTCGGGATGTTCGACGAGGAACGACGGCAACGGCATGGTGATCTCCGTGCCTCCCTTGCCGAACATCATGATGCTGTTGTCCATCGTGACCGTCGGTGCATCGAGTGCCCACAGTCGCGAAATCGTCGCCACCATTGTCGTAGTACCTACCTCTCGGTTCGTCAGCGAGCCCGGACGTACGATTCGCCGTCGGAATCCAGGCGCCAGATGGTCGTTCCCCGCGCCGGCATCGGGATCTCCTGTGGAAGTCCAGATGTCAGAGGTCGCGCCCACGTGCTGAGCTCGATCTTCTTCACGACCGCAACCGTGTGCGGTCGGTGATTGCGGTCCAGTCGTCGCATGGTCGACTCCAACTCCCACTGGGTGAGCGTCGCACCGGGGAACAGGGCAACGGCCGCAACGAGTAGTTCGGCGGCATCGTCACGGTTCCCGGCAGCGTCACCGTTCCCGGCAGCGTCACCGTTCCCACCGGCGACCCCGTAGGCCACGGCCACGTCCACACTTGATATTCGGCCGAGAGCGTTCTGCACCCTCGTCGGTGAGACGAGCCCGTCGGCCGTCTCTATGAGGCTGTCGGCTGGATCGATCAGCTGCAGGTCGCCGGCCGAGTCCTCGGTGAACACATCCCCGGTCAACTGCCACGAGTCGTTGGCGGCGAAGACACCGCGCACGAGATTTCGCGACGGCACCCTGGGGTCGCTGCGCGCCATCAGCAGGCCGGGCTCTCCCGGCGGGCACGCACGGGCGAGACCGTCGGAGCCGTACGCCAGTTGTCGTGTCTGTTTGTCCAATTTCGCGACGCGCACCTCGGCGGTCCCGGGCAGCGGCCGTCCGACACTCCCGATCTTGGTGGCGGTGACATTCGCCAGGATGGCCTCGCCGTCGGGCGATGCGTAGAACTCGAGAACCCGCGCGGGAGCGAATCGCTCATTCACTCGTCGCCAGAGATTGTGCGGCATCCCCGATCCCACGAACAGCCGGATCGGAGATTCCCGCTCGTTGGGGTGCCGGGGTCCGCTCGCGATCTCCCGCAACGACGTCCAGGTATACGACACGTGGGTCGCGCCGTATCGGGCGACTTCCTCCCAGAACGTGTCCTGGTCGGGTGCGCTGGCGAACGCCAGTCGAGATCCGGCGGCGATGGCCGCACCGACGGCCATCAGCAACGCCGACGGATGATGCAGCGGGGTACGCGAGTACATGGTGTCCTCGGGCCGCAATGCCGCCGCACTGGCCGTGCCGAGCGCCGAGAGCGCCCAGCGCCGATTGGTGATCAGCCGGGTCCGGGTGTCGGCGCCGTCGCCGGTGAACAGCACGAAGGCGATGTCGGACCCACGGAAGGGGTTGGGCCGGTACCACGCCGGCGCGGCGACCGCGTCGGGATCGATCTGTTCCATGTCGATGACGTGCTCGGCCAGCGTTCGGTTCTGGCCGCCACCGAGCACGCACCACTGCACACCCGGCACAGGCTCGGCCCGCACCCGCTCCGGGTCCGAGATCAGCCACCGGAATCCTCCTGCGGTGGATTGTTTCTCGATGTCCCGCTCAGGTCGTAGCAGCACCGATGTCGCACCGAGACGACTGATCGCGGCGACCAGCGCGAGCGATGATGGCCGCGCACTCATCATCACGCCAACTCGATCTCCCTGGCGCACACCGAGGCTGATGAGACCCTTGACCACCGCGTCGATCCGGTCGGCCAGCTCGCGGTGGCGAATCACCCGGTCGCCGAACATGAGCGCGATCCCGTCCGGATTGCGCTTGGCCGACTCGTCGAGCAGCAGTCCGATGGAGATCTCGGTCGCGGACTGCAATCCGTCGAGACGATTGAGCAGCGGGACCTGTGAACCGCGCTCACGAATGACCGCCTGGGTGGTGGTGAGCGCGCTGTTGGCGGCGCGGATGACGGTGCTGGACGTCCCGATGCCGAGGTCCACCACCGTCCGAACCCGATTGGACACGTCTCCCGGGGTCCAGGCGACCTCCGAGGTCACCTCGTCGGACGGCACGATGGCCGCGGGCAGATCGCCCTTGCCCGCCCGCCACTCGATCCACTCCGCAACTCGTGGCCACGTCCGC
This sequence comes from Gordonia rhizosphera NBRC 16068, assembly GCF_000298195.1. Taxonomy (GTDB): domain Bacteria; phylum Actinomycetota; class Actinomycetes; order Mycobacteriales; family Mycobacteriaceae; genus Gordonia; species Gordonia rhizosphera. The sequence continues at coordinate 2,743 of NZ_BAHC01000238.1, read as the reverse complement.
TTCCGGGCTCCGGCACCCGCGACGATGCCGAAGTGTCCCGACCGCAGGGTGAGTTCATAGACGGGCGCGCGGGGTGCCGCGCGCTTGATGCCTCGCACCGAGAGCGGATGCCCTTCCTTGTCGGCCTCTCCGACGGCGATCATGATGGGACAGTCGATGTCGGCGAGCGACACGGTTCGATCACCGATCACCAAGCCGCCGGACAGCATGCGATTCATCACCAGTGCCTGCTGCAGGAACTCGCGGATCGCCGGTCCCGACCACGCCGTCCACCCCTCGTTCTCAAGGAATTGGCGCTGTTGTTCGCCGGGCAGCAACTTGTCCCGATCGCTCAGCGCGAGATAGTAATTCAGCTTGAACTTGATGGTCGCCATCGGATCGAGCATCCGGGTCCACGCCTTGTTGAACCAGGACGGCAGTGAGATATGGTCCAGCACTTTGGTTCCCAGTAGCGCCTCGGCAACGGACGCGTACGACTCCATGGACATCGGGATCGGCAGGGGAGCCGACTGGAAGTCGACGGGCGCGCCGAAGGTGACCAACGAATCGATGCCGTCACCGCGCCGGTAGGCCGCGGCCTGGTAGCCGAACAGGCCGCCCTGCGAATAACCGCTGAGCACCACATCGCGGCCGGTCGCGGCGCGCACCTTGTCGACCGCATCGCTGACCGCCAGGACGTGATCACCCATGGTCCGGTCCAGACCACCGACCTCGTGCTCGGGACGACCGAAATCGACCACCCACACGTCGATCCCGCACTCGTGTACCGCGCGGACCGAACTCGAGGCCGGCGCGACGTCGTACACCTCGGTCGCCATCATCAGCGGCGGTACCAACACCAGCGCCGGCAATCCCGGCGGCGCCTCGTCGGCGAAGTAGTGCCGGAGCCGGTACACCGGTTCGGAGGCCACCACGTCGAACGGGGACGTCTCCTCGTCGATCTGCAGACCCCCATAGCGGAGATACTCGGCCACGTTCCGGACTGTCACGTCCGTGCGGCGCGCGAGATCGATCACCTCTTCCGCACCAGAACCAACCCTGGCGGGCACTGACGAGATCACATTCAACGGGTTCACCACGACTCCTTATTCGTGGGACGAGACTAGGCAGAACGCGGTGGCCGGCGGAACCGCGCAGAGGGGTGCTCTCGTCCCCTGGTATCGAGGAGCGCAACAGCGTGAGATAGATCTCGTAGCCGACGACGCGTATGCCCGCGTCACGATTCAGGAGTGCCGATCTCATGGGAATGAGCCTCAACTTCATCACCGACTCGATCGCGAGTCAGATGCCTCCGGTGGACCCCGACCGCCCTGCGCTGGCGCTGGGTGGCGACGAGGTCGTTTCCTGGACGGACCTCCGCTCGCTCGAGTTGCGCTATGCCCGGGCGCTGCAGAATGCCGGGGTGGTCAAGGGCGACCGGGTCGGTGTGCTGCTGCGAAACTCCATCGACTACGTCGCGTTGTATCTGGCCGTTGCCCGGGCCGGAGCCATCTCCGTGCGCCTCAACTGGCGGTTAACCGCACCTGAACTGCAATTCGCGTTGAGCGACTCGGGGGCCATCGCCCTGGTGTTCGACCGCGACTTCGCCAACAACATCGAGCCCATCCGCGACCAGATCGACGTCACCACTTACGTCGTGCGGGGCGGAACCCTCGACTGGGCGGTCCCGCTGGACGACTTCGCCGCGACGGCGACCGACGCGACCGGATTCCCCGACCTGTCCTTCGATGACCCCGCATCGCTCATGTATTCATCAGGGACGACGGGTCGTCCGAAGGGTGCGCTCTTCTCGCACGGCAACGCCATGTGGATCGGCTCGATCCAGGCGCAACGGTGGCACCTCGACCACAGCACCGTCGCCCAGACCTCCGGACCACTGTTTCATGCCGGCGGATTCGAGGTGCTGCTCTTGCCGACGTTGCTGGCGCACGGTACCGCGGTGACCTTCCCGTCCGGCGGGTTCACCCTGGAGAACTTCATCTCCGTCGCTCGCGAACGCTGTACGACGAACATGCTGTTGTACCCGTTCATGCTCTTCGACCTGCTGCGCGACGACCGCCTCACCGACCTCGTACCGGATTCTCTGCAGCGCATCGTCACCGGCGGCGACATCGTGATGCCGTGGGTGTACGACGAGCTCGAGAAGAAGCTGCCCGGCGTGTCCCTCGTGCAGTCCTACAGCCTGACCGAGGGCGGCGCGGTCAGCACCAGCCTCGAATTCGACATCGCCCGCGGACACGAGAGCAGCATCGGCCGTCCCCAGGCGATGACCGAGGTCAAGGTGATCCGCCCCGACGGCTCGCTCACCGACGTGGACGAGGTAGGTGAGATCTGCGTCCGCAGTGGCGGAGTGAGCATCGGATACTGGCATCGTCCCGAGGCCGACGCGGAAACCTTCCGTGACGGGTGGTGCCATTCCGGCGACCTCGGACGTATCGACAAAGACGGGTTGCTCACCATCGCCGGGCGCGCCAAGGACATGTACCGCAGCGGCGGTGAGAACGTCTATCCCGCCGAGGTCGAGATGATCCTCACCGGCCACGACGACATCGCCGACGCCGCGGTGGTCGGGGTGCCCGACGACAAGTACGTGGAGGTCGGGGCGGCGTTCCTCGTCGCCGCAAAGGGCCGCACCATCGACGCCGATGATCTATCTGGCTGGCTGATCGACCGACTCGCGAAGTACAAGGTCCCCAAGCACTATCACGTCGTGACCGAGCTCCCCCGCAATGCCGGCGGCAAG
>NZ_BAHC01000239.1 GCF_000298195.1 Gordonia rhizosphera NBRC 16068 | reverse complement strand
CGGCGAGTCGCCGCGAGATCTGTTGCTGCCACGAGGGTTCTGCACTCCTTGGGGAGGACACGGCCCCGCGCCTGACAGGTCAGACGCGGGGCCGGGTACTGGTCGAAGAGACGGAGGGGTGCGGGGCTTAGAGCGCGTCGCCGCCGCGCTCGCCCGTGCGCACACGGACGACCGACTCGACGGGCGAGACCCAGACCTTTCCGTCACCGATCTTGCCGGTCCGCGCCGCCTCGACGATGACGTCGACGACCTTGTCGACGGCGGCATCGTCGACGACGACCTCGACCCTCACCTTGGGTACGAAGTCGACCGAGTACTCCGCGCCACGGTAGACCTCGGTGTGGCCCTTCTGCCGTCCGTAGCCCTGGACCTCCGAGACGGTCATACCCAGGATTCCGGCCTGCTCCAGTCCTGCCTTGACATCCTCAAGCGTGAACGGTTTCACGATTGCGGTGATCAGCTTCATGAGTTATCCCTCTCCACAGGAATCAGCGTAGTAGCGAACGACCGGGGATTCATGCCAGTTCATAAGCCGT
>NZ_BAHC01000240.1 GCF_000298195.1 Gordonia rhizosphera NBRC 16068 | reverse complement strand
CACGTCGACGCGCTGGTCCGCGGGATGGCCCATGTCGAGAAACGGTCGCCGGAACCGTTGAGTGAGGTGTCGCGGATCGAGCACCAACTCGCCCTGATCGCCCAGGCGTTTGCCGGGGCCACCCCCCGCGAGGTGCTCGACACCGCCCGCAGCATCGGCAACCAGATCGCCGACGAGCAGGGTGGTGTGCCGGCCGGTGAGGACCGCACCATCAACGAGTGGACTAGCACGCCCACCGACGATGGGCGGTTGGAGGTCTCGGCGAACCTGGACATCGTGATCGGGGAGAAACTGGTGTCGGCGATCGAATCCCTGGCCGGTAAACGTCCCGAACCCGACGGCTCCGAGGATGCCCGATCCGCGGGGCAGCGCCGTGCGGATGCGTTGGAGATGATCCTGGACGCCGCCGCCCGCGCCGCCAGTTCGGGTGTCGCGGATCTGGTGGCGGCCCCGAAAACGCAGTTGAATCTGACCGTCCCGGCCGACACCCCCGATGCCGCGGCGTTGCAGTGGCTGGGCCCGATCTCGCAGACCCTGGCGAAAACGCTGTCCTGTGATGCCACGGTGACCGCGATCATCGTCGACGGCGAGAAGGTGCGGTTGGACATGGGGCACCCGCAGCGTCTGTTCACTCATCATCAACGCAGAGCGTTGATCGTCCGCGACCAGTGTTGTGTCAAATGTGGTGCGGCAGCAGGATATACGCAGTGTCACCACGTGCGGCATTGGGCTGATGGGGGTCCCACCGACCTGGACAACGGGTGCCTGTTGTGCACCTCGTGTCACGCCCAGATCCACGCCTCCGGTTGGGACATCATCATGGGCGCCGACCGCCATCCCTGGCTGCTGCCACCCGTCGAGCAGGACCCAGCGCGCACCCCAATACCGGCCTACAACCGCCGCACAATGCGTCTCGACGGCGTAGCCGCCTGACCCGATGGCCTGCCCCAAAGCCTGACCCGAGCACGACCGAGCCCAACCGACCAGCGGTACGGCCTGACCGAGAAGAACCGACCAGCGGCGCGGCCTGACCCGACCCAATAGACCACCCGGGATTCCCCGGACGCACGTTCCTTGAAAACTCCACAGTGTGAAACCGCGGCGCACCCCCGTGTACCCGCCGGATCTCGGTCCGGCGGACACACCGGGGTCGACAATTCACGTCGCGGACCCTCGGTACGGTCGATCAGACCATGTCAGCGAGCGCGGCCCGTCGTGCCGCGTGCCGACCGGCGCGCCGTCCGAAATAGGAGCCTTCACCGAGTTGCGTCCCGCTGGCGTAGCCCTTGCCGTCCTGAGCGAGGTTGGCCGCGCACGCCCCGGCCGCATACAGGCCGGGGATGGGGTCGCCCGCCTCGTCGAGAACCTCGGCGTCGACGGAAGTGGCCATCCCACCCATGGTGAAGCAGGAGTACATGGCCTTGCCGAGGCTGAGATCGAAGGCCGCCCACGGTCCGTGATCTTGCGGCGCGAGGAACTCCGGGGCCTTGTGGAAGTCCGGGTCCTCACCGCGAGCGGCATTCTCGTTGTAGTCGGCGAGGGTTTTCTGCAGCCTGCCGGTTGGGATCCCGAGGTCGGCTTCCATCTCGGCGACACTCTCCCAGCCGTCGATGAACTTGATCAGCGGTACCTCGGGGCGCCGCATGTGCGCCTCGTCGACGATCAGGTACGCGGCCGAATCCGGTTGGTCCATCACGAATGCCGACGTTCTCGAGTGGTAGGAGTCCTCGGCGACGAACCGGTCGCCGTTCTTGTTCACGACGATGCCGGTGAGCAGGACGCTCGGTGGGTAGATCGGTGCGGTGACGAAGGCCTGGTCCATGTGTTTGAGTGCCGCACCGACCGATTCGCCGAGCCGGATACCGAGCCCGTCGTCGTAGGTGCTGCCGAGGGTGAACGGCTTCTCCGCGACATGCGGGACGTAGCGCCCCACCATCTCCTCGTTCATCACGAAGCCGCCCGCGGCGATGATCACCGACTTCGCCTTGATGAATCCCTCCACACCGGGCCTGCGCCACTGCACGCCGACGACGCGACCCGAGTCGTCGACGACGAGGTGTCGCGCGCCGGTCTCGTAGCGGATCTCGGCGCCGAGTTCGGCGAGCCGCTTGACCAGCAGATCAACAACCATCGACGCGCCGCCGGTATCCCCGGGCACCGGGACCTTGTGGCCGCGCGGGGCCGGCTTGGCGATGTCGGGGAAGGGCCAGACCTTCTCGTTGCCGGTGTACATCAGGCCCTGGGTCTGCGGCTGGATCACCGCCTTCTCCGGGTAGAAGCTGCGTTCGAAGCTGAACCCGAGGCCCTCGAGCCAATTGAAATGGTCGACGCTGTCGACGCAGTAGGCGTGGATCTTTACCGGCTCGGATTCCCGAGACACCGCGGTGAGGTACTTCTCCATCTCTTCGGGGCTGTCGTCGTGGCCGGTCGCCTGCTGCACCGCCGTGCCGCCACCCAGATAGAAGTGCCCGCCGGCCATACAACTCGTCCCGCCGGCCGCCGCGGCACGTTCGAGGACCAGCACCGACGCGCCCGCAGCAGCCGCTTCCACCGCGGCGCTCCCGCCTGCCACACCACACCCGACGACGAGGACATCGACGTCGTCGGAGAATCCCTCCACCGCATCGAGGGCGATGGTCTCGGGGATCTCGGAACCTGCCATGCCGACAGCGTAGACGATCAATTAGAACATGTTCTAGTTCTTGGCTTCGTGGGTTCACTTCGCGGACACCGACGATTCGCCCCGGCACGGACCGAATCCACCCCACCCGGGGAGCCACATACCTAGGGTTGAGGACAGCGTTCCGGTCCATCGTCACCGCCCCACCTCCATGAAGGAAGTCATGACCACTCGCAAGCACACGAACGCCCGACACACCACGAACATCGGCGAATCCCTCACCGTGAACCCGGTGTTCGTCCGCCCCGGGGAGACCACCGAGCTTCCCAAATTCGAGATTCCCGATGGGATGTGTCTTCCCGAGACGGCCTATCAGATCGTGCACGACGAGGCGATGCTGGACGGCAACGCGCGGCTGAATCTGGCCACCTTCGTCTCCACGTGGATGGACAAGGAAGCCCAGGATCTCTACGCCGAAACCTACGACAAAAACATGATCGACAAGGACGAGTACCCGCAAACCGCTGCGATCGAGGATCGCTGCTGGAAGATCATCGCGAACCTCTGGCATGTACCCGACGTCAACAGCGCCATCGGTACGTCGACCATCGGTTCGTCGGAGGCCGCCATGCTCGGCGGACTCGCGCTGAAACGGCACTGGCAGACCCGCCGCAGAGCCGAGGGTAAGTCGATCGAGAAGCCGAACCTGGTGCTGTCCACGGCTGTTCAGGTGTGCTGGGAGAAGTTCCTGAACTACTTCGAGGTGGAGCCGCACTGGGTACCGGTCAGCGAGGACCACATCGTCCTCGACGGTCACGAACTCGAGAAGTACGTCGACGAGAACACCATCGGCGTGGTCGCGATCATGGGCGTCACGTACAACGGACTCTACGAACCGGTCAAGCAGATCTCGGAGAAGCTCGACGAGATCCAGAAGAACACCGGCCTCGACGTCAAGATCCACATCGACGGCGCATCGGGCGCCATGGTCGCGCCGTTCTGCCAGCCGGATCTGGAATGGGATTTCCGGGTGCCGCGGGTCGTCTCGATCAACACCTCGGGGCACAAGTACGGCCTGGTGTTCCCCGGTCTGGGCTGGATCGTGTGGCGCGATGCCGAGGCGCTGCCGGAGAGCATGGTGTTCCACTGCAGCTACCTCGGCGGCGACATGCCCACACTTGCGCTGAACTTCTCTCGACCAGGCGCGCAGGTGCTGCTGCAGTACTACAACTTCCTCCGACTCGGCCGTGAGGGCTACCGCCTGGTTCAGCAGGCGGGGATCGACGTGGCGATGTACCTGTCCTCACAGATCGCCGAGATGGGACCGTTCGAGCTGGTCAGCGAGGGCGACACGATCCCGGTGTTCGCCTGGCGGCTGAAGAAGGGCTACACCGACAAGTGGAATCTGTTCGACCTCTCGGACCGACTGCGGATGAAGGGGTGGCTGGTACCCGCCTACCCGATGGCCGATAACCTCGGCGACCAGATCCTGCAACGCATCGTCGTGCGCGCCGGCCTGAGCCACGACCTGGCCAACGCGTTGCTGCACGACATGGACAGCGAGATCGCGTTCCTCGACAACCTCGAGACGCCGATGCCGCGCGAAGGGACCGGATCGCATTTCCACCACTGACCACGGCTACGGGCGCGGGCGGTCGCGCACCTGCCCGATCGCCACGGCCAGCCGGTCCAGTGCCGCCGCCACGTCGCGCAGGGCCGCTGCGACAGCCGCGTCCGCCCCATCGCTCGGGCTGGTCGTGCCCTCCGGTTCCGGGAGTCGATGCCGACTCCCCGGCCGTTGCGGGCCGGCGACCGGCGTTGCGGCCGGCCGACGTCCGTGACGCTGATCGCCCTCGTGGCGGCCACCGTCGTGTCGTCCGCCCTCGGGTCGACCGCCCTCGGGTCGTCCGGGCGGTGCCGGCGGCCGCTGCGCGTTCGACGCGGCCTGCCGGGTCGGGGTCGTCGTGGGACGGGGCGCCGGTCCGGACCGTCCCGGTGACTGCGACGCGGCCGGTGTGGTAGGGCCCTGCGGGCGGGCACGCGCGGCGGGGGCGTGACCGTTGGACGGCGCGAACACGTGTGGACCGCCGTGACCTTCGAAGTAGCGGCACGCAGCGCCCTGCAGGGCCCGCGCCGGGCACGGATTGCGTTCGATCAGCGACTGCGCATGGTCGTCGAAGTCGTTCCACTCCAACCAGAGTCGGCGATCGAGACGAGGGTGTTCACTGGCATCGCTGGCGTGGTTGCCCACATGCCCCGCCGGCAGACGACAACGCAGCAGCCAGTCCGACGTACCGGTCAACCCGAGCCTGCTGCGCTCGGCGGGTGTGCAGACGACCGTCGACCAGCATCCCTCGACGTTCATCCGATCCCTCCTTCGCGCCCCGCCATACGGGGTCCCCGGCGGTCAGTGTACGAACACCACGGGCGGGCCCGCCAAGCACGTCTCACATACTCCCCGGCATGTGGGATCAGTGCACCAGCGCTGCGAGATCGGCAATCGCTTCGGGCCCATCGCATTCGACGGTCGCACCGTCGAGCCAGCCGAAACGGCGCGACTGCGCCACCCGATCGGTGTCCGGAAAGTCCGTTCGCGCATGACATCCGCGCGATTCGGTGCGTGCCTGCGCGGCGGCCACCACGACCCGCGCGGCCAGGGTGAGCGCCGCGTCCTCGACATCGGCGACGGTCTCCATCGGCCGGGCCGGCGCCCCGCGCAGCCGGTCGGCCACATCCGCGAGCCCGACGGCCTCGCGCCGCAGCGCCACCGATCGGGACATGTTGTCCTGCAGGTCTTCCCGCGCCATCGCAGGGGCCTCCCCGAGCACCGACGGTGCGACCTCGACGACGGGCGTGTCGCGTCGGTCGACGGCCACCGCGGCGGTCCGCGACCCCATCACCAGACCCTCGAGCAGGCTGTTGGAGGCAAGTCGGTTGCCGCCGTGTAGGCCGGTGCGCGCGACCTCGCCGGCCGCGAGCAGTCCGGGGACGGCGGTCCGTCCGTCGACGTCGGTCACCACGCCACCGCACAGGTAATGCGCGCCGGGGACCACCGGGATGAGGCCGTCGTCGAGATCGAGGCCGGCGGCGGTCACGCCCGCGGTCACGGTCGGGAACCGGGTCGCGAAGTCGGGGATCGACCGGATGTCGAGGTAGACGCTCTTCTCGCCGGTGGCGGCGAGTCGGGCCTCGACCGCATTCGCGACGACGTCGCGGGGCGCGAGGTCACCCATCGGATGCACCCCGTCGGTCACCGACCGCCCGTCGGCGTCGACGAGCCGCCCACCCTCACCGCGGACGGCCTCACTGATCAGCGTGCGCCGGCCGCGCGCGCCGTCGACGAACAGCATCGTCGGGTGAAACTGGATGAACTCGAGGTCGGCGACGACGGCACCCGCACGCAACGCGAGCGCGATACCGTCGGCGGTGGTCCCGGCCGGATTGGTGGTCGCGGCGTAGAGGTGCCCGCTGCCACCGGTGGCGAGCAGAACGGTCGGGGCGTAGACGACGCGGTCGCGCCCACGGGTGCGGAACGCGACGCCGGCGGTACGCCCGTCAGCACGCAGGATCGCCGTCGCGATGGAGTCGTCGAGGCAGCGGATCGGCAGCCGTCGCGATGCCTCGGTGAGCCGCCGCCCGAGCGCGCGTTGCATCTGCGCCCCGGTGGCGTCGCCGCCCGCGTGGATGATGCGCCGCACGGTGTGGCCACCCTCACGGGTTCGCAGCAAACCACCGTCGGCGCCGCGGTCGAACTCCGCACCCCAGCCGATCAGACCCGACACCGCACGCCAACCGTCGGCGAGGATGGGTCGCGTCGTCGCCGGATCGGTGAGACCGGCCCCCGCCCCCAGCGTGTCCGCGAGGTGTCGGTCGACGGAGTCCTCGTCATTGCCGGGTTCCACCACGGCGATGCCACCCTGGGCGTAGAACGTGG
>NZ_BAHC01000241.1 GCF_000298195.1 Gordonia rhizosphera NBRC 16068 | reverse complement strand
CGGCCGTGGCGACGACGAAGCCCGGCGGCACGGGGAACTCGGCCGCGGCGAGCTTGCCCAGGTTCGCACCCTTGCCACCGACGACGTCGATGTCGGTTCCCCGCGGATCCGAGAACCAGATCGTGTAGGCGTTCTCTGCACTCATGTGAGACCTCCGTCACTTGTTTGATTGAGTACGTCGAGCGTCACACCATGCGGAGAGTGGAGCAGGAGTAGTAACTACTCGGATGTCGACCGGTACCACCGCGGAGTAGTCGGTGGTGCCACTGGTGGCGCGGAGGAGCACTAGCCTAAAGAGGGGCTTCGGATTTCAGTCAGTTGTGTGCGTTCGCCGACCACGGCATCGACGGCACTGATGAACCCCTCGCGATCCTGTTGCGGACCGGCAACGCCAGTGCGAACACTGCCGCCGACCACACAGCGATCGTCGAGGCGGCGCTGGAGCAACTGCCGGATGTGGTCGGCTATCGGGTCGGCAAGACGGTGCTGGTGCGCACGAATTCGGCCGGCGGCACCCATGAGTTCCTCGACTACCTCACGCGACGGCGCCCGGTCTACTCCGTGGGCTTTCCGCTGACCGAGACGACCGCGGCCGCCATCGACCGCATCCGTCCCGAGGCGTGGACCCCGGCCTACGACGCCGACGGCGTGGACCGCGACGGGGCGTGGGTGGACGCGCTGGCCGGGCTGATCGACCTGTCCGGCTGGCCCGACGGGATGCGGGTGATCGTCAGAAAGGTGCGCCCGCATCCGGGTGCGCAGTTGCGGTTCACCGACTCCGACGGGCTGCGGCTGACCACGTTCGCCACCAACACCCCGCGTGGCCAGCTCGCCGACCTGGAACTGCGCCACCGGCGTCAGGCTCGGTGCGAGGACCGTATCCGCACCGCCAAAGACTGTGGCCTGACCAACCTTCCGCTGCACGGATTCGATCAGAACCGCATGTGGTCGGCTCGGGGAGTCGTTGGTCTATCGCCGAGATCGACACCGTCATGTAGGGAGTGGTCAGGTGTTCACAAAGGGTCGTTCGAATCAAAGCTGCCTGAGGTCACCACACATTTCGCGGGCATTCTTCATGAGGCATCGACGACGCACCTTTCGCGGGCAATTTGGCGTGAGACATAACGGTCCCGTTCCAGTCATCGGAGTGGCCGCGGGGCCGCCAGCGGCGGTCAGGCCCTGACCATGCGACGATTTCGCTCTTCGGCGAGCGCCAAGCCGTCCTGCCATGATGCCGACCGGGCGATGAGGGCACGGTATTTCATGATGTCGGAGCGGCGATTCAGGGCCAGTGCGCCGACCAGTCGATCTCCCTCGCGGTATAGAGCGACGAACACATCCGTCGCGGGGTCGCCGGTCACCACCGTCGGCTCACCCGATGCAAGTCCGACAAGCTGAATCCGGCTGCCGTACCAATCGGACCAGAAGTATGGGATATGGCGGTACGACATCGCTTCTTGCGGGTTCAGCAGGTTTCGCATCGCCACGGCACCCTGTTCGGCGGCGTTGGTCCAGTGCTCGATACGCAGCGGGGCTCCGAAGTCTTCGCTCCACCAACGGGCTACGTCGCCGGCGGCCCAGATGTTGTCACCCGCGCGCAACCTGGCATCGCACACGATGCCGTTGTCGAGTTCCAGACCGGACCCGTCCAGCCATCCCGTCGCGGGGTCGGCGCCGATGCCGACGACGACAAGATCCGCGTCAAGGGACCGTCCGTCGGAGAGATGGATCGCTTCGACTCGCTCGTCACCGGACAGCGACTCCACCGCGGTCCCGCAGATCAGCTGGGTACCGTTGCGGGCGTGGAGTCGACTGAGCCATTCACCGGCGGTCTCCCCCACCGCGCGCACGAGGGGCGTCGGCGCCGCCTCGATGATCGAGACATCCAGCCCATGGCTGCGCGCCGCCGACGCCACTTCTGACCCGATGAAGCCGCCGCCGATCACAACTGGCCGGTCCCCGCGACGTAGCGCGGTGCCGATTCGCTGTGCATCATCGAGTGTCCGCAAGGTCTCGACCCCCCGCAGGCGATCGGTATCGCCGAGGCGGCGGGCCGTCGATCCTGTGGCAACGAGTAGCGAGTCGTACGCGACGGAACTCGTGCCCACGGTGATCCGCTGCGCGGTCATGTCGATCGCCGTGGCCGGCTCGCCGAGGATCGTCTCCACACCGAGCTGCTCGGCGAGTTCGTGAGCCCCGGGGAGGAATGGTGCTTGGACCGCCGCCGACCCGCCGAGGAATTCCTTGGAGAGCGGTGGCCGGTCGTAGGGTAGGTGCAGTTCCGCACCAACGATGGTCAGTCTGCCGGTGAACCCGGAGGTCCGCGCCTCCTGTGCAGCCTTCAGGCCCGCGAGCGATCCGCCGACGATGACGACACGGCGAGAATCCGTCACTGCGGGCGCTCCACCAGGTGCAGCGCAGCGGTCGGACACGCCGCGATCGCGCTCTTCACTTCTGCCAGTTCGGACTCGGGGACGTCGTCTCGAAGAACCACCAGATCACCGTCCTCGCCGACCTCGAAGTAGTCGGGTGCGATCGCTTCGCAGTTTCCCAGGGCAGTGCATTTCGCGCGGTCGACAACTACCTTCATTTCGTCACTCCGTTCATCTCTCGGGCGTCCGCCCATCGGTCGAGTACCAGTAGTTCGGGCAGTTCGTGCTCGATTGCCTTGCTGACGAAGTCGGCAGGCGGTGGGACGACGTCACCCAGCCAGACACAGCCGGTGGTCCCATCGATCGTGATGACGTCGCCGGCTCTGATCATGTCTCCGGTCGGAGTGGTCACTCCGTCTGCACCACAGATCAATTCGTGAGCGCCGACAACGGCGGGTATTCCCCAGCCGCGCGCCACGACGGCGGCGTGGCTGACCAATCCACCCTTGGTTGTCAGCAAGCCCACTGCGGCCGCCATCCCGGCGACATCCTCGGGGCTCGTCTCGGGGCGCACGAGGATCACGTCACCCTCGGCGTCCGCCGCGGCGTCGCTGGTGAGCACGACTGCTCCGACCGCCCTGCCGGGAGACGCACCGAGTCCCTTGGTCACGATGGCCGGGCCGTGCGTCTCGTCGGCGACATGCGCGAGCGCCTCGATCCGTGCACGGTCCCGCACATCGGAGGGAACCCGGACCAGGGCCTCGTCGAGGGTGAGCGCGATATCGGCGTCCTTGGTCATGTCCACCGCGATCCGGACCGCAGCGCTGGCGCCGCGCTTGCCGATTCGCGTCTGCAAAAGCCACAGCCGACCCTCTTCGACGGTGAACTCCACGTCGCACATGTCTCGGAAGTGCACCTCGAGGCAGCGCAGGGACTCCTCGAGTTGTGCGTAGACCCCTGGGTGCAACCGCTCGAGATCGTACACATGAAGGGTTCGCGCAGTGCCCGATACGACGTCCTCGCCTTGTGCGCGGGGTAGATAGTCGCCGTACAACGTGTTCACGCCGGACGACGGGTTCCGCGTGAACACCACACCGGTTCCCGAATCGTCGCCGCGATTTCCGAACACCATGGCCTGAATCGTGACAGCGGTTCCAAGGTCAGGATCGATCTTCTCCCGATCACGGTACGCACGAGCCCGCGGACTGTTCCAGGACCGGAACACGGCCTCGACCGCCTCGCGGAGCTGCACCGCCGGATCCGCCGGAACCTCACGGCCGGCGATCTTCGCGATGGCCGTCTTGATCGCATCCACACCGGCGGCCGAGCTCGGATGCTCGGGCGCTCCGGCGGCTCTCGCGAGTTCACCGGAATCGATTCCCATCACAGTGACCGCGTACATCGACAAGAAGCGTCGATAGCTGTCCCATGCGAAGTCCTCACTGCCCGAGACCCTCGCCAGACCCCTGACGGTCTCGTCGTTCAGACCCAGGTTGAGGACGGTGTCGAGCATGCCCGGCATCGAGATCGGCGCACCACTGCGGACCGCGACCAGCAGCGGATCGCGAGCGTCGCCCAGGTGTCGCCCCATGCGCTCGCCGAGGTCATGCGTGAACCGCGCCAGTGTGTCCTCCAATCCGGTCGGCCACCCATCGGCGAGATAGGACCTGCACACCGGCACCGAGACCGTGAAGCCCGGGGGAACGCTCATCCCCAGCGTTCGCGTCATCTCGGCAAGGCCGGCCCCCTTACCACCCAGTAGGTGGACCAACCCGTCATGCGGAATGCCGTGATCGTGATCGAAGGCGTAGACGGCCTCGCACAGCGCTTTCGATCGGGAGTCCGGCCCCACGGAGGAAAAAAGCATCGACATCGACTCCTTGGTCGTACCTTTTAAATGGTTGACAGAAACATATCAGAACTCGTAGCTTGTGTGAAGTACCTCATATTTCAATCCAGGGAGTGACGACGATGACAGCACCCGAGGCGGCACCACCGGCAGACCTGATGGACATCTCGATCTTCAGCAACGATGCGGAGATGCCCCTGCTGGATGAGTTGCGCACCACCGACCCGGTCCACTGGAATCCACCCTCTGATCTCGGTCCGGGGTTCTGGGCGTTGACCCGCTATGCCGACGTCAAGGCGGCCGCCTATGACAACGAGCGACTGTCGTCGGCGTCGGGAACCCAGATCGTCGAACGCAAGGTCGAGGGCAAGCTCGCCAGCTTGCACAACATGGACGATCCCGAACACGCCGCGCTGCGCAAGATCGCCGTACCCCATCTCCGGGCGGTGAAGATCAAGCAGTGGCAGGACACCATCGATGAGGCGGTGACCCACCTCCTCGACGACGCCGAGGCGCAGGACGGCCCGTTCGATATGGTGCACGCCGTCTCGGCCCGGCTGCCGATGCTGGTCTTGTCACGCGTACTGGGTGTGCCGGCCGCCGACGCCCCCAAGATGGTGGACTGGACCAACCGGCTCACCAGTTCCGATCCCGCTGACCGGGTCGATGAGGCGTCGCTGGCCGAGGCCCGCGACGAGGTGATGGGCTATTTCGAACGTCTCACCGAGATGCGTCGACGCGAGCCCACCAACGATCTCGTCAGCGTCCTCGCCAACGGCGAGATCGAGGGCCGCAGGCTCACCTGGGACGAACTCGCCGCGTACTACATCGTGCTGGTCGCGGCCGGCAACGAAACCGCACGTCACGCAGTGTCCGGCGGGACCATTCTGTTCGATCGGCATCCCGAGAGCTGGGAGCATCTGGTCACATCCCCCGCCGAGACGCGGACAGCGGTCGAGGAGATCCTGCGATGGGTCACACCGGTCGCCGCGATGCGGCGCACCGCCCTGGTGCCGCTGAGGATCGGGGAGAGGGATATCGCCGCCGGCGACAAGGTCGTACTCTGGTTCTCGGCCGCCAATCGCGACCCCGAGGTGTTCGACGATCCCCACGAGTTCCGCATCGGGCGCACCCCGAACGAGCACCTGACCTTCGGCTGGGGGGTCCACTTCTGCCTCGGCGCCCATCTCGCGCGCGCGGAGGTCCGCTCGTTCTTCGCCGAGGCCATCCGCCGACGACTCCGCTTCGAGGTGACGGGCGATCCGGTTCGGGTGCACCACAACATCTTCCGCGGTTGGACAAACCTCCCGGTGCGGGTGGTGCAGGGATGAGCGTGACACCGGCATCGACCGCGGCACGAGCCTCCGTGGTTCCCGACAACTCGCTCTTCATCGGCGGGCGGTGGATCGCTCCGACGGATCGCGAGACGGTCCCGGTAGTCAATCCGGCCACCGGCGCGACGATCGGTTCCATTGTCGATGGTGAGCAGTCCGATGTCGACGCCGCATTCGCGGCCGCGCGCGACGCGCTGCCCGGATGGAGCGCCACCTCACCCGGTAATCGGGCCGATCTGCTCGACTCGCTCGCGGACACAATCCACGATCACGCCGACGAACTCGCGGTTCTCGCGTCGACAGAGATCGGTATGCCCATAGCGGAATCGCGCGCGGGGCAGGCGGCACTGCCCGAAGCCGTCCTCCGCAGTACCGCGGACATCGCACGCTCGATGAAGTGGGAATACCTGGACGCCTCCGGCAGCACCGTCATCCGGGAACCCGTCGGCGTCGTCCTGGGCATCACGCCCTGGAACTTCCCTGTCCACCAGATCGTCGCGAAGCTGGCCCCTGCACTGGCCGCCGGATGCACCATCGTGCTGAAGCCGGCAGAACTGACACCGCTCAATGCGCTGTTCCTCGCCGGCCTGTGCGCCACCGCTGGGATTCCCTCCGGTGTCGTCAACGTCGTGACCGGACGAGGTTCGACCACGGGCGAAAAGCTGGTCCGATCAACAGATTACGATCTCGTGTCATTCACCGGATCACTTGCCGTCGGAAGGCACATCGGAAGCGTGGCCGGGGATCGGGTCGTCCGCGCCACCCTCGAACTCGGCGGCAAGTCTCCCGCGGTCGTGGCCGACGATGCCGACCTCGAGATCGCGGTGCGGACGACTGTGAAGAACTGTTTCACCAATGCGGGGCAGAAATGCAATGCGCCGACCCGTTTGATAGTGCCCGAGATCGACCGCGCGCGCGCCACCGAGATCGCCGTGTCGGCGGCGCGTGACTACGTACTCGGTGATCCGCTCGACGCTGCGACCACGATGGGACCGCTGGCGTCACCGGCCCAGCGCGACAAGGTCCTCGGATATGTCGCCGGGGCGCGGTCACGAGGTGCCACCGTGAGCGGGGGCGAACCGCTCCACGGACTCTTCGTCCGGCCGGCGATCATCACCGATGTCGCCGAGGATGATCCGGTCGCCCGGGATGAGATATTCGGGCCCGTCCTCGTGATCCTTGGCCACCGGGGCGACGCCGACGCGATGCGCATCGCAAACGACACACCCTACGGTCTGTCCGCGGAGGTCTGGTCCAGCGACGTCGTCCGGGCATCAAATCTAGCGCGACAGATCAAGGCCGGACAGATTCGGATCAACGGCGTGCGGACACCGCAGCCGCCGATCGCGCCGTTCGGCGGATACAAGGCATCGGGTCTGGGCCGCGAGTTGGGGCCGTTCGCTCTCGACGAATACCTGGAGGTCAAGGCCGTGCTCGGGAATCACGTATCCGGCGAGGAGGCATCATGCGCGCAGCAGTGATGTGGGAGGCCGGCGGACAATTCGAGGTCAGATCCGACGCGGAATGCCAATCGCCCGGTCCCGGACAGGTAGCTGTCCGGATACGTGCCGCAGGCGTCTGCCAAACCGACATCTCACTGGCCCACGGGGCTTTCGGGCAGTCGATGCCGGTCATCCTCGGGCACGAAGGTGCCGGCGAAATCGTTGAGGTGGGGGTCGGTGTCACCGGCCTGGCGGCAGGGGACCGCGTCCTGATCACCTGGGTTCCGCCTTGCGGCTACTGCTATCACTGTGTCCGGCACGAGCCGTACATCTGCTCGAACCGCAAGCGCTCCGGCGACGAGAGCCGCACCTCCGGACTCTCGGTGGCCGGGATCCCGGTCCAGGCCGGTCTCGGCACCGCGACATTCGCCGAGGAAACCATCGTGCCCGCGCCCGGGGTGCTGCCCCTGCCAGGGGACATCCCATTCGAGCTGGCTGCGCTGCTGGGGTGCGCGATCCCGACCGGCTTCGGCGCGGCCGTGAACTCCGCTGAGGTGGAACCGGGTGACTCGGTGTTGGTCATCGGCTGTGGAGCAGTGGGCTTGAGCGCCCTGCAGGGTGCCCGGATCGCGGGTGCGGCCGAACTCGTGGCTGTCGACCCCTTCGAATCCAGACGGTCGCTGGCCGTGTCCCTCGGCGCCACCCACGCTGTCGAGCCCGGCGTCGATCCGTCTGGCGCCCTGATCGACGCCCCCGGATTCGACGTGGTCATCGATGCCGTCGCACGCTCCTCCACCATCGGCGCGGCATGGCGCGCCGCCCGGCGCGGGGGCCGCATCGTCATCGTGGGTGCTGGGCGCCCCGAGGACCTGGTTGAGTTCAGCGCACAGGAACTCTTTCACGACGAGAAGAAACTCATCGGCTCCTACTACGGCTCATCCGACATGAAGCGTGAGCTTCCCCGCCTCGTATCACTGTGGCGCGCTGGACGTCTCGACCTGACCGCCATGGTCGACGACGTCGTCGACCTCGACAAGATCAACGACGTCGTCGCCAGGCAACGGGCTGGGACCACGTTGAGGACGATGCTCACGCTCTGATTCAGACCCCACAGACCGAAGGAACGCATATGAGTGACCGCCATCCACCCGAGGATGCGGGTATCCCCGCCGCCGCATTGGACTGCCTGCTCCGCCCCGAGCGCATCGCGCTGGTCGGCGCGAGCGACAAGAACCTCTTCTCCCGCAGGGCGTTTGCCCAGCACGCGCGAATCGCCGACGCCCGGCACATCACGCTGGTCAATCCTCGCAGCAGCGTGGTGCACGGCGTCGAGACTGTCGGTTCCTGCCGGGACATCGACGGCGGCATCGATTGCGCCTTCCTCCTGACACCGCAGCACGCCACCGCCGACGCGTTGCGCGATGCGGCCGCCGGCGGGGCCCGCGCCGCGGCGATCCTGAGCCAGGGGTGGGCCGAAGAGGGTCCCGCCGGTCGCGCCCAGCAACAGCAACTCGTAAGTCTGGCCGAGGATCTGGGGATCACGCTGCTCGGCCCCAACCACCTCGGATTCGCGAATCTGTGGGACGGGATCGCGCTCTGCGCACTGGGGCTCGACATGCCGATCGAGCCGGGATCGTTTGCGCTGGTGTCACAGAGCGGCGCCGTCGGCTCGTCCCTGGTCGGCTATGCCGCACGCAACGACGCACGGTTCAGTTTCGTGGTCACGACCGGCAACGAGGCGATGGTGACCGTCGCCGACGTGGTGCACCATCTCGTGGAGGACGAAAACACCAAGGCCATCGGCGTCTTCGCGGAATCGATCCGCAAGCCCGCACTCTTCCGGAAGGCCGCGCGCCGAGCCGCAGAACTCGGCAAGGCCATCGTCATCCTCAAGGCCGGATCATCCGAACTCGCCGCACAGACCGCCCAGGCACACACCGGCGCGCTCGTCGGCGACGACCGCGTCATCGACGCGGTACTTCGTCAGGACGGGGTCATCCGCGTGCAGTCGGTCGAGGACCTGATCTGCACCGGAACGCTGTGCGCGAATGTCGGCCCGCTGGCCGTGGCCGGCGTCGGCGTCATGTCGGTGTCGGGCGGCGCCTGCGACCTGATCGCCGACCTCGGCCAGGAGGCGGGACTGCCCCTGCCCGGGTTCGGTCGTAGGACGACCGACCGCTTGGCCGAGGTCCTTCCCGCATATGGGCATCCACAGAATCCGCTCGACATCACCGGAACCGCGGCCACGCGGCCCGACATGTGGCAGGACGCCTATGCGGCGATCGCGGCGGAACCCTCCATCGGGCTCATCGGTGCGGTCACGTCCCTGCCCACCTCAGGAGAGCCGCAGCGCGCCGAGACCTTCCAGGCCATCGGCGACGCCATTCGATCGACCGGTGTGCCCGGGGTGATCCTCCCCCAGATCGACCAACCACAGTCCGAGCAGGTCCGGGAGATCAAGGCACGCACCGGCGTATCCACCGTGCTTCCCGGCGTCGAACGCTTCGTCCGTGCGGCCGCCGGGCTGGCCCGCTGGTCCACCTGGTTGGCGCGAGAACCGCAACCCGCTCCGACAGGGCACCGTGGCGCTCTGGTCACACTTCCCGGTTCCGGGCCGTTGAGCGAGCACACGGCGCGGCAGATGCTCGCCGACGCCGGTGTGGACTTCATTCCCGCCGTCCTCGCCACGAGCCGGGAGGAGGCGATCAGGGCTGCGGATGACGTCTCGAGCGCCGTCGTGCTCAAGATGTGTTCCCCGCACGTCGCACACAAGACCGAACTCGGCGGGGTCGAGTTGGATCTGACCGGTGCCGACGAGGTGGGAGCCGCCTACGATCGCCTCGCCGCCCGCGCCGAGGGCGCCGGGATCCGCCTCGACGGCATACTGGTCAGTCCGCTGCGCCGGTCGGGCGTCGAGCTACTCGTCGGGGTCACCCGCGACGACGATTGGGGTCAGGTACTCGCCATCGCCATGGGCGGCGCGCTCGTCGAAATCCTCGATGACAGCGCCCTGAGGGTCCTGCCGATATCGCGGCGCGACGTCGAGGAAATGTTGGAGGAGCTTCGCGGCCACCGGCTTCTGTCCGGGTTCCGGGGCAGCAAGCCCGCCGACATCGACCGGCTGGTGGACACCATCATGAACATCGCCTCCCTCGCCTCCGCACTCGGCGACCAGGTGGAGTCGGTCGAGGTCAATCCCCTTCTGGTGGACGGCAACCGCATCGAAGCCCTCGACGCCCTCATCACACGCCGATGACCCCGCCCTCCGCCCGACGTCTACACAGGAGCCCGAGATGACCAGTACGCACACCGATGCCCGAATGGTCCACCTCATCACCAACGCCCTGCGCGCACATCGCAGCACCATGGCCGACGCCGAACTCGTCGACGCCGAGCTGTCGCCGATCGGGGTCGGTGCCCTCGCCGACACATTTCGAGTCCGACTCACCTGGAACGACATCGGCGCCGGGCCCCGCAGCCTGGTGTTGAAGCGTCCCGCACAGGACGGTGCTGCGGCGGCCACGGCGGCATCGCTCGGTGCGTACGAACGCGAAGCGCGCTTCTACACCGAACTGGCGCCGCACACTTCGGTCCGCGTCCCACGATTGCTCGGAGTGATGACCGAGAGCGCCGCCGAGCACCCGGACACGATCCTGCTCGAGGATCTCACCGCCGACCACAGACCGGGAGACCAGTTGCGCGACACGCCGGTCACGCAACTCGACCGTGCCCGGCACCAGCTCGCGCTCCTCCAGGCACCGTTCTGGGACGACGCCGACACCGGTCGCCTACCGTGGCTGCATCGCCGCCTCGGGGTGCCGATCCCCGCCATCCTCGAACGGATGCAGCGATCCTGGCGAGCGGCGCAGACGGGCATCGCCGCCGCGATGCCCGCGGAGGAGCGCGACTGCATCGAACGGTTCGTTGGTTCGGCAGATGCCTGGGCGCGTTCCGCGACCGGACCGTGGTCGCTCGTCCACCACGACTTCCGCGTCGACAACATGCTCTTCAGCGACGACGAGACGGTCGTGATCGATTGGCAGACGGTCGGTTGGGGTCCGGTGATGTTCGATTTCGCGTATCTGATGGGCACCTCCGTCGACGCCGACACCCGCCGGGCAATCGAACGGCAGGCGATCGCCACACACCTCACCGACCTCGCAGCACTGGGCGTGAGCTGGACCGAACCGCAGGCATGGGAGGCCTACCGGTGGTCGGCGTTCGCCGTACTGCTGATGCTCGTTCCGCCCATCAGCAGCGTGAAATCGAATCCGCGGATGGAGTCGATGTACCGCCGCTTGCTCTCTCTCGGGGCACAGATGGTCCTCGACCTCGATTCACTCGAACTTCTGCCCGCATAGCTCCACACCCAACCAGGAGGAATCATGACAACCCAAGAACCCGTCCTCATGGGCGACACCGCGACGTTCGAATCCGTCGGGCAAGGGCTCAACGTCTATGAAAGCGGTGAGATCGTGGAGGGCCGAGTCAGATGGCTCGACACCCCCGAAGACGTCATCGGTTTCGTGGAGAGCGGCGAGGATGTCAGCGATGTCATCGTCATCGCCCGCGGCGGGACCACCACGTTCCTGGCCATGGCGCTCAACGCCGGTGTGCGGGGGGTCATCACACTGCAAGGCGCTCCGGAGAGCCACCTCGGGATCCTCAGCCGCGAGTACGGAATCCCGTGCATCATGTCGGTGGCCTTCGATCGCGGCGTCCGAACCTCACGCGGCGAGACCATCCCTGCCGACGGCGTTCGGCTTCGCATGGATGTGTCGACCCGACCCCATGGCTTGGTGAGCGTCGAATCGGGTGCACCGGTGGATGATTCGCCGGTCGAGGATTCCGGTGCGCAAGCGATGAGTCCAGAACAGATGGCGCAGATCCAGGCATTGCTCGCCAACTTCCAGGGTGAAGTCCCGCCGGGCACTGCCGGAGATGCGATCATGCGCGGACGACTCACCAGCAACGTCCTCGATCTCGACGATCCCGACTACGATCGTGACCTCAGCATCGACGAGGTCAACGACATCCTTCATTACCTCGCATGGAACGAATGGGATGCCTTGGCCGCGCGTGCGACCGAGGGAGAGTCGGGACTGATCCCACGCCAGGAATACGAGGCCATGGGAATCATGGACTCCTGGTTCCACCACCCGCAGTGGCTCAAACTGATCCAGGACCGCGTCGGCGCCGACGGCATCAAACAGATCGCCGCCCGGGCCCAGAACGAAATCGGCACCAAGATCAACCTGCTGCACATCTGGGCATGCGCCAGCGCGTCGAGTTTCGGTCGCGGCATCGCGCTCGAGCTGAAGCTTCACGACTTCGACTACAAGACGAGTCTCATCACGACCGCGATGTCCTCGGTGCGGCGGCTGTACAAGGGTCTCTGGGGCTCGGGGCCGATGTTCACCTCGATGCGCGATTACCGCGCACCGATCCTCGATCAATCGTGGATCGAGAGGTTCCAGAGCGACCGGCTGTCACTGAGCACCGATGACGAGCGGTCGACCTTCCAGCGATTCAACGGTGCACTGGAACTCCTGGGCTTCCTCATCCACTTCGACAATCGCCTCGGCCTGGGAGACAGCGGACCGTACCCGACGGCAGACGGCGGGTTCGTCATCGTCCGTGATCTGTTCATCAACGAACCGGTCTACGAATGGTCGACGACCACAACCGGGCTCCCGTATGCGGTCACGATCGCAATGTTCTTCGACGGCAGCGATGAACTGGAAACCAAGGTGCTCGACCTGTCGACGATGTTCACCGAACCGGCCAACTACCTCCCCTTCGTCAAGGGTGTGGCAGTCTACGCCCGCGAGAAGTTCGACACCCCGATGGAGGAGTTGCGGACACTCTCGCTCGCCGATATGGACGAGCTGCGCGGTCGGGCGGAGACCAGTTCCGAAGCGCTCTACAAGTACATCGCGTCGATGACCAAGGAGGAGAAGGTCATGGCGGGTGCAGTGGTCTACGCGTCGGGCTTCGTCCTCCCGATTGCCCGTGCCGCCGGAATGTTCGACGAACTGGTCGCCGAACACGGATTGATGTCGGTCCACCCGGTCCCTGCGGCCAGTTACGAAACCATCGTCAGCGGCGTCGCGACCGAGATGATCCCGCGGCTGTTCCTGACCGGGTCGTGGGCGAATGACGTCCCACCCCAGAGTGGGGACACGGCCGTCAGCGCATCGGGTGAGAAGGAGGTCCTGCATGCGATTCGGGTGCGCGGATTCGCCTCTCTCGATCAGATCGTGACGAGCACGGCACTGCCCAGCAATGTTGTCGCCGAGATCCTCACAACTGCCGAGGAATCCGGATTCGTCAAGCAGCGCAGCGGCCGGGTGACCGGCGCTCGTCTCACCCCTGCCGGACGTGCCCGCCTGTTGCTGCTGTCCGAAGGTACCCTGACCGATCAGCAGCATGATGGCCTCGTCGCGGCCTACCAGGCCTTCTTGGCACCGAACCGAGCATTCAAGGCCCTGACCGCCGCATGGCAGAACGACAAGGACCGGGACGCGACTCTCGCCGACCTGGCACGCATTCACGCTGAGGTGACTCGCGTGCTCGAGGACGCATCGGCCGTACAAGGCCGGTTCGCGACCTATTCGGCACGGCTCGGCGAGGCACTCGACCGGTTCCGTGGCGGGGACGACGACGCGCTCGCCCGTCCCCTGTCCGAGTCCTATCACGACATCTGGATGGAACTGCACGAGGATCTCCTCGCCACCCTCGGCCGCGAACGCGACGCCGATGACGAGTGACCCGATCGCGATGGACCATCGTGGCGGCGCGGCCACCCCGGCCGCGCCGCTGCCCGGCACCTCCAACACCAGGGAGGTGGGCGGATTCCACACGGAGGACGGACGATCCGTGGCGGCCGGACTCCTCTACCGGGGCGATGTCCTGGGACTACCCGGCACGGATGCGGAATGTCTGTGGAACGAGGTGTACGCCGATGTCTACCGGTCCCTGGGGCTTCGGGTCGTGGTGGACCTGAGATCCGATGCCGAAGCGGAACTGGTGCCGTCGGCGTGGGCCTCGGAAACCGGCGCGCGACTGGTGCGGGCAGCGATCCCCGAAGGCGTCGAGGGATCGGCCACCGATTTCATGAGGATGCTCCAGGACGGCGAGATCGCCCGCTTCGGGCCCGATGACCTCGGTATCTGGTACCAGCAGGTCCTCGAGCGGCGTGCGAGCGTCTTCGGCGATGCGGTCCGTGTCCTCGCCGAGCCCGACAGCTACCCCGCACTGGTGCACTGTCATGCGGGCAAGGACCGGACCGGTCTGCTGATCGCGGTGATCCTGGAGACGCTGGGCGTCCCACGCCCACAGGTCGTCCACGACTACACGATGACCGGCACATACCGCGCCGGTCGTGCCGAGCAGCACGCCGGACTGCTCCAGGGACTCGGGCTGCGCGTCGACGATGTTCGCACGTTCTGGGAGACCCCGGCCCATGCGATGCAAGCGGCACTCGTGCACCTCGACACGGAATTCGGCGGTCCCGCCGAGTATCTCCACGTGGCGGCCGGCGTGAGCCGACCCGAGATCGACTCCCTGCGTCGGTTCCTGCTCACCGAGGCCGCACAGTGAGCGCACCGAGACTCGACATGGAACTTCACCCGACCGAGCTCGTGTCGGCGCTCGCCAAGGATATACCGGCGGTTGCAGGACTCGCCGGCTGCGTCGCCGCTCCCTGCGGAGCAGGACAGTTGGCAGACAGCTACCGGATCGCGATCCGCTACGACACGCCGGGCCATGGTCGTCTGAACAGCGTCTTCCTGAAGCTGCCACCCACCGACGAGAAGTCGGCGGCCACCGCGCATCGCATCGATGCGTTCGAACGCGAGAGCTATTTCTACACCGGACTCGCACCGCACCTGCAGATCAACACCCCGCAGTTCCTGGGTCACGTCACATTGCCGGAGAGCCGCACGGGCCTGGTGCTCTCCGACCTATCGGCGCACACCCGTGCCCTGGACCAGTTGACCGACGGCACCACCGCTCAGGTCGAGTCGGCGATGAGTCAGCTCGCCAAACTGCAGGCGCCTTATTGGGACGACGTGGCCAGTGCAGGTGGCGAGGGGCGCTTCTACAACCGCACCGCCGCCCACATCGAGTCGCTCGCACAACGGTACGAACAGTCGTGGCACCGATTCGGCAATGTCATCGGGGCCGGCCTCGACCACGATCAACGACAGCTGATCGAACGCTTCGGCGCATCGTGCATCGCATGGGCGGCCACGATCGAGGGTCCGCGAACCCTGACCCACCAAGACCTCCGACTCGACAATCTGCTCTGGGGAGCACAGGCAGGCGCATTTCTGATCGATTGGCAGACACTCGCCTTCACCTCTCCGGCCTGGGACCCGGCGTTCCTCCTCGGCACCGCGCTACCACCCGAACAGCGGCGTGCGGTCGAGCGCGGCCTGCTGGCACGTCATGTGGACGCACTCGCCGCGCACGGAATCGGAGGATGGACAATGGAAACCGCATGGACCGAGCATCGGCGTCTGACCGGTTCGGTGATCCTCGCCATGATCGCCGCACTCGCATTCGTGGTCCCCACGACCCGCGGGTTCGACATGTTCACATCTCTCATCGATCGGGGCACGCGACAAGCCCTCGACCTCGATCTCGACGATTTCCTCGACTGAAGGAGCGCTTCACATGCTCAGCAAGTGGGATGACTTCCCTATTCACCAGGCCGCGGTTCCGGTGGCGCAGACCGTCGGCAATGACCTCGGCAGATACGATCGTCACTGGATGGCGATGCACGACCGAGACCTGACCACCCAGGTCGGCTTCGGGCTCAGTGTGCATCCCAACCGGGGCATCGT
>NZ_BAHC01000242.1 GCF_000298195.1 Gordonia rhizosphera NBRC 16068 | reverse complement strand
TCGATCGACTGAACCGCCGACTAACGCGTGGCAGTCTGCGGGGCGTCGAGCGGTTCACCTCGGCGGATTGATGCCCACGGAGACTCTTCGAGCGAGTTGAGTCCGTCGAGAACGTGCTCAGTCGATAGCCGGTCGTGGTCGCCGAATACCGTTCGGAGGTCACGCAGCAACAGCACACCAATCGTAGGTGCCCTGTCCTTGGAAGCCGTTACTAACGTTACCGCCGCTACCCGCGCCCGGGCCGGCCACTGGCCTCCCGCGAGGTCGGCGACAGCCAGCAGCGCCTCCCACACGTCGGCGTCGCGGTCCTCGACACCGTCGGGCATCTCCGGCCATGACTGGCCCGCGAGGTGCGCGACACCCTTCGCCCACAGCTGTATCTGTTCGGAGAGCGCGTCAGCCTCGGGTCCGTTGATCCGCAGCCTCCAGGGTTCGATCTTCTCGCCTGGCGCCCTTCGTCGCATACGAATGACGACCGATCGGGGCATGATCGTGTCCGGGAGGTCGTCGAGACCGGCGAGGGCAACCGCACAGTAGGCGGGCAGTTCTTCGGTCTCCACGTTCTTGCCGCGGAGCACGCAGCGGCCGGCGTTTGCGCCCTTGCGGTGTCCGGCGTTAAGCATCCCGCGGATGTCCTCGTTGTCTTTCGCCTTGGGGCCGAAGACTGTGTCGATCCCGTCGTAGAGGATCGTCGGCGGGCCGGACTCGTCGGATACCTTGCGGAAGAGGTAGGCCGGCGTTGTGTTCACCGCATGAACGGGTCGCGGAACCAGCGGCTCCGTCACCTCCAGCGCGCGTGACTTTCCGCTACCGGGCTCGGGTGACAGGAACGCTATTCGCGGTGTCGACTCCCACGTGTCCATCAGCCATGTTTGAGCGATCCACAGCACGTGGGCAATCAGTGCCGACTCTGATGGGTATACAACGAACCTGGCGAGGAATTCCTCAATCGTCTGAAGGAGATCATCGCGCGGCAAATCAGATACGACACGCAGCTCGGGATGAGCTACGAGCGGATCTGACCAGTCCGGTCGCGGCGCGCCGGGATTCTCTTCGGCGGCGATGCGTTCTGCCTCGGCCCACTCGCGCTCACGCTCGGCGGCGTGCGCCTCGTCGAGTTCTTTCCGTCGCTGCTTGCGTTCGGAAGTCCGATTGTCCCGCAACCGTTTTGCCCGGCCGGCAGCGTCGACTCGGGCGGTTTGCCATTGCCGCGTGGTTCGTCGTACAGGTCGGCGAATGTCCACCCGACTGTGGCGAGCACATCCGCCTTATCGTCGGCGAAACTGTGCATCAACACGCCGTCATCGCTGCGTGTAATGGTCACCGATCTGTCAGTCGGCGAGTGGCCTGGTGCCTGACAGCTGGCTCGGTCGCCGGCCTCGTCGACGAAGAGTCCCTGGTCGCGGAAGGCCTCAATGACACGCTCGAATGCGCTACTCACTGGGCATCATCACCCTTAGTGCGGCATACCGGGCCGCATTGCGCCGCAACCGATTTCGCGGCGACAGCCCACAAACCGCAACGCGTGCACTGCGGCCGATACCCAAGCGCGGCGACCTCGGCCACGAGTTCGACCTCGTGCTGTTCTTCTGGCGTGAGGGGTTCGGTATAGTCGAGGTAATTGCGCACCCACGTGATTGCCGAAACGCCGCCCGCCTTGTCGGCGTTTCTTTTGTCTCGGGTCATCCCACGTCACCGCCGAGCGCGTCGTGATCGACGTCGGCGATGCCGAGGTCGGCGTGGCCCTCGAGCTGGCTGTAGTCGGGGTCGGTGTCGTTGCTGCGCATCAGGCGCCACCACCGACCGGGCGCATCATGGCGTCGAGGTCGTTCAGGTCGACTTTGACGAGTCTCAGGCCGATCCGATACGCGTTCAGCCGGCCGTCGGCGATGAAGCGGCGAATCGTGCGGACCAAGATATCAGCGTACGCGGCGGCATCACTGATGGATTCAAGGCGACGGGTCCCTGTTTTGGGCATGTGTCAGCTCCATGAATGAGAACTGATACTCGCACGCCCATAGAGTGTCTAACTTCCTCGGCGAACCGAGGCATTCGCGGGCTCCCGCCTGACGATGCCACCACTCTGCCGCACGCTATGGCCGTTCAATAGTGCGTTTGGCACGATGTGTCTCAATGTCGATGACGAGCTGCAGGACCCTCACCTGCACCGGCCGCGCACACCGGCACGGCAGAGATATCGGCGGGGGGTTGTCTATCGCGAGCGCGAAATCGAGCAGTTCCGAACACAGATAGGGTCGGCTCCACCGCTTCGAACGTTTGTTGATGGTCGTGTTGCGTTGCACCCGTACCCATTCAGTGGCGAGCGGATCATCCTCGGCTAGCTGCGCGGTGTCGTCGTCGCGAGCGGGATAGTAGTTGTATCCCTCTATGCGTGACACACGGTAGACGAGGGGGTCGGTATCCCACACGATGAGGACATCTGCGCCACACACGCCGCACACCACACGATGCCGTCTGTGTGCTTTCTCGTTGCCGCCCTGCATGATTGCGCGTAGTTGCTCGATGGCCGCCTCGATGTCACTCACCGTCGTCTGCCCGCTGCGTGGCGAGTGCCGACAGTGCCTCGGCGACCTCGGCGACCTCGGCATCCCGGCCGCTGACGATCTGCTGATAGATCAGGCTGGCTTTCACGGTTGAATGCCCGAGTCGCCCCATCGTTGCGACGAGGTTGCCGACGCGGGCGGCCTGGGTGCCGGCGAAGTGGTGTAGGTCGTGCGGGCGCAACCCCGACCGTCCTATCTGTTCGGCGGACGGATCGAAGTACGCCTGACTGAAATGCCGCGAGTGCATGTGACCACCGCCCACGGCCGGAAACAGCAGTGCGTCAGGGCTTTTGCCGACGTTGGTGTCGACATGCTGTTGGATATCTGGCCGGATGTGCGGCGGGACGACGACGACACGTCCCTTGCCTGACTTCGGGGTGTCGACGAGGTAGGCCCCATTGCGGCGGGCCACCGCCACGCTCACCGCCTCGCAGTCTTCTGAGATGTCCTTCCGTCGCAGCTCTGATACCTCACCCCATCGCGCGCCGCACCACGCCGACAGCAGGATCAGCGCGCGCATCCGTTCGGGGCGGATCGCCGAGGCCAAGGACTCGACCTCGTCCACGTCGAGGATGGTCGGGGATTTCTTCCGAGGCGTGTTCATCGCTTTCGGGATCGAGCACGGGTTCGCCGGCATCAGACCATCGGCGACCGCGGTGGCGCACACGGCGTGCAGGAGCCCGTACGCCGTCGAGTTGCGGCGGGGATGGTCGGTGCCCAGACCAGCGCGCCGGGAACGGACCTCGGCGGGAGAGAGGTCACGTAGCGGGATACGGCCCAACATCGGGGTGATGTGGTTGGTCAACATCGAGCTGTAGACGGTGTGGGTGCCGGGTTTGATATTGCGCTGTTCGATCCACCGCTCGGCGTACTCGGTGACCGTGACGATGCGGGCCTTGGTGCGCTCTCTCGCCGGCCGGGGTGGTTCCCACGCGTCGAGTTCGATCTTGCGGCGCTCACCCGCCAACCATCCTTCGGCGTCGGTGCGGGCGCTGTAGGTGACCGGTCCTGCGTGGCGCTGCAAATCGGGGCCGACATAGGACGCCTGGAACCGTTTCGAGGGCAGTCGGCGGATGTTTCCCCACCCCCGGTGGCCCTGCTTTCCTGCCACCGACTACCCCGTTTCGTGCGATGCGTGTGACTATCCGCGTGTCACTTTGGGTCATCCCGTGACAACGCATGGCACTAGTGTGTCGTGTTGAAACAGCAGGTGAGGGGCACGAAACGCCACATCATCGGCTACAAGCGGAGAACCGTCCTCGGCTAGTTCAAATCCTATCGGGGGCACCGTGACATCCTGCGCCCTCCGGGCGGTGTGCGCCTGTGTTTGAAAGAATCATGCAGGCGCACCGTGACACCCCTCTACGGCCGTCGGCCCTCATTTCCTCGACGTGCGCGTGACGCTCCGAGATGTTCTCATTCACGAAATCAACAGCATGTCGCCGTCACCGGGGAGGATGAGGACACTCATGGCTGATCGAGTTCGGGAGTTGGCAGAGCGCGCCGTGGCGATCGTCTACGACGGTGCGCCGGGGGAGATCTACGGTGAACTGGACGCGCTGCGGGCTGCGGGCGAGCACTCACCGCTCGGGATCATTGCGCCGAATCACGTTACGTGCGGGTGCGGGTCATGCTTGCGCAGCGCGGCGCAGTCTGCGCCGTATGTCTGCTGCGAGTGCGGAGCCGAAGCACAGCACGAGGCGGTGGACAATTGCGCCACGGCCGATCACCACGTGGTGGTGTGCCGCTACCTGTGCATGGGATGTGCGCGATAAGGCGATGACGCGTACGGGTGGTGCGAACACGCAGGTCAGGTACGCATTCGCAGCGTGTCGTCCCGGCGCAGTACGAAGAAGTACGGCTGTTCCGATCCGCGCATGTCCATCGCACCGAGCACCGCGTCGTCGGACAGACGGTGGAACACGTCGTTGATCGGGAGCTGGTCGTAGATCATCGTTGCGGTGTCCACACCCCGGTAGCGGGTCGTGCGCAGCCGCGCCTTAGGCGAACGGGTTTGCCACGCCAGGCGTGACATCGCGATCGGCTTGACATAGGACCGGTTCTTGACGACGGAGAACCGGCCGAACGGTACGCCGGCGAACGCCAGCACAGGTTTCATCGGCCACAGCGCCGAGCCGTCGCTCGTGCGGAACAGGAGCGGATGCACGGTCTCGGCATCGACGAACTGCTTGCCCCACCAGCCGCTGGCAGCCAACAACCCGTCGATCGGATGTCCGGTGGGCAGTTCCGCGCCGCGCCAGGTGCCGATCATCTCGCCGGGCTCCACTGCCGGTGCGGCGTCGAACAATTCAAGGGCATCGCCCGTCGTCGTGGGCACGGTGGACATGAGTTCGTCGAGAAGCATGGCCCCACGATACCGACCGAAGATACGGAAATCGATATTTGTCTCAACACCGTCGTGCGCAGACACGACTCCGCCACCAACGCGGTGGTTGTGTTTCGGCGATACCCCGGGCACCGTCGAGGGGTATGCAACTGCTTGACGTTATGTGAGCAAACGTTATCGAATGTGTGTTTCACTTGGTGGGTGAAGTTGGCTGAGTGGGCGCGTACGCAGGGCGTGCATCCGCAGACCGCGTATCGGTGGTTCCGGGAGGACCGGATGCCGGTGCGTGCTCGTCGTCTGGACTCGGGCACGATCTGGGTTGACGTTGCTGATGTCGGACCTGATGGCCGGGTGGTGGTGTACGCGCGGGTGTCGTCGCATGATCAGCGTGCTGACTTGGACCGTCAGGTCGCGCGGCTCACGCAGTGGGCTACCGCGAACGGCCACGAGGTCGGGGAGGTGGTGACTGAGGTCGGGTCCGGGGTGAACGGGAAGCGACCCAAGATCAGGCGGGTGCTGTCAGACCCGTCTGCGAGTGTGGTGGTTGTGGAGCATCGCGATCGCCTGGCTCGATTCGGGGTCGAGTACCTCGAAGCAGCTCTGTCGGCGCAGGGTCGTCGGATCGTGGTGACTGATGAGGGCGAGACCGAGGATGACCTGGTCCGCGACATGATCGAGGTGTTGACGTCGATGTGCGCGCGGCTTTATGGCCGTCGTGGTGCGCGGAACCGGGCGATGCGCGCGGTCACCGCTATCAAACACGACGAGCCGGTCGAGGCGTCCTTCTGATGGCCAGGTTCGAGATCCCTCGGGGTTGGACGGCGCAGGCATACACGTTCGCGCTCGATCCCACGCCGGCGCAGGTGCGGGCGTTCCGGTCTCATGCAGGGGGCGCGCGCACGGCGCACAACACGATGCTCGCGGTGGTGAAGGCGGTGCTGGATCAGCGGGCAGCAGAGCGTTCTTACGGGCTCGCCGAGGAGGAGTTGACGCCGTCGTTGAGCTGGTCGCTGGCCGGTCTGCGTAAGGAGTGGAACGCCCGCAAGGGCGAGGTAGCGCCGTGGTGGGCCGAGAACTCCAAGGAGGCCTACAGCACTGGCCTCGACAGTCTGGCTCGCGGCCTGGACGCGTGGAGCAAGTCCCGCGCCGGTGAGCGGGCTGGGAAGACCGTCGGGTTTCCGAGATTCAAGACCGCGCGGGCACGGAGGTCGGTGCGGTTCACCACCGGAACCATCCGCGTTGAGGTCGACCGGCATCACGTGACTCTGCCCAGGCTGGGGGCAATGAAGACGCATGAGTCGACCCGGAAGCTCGCCCGCCGGGTCCAGGCGGGGACCGCGCGTATTCTGTCGGCCACCCTGAGTGAGGACACCGCCGGTCGTTGGCACGTGGCGTTCCAGACCATCGTCCAGCGCACGCCTGCGGTACCCGGGAACGTTGGATCGGGCGAGCCGGTGGTGGGTGTCGACGTCGGGGTGAAGGCCGACAGCCTGCTGGTTGTCGCCACCCCGGACGGGCGTGAGATCAACCGGGTCCCGGCCCCGAAGTCGTACGTACGGACGCACGATCGTCGGCGGGCGTTGCAGCGCCGGGCAGCGCGACAGCAAGGCCCCTACGACGTGAGCACGAAGACCAGGCGCGCGGCGTCGAAGCGGTGGCTCCGTACTCAGGCTCGGATCAACAAGACTCACGCCCACGCGGCCGCCGTGCGCAGCGATGTGCGGCACAAGGCCACGACGGCCTTGGCCCAGCAGAACCAAGTCATCGTCGTGGAGACCTTGAACGTCTCAGGGATGCGCTCCAAGGGCGGTGTCCACAAGTGTGGCCTCAACCGGGCGCTCGCCGATGCCGCGCTGGCGGAGATCCGCCGGATGCTGGCCTACAAGACGAAGTGGTACGGCAGCCACCTGGTGGCTGCCGACCGGTGCTACCCCTCATCGAAGACGTGCTCGGGATGCGGATCAGTGAAAGCCAAGCTGACCCTCGCCGACCGTGTCTACGCGTGTGAGGCCTGCGGCCTGATCATCGACCGTGACCACAACGCCGCGATCAACCTCGCCCGACTCGGCGAGACCCACACACTGGGTGAACAGAGTCCCGCCGGGAGTGGCCTGGTGGCAGGACGCGGAGCCATGCAGGAGACCGCGACCACGTCAGTGGTCAACGCAGCAGGCAGTGAAACGTCAACCCCGCACAACACCGCTGGTGTTGATCAGACGGGGACCGCCGTCTTGCAAGGGACGGCTGCCCGATGACAGAGCACACTCACGTTTGCTCACCAGAAGGCAACGGAGAACAGCTGCCGCACCGCCCGAGCCGAGAGGAATTCCGTGTCCTCGAGCCCAGATCATCCGTCCCCGTCGTCGCGGGCCACCCGGCCCGCGGACGTCACCGCCGGGCTGACCCGCGCGCAGAAGATCGCGATGGTCTCCGGTGCCGACTTCTGGCACACGAAGTCGCTCGATGACCGGGTGCTCTCGATCATGCTCACCGACGGACCTCACGGGCTGCGTAAACAGACCGGTTCCGGTGACCACGTCGGCCTGACCGATTCGGTGCCGGCCACGTGCTTTCCCACCGCCGTCACGCTGGGTTCCACCTGGGACCTCGAGCTCATCGAGCAGGTCGGGGCGGCGCTGGGGCGGGAGGCTCGCGCCGAGGAGGTCGGGGTGCTGCTGGGTCCGGGACTGAACCTCAAACGCCACCCCGCCGGCGGGCGCGCGTTCGAGTACTTCTCCGAGGATCCCGTGCTATCGGGAAAGGCCGCCGCCGCCCTGGTCCGCGGCATCCAGTCCGAGGGTGTGGGCGCCTGCCTCAAACACTTCGCGGTGAACAACCAGGAATCCCAGCGCATGCGGCTGGACACCATCGTCGACGAACGCACACTGCGCGAGCTGTACCTGACCGGATTCGAGATCGCGGTGACCGAGTCGGAGCCGTGGGTGGTGATGTCGGCATACAACCTTGTCAACGGTGAGCACGTGGGGGAGAGTCACCGGCTGCTCACCGAGATCCTGCGCGACGAATGGGGCTTCACCGGGCTGGTGGTCACCGATTGGTTCGCCACCGCCGACCGTCCCGGCGCCCTGCACGCCGGGGTCGACT
>NZ_BAHC01000243.1 GCF_000298195.1 Gordonia rhizosphera NBRC 16068 | reverse complement strand
GGCCACGGCATCGGAATCGGTGACGTCGGTGGTGATGCGGTCGGCTCCCGAGAATTGGCCCGGCCTGGACGCCGCACTGACCCGACGCGGGGCGCCACCGGTGGTGATGCTCGATGCGGCACAGGAATCGGGTCCGGACGCGAGTTCGTCCGGCGACTTCCCGGCGGCCCGGGCCGAGGAGCTGACGGCGCCGAATGCCGACGTCGCAGAGCCCATCGGCGCCGAGTCCGATGTCGCAGAGTCCGACGCCTCAGAGTCCGTCGGCGCAGAGTCCGTCGGCGCAGAGTCCGACGTCGCAGAGCCGGACGCCCCAGAGACCGACGCCCCAGAGTCCGACGTCTCAGAGTCCGACGTCTCAGAGTCCGACGTCGCAGAGCCGGACGCCCCAGAGTCCGTCGGCGCCGAGTCCGACACCGCAGAATCCGACACCGCAGAATCCGACACCGCAGAATCCGACGCGCGCGCCGAGTCCGACGTCGAATCGGTTGCCGCGGTGGGTGGCTCGCCGACCACCGAGACAAAGGAAGCTTCGGTACCGGTCCCGACCCGGGTGACACCCCGATCACGCAGGACGCGAATCCTGTTGGCCGGTATCACCATATGTGCCGTCATCGGGGTCGGCGGCGTCGCCGTCGCCATGACCCGCGATGGGCCGGCCGAACCGTCGTCGGCCCTCCCGGCGCCGAACACGTCGCCGTCGGCTACGGCGACATATGCCGATCCCGCGGACGTCGCCGAGGCCCGGCGGGCCGCGCTGCGCTACACGCCGCCCCCACCGCCTCCGGAGACCACTTACAACCAGCCGCAGCAGACGCGGCAGGCCCCGAACACCCGGCCGAGCGGGCCGAGTGCCAACCCGAGTCCGCTTCCGCAGCTTCCCCCGCTGCTTCCGCCGGTCGTTCCGCCGCGCGTCACCATTCCGAATCCGATCCCAGGGCTGCCGCCGATCGTCTTACCCTGATCGTCCCGGTTGGTCCGTGTAGTTCGTTTGGTCCGCGCCGGACGCGCCGCTGCCGTCCTGCTCGGCGGCCGATCTCCGGGCCCGGCCCATGTAGTCGTTGACCTGCCGGGCCAGGTCCCGATCCAGCGCGCGGTTGAGCGCGTTGTGCGCGGACACGGTGGTGGCCTTGCGCAGCTCGCTGAGAAGCTCTGTCGCCCAATCGGATTCGGCTGCGGTCTGCGGGAGCCAGCCGTCGACGTGTCCCTCGGTGAAGGCGAGACGCCCGGCGGAGATGACGGTCTCGGCCACCGCCGCCATCTGCCGGTCCAGTCGACCGTGCGCATCGAGGATGCCGCCCAGCGGCAGACCCAGCTTCACCAGACGGCCGTATGCGGACACCGTCTCCTGATCGTGGATGGTGTAGCAGTCAGGGGCGCGGTCGGATTCCTGGGGTTCGATGAGACCGAACTCGATCAGCCGCTCGAAGTGTGCCGGATTCTGCGTGTTCAGGAGCTCCTCGAGGTCCCCGACCGTCATCGATGTCGACGTCGCCGTGGACCAGGGCTCGGTCACGATCTCCTCGAGTCCGAGAACTTCGACGAGGTCGTCGCCGCGCTGCATCCCGGACAGGAAGTCGCCGATGTGGCGAATCGTGAAGCCTCTCTTCAGTAGATCGTTGATGACCTTCAGCCGTGCCAGGTGGACGTCGGTGTAGATCGCGATGCGGCCACGGCGGGCTGGGCGGGGGAGTAGTCCGCGGTCCTGGTAGCCCCGCACATTGCGCGTGGTCGTGCCCGCCTCACGCGCCAGATCGTCGATCCGGTATTCGGTCACGGCGTCATTGTCCCAGATGGCGACGGACCGTCGGGGGGACTCGACAGACCGCGCGCAACCAGGTCGAGGACCTGCTCGTAGGCCTCGGCCGGGTCGATGAAGGGTGGGAAGGACGCACCGAGTTCCAGGGAGACCGCGCCGTGCACGCACGCCCAGGTCTGGGCCGCGAGCATCAGGGCATCGCCGTCGCGGATCGTCCCGCCGGCCTGACCGAAACGGATGATGTCGGCCAACACCTCGAACGCGCGGCCCGCCACCTCGTCGTCGGCCCGGCACTCGAGGGAGAACATCAACGAGTACAGCGTGGGGTTGGCCAGGGCGAACGCCCGGTAGTTGCGCCCGCTGTTGCGCAGGCGCATCGCAGCGTCGCTGTCGGTGGCGGCCACGGTGTCGGCGAACTCGGCGTAGCCGGCGGTCACGACCGCGTTGAGCAGGCCCTCTTTGCCCTCGAAGTGGTTGTAGACGCCCATGGGTGCGACACCGGCCTCGGTCGCGACCGCGCGGACGGTCAGGGCGGCGGCTCCCTCCTTCTCCAGGATGCGACGGCCCGCCGCGATCAACGCGGAGCGGACCTCCGTGGCGGGGGTGCGGGTTTTCGACGGTGACATGTTGACAAGTCTACTAGAACAGTGTTCTTCTTGAATAGAACAATGTACTACAACGGTGTGACAATGTTCTAAGTCATCTGCTCGAACCTCATCTGAAAGGG
The DNA here is from genome assembly GCF_000298195.1 of Gordonia rhizosphera NBRC 16068. GTDB lineage: Bacteria > Actinomycetota > Actinomycetes > Mycobacteriales > Mycobacteriaceae > Gordonia > Gordonia rhizosphera. Next base: position 26,836 of record NZ_BAHC01000243.1, on the reverse strand, counting down.
GCAGTCATGAAAAACCGTTGGTTGGCTCTGGCGGCGCTGTGCTTCGCCGAACTCCTGGTCATGGTCGACAACACGATCGTCAACATCGCGTTGCCGACGCTCGGGCGCGATCTCGACGCCGGGATCTCGGGACTGCAATGGATCGTCGACGCCTACACCCTCGTCTTCGCCGGACTCCTGCTCACCGGTGGCCATCTCGGCGACCGGTTCGGGCATCGCCGCATGCTGCTCATCGGGATCGGCGGATTCATCGCGGTGTCGATGGCGGCGGCGTCATCGCAGACACTTGGGCAGTTGATCGCTGCCCGCGGCGGCCTCGGAATGTTCGCCGCACTGGTCTTCCCGGCGACCCTGGCCATCATCACCGCGATCTTCACCGAACCACGGCAACGTGCTGCGGCCGTGGGAATCTGGGCGGCGACGTCGGGGATCTCGGTGGCCATCGGGCCGCTGATGGGCGGCTGGCTGCTGGAACACTTCTCGTGGTCGTCGGTGTTCTGGGTCAACGTCCCGGTGGGCGTCGTCGCGGCGGCTGCGATCGTCGCGGTGGTGCCCGGTAGTCGGCCGGAATCGGTGCCGCGCTTCGACATCACCGGCTTGGCCCTGTCGATCGCCGGCCTCGGTCTGCTCACCTATTCCGTCATCGAGGGGCCGCACTTCGGCTGGACCGATACGCGCATCGTCGGCGGACTGATGCTCGCGGTGGCCGCGCTGGCGCTCTTCGTCTGGTGGGAACTGACCACCGATCACCCGATCCTGAACATACGGCTGTTCGCCAACCGCCGCTTCGCCACCGCTGCGGGCATGATCAGCATCGCGTTCTTCGCCCTGTTCGGCTTCACCTTCCTGATCACCCAGTACTTCCAGGCGGTCCAGGGCTACGGTCCCTTCGACGCGGGGTTGCGAACGTTGCCGTTCGCGATCGTGGTGGCGGTGTTCTCGCCGGTCGCGATGGCGCTGTCGCACCGGTTCGGGCCGCGGCTCGTCGCCGTCGTCGGCGCCGCGCTGATGTCCGGCGGGTTCGCGCTCGTCGAGATCGCCTCCCGTACATCGGGTTACTGGGAACTGATCATCTGGTCGATGTCGCTGATGGCGATGGGGCTGGCGTTCATCTCCGGTCCGTGCACCCAGCTGATCATGGACGCGCTGACCCCGGAGCAGGCCGGTGCCGGGTCGGCGGTCAACGACACCACCCGCGAGATCGGCGGCACGCTCGGTGTCGCGGTGCTCGGTTCGGTACTGACGTCGGTGTACACGTCGGGCGTCGCCGACCGACTGGAGTTGCTCGGGGTGCCCAGAGCGGCGACCGCGATCGCCGAGGACTCGGTGATGGCCGGTGTCGAGGTGGCACAACGCGCACCGGCTGCGGTGGCCGAGCAGGTGCGGATCGCGGTCCAGGAGGTGTTCGTCGAAGGCCTGCACAGCGCGGTGTGGGTTGCGGTTGCGGTGACCGCGGCCGCGGCGCTCGCGGCAGCGTTCCTGTTGCGGGATACGGTCGGCCATCGCGACGGTGAGCTGATCGTCGCGGAGACCGCCGACCTCGACGTCGACGACGAGGTGGCCGCTGCCGCGCCCGCGCGTCAGGCCGTGTGACGTCGGATGATTCGGGACAGTCGGGCAGCGACGCGATGGGCGGGCGTGGTGTCGGAGGGCATCGTGGCGACGGGCTTGTTGCGGATGATCGCGGCGACGACGGCCCGCGCGGCCCTGCGCGACAAGTCGTGCGGGCCGTCGTCGCGCGACGAGTCGTGCGGGCCGGGACGGACACTGGTCACTCCGATCCGGCGGTCGGCGAGTTCGCCGCGGAGCGAGGCGGAGAACGTGATCACGCCCGCCCCGGCGGCCGACTCCCGCGACCGTTCGGATGTGACGGCCGGCGCGACGTTGACGATGTGCCCACCCACGCCACGTTCCACCATCTGCCGACCAAATGCGCGGCTGCTTGCGATGACGCCTCGCTCGACCTCCAGCAGGTGGTCGACGTCGTCGTCGGCGGCGTCCAAAGTGCTTGTCGACCAGATGATCCCGGTGTCGTTGACCACGATGTCGGCGATGCCGTGCGCGGCGCGCACCGACTCGGCGAAGGAGCGGACGGCGGCGGTGTCGGACAGGTCGAGGTCATACGTCGACACCTGGGCGCCGAAAGCCTTGCTCTGCCGGGCGGTCTCGTCGAGTCGCGGGAGATCGGTGTCGGCGAGTACCAGCGCGCACCCCATCTCGGCGAGCGCGAAGGCCAGTTCGCGGCCCAGTCCGCTGCCGCCGGCGGTGACCACGGCGAGCTTGCCCGACAGCGGTGTCGGCATGCCGAACAGGCGGGCGCGGTCGAGGTGCCCGGTCGCGCAGATACCTGCCGCCGGTGCGTGGGTGGCGATGAAGTCGTGAGCCACATCGGCCAGATACTCCGGATGGGTGTACGGCAGCCAATGGCCGGTGGGAGTGCGCAGCCGCCACAGCCGCTGGACGCGTCGGTGCGTTCCGTCGAAGATGGCCGGGCGCAAGGCGATATCCCGCTCGTTGATCACCTCGAGCACGGGCACGAAGGTGGTGGCGGGTTGCGGCGCGGTCATCGCGGGGCGGATGTTCGCGCGGTAGAGGCGCAGTCCCGAGACCATGTCGTCGCGCAGGGTCGTGGCGACCACCACGTGGTGAGGTGGTGTCCCCTCGATGCGATGCAGGAATGCCCGCCACAGGCGAGCCGAACCGACCGCCGTGAAGAACAGCCTCGGCAGCACCGGCAGCTGGAAGAAGACGGTGTAGGCCGACGACGCCGCCTGCGCGAGCAGTCGGCCCAGATTGCGCGGGGTCGGATGGCTCACGTTCTCTCGCACCCACAGGGCCAGGTCGTCGAGGCTCGGTCCGGACACCGACACGAACGAGGCGATCCGATTCTCCGCGCCGGGACGCGCGACGGCCTCCCAGGCCTGGATCGATCCCCAGTCGTGGGCGACGACGTGCACGGGTTCATCGGGCCTGACGGCCTCGGCGACCGCGAACAGGTCGTCGGCGAGGAGGCTGAGCCGATACGTGGCGTCGCCGGAGGGGTGGTCGCTCTCGCCGAAGCCTCGACAGTCATAGGCCACCACATGGAAATCCCGCGCGAGGATCGGCGCGACGTGCGTCCACAGGTGATGGGTGTCGGGCCAACCGTGGACCAACAGCACCGTCGGGCGGTCGTCGTCGTCGGGTTCGGACCCGTGGACCTCGAAGACGGCCAGCCCGATCCCGTCGTTGCTGACCGCGCGCTTACGCCATTCGACCATGCGACTCCCCCTCCGGTGATCGAATGGTGCCAGACGTTACCAACGGTTACATGAATAGGCCAGGGTGCGTTGGGCGTACATCGGGTGTGTGGGGTGCGGGGTGAGCCCGAGCCGGTCGAGCCATTCGCGAACCATCGGCACCACCGGGCCGCGCTGCAGGTCCTTCCACACCCAGCGGATCACCATGATCCCGAGACGGCGCAGCGCGTCCTCGCGTTCCTTCTCGCGGCGCATCGCATCGAACGGGGTTTCGCCGGGTTCGAGATGACTCTGGTATTTCGTCATACCGTCGAACTCGGCGACGAGCTTGCCCAGCCAGTCGTAGTCGGTCTGGGCGATGAAGTCGCCGTGCGAGTTGTAGAACTTGTGCTGCAGGCGTGGTACCGGAAGGCCTGCGACGATGATTTGGGCGCGTCCCCACGACTCGCCTGCGTTCTGCGCACCGGCGTCGGCGTGGGTGAGTGCGCGTCTGGCGAAGGCCACGCTACGACGATGACGGCCGTCGAGTAGATGGGCGAGAACCTCGGCATCGGCGCCGAGTCGCAGGGCCGAATCGAGGACCGCCAGGGCTTCGGGGAAACCTGCGCTGCAGGCGATGTCGATGGCCGTGCGTTCCAGGGTCGTCACACCGACCCCGTCGAACACCGTGGTGTCCCGGTCCTCGAGCGCACCGGAGTGCAGATGCCGCCGCTTCTCGACGCGACCACCGGTTGTGAAGCCGGTGGAGAAGTGCACTCTGGCAAGGCGAGGGCGCAACAGCGACAACCCGTGCAGCAGTCCCGCCGACTCGTGGCTCAATGCGGTCCCGCCGCAGAGCTCGGCGGCGGCGCGAGCTTTCAGGCGATGCAGCTCCTCGGGTTTGGCTGGAACCGCTGACGCTGCGATGAGGGCCCCCGGCCAGATCCGGGTCAGCTTCTTGTCGGCCACCGCTCGGGCGAGCTGACTGTCGGTGAAACCGTGGTCGATCGCGGCCCGTCGAAAGATGATGCCGTGGGAATCGGTAGGAAACTCATGCATGTTCGTTGGACGCACGGGCGGCCGTTTCGGGTCCACCCATTTCTGGCCACACGCAGAACTCACAGAAACACGCAGAGTTCTCCGTGCTTCTGCGAGTTCTGCGTGTGGGGCACGCGACCAGACCGCCTGGCGAAACGACTATTGCCGATACGAGGACAGGAAGTTCCCGATCCGTTCGATCGCATTCCCGAGGTCGCGCGACCACGGCAGGGTGACGATCCGGAAGTGGTTGTGGTCGGTGAGATTGAAGCCGGTGCCCTGGACCACCAGGATCTTCTCCTGCAGCAGCAGATCCTGGACGAAGAGTTCGTCGTTGTGGATCTCGTGCACGTTCGGGTCGAGGTGCGGGAACGCGTAGAGGGCGCCCATCGGTTTCACACAGCTCACACCGGGGATCTCGTTGAGCTTGTCCCAGGTGACGTTGCGCTGCTCGTACAGGCGCCCACCTGGGGCCACGAGCGCGTCGATGCTCTGATAGCCGCCGAGCGCGACCTGGATGGCGTGCTGGCCGGGCACATTGGCGCACAGCCGGGTGGACGCCAGGATGCCGAGCCCCTCGATGAAGCCCTTGGCGTGGTCCTTGGGGCCGGTGAGCACGAGCCAGCCGGCGCGGTAACCGCACACGCGGTAGGCCTTGGACAGGCCGTTGAAGGTGATACACAACAGATCCGGCGCCAACGATGCGACATTGATGTGTTCGGCGTCGTCGTAGAGGATCTTGTCGTAGATCTCGTCGGCCAGGATCAGCAGTGAATGCTGGCGCGCGAGTTCGACGAGCTGCTGCAGGACCTCGCGGGAGTAGACCGCACCGGTCGGGTTGTTGGGGTTGATGATGACGATCGCCTTGGTGCGGTCGGTGATCTTCGCGGCGATGTCGGCGATGTCGGGGTTCCAGCCGTTGTCCTCGTCGCAGCGGTAGTGCACCGGACGTCCGCCCGACAGCGAGGTCATCGCGGTCCACAGCGGATAGTCGGGGGCCGGGATGAGGACCTCGTCGCCGTCGTTGAGCAACGACTGCATCGTCATCGTGATCAGTTCGGACACACCGTTACCGAGGATCACGTCGTCGACGTCGAAGTAGGGGAAGTCGGGGATCAGTTCGTAGCGGGTGACCACCGCGCGCCGGGCCGACAGCACACCGGCCGATTCGGAGTAGCCCTGGGAGTAGGGGAGTGCGTGGATCATGTCGCGCATGATCACGTCCGGGGCCTCGAAACCGAAGAGCGCCGGATTCCCGATGTTGAGCTTCATGATCCGGTGGCCCTCGTTTTCGAGCCGCGCGGCGTGCGCATGCACCGGCCCCCGGATCTCGTAGCACACGTTCTGCAGCTTCTGCGACTGCTCGAGTGGCTTGAGGTTCTGGTTCAGGTGCGATACATACGGTCTACTCACGAGTTCAATTCTGACAGCCCAGCGCAAACGGATTTTCGGTGGACCCGCCCGCGTGGGATCTGCCCTGATCGGTTGCCCGGCGCCGAGAATCCGGCATACCGAGCAACCGATCCGGGTCTCAGCGGTGGCCGGGACGCTTCTTGCCGGCCGCGATGCCGAAGCCCTTCGCCTTCGACGCCCCGGTCTCGGTGAAGGTCCGGCCTGCGGAGCCGTCCGGCGACGGCGTCGACTCCGGTGTGGCGGCGGTGCTTTCGGCCTCGGTCGACGCAGTCTCGAGCTCCGGCTCCGCAGTGGACTCCGGCTCCGCGGTGGGTTCCGGTGCGCTCTCGGCGGGGGCCGCCGGCGCTTCGGTCGGGGCTGGTGCCGACGCGGCCGGCTTGGGTGCGGCCTTGCCGATGCCACCGGGCCGCTTCTTGCCGGCGGCCATGCCGAATCCCTTGGCCTTGGCAGGCTTTTCCTCGGTCAGGGCAGCCGCGCCGGCCTCGGGTGCCGTCTCATCCGGCGCCGCAGGTGTTTCGGCGGGCGCCGGCGTCTCCGCAGGCGCGGGTGCCGCCGCTGCTGCGGCAGCTGCCGGTGCCGGTGTCGATGCCGCAGCAGGTGCCGCCTTGCCGATGCCTCCGGGCCGCTTCTTGCCGGCGGCCATGCCGAATCCCTTGGCCTTGGCGGGCTTCTCCTCGGTCACCGCGGCCGCGCCTGCGGTCGCCGTCTGGGTGTCCGCCGTCGGCGCGGCGGCCGGGGAGAATTCGGCCTCGGCGACCTTGCTCTCGGCGGGTGCCGTGACACCCGCGGCGGGTGCGGCGGCGCCCGCCTTGGCCCCCGGACGCTTGGCCTTGGCACCCATGCCGAATCCCTTGGCGGCGGGCTTCTTCTCGGCCGCCGCGGTGGATTCGACTGCGGTGGATTCGGCAGCGGTGGATTCTGTGGCGGCGGCTTCGACGGCGGCTGACGACTCGGCCTCGGCGGGAGCCGGAGCTGCCGACGGTGCCGCCTTCGCGGCCCCCGGTCGCTTGGCCGCGCCCATGCCGAATCCCTTGGCCTTCGCGGGCTTCTGCTCGGCCGGAGCCGACGCCCCGGCGGGAGCCGGTGCAGAGGCAGCCGGAGCCGAGGGAGCCGGTGCCGACTTGGCCGCCGCACCAGGCTTCTTGCCGCCCTTCATACCCAGGCCGACCTTCGGCTTCGCCGCCGCCTCGGTGGCGACGGCGGTCGCCGCCGCAGCGGTGGCGACCCCAGCGGTGGCGGCCGCAGCCGCCGGCACCTTCTCCTCGGCCGGGGCCTCGGGTTCGGGCGCCGGCTTGGTGACCGGGCCGAGGAAGCGGCCACCACGGCTCACGTCGGGTGCCCCGCGCTTGACCGACTCGAGCAGCAGCTGCGCGACGTCGACGACCTCGACCTTGCCCTCGTTCTCGGTGCCGGCGGTCCGCGCGGTCACACCATCGGTCAGCATCACGCGGCAGAACGGGCAGCCGGTGGCCACCTTGCGCGGCTGATCGCCGTTACCGAGGGTGTCGAGCGCCTCATCGACCCGGTCGAGGTTGATGCGCTTGCCGATCTGCTCTTCCATCCACATGCGGGCACCGCCGGCGCCGCAGCACATGGACCGTTCGCCGTGACGTGGCATCTCCGTCAACTGCGACCCCGACGCGCCCATCAGCTCGCGCGGGGCGTCGTAGACCTTGTTGTGGCGGCCCAGGTAGCACGGATCGTGGTAGGTGACGCCCTCGCCGAGCGGGGCGACCGGCACCAGGCGCTTGTCACGCACCAGGCGGTTGAGCAGCTGGGTGTGGTGCACGACCTCGTAGTTCCCGCCCACCTGGGGGTACTCGTTGCCCAGGGCGTTGAAGCAGTGCGCACACGTGACGACGATCTTCTTGCGCTGCTCGGGTGCGGTCGCGAACACCTCACCCAGCATCTCGATGTTCTGCTGCGCGAGCATCTGGAACAGGAACTCGTTGCCGGCGCGGCGTGCCGAGTCGCCGGTACAGGTCTCGCCTTCACCGAGGACGAGGAAGTTGACCGCGGCGATGTCGAGCAGTTCGGCGACGGTCTTGGTGGTCTTCTTCGCGCGGTCCTCATACGCGCCGGCGCAGCCGACCCAGAAGAGGTATTCGAAGCCCTCGAAGGAGTCGACGTCCTGACCGAAGACCGGGATGTCGATGTCGATCTCATCGATCCAGTTGCCGCGCGCCGAGGCGTTCTGACCCCAGGGGTTGCCCTTGTTCTCGAGGTTCTTGAACAAGCCGGCGAGCTCGGTCGGGAAGTCCGACTCGATGAGCACCTGGTAGCGGCGCATGTCGAGAATATGGTCGACGTGCTCGATGTCGACGGGGCACTGCTCGACGCAGGCACCGCAGGTGGTGCAGCTCCACAGCGTCTCGGTGTCGATGACCGCACCGAGCGCCTCGGGATCGAACTCACCGTCGACCGGCGACGCGTCGCGAAGCGCGCCCTTGGACTCGCCGACCAGCTTGCGGGCGGCCTCCGCGCGGGCGGTCTCCGGGATCTTGGCGAGCTTCGCCTCGTCGACGTTGCCGTCGGCGTCGACCAGACCGACCTCGTCGCCGCCCATATCCGTGCGGCCACCGGCCATCAGATAGGGCGCCTTGGCCTGGGCGTGGTCGCGCAACGACATGATCAGCAGCTTCGGCGACAACGGTTTGCCGGTGTTCCAGGCGGGGCACTGGCTCTGGCAGCGGCCACACTCGGTGCAGGTGGTGAAGTCCAGCCAGGCCTTCCAGCTGAAGTCCTCGGCCTTGCCGGCGCCGAACGCGTCGACATCGGGGTCGGCGGTTTCCATGTCGAGGACCTTGCCGCCCGACATCATCGGCTTGGCGGCGCCGAGCGCGACCCCGCCGTCCTGCTCACGCTTGAAGTAGATGTTCGGGAACGCGGCGAACCGGTGCCAGGCCACGCCCCAGTCGATGTTGAGACCGACGACGGCCAGCCAGACCATGCCGCTCATCAGCTTGATCACCGCGAAGATCGCGACCAGGGTCGCGCTGGCGGGCAGGATCTTGGCGACCTGCATGGTGAAGAAGTCCGAGGCGGAGTTCGCGTGGCCGTACGTGGCGATCTTGCCCGACTTCACGAAGATCATGCCGAGGCCCTCGAGCAGCACCACGATCTCGACGAAGTAGGCGGCGCCGAACCGCGAACCGCTGAAGCGGGAGATGCGCTCGGGGATCCGCGGATGGTTGAGCTGGCGGATCACCATCAGCACGATGATGCCGACGACGGTCGCGATGCCCAGCAGTTCGTCCCAGAGATGCCAGATGAACCAGTTGCCGAACACCGGCCAGTGGAACTCTGGATCGATCGACTGTCCGTAGGCCTCGAACCAGAGCAGGAAGCCGCCGAGGAAGCCGACCATGACCAGCCAGTGCGCCCAGCCGACGGAGCGGAACTTCACCATCCGCGTGTGGGCGATGAACTCCTTGATCATCGTCCACAGGCGCGGGAAGAACGGCCAGAACCGGGAGCTGTCGACCCGCTGACCCTGCGCGATGGACCGCACCATGGTCCACACACCGCGCAGGAACAGCGCCCAACAGAAGAGACTGATGACAGCGGCGGTTGTGCCGATGGTGATCGTCGTGGCATTCACGGCGTCACGGCCCCTCTCTAGAGTGATCTCGGCCCGTCTACGCAGGGCTGAAGCGCACGCGGGCCGACGTGTATTACAGGTAACCGTAGTTGCTTGCGCGGTTGAAGCGCTGCCAAGGTTTACCTAACCAACTCTCTGTCCCACGGCCGATGTCGTCGCAGAGGGCACTCACCTGCAACTTACTGCCAGGTCAGATGATCGGCGGCCGGATCGCTGTGACCAAGTTCGCACGCGTGGACCCTCCCGGCACGACTACCGCTTACCCCGATCGTTGATGCCGGCAACCTTTTCCATCTCCTCGAGGGCGGTGTCGAGGTGCGTCAGGATGCGCTGCAGACTCGGAAGTTCCTTGCGCGCTCCGATGATGCCGAAGTTGACGTGGTCGGCCGCCGTCGCCACCGTGATGTTGATGGCGAGTCCCTCCATCGCGATCGACACCGGGTAGATGCCATCGAGTCGGGCGCCGTTCCAGTACATGTGTTCGCGCGGTCCCGGCACGTTGCTGATGATGAGGTTGAACTGGGGCGACGTGTAGTCGACGAATCCGGGAATGGTGGCCAGGGCCAGCGGCGCGCCGCTGGCGACGCCGAACGCCAGTGCCTGCAGCGGCGACAGGTTGCGGATGATCTTCTTGGCGCTTCGGGTCGAGGACACCACCGTCGCCAGCCGCCGCTCCGGGTCGGGTTGGTCGGTGGCCAGGTTGGCCAGGATCAGGGTGACCTTGTTCCCCTCGGTGGAGATTTCCTGACGCATCGACACGGGAAGCGCGGCGAGCAGCGGCCCGTCGGGCAGGCTGTCCTGGTCGATGAGGTAGGAGCGCACCGCGCCCGAGCACATACCGACGACCACGTCGTTGAGGGTGATGTCGAGTGCGTCGGCGATCGCGCGCAGCCGTTCCAGCGGCCAACCCTGGGCCGCGAACCGTCGGGCGCTGCCGATCGACACGTTCAGCATGGTGTGCGGTGCCGGCACGAACGGTGAGGCGAAGTCGTCGTCGGTGATCGCGGTCCACGCGATCTTCGCGGCCGCCGGCGCCACGCCGACGAGTTGGCCCGCGACGTCGAGGGCCTGGCCCGCCACACCGACGGCCCGCCCGGCGAGTCGGGTCACGCCGCCGAACGACAGCAGCCCGGGTCCGGGTGTCTGGGGCTTGGGCTTCTTCGACCGGCTCAGCATCGGGTCGGTCATCGCGGTCCCGTTGCGGTCGTCGGGGTCGGTCGACAGGGTGTCCTGGAGCAGCCGCAGCGCCGACACCCCGTCCATGAGGGAGTGATGGATCTTGGTGTAGACCGCGACCCGCCCGTCCTCGAGGCCGTCGATGATGTGCAGCTCCCACATCGGCCGGGTGCGGTCGAGCAGCGCGCTGTGGTGCAGCGAGATATAGCGCAACAGTTCGCGGATCCGTCCTGGGTGGGGGAGGGTCGCCCGTCGGACGTGGTAATCGAAGTCGATGTCGTCGTCGTAGGACCAGGAGAGGTAGCCCATCAGCATCGCCGGTGGGGTGGGCCGCTTGCGGAAGAGCCGGCGGACGTTGCGGCATCCGTGGTAGGCCTCGAAGAACTCCTCGGCCAACTCGGTCCCCGTCTGGCCCTCACGCGGGATGAACAGCTGGAGGCCTCCGACGTGCATCGGCTGTTCCCGCGTCTCCGCGATCAGGAACATCGATTCGGTGACCGGCATGTAGGGCATGGGGGTGACCTCCGGGGCGCTCGGACGGGCGGGCGTGTGTCCACGTGGGGAGGTGGCGCCGGCCCGGCTCCTTCCAGTATCGACGCCGACAGACGCGTGGGCCCACAATTGGTGAGCAAGGTGACCAACGACCCACTTAACGTGAGAGGGGTGCGCCCGGTCTCCGTCGTGGTCCTGATCCTGCTCGTGGCGATCGAGCTGATCGTGACCATCGCGATGACCTGGACCCATCTGTCCTCGTCGGGTCGGGTCGTCGAGGCCTCCGCGATCAGGACCGACTCGACGCTGCTGGTGCTGGGCTCACTTGTGCACGACGGCGAGCCGGGCGACTATGTGCGGGGACGGCTCGACACGGCGGCGGCGCTCTTCACGACAGGTCGGGTGGACCGGATCATCGATTCGGGGAACGGCTCGGCCGCGGCCGGCGACGAACCGGCGGTGATGCGCGTTTACCTGGAGGCCCGCGGCGTCTCACCGGAGGTGATCGTCGACGACCCGCACGGGATCGACACCGACACGAGTTGCCGCCGCGCCCACGACGTCTACGGGGTGCGGCGCGCGGTCATCGTCACCCAGGACTTCCACCTGCCGCGGGCGATCGCGTTGTGTCGCCGCAGGGGCGTCGACGCCGTCGGGGTGGCCGCCGACTGTGACTGCCCGACGTGGACGCTGGTGCGCAATCACTTGCGCGAACTGCTGCTGGCCGGTCCGAACGCGCTGTTGGCCGTTGTGCGGCCGGGGTGAGTGCGGTCAGTGCGTCGCGCGTCGCAGCGGCAGGCGGGGGCGCCCGGTCAGGTACCGCGATCCCGGCAGCCGGCGCAGGATCTCCACCAGCAGCAGCGACCCGAGGATTGTCGCGAGGTAGGTGACGATCGTGCCGAGCGGCTGCCCGAATGTCGCCAGCACCCACGGCTGGTCGCCGGATCGGGGTCGCAGGACGAAGAACAGCACCAGCACGTGCGCGAGGAATACGCCGAAGGAACGGTTCGCCCCGAACGACACCGCCCGGGCGAAGCGGGGGGTGAAGTCGCGCCAGTGCTCGGCCCAGTGTGTGGCGGCCGCGTACAGGCACGCGATCATCACGATGATGAACGGCAGCAGGTAGGGGAAGAAGGCCGAGTTGCTGGAGTGGACGGGTTCGTCGCCGAACCACACGCCGCCGAGGTACACGCCGACGGCCAACGCGCCGGTTCCCACCAGCGCCCCGAACAGCCACCACCCCTTGCCCGACAGCCAGTCGGCGATGGCCTCGCGGTGCGCGGCCGCGACGGCCCCGTAGAGGATGAAGAACTGATACGGCACGAATGTCGCGTAGTGGTGCCACCAGTACCCGGCGATCTCGGCCGGCGGATGCCAATAGGTGATGGTGTAGGTGATCGCCACCTGCACCGCCAGGCTGGCACCCAGCAGGATCGCGTGCCGGCCGGCCGTCGCCCGCACCAGCCACAGGACCAGCGGGAACAGCAGGTACACCTGCAGCATCACGAACAGGAAGTACATCTGGAAGCCCGACAGTCCCCAACCGGCCAGACGGGCGAACTCCTCGAGGCCGCCGATCGGGTTCGACAACACGTCGCCGACCCGGTCGCGGGCCCAGACGTCCTTGACGATCCAGTAGATCGCCGACCAGATCAGGTACGGGAAGATCACCAGGCCGAGGCGCCGGCGCCAGAACTCGATGGTGCTGAATCCCGGGCGGTCGAAGTACTGATACATCAACACGTAGCCGGTCAGCGCGAAGAACATGTTGCGGGTCGCGTGAAACAGCAGTGACGTCGTGTTGACCGGCAGGCTGTTCATCTCGTCGGTGGTCTGCGTCAGGCAGTGTACGAAGATCACCAGGGAGAACGTGGTGACCCGGATCAGGTCGAGATGATGCAGGTAGGCGCGTTTGCCGACGTCGCGGACCGTCCGCTCGGCGAGCAGCGTCGAGCCGGTCGCCGCCGCGGTGGAGTTCCGCTCCTCGGGCACCTGCGTGGTCATCTGCGCGTCTCAACCCCAACTGTCGAACGTCATTGTGTGCGAGCGAATTCATCCCCCACTGGGCGCTCGCGCCGAGCCCAGCGTTGTTCGACACCCTAACAGTCGACCCTGAGAGACGCTGTGATGCGAATCTCCGCAGGTCACCACCAGTGCAATGACTGTGCGAGATCGGCCTCGAGCGCCGGGATCAGGCTGCGCACGAACGTCGCGGACAGATGGTGGTAGTCGTGCCAGACGACGATGTTGCCGACCACCGCCGGGCAGTACGTCGCATCGCACATCCCGTCGGAGTAGTCGAGGAAACTCATGTTCGGGTAGTCGGCCGCGATCGCGGCGGTGGGGTCGGTCGGCGCGAGCGCGCGATCCCGTTCCACGCCGCAGACCTGCGGCTTGTTGCCCTCGGCGAGACACTCGGGGGGCTTGAGCTGCCCGTGCGCCCACGGGTTGTCCCGGACCGCGACGACCCGCTGACCGCGGTCACGGAATTGGGCGAAGATCTCCCGGTAGTCCTGCGGGACGAAGTCGCCGGGCGCTTGCCCCTCCACCGGTCGCGTCGAGTTGGTGAACACCACGTCGGGCCGGTCGATGGCGAGGCGGTCCATGACCTGGCGCGACCAGTCGTTGCACTGGTAGTACTTCTGCCCGAACCAGATGAACACGTGGCTGGTCGTCAGGGCACAACCCACCTTCAGGTAGGTGGTCACCGTGAATCCGTGGCGTTTGCCGATGTCATCGAGAGCGGTGATCCAGTACTCCGCGTGCGAGCCACCGACGAGTGCGATCGTGCGGCCGGCGGTCGGGTCGCCGTAGACCCCGACCTTGATCGACGGGTCCTTCCAGCCGCTGATCACCGCGTCGGAGGTGGTGATCGGCCAGTCCTTCGCCACGACCTCGGGGCCGGGCTGGGGATCGACCTTTGGCACGGGCACGCCGTCGAGGAAGGCCCGCGCGCCCGGATAGATCCGCGGGTCGAGATTCTCTGTGCTCACGGTGGCGTTGGCCGCGTCGCGTTGCCAGACGACGACGGTGGCCCCGGCGACGAGGGACGCGATCACGATCAGCGCGATCAACCCGCGCCGATACCGCGGACCCAGGGCGTTGTCTTTACCCGCGCGCAGCGGCGCTTCGATGAACCGAGTCGTTGCCCACGCCAGCACCACCGACACCGCGAGGATCGCGGTGCCCTCCAGCCAGCCGACATCGTCCTGATATCGCCAGGTCAGATAGAAGATCAGCAGCGGCCAATGCCAGAGGTACAGCGCGTAGGCGATCGACCCCAACCACACCAGACGCGGATGAGCGAGTGCGCGGCTCACCGAACCGGGACCCGCGGCGGGTGCGGGGCGGGTCGCCGCCGATCCGGTCCAGATCAGCATCAGCGTCGCCCCGACCGGGACCAGAGCCATCGCGCCCGGATACTGCTGCACGCCCGCGATCCACCAACCGCAGGTCACGATCAGAGCGAGCGCGACCACACCGAGGGTGTCGCGCAGCCAACCGCCCAGCGCGATCCGCGGTATCCACACGGCCAGCAGACCACCGGCCAGCGGCTCCCACAGGCGCGCGAGGGTGTCGTAGTAGTTGAACGGCTGGTTCACGCCGTGGCGGTAGTTCGCCCAGGCGAACGAGAACACCGCGACCGCGAGCAGTGCCGACCCGACGATGCCGCGGATCACCGACGGGTTGGTCAGTGCCGAGAATCGACGCGACAGCGTCCGCAGGATCCCGCCGAGGGCCAGCGCGCACACCAGCGTCAGCACGAAGAACTGTCCCTGCATCGACATCGACCACAGGTGCTGGAGAGGGCTGATCGCCGAGTCGGCGGCCTGATAGTCCTGCGAGTCCAACGCGAGATGCCAGTTCTGGTAGTACAGGGCGCTGGCCTGCACCTCGGCGCCGAGCGGTCCCCACCGCGTCGTGGGCATGACCAGCGCGATCAGCGCGGTGATCACGGCCAGGACCACCAGCAGCGCCGGCAGCAGCCGTCGGGCCAGCCGCCACAACCGAGGCCACGGATTGACCGCCCGATTCCAGGAGACCGACGCCGGTTGTGTCGCGAGGACATGTTTGAGCAGCGACGCGACGAAGAAATAGCCGGACAGCGTGAGGAAGACGTCGACGCCACCGGACACCCGACCGAACCAGACATGGAAGATCGCCACCAGTGCGATCGCGATCCCGCGCAGCCCGTCGAGGTCCGGGCGGTAGCCGGACGTGTTCCCGGTCGCGGCGTCCTCGTTGGGCGTCGCGGTTTTCCCGGAGGTCAGGGCCGTGCTCACAGCCAGGGATGCTACGCAGCCGGGTTCTCCTGACCTAACTCATCGACGGTGCGTCGACGGTGTCGCGGCACAACGCTGGGTATCGTGAGTCATCTCTCGGCGCAGGGGAGGAACGCATCGATGACACCGAATGGGTGGACGCCGGCGCGGGCACCGCGCATGGACGGCAAGGTCGTTGTCGTCACCGGGGCGAACTCCGGTGTCGGTCTCGAGACCGCGCGTCACCTCGCCCGCCTCGGCGGCCAAGTGGTGATGGCCTGCCGACACTCAGGTGCCGCCGCGGCGGCGAGGATCGACATCCTCCGAACCGTGCCGACCGCGTCGGTGGAGATCGTGCAGCTCGACCTCGCTGATCTGGCATCGGTGCACAAGGCCGCCGACGAGATCACAACCACCCACCGGTCGGTCGACGTCCTGATCAACAACGCCGGCGTGATGGCGGGGAGCCGCCAGCTGACCGTGGACGGCTTCGAGATGGACTTCGGCACCAGCTTCCTCGGTCACTTCGCGCTCACCGGACTCCTGCTCGCCCCGCTGTTCGCCGCCGAAGCCGCCCGGGTGGTGACCGTCGGCAGTAACGCCCACCGCGCGGGCCGGATCGATTTCGACGATCTGACGATGGCGCGTTCGTTCAGTCCGGCCCGCGCCTACGGGCGTGCGAAGTTCGCGCAACTGGTCTTCGCGGTCGAATTGCAGCGGCGCCTCACCGCCGCCGGCCGGACCTGGCCCATCTCGGTGGCCGCGCATCCGGGGGCCACCCACAGCGGTGTGATGCGCAATCAGAGCCGTCTGCTGCAATGGCTGTTCACCACTCCGTCGCTGCACTGGGCGCGCCGCACCTTCGTCATGGAAGGCGTCGACGGGGCGCTGCCGTCGGTCCGGGCGGCGACCGATCCCGGTGTCCTCGGCGGTCAGTACTACGGCCCGGCCGGTCCGCTGCACCTGTCCGGTCCGCCGATCCTGGTCGCGGCGAAGGATGACGTGTACGACGCGGAACTCGGACGACGTCTGTGGGACACCGCTACGGAACTCACCGGGGTGTACTGGTCGCTGTCAGGGTGAGGAAGTGCGCGCTTGCCAGCCCTACCCCTGCCCGGACAGCGCATCCGCGGCACGGACCAGCGCCAGGTGTGACAGCGCCTGGGGCATGTTCCCGGCCTGTCGCCGGTTACCGACGTCGTATTCCTCGGAGAACAAGCCGACGTCGTTGGCGGTCGCGCACGCCCGTTTCATCAGGGCCAGCGCGTCGTGGCGGCGGTCGCTCATCGCGTACTGGGTGACGAGCCAGAAACTACACGCGAGAAAGGGATGTTCGCTGCCACTGAGCCCGTCGACACCGGTGTCGGTGCTATAGCGCAGGACCAGACCGTCGCGCATCAATGTGCGTTCGATCTCGGCCACCGTCGCCAGCATGCGCGGATCTGTCGCGGCACAGAATCCGACCTGGGGCAGCAGCAACAGTGAGGCGTCGACCTGATCGGTACCCGCGAACTGGACGAACCGTCCGGTCACCGGATCGACGCACTCGGTGTCGATCTCGGAGCGCACCCGGTCGCGCAGGTCGCGCCAGTGATCGGGCGATCCGTTGAGACCGAACTCCTCGACGGCCCGCACGCCGCGGTCGAAGGCCGCCCAGATCATCGCACGCGACTGGGTGAACATCCGCGGCTCGCCCCGCATCTCCCAGATCCCGTTGTCCAGCCGTTCCAGATTGGCCTCGACCTCTTCGAGCAGCGACTTCTGGAGTGACCACGAGAAGACCCCCTCCTGGAGACCTGCGGTGCGCGCGGACTCGAGGCCCACCATGACCTCACCGATGACATCGCCCTGGTACTGGTGTACCGCACCGTTTCCCACCCGAACGGGTGCGGAACCCTCATATCCGGGCAGACTTCGCAGCTCGCGCTCGGGCAATTCGCGTTCGCCGGCGATGCCGTACATGATCTGCACATCGCCGGGGTTTCCCGCGACCGTGCGCAGCAGCCACATCCGCCAATGCTCGGCAACGCCGAGGAACCCATGTCGGACAAAGACATCCAGCGTCAGGGACGCGTCCCGCAGCCAGACGTAGCGGTAGTCCCAATTACGTGCCCCGCCGAATTGCTCCGGTAGCGAGGTCGTTGCGGCGGCGACGATGCCGCCGGTGTCCAGATGGGTGAGGGCACGCAGGATCACCAGGGAACGGACCACCTCCTCGTGATGCGGGCCGGAATGATCGATCCGACTCGCCCACTTCGTCCACCAGTCGCGCGTGTGCGCCAAAGCGGTGTCGACGTCGAGCGGGCCGGGTTCGGGCCGGTAGGAGTGATACCACGTCAGCGTCAGATCCAGCGTGATCGTCGGTTCGACGGTGAAAAACGCGCGGTGCACGCTGCCGTCGGCATGCAGCTCCACTCCCCGGACCACGACGGCATCCGGTCCGGCGATACCCCGCAACGCCGGCCCCTTGGTGTCGCCGACCTGAAGCACCCATGGCAAGGCGCGCGCATAGTCGAGCCGCAACCGGAGTTCGGTGATGAACTCCACGTATCCGGAGACGCCGACGACCCGGCGGACCAGGTCGACCCGGCCACCATCGACCGGCATGAACTCGTGCACCTCGGCTGTACCGGTGGAGGTCTCCCACCGTGTGATCAGGACGAGGGTGTCGTCGTCATAGCGGCGCGTGGCGCGGGCATCGGGGTCGGTCGGGGTCAGCCGCCACGATCCGTGTTCCTCCGTGCCGAGCAGCGCGGCGAAGATCGACTTGGAGTCATACCGTGGGACACACAGCCAGTCGACGCAACCGTCACGGGACACCAACGCCGCGGTCCGACAATCGCCGACCAGTGCGTAGTCCTCGATGCGAGCACCCATGCACTCGATTGTCACGGTCAGACCGGGCGACCGCTGAGTTTTCACCGGAGAATGTCGCGAGTCGGGTTACCGTCGGATATGCCCACGACGACTTTGTTCATCTTCGGCGCAAACGGCGACCTGACCTCACGACTGCTGCTGCCCGCATTGGGGCAGTTGCTCACCCTGGAGCCGGATCGCGGCATCCACCTCGTCGGGGTGGGTCAAGAGACGGGGACCGACGACGATTGGCGAAAGCGGGTCACGGAGTGCTTCGACGACGATGCCGGACCCACGGCCCGGCGGGTGGCGCAGGAATCGCGGTACCTACAGGCCGATGTCACGCAGTCTGATGAGTTGCGAACGGTGTTCGCTGCGGCGCGCGGACCGGCGGTGCTCTACTTCGCCGTCCCGCCGTCCATCGCGCAGAAGTCGTGCGATGCGATGTCCGGTGTCGACATCCCGGACGGGACCATTTTGGCCCTCGAGAAGCCCTTCGGCAGTGACGAGTCCAGCGCTCGAGACTTCAATCACATGCTGGCGCAACTGGTTCCGGAGAACCAGGTGTTCCGGGTGGATCACTTTCTGGGGCAGTCGATCCTGCTCGACGTGTTCGGTGTGCGGTTCGCCAACCGGGTCTTCGAACCGGTGTGGTCGGCCGAGCACATCGAGTCGGTGGTCATCCGCTATGACGAGCCACTCGGGCTGGAAGGCCGGGCCGGATACTACGACTCCGCAGGCGCCCTCAAGGACATGTTGCAGAGCCATCTGCTGCAGATACTCGCCGTCGTCGCGATGGACCCGCCCGCCACACTGGACGAGCGCGATCTCCGCGACGCGACCACCGCGGCACTGCGCGCCACGCATGTGTGGCATGACGATCCGGTGAAATCCTCGCGGCGCGCGCGTTATACGGCGGGCGAGGTGGGCGGCGAGATGCTACCCGCATACGTCGACGAGAATGGGGTCGACCCGGCCCGTGGGACCGAGACCCTGGCCGAGGCGACCTTCGCCGTCGATACCGCCCGGTGGCAGGGCGTGCCGTTCATCCTCCGCTCGGGCAAGGCGCTCGATCCGGCCGTCAAGGAGATCGCCCTCACCTTCCGGCAGGTCCGGCATCTGCCCCATCAGTTCACCGGCGCCACCTCGCCCGATGTGTTGAGCTTCCGTTTCGGACCGGATGAGCTTTCGCTACACATCAACGTCCACAAGGGGACTCAGCCGTTCGAACTGCATCGCTCAGCGGTGACCGCCGACCTCGGCGAGGGCTCGATGCGCGCCTACGTCGAGGTGCTCTCCGGAATCCTCGACGGTGATGCCACCCTCGCGGTTCGCGGCGACGCCGCCGAACAGTGCTGGCGGATCGTCGCGCCGATCATCGATGCCTGGCGGGACGGCAAGGTACCGCTCGACGACTACCCGGCCGGCTCGAGCGGCCCGGCGAGTTGGCGTCCTGTGTGACACGGTTTGCGAGGCTCCTGCTCACCGATTTCGTTCCTGCTCACCGAATCTGACCCGATTGGGTGAGCAGGAAGCGATTGGGTGAGCAGGACCGGTTTCGATGAGCGGGAACCGGGGACCGGGCGCGACGACGCGGGGCTTTCGGCGGGCGGGCGGATCTTCTACCCTCGATTGGGAACCCACCCGACGATGATCTGCACGGAGGTGCCATCGTGCCCACAGATGCCCCGATCCCCGTCGTGTTCATCCATGGACTCTGGATGCACGCCTCGTCGTGGCAACCCTGGGTGGACCGCTTCACCGCGGCCGGTTATGCGCCGACCGCGCCCGGCTGGCCCGGCGATGCCGAGACCGCCGAGGCGACGAGGGCCAACCCGTCGGCCCTCGACAACGTCGGTGTCACGGCGGTGACCGATCATTTCGCCTCGCTGATCGCCGACCTCCCCGCCCCGCCCATCGTCGTCGGCCATTCCTTCGGAGGCCTGATCGCACAGAAACTGTTGGGCAGCGGCGCGGCGCGGGCATGCGTGGCGATCGCCCCCGCCCAGTTCCGTGGTGTCTACAAACCGCCGCCGCTGGTGCAGCTGAAATCCGTTGCGCCCATTCTCAGCCGTCCGTGGTTGCGGGGCAAGACCTGGTCACACACCGCCGACAGCTACCACGCCACCTTCGCGAACACCGTCGACCGTGCCGAATCCGACGAGATCTTCGCCAACCATGTCATCCCGGCACCGGCACGCCCTCTGTTCGAGGCCGCCGTCGCCAACTTCGTGCCGCACAGCCCGGCCTCGGTGGATCTGAAGGCGCAGCGCGGCCCGCTGCTGATGATGGCCGGAGGGCAAGACCGTACGGTGCCGCAGTCAACGGTGGAGGACGCCTACAAGGCGCAGCAACGTAATTCCGCGCCCACCGAGCTGAAGGTCTACCCGTCGCGGGGACACAGTGCCCCCGCCGACCACGGGTGGAGTGAACTGGCCACCGACGCCCTCGAGTTCTTGACCACTCACGGCCACGGTCCGTCGGGTTCGTAGCGACCGGTACCCGGCGTGAACGCCTTTCGGTCCTCTCCGCAGCGGTGCCGAAAGGAATGTCCTGCTCGTGGTCTCCCCAGGTGGTGCGGGGCGGAGCGCCTGTGACAACGACCCGGTGTGTTGAATGGCGGTCAGCCATGCGCGACCCCGACCCCCGTCGGGTCCCAGACCGGACGGCTCGACGAGCGGCCCGCGCCGGCGGTGACCGTGGTGCCGCTTGCGGCGTAGAGGAATGTCGTGCCGTCGGTGACGAATAGATCGGCCTCGGAACCGACACGGCGTCGCAGAGCGCGGGCCAGCGCACCCGGACCCGGGCCGTTCATCCCGAGGATCACCGCCGACGCATCTAGATCCGCCGCTGCGCGCGCGAGAACGGTGACGGGATCACCGGTTTCCGTGCGGATTCGGATCTGTCGGGCGCATTCTCGCTGCGCAGTCTCGGCGGCGTGTCGCAACAGCTCGTCGGTGGTGGCCTCCGGCGTCAGCAGGTAGGCCTCGGACTTTAGCGCGTCGTGCAGGAAGGTGGTCGGCTGCGCGCGCCGTCTGCGCCGTGTGACCGCGCACACCAGCACCAGCTCGATCGTGGGATCGAGGGTTCTCGCAGATGCGGTGACTGCGCGCAGGGACGCGTCGGTACCCGTATATCCCACGATGACCGGTCCGCGTCCACAGCTGACGCCGTCGACCTGTTCCCACCGTCCGCGGTATGTGGTCATGCCCAGCCTCATGATGGAATCTCGCCTCACTTCGTCGTTGTCCGTGGCGATCTCGCACACTCTCGACGCTATGGGGACCGGAGATCGTGATCTGCATGCCGGAGGCGGTGATCGTCTCCACCCACGGGTGGAGTGTTGCGTCCGCCGTGAGGTGGATGTCCGCATGAGCGGCAGTCCCTATAGTGGGGTGGTGGCAAGCGTGGTGGGGGCACTGCGGCGCAGGCTCGTCCTGGCCGGCGGCGATTATCCGCTGCTGTATCCGGTAGTGGTTCTGGGCGGGTCCACCGCCGTCACGATCACCGCTGTGCTGCAACGGTATCCGTTCGATCGGCCGTGGTGGGTCGGCGCGGCAGTCGTATGCGCGCTGACGACGCTGGTCCTGGATCTGACCGTCGCGAAATCCCCGCTGTGTGCCGTGCCGGTGATGCTCTCGACGGTGTGCTTTCTGATGGTCCCGGTGCCCACGGATGTCGCGCCGCTGCAGCTGGCGCTCGTCACCGCGATCGCGGCGGGGATGTATGCACTCCGGACCGGGCTGGTCGTGGCAGCGGTGTCGACCGCGGTCATCGTCGTGTTCGGTGTGGCCGGCACGCTGGAATCCCCGGCGGTCTACCTGCTCGCGGTCGCCTGCGGCTGGCTCATCGGCTACATGGTGCTCATCCAGAAATGTCTGGCGGACAACCAGGCACGAGAACTCCGGGCCCGCGCCGACCGCGCGGCCGGCGAGGAACGACGGCGGATCGCACGCGAGATCCACGACGTCATCGCCCACTCGCTGTCGATCACCATGCTTAATGTGACCGGCGCCCGGCGTGCGCTCGAACAGGACGACGATCGTGCCGAGGCGCTCGAGGCGTTGACCGACGCGGAGCGGCAAGGGCGGCAGGCGATGACCGAGATCCGCAACATCGTCCATGTCCTCGGTGGCGAGGACTCGCCCACGGCTCCGGTCCCCGGTGCGACCGACCTGATGGCGTTGATCGACGATTATCGAAAGGCAAGAATCGAAATCGACTTTCGCCTCGACGGTGACCTCGACGCAGTGTCCGCGCCGGTCGGGGCGGCGCTCTATCGCATCGTGCAGGAGTCACTCGCGAACGTCGTCAAACATTCGGTTACCCAGCGCGCGGCGGTGGCGGTGTCGGTCGACGACGATGTCGTCGTGTGCGTGCGGAACCCGTGCCCGGAGAACCGACGGCCGGCTCCCGACGGTACGGGTGTCAAGGGGATGATGCAGCGGGCGGAGCTGCTCGGTGGGCAACTCGAGGCGAGCTGCAGCGACGGTACCTGGTCGGTGCGCGGGACGATGCCGACGTTTGCCACGTCGCATCAAGGGGTGGCGTCATGACGGTGGTGGGGCGGAGCGAGCCTGCGGCTCCGGTCATCCGCGTGCTCCTGGTCGATGATCAGGAACTCATCCGCACCGGTCTCCGCCGAATCCTGCGCGCCAAGGACGGATTCGAGATAGTCGGCGAGTGCGCCGACGGCTCGGAGGTGCTGGCGGCCATCGCGTCAAACACCCCGGACATCGTGGTGATGGACCTGCGCATGCGTCATGTCGACGGGATCACCGCGACGTCGATGGTGCGGACACTTCGGGAACCGCCACCGGTGCTGGCGTTGACGACTTTCGACGACGACAAGCTGCTGTCGGGGGTTCTGCGCGCGGGGGCCGCCGGGTTCATTCTGAAGGACTCACCGGCCGAGGCGCTCATCTGGGCGGTGCGCGCCGTCGTCCGCGACGGTGCCTTCCTGGATCCGGCGGTCACCGGACGGGTGCTGCAGGGGTTCCGGCACGCCGGCCCGGACCGGTCAGCCGAGACGCCACCGGACCTGACCGACCGCGAGACCGACGTGTTGCGGTTGATGGCGCGCGGCCGGACCAACGCGGAGATCAGCGCGGACCTGCACGTTTCGGAGGTCACCGTGAAGAGCCACATCAACCACATCTTCACCAAACTCGATCTGCGCGACCGCGCCGCTGCCATCGTGTACGCGTTCGACAACTCCCTCGTCCTGCCGGATTACGGCAGCCAACGGTAGAGCTCACGGCTACTTCGTTCGCGTGTCGGCCGGCGGGCGGGACTCGTCGGAGTCGAGTGATTGGGCGTAGGGAACCCCCAGCGCGAGCAGCAGCAGACCGACGACGATGAAGGCGATCACCCGGAACACCCCGTCGAGGGCGGCGAGGTCGAACAGGAACAGTTTCGCGACGGCGGCGACGATGATCGCCAGGCTCACCGTCAGGGTGAGGGCCCGGGCGCTGCCGCGCTGGTGACGGGCCCACAGCAGCCCGGCCGCTGCTGCGAGGACCCAGAGGATGGTGGCTGCGGCGTGTCCGCCCCGGAAGCCCTCGTCGGTTCCGCCGGTGATGACTGCGGCGAGCCCGACGCAGATCTGGGTGACGAGCCACAGCACGATCACGCCGCCGATCGTCCCGACGATGCCGACGTTCTGCCCGGTGAGGGACCTGCCCCACAGCCAGGTGAGGAGGACGACGGCCGCGAGCGCGATCACCGCGACGATGAGGAGCTTCGCGTGGTCGGCGGTTTCCAGGTCGTTCTCTGGCATCAGCTGATCGATCGCACCGATCAGGAGCATCGAGAGCAGCGCGATGGCGGTGAGCACGGTGGCGATGACCCGTAGCGGTAGCGCCATCTCCTTCGTCGTGCCCGCGGCAACGGCGGTGAGTAGACCCAGCGTGGCGATGCCGATACTCATGCCGGCATCGGTGAGAGTGGAGCCGAGCGCGGCCAGCGCGGTGATCGCGGCTGCCGACAACCACACGATCCGCACCGGCCGGGTGAGCGTGGGGAATCGGCCACCGGTGAAGGCCAGCGCCGCGAGAACCACCGTCGCCGAGGCGAGCAGTGTTGTGGCGACCCCACCCTCGGTCACGTTGGCCGCCCCGATCATCGGCACGATGGCCGCCGCCGACACCAGGGCGAGGATCAGTGGTCGGGTCGAGGTGCGTAGCAGGATGATCGCCGAGCCGAGGGCCAGTAACAGATTGATCGACACCGCGACCACGAACAGCAAACGATCTTCGTCGGGGACGAAGGCGGAGACGTGGAACAGTGGCAGGGTGGCGACCGCGGTGTTGACGGCGAACATGGCCGTCCAGTCGCGGCCCACCTGAATCCAGAGGGTGGCTGCCGCGTAGGTGAGCAGGAATCCGATGAGTAGCGCGTTCGGGCCGTCGGTGAGGAACGGTGCGAACACCACCAACGGGATACCGACCATCAGCCCGAGGGTCTGACTGTTCCAGAGGTGTGCGACGGCCAGACCGCCGGCCGCGAGAACGGCGGCCGCGATGAGGGCGACGGGCGCCGGCAACCAGTGGTAGATGGCCGTCGCGGCCAGCACGTCGAACAGTGCCGTCGCCACACCGGTGGCGACCAATGCCATGGCGCCGGGACGCTTACGGGTGTCCCGCCCGAGGTACACACCGGCGCCGAAGAGCGCCGCGGCGAGCACCCCGCCGCCGGCGACCCGGATCCCGGGGCTCAACAGGCCGGCTTGTGCGGCGAGCACCAGCATGAACACCACCCCGATGAGGGTGATGGTCACACCAACTGCGGCCAGCAGTTTGCCGATGAGCCCACGCTCCCCGGCGGCCGCGATCTGCTCCGACAGCGTCCGGCGAGGCCGCGGCTGATATGGCGCACCGGGCGCACCCGGACCCGGCACACCCGGCGCAGGTGGCCGCGGGCCGGGTGGGTACGGAGAGGGCGCCGGCGGAACCGGTCCGGGCGGTGGGAACTGTCCCGGGGGATAAGGCGGCGGGGGATACGGACCGCCTGCGTACTGGCCGGGCACCTGCGGATACTGAGGCGGGGGATAAGCCCCCGGCTGCGGGTATTGCGGCGGGGGCGGGCCCACCCTCGGCGGTGCGGGTTGTGGGGCGACCGGTGTGGCTTGCGGGGCGACCGGTGTGGTCATCTCGGTGGGGTGGCGCGGCGTCGTGCCGGGGCTGATCGATGCCGACGGGGCGGTCAGGAGGGCTTCCAGTGTCGCCATGTCGTCGGACACCGTCGTCATGCGGAGGACGATGTCGGCGAACTCGCCGCTGATGCGGTGCATCACGTCGGCTGCCGAGTCGGATGCGGGCGTAGCGTTCATGCATACAGTCTCGGGCCTCGGCGGCCAAGAGGGCATGAGTATCGCTACGCATGTCGAGTGCGTAGCGCCAACCTGTAGGTTCCGCTCGTAGCGCACGAATGCGCCTGAAACCGGTGGCGCGGGACCTGACCGCTCGTCGGGGCTCCTGCGCGGACCGAACATTCACATGCGCCAGGGGGTTGTGAACTGTTTAGCCTGGTGTGAGTTTTCGTGATCGAATGTGTGTTTTGGTGAGTGTGTGAAGTTGGCTGAGTGGGCGTGGACGCAGGGTGTGCATCCGCAGACTTCGTACAGGTGGTTTCGTGAGGATCGGATGCCGGTGCCTGCTCGTCGTCTTGAGTCGGGGACGATCTGGGTGGAAGCGCCTGCGGCAGAAGAGCGCGGCCGAACCGTTGTGTACGCGCGGGTGTCGTCGCATGATCAGCGTGCTGACTTGGACCGTCAGGTCGCGCGGCTCACGCAGTGGGCTACTGCGAACGGCCACGAGGTCGGGGAGGTGGTGACTGGGCTCGGGTCTGGGTTGAACGGGAAGCGACCGGAGATTCGGCGGGTGCTGTCGGACCCGTCTGCGAGTGTGGTGGTTGTGGAGCATCGCGATCGCCTGGCTCGTTTCGGGGTCGAGTACCTGGAGGCAGCTCTGTCGGCGCAGGGTCGTCGGATCGTGGTGACTGATGAGGGCGAGACCGAGGATGATCTGGTCGGGGACATGATCGAGGTGTTGACGTCGATGTGCGCGCGGCTTTATGGGCGTCGTGGTGCGCGGAACCGGGCGATGCGCGCGGTCACTGCGACCAAATACGACGAGCCGGTCGAGGCGTCCTTCTGATGGCCAGGTTCGAGATCCCTCGGGGTTGGACGGCGCAGGCATACACGTTCGCGGTCGATCCCACGCCGGCGCAGGTGCGGGCGTTCCGGTCTCATGCAGGTGGCGCGCGCACGGCGCACAACACGATGCTCGCGGTGGTGAAGGCGGTGCTGGATCAGCGGGCAGCAGAGCGTTCCTACGGGCTCGCTGAGGAGGAGTTGACGCCGTCGTTGAATTGGTCGCTGGCCGGTCTGCGTAAGGAGTGGAACGCCCGCAAGGGCGAGGTAGCGCCGTGGTGGGCCGAGAACTCCAAGGAGGCCTACAGCACTGGCCTCGACAGTCTGGCTCGCGGCCTGGACGCGTGGAGCAAGTCCCGCGCCGGTGAGCGGGCTGGGAAGACCGTCGGGTTCCCGCGCTTCACGACCGCGCGGTCACGGAGGTCGGTGCGGTTCACCACCGGAACCATCCGGGTCGAACCCGACCGGCATCACGTCACGTTGCCCAGGATCGGCCGGATCAAGACCCACGAGTCCACCCGCAAGCTCGCCCGCCGCGTCGAGGCGGGTACCGCCCGGATCTTGTCGGCCACCGGAGTCCGAAGACTCCTCGGGACGGTGGCATGTGGCCTTCCAGGTCCTCGTGCGG
>NZ_BAHC01000244.1 GCF_000298195.1 Gordonia rhizosphera NBRC 16068 | reverse complement strand
GGCGTTCTGGCATGCAGATGCCCACGACTCGGAAACCGAGTGCTGGCTTGCAAGTTAATCGCTCCATAAGAGGAGCGGCCGACTTAATTCCCCCGACCACGAGCACGTTTTCGAGGTGCTTAGACGCGACACGTTGCCTGACGAGTTGCTGGCGCCACAGCCAGCGCGAAAGCACGAGACCGAAGGTGCCGACCGGAAGTGCTAGGGCGAGAAAACCGCGGGCAATGCTGAGGTTGAACAGCAGGTCAACAATTGCCAAGACACCGAAGACCGACACGGAGGCCGAGACCACCCGGCTGTACTCCTGCGATCCGGAGCCGATGATCCGACGATCGAGACTCTGGAACGCTCGCAATGACAGAAGCCAGACAACTCCAAGAATAACGGATACCAAAGCCGCGGGTGCTTTGGCACCGCCGTTTGGGGCCAGGGCATCATCAGAACCGAAACGCGCCCACTGCGCGAGGACAACGCTAGCGGTCACAATGACCGCATCGGACCATGCGAGTCTCGCAAGATACCGCCATACCCACAGCCGCGAACGCTCCGATGTGCGACCGATGTACCACCGTCGCCGCGCCAGACCGCCATCGGCTGCTCCCGAAGGTCCGCTGAAGGCCTGACTCTGGCTGCTGGTCACAAATCCTCCCGCTCACTCTGGTTCGACTTCTCCAAGAACGGAAGCGGTAGACGTAACCAAAGCGCCATCCACATCAGTCCGCCGTCAGGCGAAAAGCCCAGCCCTGAGAAGACCTTGTGAAGCGTATTAGAGAGACCTGACATCGACAACTTGAACCCCCCATTCGGCTTAGTGACGAGACTCCAAGTTCGAGGTCAGAAGACCGTGTGTCCCCTCAAGCGGGGCGAGCAAGACCGGTCATCAATCGGGAAACTTGAAGCGTTCTCTACCGCGAGGACGGCCCCAGAACGCGAGGTCTACGACTTCTGACCGGCAATCTAGGAAACCTCGACCACCTATTGAAGGTTCACACGGAGGGGCACTCGGCAAGGCGGTCGTCAACCTCTGCTAGCGACATATACCTCACAAATTGGTCAGGCGGGGTGACCGCCGAGGAAGCCCAGACCAGTCTGGTCGCGTTCTGCCGCACCGGCTCGGATGTACGGATCATCCGGAGTGACCGAACGCCTCGGCGACAGGCACATCGAAATCGCCGCCGTGTGAGGGATCGGGATCGCGCGTCACCACCTCGCAGACCCAGCACCGGCGCTTAGTTAGATAATTGATTCCTGTGATCAGTGGTCGTAGGCGGTCAGTGAACGCTTGACGCTGGCACCGACGCGGTCGTTGTGCCAGATGGCGGCAGTCATGGCGAGGACGCGTTGGGCGATGCGAGCGCAAACGCCGGCGGTGGTGCGACCACCGTGGTGTTCGAGGTCGAGTTGTCCTTTCAACGTGTCGTTGACCGATTCGATGATCTGGCGCAACGGCTTGAAGAATCGTTCACCGCCGCGGGGTTGTTCGCCTTTGCGGGTCGGGCGCAGCAGGGTGATCCCGGCCTCGGCGAGATCGTGTTCGAAGATGCGTCCGTAGTAGTTCTTGTCGGCGATGACCAGGTGCGGGCCGGCCGCGACGATCTCGGCGATACCGGCTGTGCCGGTGAGGATGTCACACAGCACATGTCGTTCGTCGGCTTTGGCGCCGGTCAACGCCCACCCGACCGGAACCCCGTGCAGTGTGCAGACCAGATGCAGGCGCAGCCCCCCGAAGTAGCGCGAATGCGACGCGCAGTATCCGTACTCGGCCCACCCGGCCAACTCGGAACGTTTCGCGGTCTCCCGCGAGCGCCCGCACTCGACGGGAGTGGAATCGACCACCCAGGTGTCGTCGTCGCCGACACCGGTCATCGACGCCAGGGTACGGGTCAGCCAGGCCATCGTCGGAGCCAGCGCGCGCAGGTGTTTGTTGTAGCCGGGCTGGCTGGGCACGATCGGAAACATGTCGAGCTGATGGGCCCGCGCATAGCGCAGCCAGCGGCGTTCGCTGGTGAACCCCAGCAACGCCTACAGCACCGCCAGGGTCAGCATCTCGGCGTCGCTGGTGGCGGCGGTGAACCTGCCGGCCGGTCGGATCGCGACACGCTCAGGATGGGCTTTGAGTAGATCGTCGCAGGTCACATAGAGTGCAGTGGCGAGGGTGTCCAGGTCAGCGTTCAGATCGACCTCCAGGTCAGTGTTTGGGTAAGCAACGCTGAGTCTGGACGCCCTCCACCTTTAATCACACGCGACACACCAGTAACGTCACCGGGAATCACTCATCTAGATCCGCGACGCCGGCCATTTCGCTCTCGAGTAGGTGGCGATGGCATCGACAGCCACCGATGGCACACCACATTGCCGTCAGGAGCGCACCCCACCTGCCCAACCCCTCTGGCTTTCGGCCGCCCACATGCACCCCGCATCAGGAAGAGCTGTAACAGCCACCTATACCAAGCGTCTGACAGTCGCCTTGTCGTCGGACCTAGGAGTTAGACAGGAGGCAACGCCATCTCGGTCCTTGACCGGACCCTCGGGAGCAGGTGCTTTATCCTTGCGGGCGGCAATCCTCACGAATGGATTCTCCATGTAACGCGCTGCGATCCATGCGACCAGCACGATCACAGGACTGATTATCACCCAGAGGATGGCGAGTTGCCACACGGGAGGCAGGTCGAACGGCTGTACAATGAGCTGCCACAAGACTTGCAGTAGCTGGGCGTGGATAAGATACAGTGTGTATGAGAATGCGGCAATTGTCGCTAGGGGTCTCCATGACAATGCTCGGGCTACAATTCGCAATCGGCCCTGTTCCATCGGCACGATCAGACAGATCGTGGCTAGTCCGAATAAGATATCAAGCCACCAGTAGTCGTTTAGCGTGGACGCATAGCCAAAGATCCACAGCACTGAGACTGCGGTGCCGCACACATCGCGCCGATCGCTCGCCACGGGATACGGGCGGCGACATCGGGGCGGCGCCGCACACAAATACAAGCTCCGGCCGCCAGCGCAAATAGCAGGTAGTAACTCGGGTACAGCTGCCAGAGGCGTGAATCTAGCAGGGCGGCCGCTGCGATGCCCGCGAGGCCGATGAGCGAGGCGACGCCGACCGCTGTGGGCCAGTTGATACGTCGCCAAAGGACAAGCATTAACGGCAGCAATAGGTAGATGTGGTATTCGATCGAGATCGACCAAAACGTATACGCAGCGTTGCCCCCAGGCAGAACCTCCTGAAGGAGGAGGAAATTAGCAATCCAGCCCATGGGGCTTGGTGGCAGCGATTGGTCCCAGTGAGTTCCAGTAGGTCTGTCGATCACCGTGACTGAAAGAACGATAGTTATCACGAGGGCGATCCAGTACGGTGGAATTATGCGCCAGGATCTTTTCCGCATGTATCCTCGGAGCCCTCCGGGCAGCTGCCCGTCACGTTTCGCAATACCTCCCGCAAGGGAATAGCCGGCTAGCACGATGAAAACGGTTACCCCGAAGTGTCCCCATATCGCCCATCCGAATACTTCGCCGGGCCAGCCGGTGACAATACCGGTGAATCGATCAGGGTACGCAGTCATAAAGGCGTGGTGAATCAGCACGTAGAGGGCTGCGCATGCCCGAACCCCGTCGAGTTAGGCAATCCTGTTTCGTGTGTGATCGTTATCTGGTGTGAGGGAGGTCACCTAAGCATCATCCTTGACAGCGGAGACGCCTGCACAATGAGCCTGCCGCCGAACCGAAAGGCGTAGGGTTCTGAGCAGCGCGATGCCACGGAAGCAGAAGGAGTGCGACCGGGATTTCCGCGACCGAGCGGTGAGGACTCACCAACCAGGACGGGCAGGACGGTCGCCCTGGGCCATTTATCAACTGCAGCCGACAACCGACTCGTGTTTGACGGTTGAATTTTGCCCCCTTGGTTGTGCTGCTTGACGTGTGTGACGAGGTCTCGTCGGGTTTTGGTGTGCTATGCGTCACCGTTGATGGCGATGCCTTCGCCTCATTGCCCGAGAGCGGCTCCCCGAACCGTAGAGGTGCCGATGATGATAAGCATAACCTCTGAGAAACGTCGAAGTGCGACCAGCAGTTCGTGGCGGCGTGATCCGGATCGTGGCGGATGAGGGTAAGCCGATCGCGCAGTTCGCGCTGGATTTGCGGGTCAACCAGGCAACCTGGGTGACCCACTAGACTGCAAGAACGTCGTCACGAACTAGCGGTTCCGTACCTGCTAATCAGTGTCAGAACGACCAGGTGAGCATGAAGGGGTCATTGTCGTGAAGATAGCTGTTATACATAGTCGCTATCGATCCGCCCAACCGAGCGGAGAAAACGTCGCCGTGCAGGCGCAGATCGAGAACTTGCAGGCTGCGGGAAATGAAGTATTCGTATACCAGAAAGAAAGTGATAATATCCGAGAATCCGCGCACGGACTGATTACCACTGGCCTACGGGTTGCACGGAATGCTGGGTCGAATCCGGATACTTGGATCAATGAGGTTGATCCCGACATCGTCCACGTACACAACACTTTCCCCAACATCTCGACTGATTTCCTCGATCGCTGCCGAGTTCCACTAGTAGCCACACTACACAACTTCCGGCACTCTTGCGCTGCCGGAACCTTCTATAGCGACGGGCAACTGTGTACTGAATGTATCGATCGTGGTCCGAGCAGGGCAATTGCGAAGAGATGCTACCGAAATTCCCGACTTGCGACATTACCGATGGCAGTGGGGCCATCGCGAGGCGCATTGCGGAGCAAATTGGTCGCAAAGGCGGATCGGTTGGTAACAATGTCCGGTCGCGCCCGAGAAATGCATATTCACGCTGGGATTTCAGCCGACTCTTTGGCCCTTATTCCAAACTTTCGGCCCGACTCTTCAGCGCGCGCAACGTTTAGTCGTGGAAAGTGGATATATATTGGTCGACTTTCACCAGAAAAGGGGATACTCGATCTCGCGCGAGAGTGGCCGGAGGGCCATCGACTCGAGATATACGGCGACGGTCCACTCTGGGGTTCAATCGCAGCGATTAACAATCCGGATGTCCATTTGAACGCTCCCGTTCCTGCAGAGCGCGTTGATGACCTTCTTCAATCTGCTACAGGGGTTGTTTTTCCGAGCACCTGGCCAGAATCGGCGTTTCCAATGTCCTATCTAGATGCCTTGTGCGTCGGACTCCCGGTGCTCGCCCGCAGAGGCAACTCCGCCGCTGACGATGTGGAAGAGTCGGGAAGCGGAGCGACATTTGAAAATTCCTCCGACATACATCAGGCGATGGCCCAGATTGAGGTGAACTGGACAAGCTACGCGACAAACTCCCGTGTGAGTTACGAAAGCAAGTTCACCCCGCAGCTATGGATTTCAGCGATCGAAGAACTGTACAGTGAGGTCATTGAAGGCTACGGGTCGAAGTCGGGTCGGCCGGTGACTATGTGAGCCGCGACATGGGGAGCTTCGTTCGATTCGCCACAGCTGGTGGTAGGAACCGACCACGACGTCCGCGTTGTGGGACCCAACGAGACGGTTGACGTGAGGTGCCAACGGATGGTGAGCGGTCAGAACGCCTCCTCGGGGGTGACGTGGTAGCCCGTGGCGTCGCGGCCAGACGGTAGTGTCGCTGCCAGTGTTGGCGATGAGGGTGTCGAGGCGGACGACGAGTTGCTAGTCGCGCAGGTGAACCCACAGATCAATCCGGCCGACTACCTGCACGGAATCGACCCGCGCGATGCGGCGGCGCTGGCCTCCTGCGCATCGGGACGGACCGCGCTCGCCCGTCAGCCCGCTCCCCCCGCAGCGTCAGCGTTGGTGGCGCCGTCGGCGGCCGCCGACGAACTGACCGCGGTGCTCGGCGAGTACGCATTGCCGCGGGTGAAGACCGAGGTGCCGATCCTCGCGATCTACGGCAGCGAGGATCAGGTCATCCCGGCCGACGTGATGGAGGTCACACTGCAGCGGGGCTGCGCGCTCGGGGATCGGCTGGTCCGGGTGCCACGCGAAGGCCAAGGTCATTCCCTGGATCCGGGCCCGACGATGCCGACGTGGATGCGGGATCGGGTCGAGGGCCGTCCGGTCGAATCCGATTGTTGAGCCATTCGGAGGACACCGCGGTAACGCGGACCATGTGAATGCCCGCTATCGTGTCTCCCGTCAGATCCTGCATTGGAGATTTGTGGCGTCGACCGACGAAGCAAGGCAGGCGGGAAGAAGCCGGAGAGATGCAACCAATGTCGAAGGTGGTCAAGCGCGTCTACGGATCGGCGCCATTGTGGGCGTGGATCGTGATGGGCGTCTGTGTCGTCGTGCTCGTCGTCGGCCTGATCATCTCCGGTAACCGCACCGCCCCGACCTCGACCTCGTCGGTGGCCAACGGCATGGCGTCGACGGCGGCCGCACCCGCGACACCGGCCACGGTGGCCTTCATCGACGACGCGAAGGCCAATCCCAGCACACCCAAGACGTTGGTCCTGCTCGGCGACTCCACCGGCGCCGACCGTGACGGCTGGGCGCCGGCGCTCGGACGCTCGATCAGCCGCTCGCTGGACCGGCCCGTCGCCACCAAGTACTGGAACACCCAGACCGGCGCCTACGGCGCGATGGTCGGCCTCGGCAACGGCACCAACGGGGCCGTCGGCTTCTGGAACGGCAGCGCCGCCGGCAAGGACGTGGACTACACGCTGCAGAACCTCGACAAGATCATCCAGCCCGATGTGACGCCCGATTTGATCCTGCTGAACTTCGGCCACACCGAGGACCCGAGCAAGCCGCTCGCGCCGCAGGTGCAGCCACTGATCAACGAACTCCGCCAGAAGTACCCGAACGCCGACATCGCGGTAATCAAGCAGAACCCGGAGAAGGGCGCCGATTCGTCCGACCAGCTCTCGGGATACGCCGCGGCGATGGATGCCGAGGGCATCCAGGTCATCGACGTCTACTCGGCCTTCCCCACCGACGAGGCCGCGCTGGCCGCGGTGATGAGCGACGACGTCAACCCGAATGCGGCCGGGCAGCGGCTGTGGACGCGGACGGTGCTCGCGGCGTTCGGGTTGCCGGAGGCGCAGTAGGCGCACCCGACCCGACCAGCGGGGAACCTGCCACCACCATTACGCCCTGGCTGTAACCCGAGTTTTATCAAATTAGTGCGGCCCGCTGATCGCGGTCAGGGCTTCGTGCAGGTCGTCGGGTAGCGGGTCGGCGGCGGTGATGGTGTGGCCGCCGGCCTCGATGGTGATGGTGCGGTAGCGGCGGGCGGTGGTGACGAACTTTCTGATCGACCAGCCCGAGCGGGCCTCGATGATCCGCGTGACGGCCTAGCGCGGCGAACACGATCGTCAGGTGCGCCTCGATCGACTCGCGGGTGCGATGGTAGATCGGGCGGGCGGCCAGGTCGTGTTTGGACATCCGGAAGCCCTGCTCGATCTTCCACAGGTTGTGGTAGGTACCGATCACGAATTCCGCTGTGGGAGAGGAGATGTTGGTGGCATAGACTTTCAACCCGGCCAGCATGCGAGCCTTGGCCTCCAACTCCCGGTTCACGCTCTTGTCCGCACCCTTGAGGGAGACGAACCGGTTGCGTTTCACCGGGATGGTGCCGGCCACCGCCTTTTCGGCCTTGCCGATCTGCTCGTCGATACCCCGCAGGCTGCGCCGGGCGCGGTCGGCGCTGTAGGCGTAGTAGACGACCTGATCGCGGCGATAGCTGGTCTTGGCATTGGCCGGATACCGCTGCGTCAGGATGAGCCCGTCCGGCGGTGTCGAATCGGGATTATCCTTGTGCCACTGGGAAATCAGATACGGGATGGTGGGGATCTTCTCACCGAGGATGAACGAGAGCCCCGCGGATTCGATGGCCTGTTTGTTCGCCGCGGAGATCATCCCGGCGTCAGCGACCACGGTGATGTCGTCGAGCTGATGAGCCTTCATGAACGCCCGTAAGGTGGGCATCATGGTGGCGGTCTCGGCTTTGTTTCCCTCGAACGCCTCGAGCTGCAACGGAAACCCCGACGCATCGGTCAGCAGGCCGACGGTTATCTGCGGCTCGAGCCGGCGCTCCTTGGAGAATCCGGGCTCGCGGAACCCGTCGGCCTTGTCGGTTTCGAAATACAGGGTTTATGCCGATCTTTCGGTTATGCCGATGTGGTGAGCATATGTGCAGCTCGGCGCGTGTTCGGCCGTGCGGATTGTCGGCATAACGGGCAGATGTGAGCCTTCGAGTAGTCGCTTATTCGGAGGTGGTTGTGGTGATTGCCGTGATGCCCAGAACGGTGCGCGGTCCGCTGGCTGGGGTGGTGATGGATCGACTCTCAGCGTGGCTTGCCGAGGAGTGCGCCCACGATGGTCGGTCAGGTTCTTGGTGTTGCTCGAGGTTTGAGCATCTGGATGGATGATCATGACATCGCGTTGAAAGTGTTGACGGCCAACATCATTGACGCGTTCGGCGCCGAGTACGGTCCCGGGGTTGCCGGCCACACGCTGGTCAGTGAACGGTTGCCGACGGTGCGCCGGTTCCTGCGTGATGCCGGGTACCTTGCCGGGCGTCCCGGCAAGCGTGCCCGGCGCCCGGCGGGCAAACCCGCTGATCAGGTCAGCGAGGCGGCCAGTCACGAACTCGAGGAGTGGGCGCGCTGGCAACGCGAGGTCCGGGGGATCGGCCTGGGCTGCATCACCCATCGCCGGGCCTGGGTCAATAGGTTGGTCGACTCACTGTGTGGTGCGGGCGAGATTGATTGGAAGGCTTGCGATGTCAATATGCTCAATGCTTTCATCACGCACCGCTCGGTAGACCTGTCGCCGGCGTCGCGGGCGTTGATTGTTGATGCGACACGGTCATTGATGCGGTGGGCCCTGGCGACCGGTCGAGTCGACCACGATCTCTCAGGTGGGATTCTGCGCGCTCGCTACACGCGGGCAACGCTACCGCGCGGACTATCACCGGCCCAGGTCCAGGAGTTGCTCGGCGCCTGTGATCCGGCCGCGGTCATCGGTATCCGGGATCGGGCGGTGATCACGATGCTGTGGCGGTTGGGAGTACGCTGCGGCGAGACCGCCGGCCTGGGTTTGGATGACATCGACTGGGCCAGCGGGCGGCTGACGGTGATCGGCAAACAGCAGCGCCGGTTGACCCTGCCGATCCCGGTCGATGTGGGCCAGACGCTGGTGGCGTGGCTTCGTGTGCGGCCCACCGGCGCCGACGATCGGGCGCTGTTCGTGCGTCTGCGCACACCGATCCGCGCGCTGACTGCCGCGGGGATCTCCGGTATCGTCGCTCACCGCGCCGATCAGGCTGGACTCGGTGTCGTCCACGCACACCGGTTGCGTCACACCGCGGCGATGAACGTGATCGCCGCTGGCGGCACCCCGATCGAGGCGCGAGAACTCCTCGGTCACCACACCGCGTCGAGCACGCGGGTGTACGCCAGAACCGACCTGACATCGTTGCGGGCGTTGACCGTGCCATTCGGGCAGGTACCGTGATGAGTCTGCGAGAGGACCTTGACACCTATCTGGCCCAGCGCCGCGCGTTGGGGTTTCACCTCAAGCCTGCCGAGTACCTGCTCGGCCAGTTCTGCACTTGGCTCGACGCCCACGGCAAATCCGACGCATTCACCATTGACGACGCCGTCACCTGGGCTCGCGACCGACCCGATGCCGCACCGGTGTGGTGGTCGCAACGACTGAGCGCTGTGCGCCCATTCGCGGCCTGGCTCAACGCATCCGGCGCCGGTATCCCGATCATCCCCGCCGGGCTACTCCCGATCACCACGACTCGTCGAGCTCCCTACATCTATTCCCAAACCGATCTCGACCGGTTGCTCGATGCCTGCCCGATACTGTTCCCGACCACGCGCGTGGCCGTCACGATGCGCACCATCATCGGGCTCCTCGCGGTCACCGGACTGCGGATCGGTGAAGCGCTGCGGCTGCGAGTCGGCGACCTCGACGTCGCCGAGAACGTGTTGGTCGTGCACGCCACCAAGGCCCCGCTCGACCGACTGGTACCGCTGCACCCATCGACGACCACGACACTGGTCGCCTATCTGAATCTGCCTGAGCGGCTGGCGACCTGCCCGTCACCGACCGGACCGATATTCGTCAACAACCGTGGCGGCGCGTATGTCGTGGAGACCATCGAGCAGCACTTCGCGGCACTCGTCGATCACCTCCGGCTGACACCTGCAGGTCAGCGGCGACCCAGGTTGCACGACCTACGCCACGCATTTTGCACGCGGCACATGATTGCCGCCTATACCAGCGACGCCGATCCGGCCCGCACCCTGACGTTGCTGTCGACCTGGCTCGGCCACACCGACCCGCAACACACCTACTGGTACCTCAGCGCGGTCCCCGAATTGCTGGCCGCCGCCGCACAACGCCTTGAGCTGCAAGGAGATTCCCAGTGACCGCACTGGCCGCCGAACTGCAAACCTACTTCTCGGTGTTCGCCCGGACGCAACGAGATCTCTCCGAGCACACCATCACCGCCTACCGAGACACCTGGCGGCTGCTGCTCACCTTCCTCGCCGACACGACCGAACAACGCGCCGAACACATCGATTTCGATCAACTCGATGCAGCCCACGTTGCCGCGTTCCTCGACTACCTCGAGCACCAGCGAGGCAACAGCACCGCCACCCGCAACGCCCGGCTCAGCGCCATCCGCGCGGTGCTCACCCACGCCCTACCCGGACATCTCGACCACGCCGGGACCATCTCCCAGGTCCTGGCGATCCCACCCAAACGCCACCCCACACCAATGCTGGAGTTCCTCACCGCCGCCGAGTCCGACGCCCTGATCGCCGCCCCCGACCGCAGCACCTGGACCGGCCGGCGTGACCACGCCATTCTCGTCCTGGCCCTCCAGACAGGACTGCGCATCAGCGAACTACGTTCTCTCACCTACACATCCGTGCACCTGGGCACCGCCGCCAGCGTCACCTGCACCGGCAAAGGCCGACGCACCCGCGCAACACCCCTGACGCCGACCACCACCGCTGTCCTGGCCACCTACCTCGCCGAACGCCACACACGATCCGGTACCGCACTCTTCAGCGGACCCCGTGGCCAGCAACTCTCACCAGATGCCTTCGAGCATCGACTAAAGGTCCACGCGACCACCGCTGCCACCGCATGCCCGAGCCTGGCCGACAAACACCTCACCATGCACACCCTGCGCCACACCGCCGCGATGAACCTCCTCGCCGCAGGCGTCGACATCTCGGTCATCGCCCTCTGGCTGGGCCACCAACACACCCACTCCACCGACGCCTACCTGCACGCCGACATGACCATCAAACAGAAAGCGATCGACCGCACCCGCACACCCGAGACCACCCCCGGGATCTATCACCCCGAACCAGACATCCTCGCCTGGCTCACCACCCTCTGATTATGCCGACAACCGCGACCATCGAATTGGGCCTTGACCTGCACATATGCTCACCACATCGGCATAACCGAAAGATCGGCATAAACCCTGTTATGCCGACGTCGGCATAACAGCGTGGTCACGTCGTACATCAGCAGGCTCGCCGGCCCTACCTGGGCCTGGGCTGCGCATGCGGTGGCCAGGCGTCGTCGCCAGTCCGGCTCGGCATACGCGGGCAGGCGCCGGTTGAGCGTCGGATACGACATCGGCGACATGCCCGCCTCGGACAGCACCCGCAGCGAGTCGAGTTTGCTGGTCGGCTCGATGATCCGCGCCAGCACCAGGTCACGAAACACCTGGTCACCGCTGGCCGCGGCATCGAATCCGAGTTCGTCGTAGACACCGATCACCGCCTCGCACAGGTGCCCCATCCGCGAGGACGTGATCGGCAGCGGCCCGGCCCCGGACTGCACCTCCAGGCCCAGATCCAACTCTTGTTGACCACCGGCGATGCGTTGCGCGGCGACCGCTTTCAACGCCGCGACCGCGGCCTCATCGTGCGCGGACCCCAGGTGCTCGATCTCGCGCGACCCGCGCCGTGACGAGTGCACGATCTGCACCGCCGTCGCTCCCGACGCGGTCTTCACCGTCCGCACATACGCCACATCAGCAGCCTACGAACCCACAATTAGTGCGCAAATTCAGCGCCACGACCACCCATCACCGCAGGTCACAGCCTCGGGTCGGGCCAGAAGGCGCTGCGGTGACAAAAGTCAGGCGGGGAACCTGCCGGGGAACCTGCCACTACCATTACGCCCTGGCTGTAACCCACACCCCGGAGATCCCGGCCCATCGGTTCCGTCAATTCGGTCGACGTGAGGCGCTGCGCACGCTCCTACTGGGCACCGCGGCGCTGACCGCCGCGGCCTGCACCGGCGACAACCCGGCTCCCTCCGCACCCGAACCGCATGCGCGATGGGGGTGCGCTCACCCCACGGTCACACCCGCCCCCGGCTCCACGAACTCCCCATCGCGGGGCTGACCACACTGGCCGGAATCCCGCCCGCTTATCTGCAACGCTTCGCGGCCATCGGTGACGCCGTACCGTCGCCGACGTCGACGCGGTCACCGCCGCCGAGGCGACACCCCGCTCTCGCTGGGACCGTGGGTGCCCGACGGCGGGGTTGTCCAGGTATGCCTGTCGCGCATCGCCGCCGGCGACTTCCACGAAGACCTCTACCATCGCCGCGCCTCCGACAGAGCGGCGACGATGCCCGTGCCTGTTGCCACGCCGATGACGGCCAGGCCCGGAGGCGTAGCGCAACGCTTGGTGAAGTTCGCCACACCAGGACAGGCGTCACGACCGCGCGCGGTCGTCACGAGCACCGGCCCACCACCCCGATTTTGCCCGTGGCAGGATCAACCGGCGGCAATCCCGAAGCAGTGGTTAAGGGGCGCACGTCCCGGACGCTGCCCAACGCTGTCGCGCCCGTTGCGGTGTCGGCGCGTCCAACACTTGGGTGATGTCGTCTGGTGGAAGGCGGTTCTTGCGCTCGTCGTCACGATATCGTCTAATCATCGGCGTCAACTTCGCCAACGACTCCTCCAAAGGGATCCGCGGCGCCGAACAACGACCGCGTCGGCCCATGCGACTGGTCGGCTCCGGAGCGGCCTCCCCGCTACGGTCAAGCGCGCCGCCTTTCTCGCTTCGGCATCGGCGCGATCTGCGGGCTCGTACTCGCGATCACCACCGCCCGGTGGCTGGTCGTCGTCGGCTCTATCTCTATCGCCGGCACATGGTTCTGCACCGGCGGCAAACGTCCGTACGACTTCATCGGCCTCGGCGAGGTCGCCGTGTTCGTGTTCTTCGGCCTCGTCGCGGTACTCGGCACCCCGTTTGTGGGTCGGCGATTGGGTCGGCTGGGTGGGACTCGCTTGTGCCGTGGCGGGCGACTCGATCTCCACCGCAGTGCTGGTGGTCAACAATCTCCGCGACGTCCCCACCGACACCGAGTCCGGCAAAATGACCGCAGTCCGGTTGGGTGATACGTCGACGGGCATTCTGTTCGGTGTGCGGGTCTTTGTGCCGGCGGTCATCAGCGTCGTGCTGATCACGGCGAGAACGTGGGCACTACTCAGTCTCGCGGCGCTGCCACTGATGTGGGCGGCCTCTACCGGTCCGACGCGGCACTACCGGTCCCCGGCTGATCCCTTCGATCGCCGTCACCGGCCAGGCGATGCTCGCGGTGGGCGGTCTTCACCGCCCTAGATGATTGATTCCTGGTGATCAGTGATCGTAGGCGGTCAGTGAGCGCTT
>NZ_BAHC01000245.1 GCF_000298195.1 Gordonia rhizosphera NBRC 16068 | reverse complement strand
TGCCGTTGGCCAACCCGGCGACGACGGTCAGCACCACCGGGCTCACACCGAGCTTCAGATACAGCGGAAGCAGTGCGGCGGTGGTGATGATGAAGGTCGTCGAGCCGTCGCCGTCGAGGGAGACGACGCCGGCCAGCACCGCGGTGCCGACCACCAGACGCGCCGGGTCGTTGCGGACCATGCGGACCACGAACCGCACGATCGGGTCGAAGAGACCCACGTCGATCATGATGCCGAAGAAGATGATCGCGAAGAACAGCATCGCCGCGGTGGGCGCGAGGTCTTTGATGCCGTCTTTGATCATGTCGCTGATGTCGAGACCCGCACCGGCGAACAAGCCGAACGCGACCGGCACCAGGATCAGCGCGACCACCGGGGTCGCCCGTTTGGTGATGATCAGGAACATGAAGGTGGCCACCATACCGAGGCCGAGTGCTACCAACATTGCCGTGCTCTTTTCTGCGTGTGGGGAACGGCCGGGGCTCGTGCCATGTCGGACGTTGCGGCCGTTACAGAGGAAGTCTTCGGGTAAGCCACATCACAGTCACGCTTGTGCGCATTAGTCGTCTTTTGCGCATTTCGCTCACGCGCAGAACCCCGCCGGGCCTGCCCGTTCAGTCCGGGAGCATCGGCGCGTCGTCGCCGTGATGACGCCCGACGAGGACCGCGCGGGTGACCGCGTCGCGGCCGAACCGGTTCCGAAGTCGGTCCATCGCGATGTCGAGGTCGGCGCCGTGGTCGGCCTCGAACGGCAGCGTGAGCTGGACGCAGTTGTGGTCGTCGAGGTTGGTCAGCGACAGTCCGATCAGAGTGCAGCCGCGGTCGCGGATGATCGGCATCGCGTCGTCGAGCAGCCCGCGCGCAACGGCCATGATGATGTCGGTGCGGTCGGTGGACTCGAGGAACGAGCGCGACCGGGTCGCCCGGCCGAAGTCGTCGAACCGCAGACGCAGCACGACCGTGCGGCAGACGCGGTCGGCTCCACGCAGCCGCTTGCCGAGCCGTTCGACAATCGCTAGGAGCGTCGCCTCGATGTCGGCCTCGGATTTCGGGCGGCGACCCATCGCCCGCTGCGATCCGATCGACCGTCGTCGTCGGCCGGTCTCGACGCGGCGCGGGTCGCGGGCCATCGCCAGCGCATACAGGTGACGGCCGGAGCCCGGACCGAGCAGCGAACTCAGACCGCGCTCGCCGAATCCGGCGAGGTCACCGATGGTGGCGATCCCGGCGTCGGCGAGTTTCGCCTCGGTGACCGCCCCGACACCCCACAGCCGGCGCACCGGGAGCGGATGGAGGAACTCGAGTTCGGTGCCCGGCGCGACCTCGATGAGCCCGTCCGGCTTGGCGACCGCGCTGGCGACCTTGGCGAGGAACTTGGTGCGGGCGATGCCGACGGTGATCGGCAGCCCCACCTCGGTGGCGACCCGCTCGCGGAGCCGGGCGGCGATCTCGACGGGTGTCCCACTGATCCGTCGCAGCCCGCCGACATCCATGAACGCCTCGTCGACCGAGATGCCCTCGACGACGGGTGTGGTGTCACCGAAGATCTCGAATACCGCCTGGCTGGCGTCCATGTAGGCATCGAACCGTGGCTTGACCACGACCGCCCGCGGACACAACGCCAGCGCCTCACGCCCCGGCATCGGGGTCCGCACGCCGAAGGCCTTGGCCTCGTAGCTGGCGGCGAGCACCACCCCACCGCCGACGATGACCGGCCGCCCCCGCAGCGCGGGATTGTCGCGCTGCTCCACCGAGGCATAGAAGGAGTCGAGGTCGGCGTGCATGATCGTCGCCTCCAACCGTTCCTTCCGCTCGATCCGCATAGAACATATGTTCGCATGAGGATCCGACAGGATACGGTCGAGTCATGAACGAGCACATGCATGGTCATGCACACGGTCACACCCACGGGGATATCGACGGCGCCGGGAGCGGAGCGAGCGGGCCGAATGATCACGGCGCCGCCGAGTGGGATGAGCGGTACAGCAGCGCGGACCGGCTGTGGACCGCCGACGTCAACCCGGCGCTGGTGGCCGAGGCGTCCGGCCTGCAGCCGGGCACCGCACTCGACGTCGGTTCCGGTGAGGGCGCCGACGCCCGGTGGCTCGCCGACCGCGGGTGGCGAGTGGTTGCCGTCGACATCTCCCAGGTCGCCGTCGACCGGGCCCGGGAGATCGACCCCCGCGACGCGATCACCTGGCTACGAACCGACGTCACCGTCGACGAGATCCCCGGCCACGATTTCGGCCTCGTCTCGCTGCAGTACTTCCCCGTCGCCAAGTCCGACGACGCGACGGTGCGCCGGATCCTCGACGCCGTCGGCCCCGGCGGGCACCTGCTGATGGTGGCCCACGAGGCCGAGGGCGTGCGCGCCCACGGCCGCAACCCCGACGACTACTTCCAACCCGACGACGTCGCGGCCCTACTCGACGACAACTGGACGGTGCTCACCCACGAGACACGGGAACGCGGGGTCGCCGCGGGCGGCGGCGTGCACACCCACGACGTGGTGCTGCACGCCCGACGCAATCCTGCCTGACCCGGGCTAAACTCCGTAACGCTTGTCCAACAACCGGATTCGTCCGCCGACCACCGCGCGGTCCGGATGACCCGGCGGCAGCCGGTGCTCGAGGCGACGCCACGCGACCAGGTCATCGCGACCGAGTACCGAAGACGTCCACTTGCGCAACGCCCCGACCTCACCCTCGGCGATGACCCGCGACC
Organism: Gordonia rhizosphera NBRC 16068; assembly: GCF_000298195.1. Taxonomy (GTDB): domain Bacteria; phylum Actinomycetota; class Actinomycetes; order Mycobacteriales; family Mycobacteriaceae; genus Gordonia; species Gordonia rhizosphera. The sequence continues at coordinate 110,451 of NZ_BAHC01000245.1, read as the reverse complement.
GCACGTCCTCACGGATCTCCTCGAACAGGTCGGCGATGCCCGGCGCCGACGACTCGGCCAGCAACCCGCCGCGTCCGAGCTCGTCGATGGCCGCGGACAGGTCGCCGTGCTCGGCCACCCGACGCCGAATGTCGGAGACGTCCGACCGCAGGTCGACGGTCAGCCGGTAAGGCCGGGATTCGACCACATCGTTGCCCAGATCTCTCCTCAGGCGAGAAATCTCGGCACGAACGGTGACCGGGTCGAGGCCGTCCTCGGCGAGCAGCAGGGCGAGTTGTTCGGTGTTGAGGCCTTCGGGATAGGCCTGCAGCAGGATCAGGATCTCGGCGTGCCGGCGCGACAGGGTCCGCTCGCCGGTGGCATCACCCTCCCGACGCCACCGGTAGGCGCCACCCAGGACGGTGAGCGTCGCCCCCTCGGCCACGGCGAAGGTGGCGGGGTCGCCGAGGTCGACGGCCCTGGACTGCAGTTCGCGTTCCACGGCCGCGACGACGGACCGGACCGCGGCCAGTGCGAAGGGGGCGGCCACCTCGCGACCACCTGTCACGTCGATGACGCCGATGACGTGTCCGGTGGCCGGGTCGTGCACCGGGGCGGCCGCGCAGCTCCACTCCTGCACCGGGCCGGCGAAGTGTTCGGGCCCCACCACCTGCACACTCTTGTCGACGGCCAGCGCGAGCCCGGGTGCGTTGGTGCCCACCACGTCCTCGCTCCACAGCGAACCCTCGACGAAGTTGATGTCGGCCGCCTTGTCCCGCGCATCGGTGGCACCCTCGACCCACAGCAACCGGCCCGCCTGGTCGGTCAGCGCGACGACCACACCCGAGTCGGCGATGTCGTCGAGCATCAACGACTGCACGAGCGGCCGCACGGCGGTGATCGGATGCGTGTCGCGGTACTCGGCGAACTGGGCGGCGGTCATCTCCGCGCCGCCGTTGTCGGGAACCGCGTCCCCCGGATTGACTCCCTTGCTGACCGACCGGGCCCAGGACTCACGGACCACCGACCGCACCGAATCGTCGGGCGGGGTGATGCCCGACATGAAGTCTTCCCAGGCCTGGCGGACGCGCGAGGACGCCGAGGCTGAATCGGTCATGCGCCCTCCATCGATCTTGCGGCATCCTGCCCGGGTTGGGATCGGGTCGGTTGTGACCCGAGCAACACCACGTGTTCATGTCAGGTTAGCGCGCCCTGCCCTGACGGATCGGCCGAGACCGGGTCGAGGTGCTCGGCAGAACCCCGCATGAGCACCACAGATCGTTTACGCTTCGCTCGTGAAGCGCGTTCTGTTGTCGATCGCAGCTCTCGTGCTGACCGTCATCGGTCTCGTCCTTCCGATGTCGCTGTTCCCCGGCTCGACCGAGACCGTCGGCACCGACCCGGTGACGATCACCGACTACCGGGCGACCTACGACGTCTCCGCCGACGGGCGTATGGCGGCCACCGAAACCATCACCGCCGATTTCCCATACGGCCGTCACGGGATCTTCCGGTTCTGGGATGTCACCGATGCCACCGACTCCTCGATCCGCTACCTGCCCCAGGACATCCACGTCGCCCTCGACAACGGTCGCGTGCCCGTCGAGATGAGCTGGCAGAAAGGCAAACGTTTCCGGGTCGCAAAGATCGGCGATCCCGACAGCTATCTGACGCCGGGGCTGCACGTCTACACCATCAGTTACGTCATCGACGGGGTGCTCGCCCCGGCCTCGGGCACACCCGACGGCCAGAACTCGTCGTCGAGCTGGAGTGGAGGCGCGGCGTCGCGATTCAGTTGGCGCGTCGTCGCCGACGGGTGGCAGATGACGATCCTGAAGAGTTCGACGACGGTCAACCTGCCCGACGACCCGATATCGACGTCGTGCTCGACCAGCGACGACACCGCCTGCCAGATCACCGCGAACGGCCAGAACTCGCGCACCATCACCACCGGCGAGCTCGCCCCGTCGACCGGGGTGGCGATCCGCGCCGACCTGCCTCTCGCCGCACCCGACCGCGTCCGGCTGCCGTGGCCGCCGGCGCTGGACCCCGTGCTCGGCCGGTCGGTGCCCATCGCGATCGTGCTGATCATCCTGTCGGCGGTCACCTTCACCCTCGGACTGCTGTGGGCGTTGCGTTCCCGCGAGTCGATCCCGCTGCTGCCGGTGATGTACGAGCCGCCCGCCGACCCGGCCGACCCGTCGACGCGGCTCGGGCCGGTGCGGACCTATTACGTGACCCGGGAGGCGATGCCGTCGAAGGCGCTGGCCGCCACCCTGCTGCACATGGCCGACCGCGGAATCGTCGGCCTGCGACGACACGGCGACGACTGGACCATCACCTCCAAGATCTCCACCGACGAGTGGGGACGCATGGATCCGGTGGCCGATGCCGTCGCCATGGAACTCGGGATCCGCGGCACCGATCGGTCGTTCGAGGCCGACGGTTCGGTCAGCGCAGGCAAGAAACTCAAGTCCGCGCAGGAGGGAATCGCCGCCGCGACCAAGGCGTGGGCGCGGTCGTCGGGCGCCGTCACACCCAGCGGCCTCGAGCAGCTCGGCCGCCTCGCGGTGGGGTTGGCCTTCATCGCCGCGGCCGTGCTGTTCGCGTTCCAATGGCTGCCGTTCTCGCTGTGCGTGCTGCCGATCGCGGCTTTCGTCATCGGCGGGGCCGGGCTGTTCACCACCGGCGTCGGCACCCGGCGGACCCTTCTCGGCCGCGACGTCTGGTCGCGGGCGGGCGGTTTCGAACGTCTGCTGTCGACCACGTCGAATCAGGAGCGTCTGGACTTCAGCGCCCGCGAGAACCTCTACACCAGCTACATTCCCTACGCCGTCGCGTTCGGCTGCGCCGACAAGTGGGCCGAGAAGTACCGCACCGCAATGGGTACCGAACCGCCCACGCCGATCTGGTTCGTCGGTGGCTATGGTTCCGGGTCACCGGGGTTGTTCGGCGCCGGCGGCATCGACAGCTTCGAGGCCAGCCTGTCGTCGTCGTTGTCCGCCTACGCCGCCAGTCAGCGGTCGTCATCGTCGAGTGGCGGGGGCGGCGGCGGATTCAGTGGCGGCGGTGGCGGCGGTGGCGGATCCTGGTGACCGACCGGGCAGATCCTGACCCGGCCCCCAACTCTGACAGCCCCATGGTCAACCTCCGGAGAAAGGCACCCACCCCATGGCCCTGATCATCCTCATCATCGTCGTGGTGCTCGTCGTCGCGCTGATCGGATTCGGCATCGTCGGCTTCAACAAGCTGCGGCGTGCCGACATCGCCGCCCAGGAGGCGCTCGGCGGCATCGATGTGCAGTTGACCCGCCGCGCCGACCTGATCCCGAACCTGGTCAACACTGTCAAGGGCTACGCCACCCACGAGCGCGAGGTGTTCGAGGAGGTCACCGCGGCCCGCGCCGGACTGCGGCAGGCCGCGCAGGGCGGCTCGGTGGAGCAGAAATCGGCCGCCGAGGCCCGCCTCGACGGTGCGCTGGGCCGGCTGTTCGCGGTGGCCGAGAACTACCCGGACCTCAAGGCGTCGGCGAACTTCACCCAGCTGCAGAGCGAATTGTCCGACACCGAGAACAAGCTCTCGTTCGCCCGGCAGTTCTACAACGACGCGGTCGCCCGGCTGAACAATCTCGTGCACACGATCCCGTGGATGTTCTTCACCGGTTGGGCCGGGGTGAAGGCGCGTGAGTTCTACCGTGCGCCCGAAGGGCACGCGGAGCCGCCGCAGGTACAGTTCTGACCTTTCCGATCTGCGGTTTCATTCGAATCGCGCCGAGAACCGGCCTGGCGTCATCCCGGTGACGGTGCGGAAGTCACGCACCAGGTGCGGCTCGTCGGCGTAGCCGAGTTCGGCCGCGATCGTCGCGAGGGTGACGCCGGATTCGCGGAGTCGCTCGGCGGCCTCGTGCAGGCGGCGGCGCTGGATCAGCCATTTCGGCGTCAGACCCAGCCGTCGGCGGGTCAGGCGCTGCAGGCTGCGTTCGGTGAGGTGGAAACGCTCGCAGATCTGGGTCACGGAGGTGACCGACGAATCGTTCTCGACGAACTCGACGATCGCATTGACGAGGTGGCCGTCCTCGTCGACGGGTCCGAACCCACGCATCCACGTCTCGACGATGGTGGTGGCCTCGTGTTGTCTGGCGACGTCGCGCGGATCGGGAGCCATCGTCTCCCGAATGCGGGTCGTCAGGCTCTGGCCGGTGTCGCCGATGGCGTCGGACAGGTCTGCGAACCGGTCGGTCCAGTCCGCGACCGGGCCGCCGGTGACCAGGGCGCCCGCGGCGGGGGCGAACATCGTGCCGACTCCCCACCCTTCGCCGGCGAGGGTGACCTCAGACAGTCCGGTGTTGACGCCGTAGAACCGCGCATAGTCGGCGGTGACGATCAGCAGGCACACGGGATACTGCAGCACCCGTTGCGGCGTCGCGCGATCGTCGGGAACCGACCAGACCGGTACCCAGAACCGGCGGATGAGGTCGGCGAGATCCGGTGACGGCGCCCAGCGGCCGATGCTGACCGGGGTGTCGGCGGGGTCGACCAGATGTGCGCGCTCAACATCGTCGAACCGCGTCCCTGCTGCCTCGCTGGATCTGTCGGGTTTCATCAATCCTCGCTCGGGTCGTGCTCAGTACGGTTCCATCATGACCACTTCCACTGACACCTCGTACATCAACAATTCCGACGTCGCCGGCCGCTTTCGGGTTCTGGCCGACCGATTTGCCTCCGTCCTCGACACCGCCCCGCCCTCGGCATGGGGCGCACCCTCACCCTGCGACGGCTGGACGGCCCGTGACGTGGTCGGCCACGTCATCGAATCCCAGCGTGACTTCTTCGCCCGACACGACATCGACCTGGGCGGCATGCCCGACCTCGACGACCCGGCGGCGGCCTGGCACGCCCACGCATCCGTCGTCGAGGAACGCCTCGACGACCCGGCCGTCGGTAGCAAGGCCTTCGACGGACATTTCGGTCCGACGACGGTCGGCGACACGATTCTGAGCTTCTACGGCTTCGACCTGGTTGCGCACCGCTGGGATGTCGCCACGGCGGTGGGTGTCGACCTCCGATTCACCGACGACGAACTCGAGTTCATGGAAACGGCCGCCGACGGATTCGGGGCGGCGCTCTACTCCGACGGCGTCTGCAAGTCCGGGGTCGAGGCCCCCGCCGGCTCCGATCGTCAGACCCGGCTCCTGGCCCGACTGGGCCGGACGTCCTGACCGTGTCGCGTTCCCGGCGCTAGGTGGTCCTGAACAGGACCACCTAAGGAATCCACCCGTTGCGCCGGGGATAACGCGCCCGCAGGAAGCTGTAGAGGTAGGTCGACGCGAGCAGGACGGCTCCGCAGATCACGGCCGGCCACAGGAAAACGTTGAAAATCGAGTCCCGGACGGCCGCGACTCCCCATCCGATGACCAGCAGCACCAGGGCGATCGTCGACAGAATGCGCACGGCGACGACGACGGTCGTTGCGACCGTCCACAGCGCTTCTCGTCCACGGCCCGCCATGGCGCCAGGGTAACCGGGTGTCCTTCGAATAGACGATTCGCCGTCGATGGCCCGAATGACGCCCGTGATCCTTGAGCTGAGGTGCGAGCGCAGCGGCCGGGTCGAGCTTGTCGACATCGAGCCGCGATGGGAGCAGGTTCTGCTGGCACCCGTCGCCTCCACCGCGGACAATGTCGGTATGAAGATCGTTCTGAACGTGATCTGGCTGCTGTTGTGCGGGCTGTGGATGGCTCTCGGCTACGTCATCGCCGGGATCATCTGCTTCATCCTGATCATCACGATCCCGTTCGGCATCGCCTCGTTCCGGATAGCCAACTACGCGCTGTGGCCGTTCGGGCGGACCGTCGTCCGCAAGCCGACGGCGGGGGCGATGTCGGTGATCGGAAACATCATCTGGCTGGTCTTCGCCGGCGTCTGGCTCGCGATCGGGCACATCGTCACCGGGATCGCGCTGTGCCTGACCATCATCGGCATCCCGCTGGGGATCGCGAGCTTCAAGATGGTGCCCGTCTCCCTGCTCCCGCTCGGCGCCGAGATCGTCTCCACCGACGAGTACATGCCGACCGGGCCCAGCCGCATGTGACGAATACTCTCCGGTCACCCATCCGCTCGACGGGCGGCTCCGAACACCGGGCATGAACCTTGCATCGTCCCGGTCCATCGCGATCGTCGGCAGTGGTGTCGCGGGCCTGACCGCGGCCCACCTGCTCGCCGAGCATCATCGCGTGACGCTGTTCGAGGCCGACGACCGGCTCGGCGGTCATGCCCATACTCACGACGTCACGATGCCCGACGGTGCGGTGTTGTCGGTGGACACCGGTTTCATCGTGCACAACGACCGCACCTATCCGACGCTGCTGCGTCTCTTCGACGACCTGGGTGTCCGCACGCAGGAAACCGACATGTCGATGTCGGTGCGTTCGGAGATCACCGGCCTGGAATACGCGGGTGCGCTCGGTCCTGGTGGGCTGTTCCCGACCGCGCGAACGTTGACCCGCGGCCGGTATCTGCTGATGCTCGGCGAGGTCGTGCGGTTTCACCGTTGCGCCCGCCGCTTGCTCGACACCTCCGACTCCGATGAACCGCTCGCCGAGTTCGTGGTGCGGGAGGGATTCTCGGACTACTTCGTCGACAATTTCCTCCTGCCGCTGGTCGCCGCGGTGTGGTCGTGTGACGCGGACTCGGCGGGCGACTACCCGGCCCGCTATCTGTTCAGGTTCCTCGATCATCACGGGATGTTGTCGGTGTTCGGATCCCCGACCTGGCGCACCGTGGTCGGCGGATCACGGCGCTATGTGGACAAGGTCGCCGCCGGTGTGGTCGCGTCCGGTGGGACGGTGCACAAGCGGGCTCCGATCCGGGCGGTCACGCCGGATGTCGACGGCGGCGGCGCCGTGGTGCAGGCCGACGGGGTCGGCACGGCCAGGTTCGACGCCGTCGTCGTGGCCACCCATCCGCATCAGGCGCTGGCCATGCTCACCCATCCGACGCCCGCCCAGTCACGCGCGTTGTCGACCATCCCCTACCAGGCCAAACATGCTGTCCTGCACACCGATACATCTCTCCTTCCCCGCGCCCGCCGAGCCCGGGCGTCGTGGAACTACCAGATCCGCGACGACGGCTCCGAGGTCGCGGTCACCTACGACCTCACCCGGCTGATGCGACTGCCCACCGAGCAGCCACGAATGCTGGTGACGATGGGGCGCACCGACCTCGTCGACGCGGACACCGTCATCGACGAGATGATCTACGAGCATCCGCTCTACACCGCCGAGTCTGTCGCCGCCCAGGCGCTGCTCCCGGAAGCGAACACCGACACCATCGTCTTCGCCGGCGCCTACCACGGTTGGGGTTTCCACGAGGACGGCGCGCTGGCCGGTGCGCGCGCCGCCGCCCACCTCGACACCGCCGCCCACCTCGGCACCGGTCGGCCCCTCCCCGACCGTCCCGCCCGTGCCGAGCAGGTCACCTCATGACCCGCCACCACCCCGTCGACCGTGCGCGGTTTGGCGTCGACCGTGCGCGGTTTGGCGTCGACCGTGCACAGATTCTCGTCCACCGTGCGCGGTTTGGCGTCGACCGTGCGTTTCGCTCAGCGCCAGCGCGCGCTCGACGTTCCGACGCGCACGATCGACGGTGGGGCGCGCACGATCGACGTCTCGACGTGCACGGTCGACGGGGCGGGTGGGGACGGCACGGCAAGCCCGGAGCACTGCCCGCCGTGGTGTGGACGCGGATCACCCATCTCCGGAGATCGCCGGTGCGGCATGGGTTCAGCTACCGCAGCGCGTCATGGCTCATCGACATCGACGCTCCGCCAACCCTCCCCCCGACGATGCGCACCCTCGCGGTGTTCCGTCCCGACGACCACTTCCCCGAACCCGCGACACCCGCGCAGACCCTGCGCGATCGGCTGAACACACACCTGCGATCCGTCGGCGTCGAACCACCCCGCGGCCGGGTCGTCGCGCTCCTGTCGCCGCGAGTCGCCGGCTACGTCTTCAACCCGCTCAGTGTGTTCTGGTGCCATGACCCCGACGACACGCTCGCCTGCGTCGTCGCCGAGGTCCACAACACCTACGGCGAACGACACTGCTACGTCGTCAGCCCCGACGAACACGGGAATGCGCAGGTAACCAAGGCGTTCTATGTTTCGCCGTTCAACCCGGTCGACGGCACGTACCGATTGCATGTGCCGCCGCCCCGCGACAACGGCTGCATCGACGTATCGGTGACGCTGCACCGCACCGACGAAGCGCCGTTCACCGCCACTCTGTCCGGACAGGCGCGCCCGGCCACACCACGACGCATCCTCGCCACTCAACTCGTGGCGCCGTTCGCACCGCTGGTCGTCGCCGCCCGCATCCGGCGACACGGTATCCACCTGTGGCTCAGACGACTTCCCATTCGACCACGACCCACGCGCACCGCGACCCCGAGCCCACAAGGAGCACGATGAACGCCCCACTCCGCGACCGCGCCGGCCAGTTCACCGACGACGAAGCCGCCCGCTGGCCCGACATCGCGCACATCCCCCATGGCCCGACCACGAAGGTTCGTGCCGCCGCGGCCGCCTGGCTGTTCCGGCATGCGTCCCGCCACCTCGACGTGCGCATCGAGTACCCCGACGGATCGATCAGCGGCGATGACACGTCGTACGTGCTGCCCCGCATGATCATCCGACGACCCGACGACTTCGCGCGGCGCGTCGGCACCGCCGGCCTGATCGGCTTCGGCGAGGCGTTCATGGCCGGGGACTGGACCACCGACGACCTGGTCGGCGTCCTCACCCCGTTCGCCGAACGGATGGCGCATCTCGTCCCCCGCCCACTCCAGGTCCTGCGCTCTGCGGTGCTGCCCAAACACCCTCCGTCGGAGGACAACTCGACGGCCAACACGAGGTCCAACATCGCCCGCCATTACGACCTGTCCAACGATCTGTTCGCCACCTTCCTCGACGACACGCTGACCTACTCGAGCGCGCTCTTCGACCACGTCGACCACTACACCCGACGACCCTGGTCCGAACTCGCCGACGCGCAGCACCGCAAGATCGACCGCCTCCTCGACCTCGCCGGTGTCGGCCCCGGAACCCGGCTTCTCGAGATCGGAACCGGTTGGGGTGAACTGTGTCTGCGTGCGGCGCAGCGGGGCGCGACCGTGCGTTCGGTGACCTTGTCGACCGAGCAACAGGCCCTGGCGCGGCGGCGGATCGACCAGGCGGGCCTCACCGACCATGTGCAGATCGACCTCCTCGACTACCGCGACGTCGACGGCACCTACGACGCCGTCGTCTCGGTGGAGATGATCGAGGCGGTCGGCGAAAAGTACTGGCCCGTCTACTTCCAGACCATCGACCGTGTCCTCGCTCCGGGTGGTCGGGTCGCGATCCAGGCGATCACCATGCCGCACGACCGGATGCGCGCGACCCGCAACACCTACACCTGGGTGCACAAGTACATCTTCCCCGGCGGACAACTCGTCTCGCTCGAGGGCCTCGACCGGGTGACCCGCGCACACACCACGCTGCGCCTGACCAACCAGCGCGCGATGGGCATCCACTACGCCGAAACCCTGCGGCTGTGGCGTGAACGGTTCACCGCCAACCACTCCCGGATCGCCGCACTGGGTTTCGACACCACCTTCATGCGGATGTGGGAGTTCTATCTGGCCTACTCCGAGGCCGGTTTCCGCTCCGGTTACCTCGACGTCCATCGCGTGCTGTTCACTCGGCCCACCAAAGAGGCAGCCCGATGACCTCCGCCATCGACTTCCTCGTCATCACCGCGGTCTCCCTGGTGTTCCTGGCGGTGCTGCAGGGTGTGACGATGGCGATCGGTCACCGTATCGGCCGCTACAACGTGGTCGACGTCGCCTGGGGTTTGGGTTTCGTCGGCGTCGCGTGGCTGGCATTGGCACTCGGCCCGGGCGACCCCACCCGCCGTTGGCTGCTGGCCGTCCTCGTCGGGATCTGGGGTCTGCGCCTCAGCTGGCATATGCACGTCAAGTCGGCGGGCAAGGGTGAGGATCCGCGATACACCGATCTCCTCGCCCGCTCCGGCGGCAACAACCCGAGCATCGTCGCCCGCAAGATCTTCGCCACCCAGGGCGCCGCACAGTGGTTCGTATCCCTGCCGATCCAGGTCTCCGCGGTCACCGGACCGACCACCGGAGTGTGGACCGCGATACTCGTCGCCGGCATCGCCGGGTGGGTACTCGGTTTCGGCTTCGAGACCATCGGCGACGCCCAACTACGCCGCTTCAAGGCCGATCCCGCCAACCGGGGTCGGATCATGGACCGCGGCCTGTGGTCGTGGACCCGGCACCCCAACTATTTCGGCGATTCGTGTGTGTGGTGGGGCCTGTGGCTCATCGCGGCGAGTAGCTGGCCCGGTGTCCTCACCGTGGCCTCCCCCGTGCTGATGACCTGGTTCCTCGTCTACGCGACGGGCGCGCGGTTGCTCGAACAGTCGATGAGCACCCGCCCCGGCTACCCCGAGTATCAACGCCGCACCTCCTACTTCCTGCCCCGGCCGCCGCGCGCGGCGCAACGATCGCCGTCGCCATGACCTCCCTCTCGGTCATCCGGCCGATCTCGTTGAGGCCGGACGCCACTGCCGATAGGCTGGGCGACGATGACTACCGAGGGCCCGTGGTGACCACCGAGTCCGCGTCGACGCTCGCGGCGCTCCCCGCGCTGCTCGATCGCATCGCGTCCGGTGACGCCGATGCCTTCGCCCGCTTCTACGACCTGACGTGCGCCCGCGTCTACGGCATGGTGCTGCGTGTGCTGCGCGATCCCGGCTACAGCGAGGAGACCACCCAGGAGGTCTTCCTGCAGGTGTGGCGGTCGGCGGGGTCCTTCGATCCGCAGGCCGGGTCGGCGCTGTCCTGGTTGATCACCATGGCGCATCGTCGTGCGGTGGACCGGGTGCGGTCCGAGTCGGCGGCCACCCGCCGCGACCTCGCCTACGGTACCGACGACACACGGTCGACCTTCGACGAGGTCACCGAACAGGTCGCGTCCCGGGAGACCTCCCGTGAGGTGATCAATTGTCTCGGCACCCTCACCGACATCCAACGGCAGTCGGTGGGCCTCGCCTACTATCACGGGCTGAGCTATCGGGAGGTGGCCGAGCAACTCTCCGTCGCGCTCCCCACCATCAAGTCCCGCATACGCGATGGCCTGCAGCGACTGCGGGACTGCCTGGGAGATCGTGATGCGTGACGACGAACTCCTCGACCTCGCCGCGACGATGGGCCTCGACGCGGTCACCGGACCCGACCTCGCCGAACTCGACGAGGCCCTCGAATCGGCGACACCAGAGGTCCGCGACGAGTTCGAGCGACAGGTCCGAGCGACCCGCGAGACGATGGCGCAGGTCAGCGCGGCCACCGCGGTTCCCCCGCCCGCGACCCTTCGTGAGCGGGTGTTGGCCGCCGCCCGTGCCGAATCCTCGGACACCTCGACCGGCGGGCCCCAATCCGATCAGGCACCCGCGCCGGACGACGATGCCACGGTGATACCCCTGCACCCCCGACGACGACGCTTCCTGTATGCCGCGGCCGCCGCGGTGATGGCGGTGGCGATCGGCGCAGTCGGCTGGGTGATCGGCGTGTCGTCGAATCCGTCGGAGACCCAACCGCCCACCGCCGAGCAGGTCTTCACCGCGAGCGACGTCCGCACCACGTCCGGCGATGTCGCCACCGGGCATGCCACCGTCACCTATTCGCCGTCGGAGGATGCGGGGGTGCTCGTCATGAACGACGTGCCACCACCCCAAGCCGGCACCGTCTACCAGATGTGGCTGGTCGGCCCCACCGGGAACACGTTGGCGGGCACGATGACCGACAAGGACGTCGCCCCGTCGACGACAGCGGTGATCCCGCACCTCGGCGATGCCACCGCGTTGGCGTTCACCGTCGAACCGGCGGGCGGTTCGACGCAGCCGTCCGGGCCGTTCGTCGCCGAGTTGCCGCTGAGCTGAGTATCCTTCACGGCAACATCGCGCGGATCGCGTCGATGGTGTCGGCCTCGGCGGCGGTCTTGTCCGGCCGGTAGCGGACGACGCGGGCGAAACGGAGTGCGACACCACCGGGGTAGCGCGAGCTGCGTTGCACACCATCGAGTTCGATCTCGACGACGATCTCCGGCCGCAGGTACACGGTGTGCCCGTCGCGGCCACTGGAGTGTTTCGGGAACTCATCGGTCTGCCAGGCGAGCAACGCGTCGGTGAGCCCCTTGAAGGTCTTGCCGACCATGATCGGCGATCCCCCGTCGGGGTCGCGGGCGCCGAGATGCAGGTTGGACAGCAACCCGGTCCGGCGACCCGACCCCCATTCCGCGCCGAGGACCACCAGGTCGACGGTGTGGGTGGGTTTGATCTTCTGCCAGGCCTTTCCACGCCGGCCGGCGGCGTACACCCCGTCGAGCGACTTCGCCATCACTCCCTCGTGCCCGGCGGCCAACGCATCGTCGAAGAAGCGCTGGGCCGCGTCGACATCGGGGCTGCGGACCGACGGTATCCGCAGCGCCGCGGCCACGGTGTCCAGTGCGGCGAGCCGTTCGGCCAGTGGACGGTCGATGAGATCGACACCGTCGAGATGAAGACAGTCGAAGAAGAACGGCCGCAGCAACCCGGCCGGGTCGTCGCCGTGCTCTGCGGCCGACCCGAAACGACTCATCGTGTCCTGGAAGGGGCGTGGCCGACCGTCGGCGTCGAGGGTCAGCGTCTCACCGTCGAGTATGACGGTCTCGCAGTCGAGTTCACGCACCACCGCCACGACGTCGGGTACCGCGGCGGTGATGTCGCGCAGGCTGCGGGTGTAGACGGCGACGTCGTCGTGGCGTCGGTGGACCTGGATGCGTGCGCCGTCGAGTTTGTAGTCGATCACCAGCTCCGGTCCGAGCGAGGTGACCGCGTCGGCCAGCGAGTCGGCCGGGGTGGCCAGCATCGGCGCCACCGCGCGACCCACCTCGAGGCCCACCGCGCCGAGAGCCTCCGCACCGCCGAACACCGCGAGCGCCGCCGTCTGCGGGAGCGATCCGGTCAGCATGTGCGCCCGCCGGACCAGATCGATCGGCTGCCCCGCCGCATCGGCGATCGCGTCGGCCATGACCCCGGCCAGTGCGCCTTGCCGCAGTTCGCCGGTGAGCAGGCGGCGCAGGAAGTGTTGTTCGGATTCGTCTGCCCCGCCGAACAATTCGAGTAGCAGCTGTTTGCGTTCCGCCACCGACCCCGGCCCGGTCGCCGCCGCCAGCCGGGTGAGCAGATCGTCGACACCCGTCACGGTCAACGTCGGTTCCCCGGCGGGTGCGGCGTCGAGCGCCATGAGCGAACGCCACCCCACGCCGATCCGGCCCTGCCGGGTGACCCCGGTCAGCCACGCCACCACGGTGGGGATCTCATCGGGTGCGCAGTCCCTCAGCAGCGCTCCGAGTTCGGTCGTCTTCTGTTTGCGGGATCGGGTCGCGGCGACCGCCGCCGACGTCGCGACAATACGTGCCAGCCTCATCGGGACTCCCCGGTGTCGGGCTCCTCGGCCACCGCGTCCGGGTATGCCGCCTCGAAGGCACGGACCGCGGCGCCGACGGTGGGGAACACGTGATCGGGATCGAGGTCGGCGAGCAGTCCCTCGGTGAACAGGGTGCTCTGCAGCTCCGGATCGACGCCGGCGAGGATGAAATGCGCGTGATGGGAGTGCACGTAGGAGATCAGATCACCGAGCACCGACGATGCGGAGTAGTCGACGTCGCTGATCGCGGTGCAGTCGAGTACCAGCCACCGCACCGGGTCGGGCGCCGCACGGATGAGGTCCATGACATCGTCGGCGAATCGTCCGGCGTTGGCGTAGAACAGGTCCGCGTCGTAGCGGAAGAGGATGAGCCCGGGCAACGACTGCAGTCCGGGCCGGGCCGGCTGGTAGTGCCGGGCGCGGCCGTGCTCGCTGACGCCCACGACGAATCGTTCGGGCCGATACTGGCGGCGGATCATCTCGAGCAGCGAGACCACCATCGCGGTGAGGATGCCGGTCTGTACACCGAAGAGCACCACGACGACGGCACTGAACACCGCGATGCCGAACTCGATCTTCCGGATTCGCCACATGCGGCGGTAAGCATGCAGATCGATGAGGTTGACCGCGACCAGGAACACGATGGCCGACAGGACCGCATGCGGTAGGTCCTCGATCAGCCCGGCGAGGAAGATCACCACCAACAGGGTCACGCCGGCCATGGTGATGTTGGCGACCTGGGTGCGGCCCCGCTCCTCATCGAGCAGTTGGGTCTTGGTGGGACTGCCGTTGACCACGAAGGTCGAACTCAGGCCGGCGATCAGGTTGGCCGCCGACAGCCCGACGATGTCCCGGTTGACGTCCGCGATATCGCCGTGTTTCTGCGCGAAACTCCGTGCGGTCGCGGCGCTTTGGGCGAGGATCACGATCGCGCAGCCGACCGAGACGGTGACCGCGCTTGCGATGTTGTCCCACGACAGTCCGGTCGGCAGCCCCAGATGTGGCAGCCCGCCGTCGAGGGGGCCGACGACGTCGAGGTCGTCGGCCCACCCGAACGCCGCAACCAGGATGATCGACCCGGCGACCACCATGATGGCGACCGGGAATCGGGGCGCGAATCGCCGCGCCCCGATCAACGCCACCAGGGTGACGGCAGCAAAAGCCGCAGAGCCCCAATCGATCGACCCGAGCTCGGACAGGAACGCCGACCACCGATCCCAGACGTGCCCGTCGCTACCGGGCACGCCGAGCATTCCCGGGATCTGGCCGGTGAGCACGCTGATCCCGGTGCCGGTGAGGAAGCCGACCAGGACCGCCGTCGATAGGAAATCGCCGAGGAAACCCAGCCGCAGCAGCCGCGCCACCACCAGGATCCCGCCGGTCACCAGGGCGACGATGCCCGCCCACGCCAACCATTCCGGTGAGCCCGGTGTCAATCCGGAGATCCCGAGTCCGGCGATGCCGGATGCGAGCAGCGCGGCCGTCGCGGAATCGGCGCCGACGACAAGCAGCCGCGACGACCCCAGCAGCGCGAAGGCGATGGTCGGCAGGATGATCGTGTACAGACCCGCCACCACCGGGACCTTCGCGATCGAGCTGTAGCCCATGCACTCCGGGATCGCCACGGCCGCCAGCGTCACGCCCGCGACGATGTCGGTCCGCAACCACCGCCAGCGGTACCCGTGCAGCCACGGCGGAACCACCAGCTGAAGTGCCCGCGGCCGGGTGGCCTCGACCGACACCGGGGCCGATCCGCTCATTGCGGCAACGTTACCGGCTCACCCGGTGAGGCCACCGGCAATGCCGCACGGTTTCAGTGCCCGCGCTTGATCCACTCCTCGAGATGCGGGGCCTCCTCGCCGACGGTGGTGCCGTCGCCGTGCCCGGTGTAGACCTTGGTCTCCGGGTCGAGGGTGAGGATCTTGTCGCGGATGGAGTCGATGATCGTCGGGAAGCTCGAGAACGAGCGACCTGTCGCACCGGGACCACCGTGGAACAGGGTGTCGCCGCTGAACAACACACCCGCCTCGGGTGCATAGACCACACACGATCCGGGCGAGTGGCCCGGGGTGTTGATGACCTTCAGCGACGTACCCGCGACATCGATGGACTCGCCGTCGAACAGCTCCCCATGTGCGACACCGGGATGCGTTTCGTTCCACAGCATGTCGTCGCCAGGGTGCAGCAGGATCGGCGCACCGGTGGCCTTCGACAGTTCGGGGGCGACGGTGATGTGGTCGTTGTGCCCGTGGGTCAGCACGATCGCCTTCACCGTGCGGTCCCCGACGGCGTCGAGGATCGGCTTCGCCGAATGCGCGGCGTCGATGATGACCACCTCGTCGTCGTTGCCGACGAGCCAGATGTTGTTGTCGACATCCCACGTGCCGCCGTCGAGCGAGAACGTACCCGAGGTGACGACGTTGTCGATGCGGATCTTCGCGGTCACGACTTGATCTCCACCACCGAGCGCAGCACGTTACCGGCCTTCATCGCGTCGAAGGACGCCTCGACGTCCTCGAGTCCGACCCGCTCGGTGACGAACTTCTCCAGCGGCAGACGACCCTGTTCGTAGAGGTCGATGAGCATCGGGAAGTCACGCTCGGGCAGGCAGTCGCCGTACCACGACGACTTGAGCGCTCCACCGCGGGCGAAGAAGTCGATCAACGGCATCTCGAGTGTCATCTCCGGGGTCGGCACACCCACCAGCACCACGGTGCCCGCCAGGTCACGCAGGTAGAACGCCTGCTTGTAGGTTTCCGGGCGACCCACCGCGTCGACCACGACGTCGACGCCGTTGCCGTCGGTCAGGTCCTGCACCGCGGTCACGACATCATCGACCTCGGTGCCGTTGACGGTGTGCGTCGCGCCGAGATCCTTCGCCCACTCGAGCTTGGCCGCGTCGCGGTCGATGGCGATGATGGTGGTGGCGCCGGCCAGGCGTGCACCGGCGATCGCGGCGTCGCCGACACCGCCGCAGCCGATCACCGCGACCGAGTCACCGCGACCGACGTTGCCGGTGTTCATCGCGGCACCGAGTCCGGCCATGACGCCGCAGCCCAGCAGTCCGGCGACGGCGGGATCGGTCTCGGGATTGACCTTGGTGCACTGTCCCTCGTGGATGAGGGTCTTCTCGATGAACGCGCCGATGCCCAGCGCCGGGGTCCAGTTCGGTGCCGTCGGTCAACGTCATCGACTTGCTCGCGTTGTGGGTGTTGAAGCAGTACCAGGGACGGCCCCGCTTGCAGGCGCGACATTCACCGCACACCGCGCGCCAGTTGAGGACGACGAAGTCCCCGACCTCGACATGGGTGACCTCGGAGCCGATGGTCTCCACGATGCCCGCGGCCTCGTGGCCCAGCAGGAACGGGTATTCGTCGTTGATGCCGCCCTCTTTGTAGGCCAGGTCGGTGTGGCACACGCCGCAGGCCTGGATCTTGACGATCACGTCCCTGGGCCCGGGGTCGGGCACCACCACATCGACGACCTCGGTGGCAGCGCCCTTGCTGCGGGAGATGACTCCCTTGACCGTTTGCGACATTCCGCTTCAAACCTCTCCGTAACGCCCGGTCACCGGTGGGTGACCCGTACCCAACACAGTGTTGTGGCACAAAACCACCCGTGCATCCGTCCGAAGGGATGGTTTTACCTAGCCGAAAGTACAACTGCCGATCGGTGCCGGCCGAGGCGCGCTGACCGTGGGATTTCGCCGACGGCACGCAATCGGTCAGCTCGCGGTGATCCCGGCACGCGCCGCCAACAAACCCGCCTCACCGCGATTCGTCACCCGCAGTTTCTGCAGGATGGCCGCGACGTGGAACTTGACGGTGCTCTCGCTGACGCCCAGATCGGTGGCGATCTGTTTGTTGCGACGGCCGAGTGCGAGGTGGCCGAGCACCTCGACCTCCCGCGGGTTGAGCGCGGACAGCAGATCCTCGCCCGGCCTCGCGCCGGGAATCGCCAACGGCAGGTGGACGGCGACACGGCTCCCCCAGCCCGGGATCGACTCCACCTCGAGACGGCCGTCAAGGGTCTGGAGTCGTCCCGCGAGCTGTCGCGCAAGGGCGTCGGAATCCACCTCACCGGCGCCCTGGTCACGGACGTCGAGAACCAGTTCGTCGGGCCGGCAATCCCAGGCGATGCGGAGTCGGGCGAGTCGGCGCTCGGCGCCGAAGGCGACCGCCGCCGCTCGGACGATCGCCCGTGCGGCGTAGGCGATCTCGCCTGGCAACGACCGGTTCTCGCCGGTGGGCGGGACATACTCGACGTCGATGTCCAGATGCCGGAGGACGGGTTCGAGTTCCTCTTGCATCCGCCCGAAGGCCGTGGCGAGGGCCTCGGTGGCCAACTTGCGGTCGGTGTCACCCACCCCGCGCAAGGCGATGAGCGCCGACGATGCGGCGTCGGCGGCGGCGCTGCGAGCCGTCCGATCATCGAGGTCGCGGGCACGGAGGGTGCCGAGGATCGATGCCAGGGTGTCCTCGTGGGCTTCGGTGAGCTGCGCGATCGTCCGGGCGCGTTCGCTGGAGGCGGCCCGCGATTCCGCAAGGTAGTCCGGACTGGCCTGCGACACCTGCTGCCGGATCGAGGTCGCGACGATTGCGAACCACGACCGCATCAGATCCTCGGATACGCCCACCGCCAGACCCGCGGTCCGGGCCGGCCGGACCGCGGTCTTCGGCAGCACGACGAGCAACGTGTCGGTGTCGTCGAGCACCGCCCGGATCGGACGTCGAGCCCCGCCGACCACGGCGTCGATCCGGGTGATGGCGTCCCGGCGCGCATCGCCCTTGACCACTTCGAGCTCATCGATGGTCACCCGCTCGACGATGGCCGAATCACCGGCGACCTTGCGCGGCCGGCCGGTGCATTCACGGGTGAAGATGATCAGCGCGTCGTGAGGCCACACCCGGGTGAGGAACCGGGAGAAGCGCGTGGCGATCTCGGGCAGTGGGCCGTCGATCACCGCACGCAACTCCTGCCACTGCCGGATGGCGGGATCGACGACCTCGTCGGCTCCCGCCTCGACCACCGCGTCCGACACCCGCTGTCCTCCGCTCCTAGGTTCTCCCAGAATCCGAGGGTACCGGCGTCACCGACGGGCTCAGTGGTCCACTCAGTAGGTGATCAGCGGCTTGACGATGTGGTCCTCCTTGTTCGACATCATCTCGAACGCCCGCTCGACGTCGGCGAAGGCGAATCGATGCGTGGTCATCGGGGTCGGATCGACCTTTCCGGTGGACATCAGCGTGAACAGCCGCCGCATGCGGTCGCTACCGCCAGGACACAGGCCGGTGCGGATCGTCTTGTCCCCCATACCCAACCCGAACGCCGGCAGGTCCAGCTGCAGCGGCGCCGGGTTTTCGCCGTGATAACCGATGTTCGACAGGGTGCCGCCGGCCTTCAGGCACGCCAGGGCGGCCTCGAAGGTCTGGGGGAAGCCGAGGGCTTCGATGGCCCCGTCGGCTCCGATACCGCCGGTGAGATCCATGATCTGCTCCACCGGGTCGCCCTTCGTGAAGTCGACGATGTCGTCGGCGCCGTAACGCTTGGAGAGTTCGATCCGTTCCGGTATCGACTCGACGGCGATGATACGGCCCGCACCAAGCAGTTTCGCACCGATCGTCGCGCACAGTCCCACCGCACCCTGGGCGAAGACCACCACCGTGTCGCCGATGCTGATCTGCGCATGCTCGGCACCCATGATCCCGGTGCTCAGCATGTCGCACGCATAGACGGCGGCCTCGTCGGCCAGGTCGTCGGGGATGGGTGCGAGATTGGCCCGCGCAGCAGGCACCAAGAAGTACTCGGCCATGTTGCCGTCGACCTGAGCGGTGTACTTGTAGCCACCGAGCATGCCGCCGCACTGGCTGGTGAATCCACGCTGGCAGTAGGAACATTCGAAACACGGGGTCACCGCGTTGACAGCGACGCGCTGACCTTCGGTGAATCCGGTGACCGCGGACCCCAGAGCGGCGATGACACCCACCGATTCGTGTCCGAGGGTCCGCCCGTTCTCCACCGGGAGCGCACCCTTCACGGTGTGCACATCCGAGGTGCAGATCAGCGACGCAGTCGTCTTGACCAGCGCCTCGTTGGCACCCGGTGTGGGAATGGGCTTTTCGATGATCGATGTCTTGCCGATGTCGAGCATCGTGAAGGTGTTCATTGTTCCGGACATCGATGTCCGTCCTTTCAGCTGTTCAAATTCTGGTAGAACGCGGTCTCGAACTCCATGTACTTGGTGAAGGATGTCGCGTCACCGAACGGCAGGATCTGCGTCGCCCAGAAGCCGCCGTACCCGTTTGCGCGGTCGATCCAGTAGAAGAGGTTGGCCAGGCCGGCCCAGCCCTGCGCACCGGCCGGCCGACCCGTCGGCGCCTCCTCGTTGTTGATCATGAAGGCCAGAGACCACGATTTCGATTGCCCGGGAAAGAATTCCGCATCGTTCGACAGCGACGGGATCACCCCGGGCAACATCGTGACCGACAGATCGCCGAGGTGATTCTGCACGGCCATCTGGACCGTCTCGGGTTGCAACACCCGACCATGTTCTCCTGCACCGTCGTTGAGCCACATGCGGATGAATTTCATGTAGTCGCCGACGGTTCCGTAGAGCCCGTGCCCGCCGAAGTCCACCTCGGGCGGCGACGGCAGTTCCAACCCCATCGGAGTCAGTGACCCATCGGCGTTGCGCGCGTGGATCTCGGCCAGCCGCGACCGGAAATCTTCTCGCAGGATGAAACTCATGTTCTCGATACCGAGCGGTCCGAAGATCCGCTCGTCGAACACATCGCCGAGTCGCTTGCCGCGCAACCCCTCCACGACCTGCCCCACCCAGTCGATGTTGGTGCCGTACTGCCAGCGTTCACCCGGGTCGAACAGCAATGGAGTGGTCAGCGCGGCCATGGTGGCCGTTATGACGCTGGGCTGACCTTTCTCCTCCGCGAGGCGCAGGTAGACCTCGTCGAAGAAGTCGTAGCCGAAGCCGCCGGTGTGTGTGAGGAGTTGACGCGTCGTCGGCACCGATTTCGGCGCGCGGAGGATGGGTTCCCCCGAGCCGTCGAAACCGTCGATCACCTGGAGTTCACCGATCGCGGGCGCGTAGTCGCTGGCCGGCCGGTCGAGGTCGAGTTTGCCCTCCTCCACCAATTGCAGCGCCGCGGTCGCGGTGATCGCCTTGGTGGTGGAGAAGATCGCGAACACGTCGTCGACGGTCATCTCCGCCGGCCCGTCGATGCGGCGCAGTCCCGCGGCACCGGTGTAGATGTTCTGCTCTCGGTCGGTGACCATCGCGACGACGCCGGGGACGCGCGCGTCACCGGTGGTCGCGGCGGTCAGGATCGAGTCGGCGGCCGCGCCGAATGCGGCCCTGTCCACGGCGGGAGATGTGCTGGTCATTCTGACACCACTTTCTTGGAGTGTGATCTGCATCATAGTTGTTCAGGAGAGCGCGAAACCCTTGTATCCGGCGGCCGCTGCCTCGAGAGTGGCCTCGCGATACGCGCCGACACCACCGACGTAGGAGAGCACCCGGCGTGGTTTGCCCGGCACATTCGACCCGACGTACCACGACGACGTCTTCGAGATGAGGTTCTCGTCGGCGAGTTCGTCGTGGTGGGCGACCCACGCATCCTGCCCTTCTTTGGTGGCTTCGATGACGGATTTGCCGTTGGCCCGCAGGTGGCGGATGGCCTCGTCGATCCACTCGGTCTGCTGCTGCAGACACGTGGTCATGTTGCACAGTGCCGCCGACGGCGCGAGCGGCACAGCGGTGGTCAGCATGTTCGGATATCCGTGCACCATCAGGCCCATCGTCGTGCGGATGTCGGTGAACCAGTCCTCCTTGAGCGACCGGCCGCCGCGGCCCCGGATGTCGATCCGCGTCAGGGCACCGGTGCCGGCGTCGAAACCGGTCGCCATGATGATCACGTCGAGTTCGTGCAGAGTGCCGTCGGCCAGCACGATGCCTTCCCGCACGATGCGCGCGATCGGGTTGTTCTTGACCGCAACCGGGGTCACGTTGTCGCGGTGGTAGACCTCGAGGTAGTTGGACTCCAGGGGCACGCGGTGGGTGCCGAACCCGTAGTCGCTCGGGATGAGCAGTTCGCACAGTTCGGGGTCCTGCAGCCGTGCGCGCATCTTCTGCCGGACGAATTCCGAGACCTCTTCGCTGACCTGCTCGTCGGAGAAGATCTCCGCGAACGACGCCAGCCACAGCTTCAGCGATCCGTCCTCGTAGCAGTCCTCAAGCCTGGTTTGCCGCTGTTCGGGGGTGAGATCCGCCCAGGCGTCGGTGAAGTCGTATTCGAACCCGGTGAAGGTGGTGGGCAGGTTCTGCTGCAACTCGTCGAACCGCGACTTGTACCACTGCACCTCGCCGGGTCCATAGCTCGGATTCTTCATCGGCAGCGCGTACTGCGGGGTTCGGATGAACACCTTCAGGTCGCCTACCTCGTCGGCGATGGTCTGGATGACCTGGATGCCGGTGGCGCCGTTGCCGATCACGCCGACGCGTTTGCCGGCGAGGTCCACCTGCTCCTTCGGCCAGCGCGCGGTATGCCAGATGTCGCCCGCGAAATCGCTCTGCTCGTCGAAGAGATCGGCCATGGGGGCCGACAGCATGCCGCAGCAGGTGATCAGGAACTGGGTGTCGATGGTCTCACCCAAGTCGGTGGTGACCGTCCAGCGGTTGGTGTCCTCGTCGAACACCGCGCGCTCGATGGTGGTGTCGAACTGGATGTCGCGTCGCAGATCCAGCGAATCCGCGACGTAGTTGAGCCAGTGCTCGATCTCGGCCTGTCCGGGAAAGCGTCGGCTCCAGCTCCAGCCTTTGTACAGGTCCTCGTCGAACAAGTACTGATAGATGTAGGCCTCGGAGTCGAACTTCGCGCCGGGGTACCGGTTCCAGTACCACGTGCCGCCGACTCCGCTCGCGGTGTCGTAAGCGCGAACGTCGAGCCCCTGTTCGCGCAGCATATGCAGTTGATACAGGCCGGCCACCCCGGCCCCGATGACGAGTGCGTCGAGAGTTCTGGTTGCCATGGGAGATCTCCTTGCGGTGTGACGTCGAACACGTGGCAGACATTGTTGGTGCTGTCCCAAGAGGTCTCGACGTCCCAAATTGGGACAGTCGACCTGACCGGTGAGCGCTGGTCGACCACCGTCGGGTTCTGGATAATCGACTGTGGCCCGCCTCACAGGAGGCCGGTGACCGGCGAAAGGAGTTCCGACGACGATGTCCGACCTGCGGGAGCTCCAACTTCGAATCGCCGCAGCTCGAGCCGACTTCCTGGAGTACGGCCCGTTGGGTGCCGCAGGCGTCGGGGACGTGGTCGCCGCGTCCTGGGCGCGCAGTCAGTCGGCCGGCGTCGACGCGGACCGGTATCGCGTCATCTATCACGAGGACATTGATTTCGATTCGCGGCTGGCGCGATGCGCGCGACCGGTGATCACCCGACTGACCGACGACATGTCCGACGTCCCGGTGACCATCGCGTTGACGGATTCGCAGGCTCGGATCATCGACCGGCGCGATTGTTCCTCGGCGGTCGGCCGGGTCCTCGACCGTGTCGACTTCCAGCGCGGATTCTCGTTCGAGGAGAGCGGCTGCGGCACCAACGGGGTCGGCACCGCATTCGAGATCGGCGGTCCGGTCAGCGTGGTGGGCTGCGAACACTTCAATCAGTCATTGATCCAGTTCGCCTGCACCGGCGCGCCGATCTTCGATCCGCTGACCGGTCGCGCGGTCGGCGTCCTCGACGTGAGCATGCTCGCCGAGAGCTGGACGACGCTGGTCGAGGCACTCGTCCGGTCGGCGGCCGCCGAGATCAGCCGCAACCTCCTCCTCGACCGCAGCCAGGCCACCCGTGCGCTCTTCGAGACGTACCTGCGCGCCGACGCCCGCCCCCGACAGTCCGTGATGGCCATCGGCGACACGCTGATGGTTAACGAGCATGCCCGCGAACTGCTCTCCCCGGACGAGCAAAACACTGTCGCGCAGTACGCGGAGTTCCTGATGTCCAAGCAGGATCGTGGAGTTCACACGGTGACACTCGAGACCGGGCGGACCATTCGCATGCGCACCAACTGCATCACCTGCAACGGGGATGCGGTGGGCATGGTGCTGCTTCTCGACGAGGTGCGGGGGGCCTGCGGTCTGGGCGCCCCGTCGGCCGTTAACCGACCCGGCCGAATCGCGCTGCCCGTGGCGTCGTCGCGCGAGATGCGCAGCCCCGCCTGGGCCAAGGCCCTGGCCGAGACCACCGAGGCGCTGGCGGAGCGCACGGCGGTCCTGGTGCTCGGCGAACCCGGCACCGGACGGTTGTCGCTGATCTCCGACGCCTTTGGCGAACTGCACGGGTCGTCGCCCGTGGTGATCGTCGATGCCGTCCGGGTGGAACGGGGCGAACAGGTAGCGATGCCCGCGACGGACATCGACGGACCGGCACTGCTCGTGGTCCGCCACCTCGACCGGATCGGGCCGTCCGGACATGCCGAGATCGCGTCGATGATCGCGCGGGCGACCGAGACCGGCCATCACATCGCAGCGACAGCCGAGCCGATCGACGGTGAGGTGGTGGGCTCCTTCGCCGACCTGCTCCACCACTTCGGGTGCTCGGTCACCATCCCGCCGCTGCGGCTACGCGGCCCCGACCTTCCGCATATCACCGACCGGATCATGAAGATCCTCTCGCCACATCGGCATGCACGGATCAGCCCGCAGGCGTCGCGAATCATCGCCGCGTTCTCGTGGCCGGGGAACATCACCCAACTGCGGGAGGCACTCGAGACCGCACTTCGTCGCCGACCGGTTGGCGAGATCCAGGCTGCGGATCTTCCGGGGTTCTGTCGCAGCAGCACAACCCGCGCGCTGACCCCGCTCGAGGCCACCGAACGCGATGCGATCGTCAACGCCCTCGAGGAGGCCGACGGCAACCGCATGCGGGCGGCGCACGCGGTGGGGATGTCACGTAGCTCGCTCTACCGCAAGATGCACACGTACGGCATATCCGGGATCTGACCCGGCTGACATGCCGACCCAGTCTAGTGGTCGAGCGCCTGTCGCAGCTGCGCCTTGTTCATCGTCGAGTAGCCCTTGACCCCTTGGGCTTTGGCCTGCGCCTTGAGTTCGGCGACGGTGGGTCCGCTGCGGGTCGACTTCGCCGACGGAGCTTCCGGCGCGGGTCCGGCGGTGTCCGTGGTCGACCGTGACGTGGGGGAAGTATCTGCGGCGGGCCAGTTCGCCACGGCTTTCTTGGCCGGCGACTCCGACTCTGCCGCGACCTTCTTAGCGGCGGCAGGCGGTGGGACCGCGGGTTTCGGGGCCGCGGGTTGTGGGGCCTTGGATTCTGGGACCGCGGGTTTCGCTGCCGGGGTCTTCGACGCAGCGGTCCTCGGGGCCGCGGGTTTCGGTGCGGCCGAGCGTGGTGCCTCGGCTCGCGGAATGACCGGTTTGGCCGGTTCGGTGACCCGGTGCGACGGATGATCCTTCTGCTGCGTCGGTTTCGGATGATCCGTTGACACGGGCTTCGTGTCGGAGTCCTTGTCACCCGAGCCTTTATCGCCCGAGTCCTTCTTGCTCTTGCCCCGCTGCCCGATGAACTTCAGTAACTCCGCACGCGCCGACGCGGCCTCCCGCTCGGCCCGCTTGACTCGTTTTCGAAGCTGCTTGTCGACGTTGGCGAGCTCGTTGGTCAACATTTCGATCTGCGCCTCGAGCTGACCGATCAACTTGTTCTTCTTCGCCATGTCAGGCTCCGTTCGTCGTGAGCACCTGGGTGAACAGGGTAGTCAGCGAAACACTCGGGATCGGGCAGCAACACGACAGATCGGACGCTCCTCAACCCTGGGCCGCGACCTCCGCCTGGTATTTCATCGTCATGTGCTCGACCGCCTCCATCTGTTTGGCGGCGTGACCCTCACGGACCTGGCGCGCACGTGAGGCCGCGTCGAGCAGCGGCTGTGCCTGCCCCTGGAAGTGCGGGAACACCTCCTGGGTGAACAGTTCCAACGATCGCTTCGTGTTCGCCGGATTCGCCCAGTCGTGGCCCATCAGCAACATGCATCCGAAGCCCTTGGACTGATCCCACAGTCGCTGGACCTGTGCGCGCGCCTGCTCCGGGGTCCCGATCACCCCGATGCCCGACTCCTTGATGAAATCGATCATCTCGCTGAGTCGACTCCCGGACACCGCCATCTGCGGAAACGCCGCGACGTGCTGGAAGTAGTCGAACCACTCCTCGATGCCGTACTCCACCTGCTTGACGGCCTCGGCCTCGGTCTCCGCGATGTGGAACGGGCCGACGAGGCGCCACTGCGAACGGTCGACAGTGGTGTTGTGCACGGTGGCGCGCTCCTCCATCACGTTCCAGTGATGGGCAAGAGCATCAAAACCGTCGGCGGACAGCGTGGCACCGATCGACAGGAGGCCGAGGCCGTAGGAGCCGGCAAGCCGCGGCCCGGTGGGTGAGGCGACCGCGGCCAGCGCGATCTCGATGCCGTCGGCCGAATACGGCGCCAGTTGCAGCTGGGCATCGATCAACTCGTGAGTCCGGGTCTTGGCGCTGACGGTCTCACCGCGCAGCAGGCGCACGACGATGTCGAGGTTCTCCGACAACAACTCACGGGTGTCGGTGGGATCGAGCCCGATCATCGCCGAGTCGGTGGGCAGCGAACCCGGGCCGATACCGAACACCGTGCGGCCACGCGTCAGGTGATCGAGTTGCATGATGCGGTCGGCCGCCCACAGCGGGTTGTGATACGACAGCGACGTCACGCCGGTGCCGAACGTGATGCGTGGTGCCCGCTGTGCCGCGGCGGCGATCATGATCTCCGGCGACGCGATGATCTCGCTCCCGGCCGAATGGTGTTCGCCGTACCAGACCTCGTCGAACCCGAGGACATCGAGATACTCGGCCATCTGGAGGTCGCGCTCGAGTGCCGCGGTCGGATTGCGGCCGGGGACGTGAAACGGGGCCATGAAGTAGCCGAAACGAAGCCTGCTCATCGGTGGATATCTCCTGCTGGTTCGCGATCTGGCGTCGTCTCGGCCAGGTCGATCGGGTGAAACGGATCGGGCACACCATAGACAGAGGTGTGACGTGAGACACAGTGCACCAAAGTGGACAGTTGAGCCCCTGTTCACGTCGGCCGCTATATTGGTCAGGGTTATGACGTGGCTCACACCAGGAAGCGCGATGGGTGCGGTGGCGACACGGCCGTCCCTGCCCAGCGACGAGTACGACCACATCTTCGCCGTGCTCGACCACTGCGGCACGGCGAGAACGCTCGATGAGTTCAAACACGCTTTGATGGATGCGCTGCACACCGTCTATGGCTTCCCGAACACCACGTTCCTGACCGGCCCGACCTTCCGGACGGCCTTCGCCGACCCCGACCCGGTGACCACCGGCCGCATCCCCGCGATCATCGACGAGTACCAGTCGGGGTGGTATCAGACCGACGTGTTCGCGACCCCGGAGTCCTTCGCCGCGCTGTCGTCGACCCACGCGATCGCGCACACCGAATTGCCGAGCATCCCGTCGTCGGCGCGCGACTACCTCGACGGATTCCTCTACCGCAGGTCCTTGCGCAGCGCGTCGGTGATGCACCTGAACCTCGTCCACGACTGCCATGCCCTCGTCGGCATCTTCGACTCCGCGGGCAAGGAGGTGGCACCCGTGCGCGTGCAGGCGCTCGGCCTGCTGGCCCGCCAGCTGTCGACCCTCGCGCGCACACTGCCCGGCAATCCCTGCCCGTCGTGGTCGGCGCGGCTGACCCCACGGCAGTGCGAGCTCGGCGAACTGCTCGCCGACGGGCACACGAACGAGGAGATCGCCTCGATCATGGCTCTCGGTGTGGACACGGTGAAGAAGTACGTCAGCCGGATCTTCTCGATCACCCGTGTCCGCAACCGCGCCGAGTTCGTGAAGCTCGTCTACACCGAGCGTCTCGCGGCACTCACCGCCTGACCTGCCCGGTTCTTCCCCGGCGGCTTTGCTACGGCAGCAGGCCCTGGCGCCGCGCGGACACCACCGCTTCGAGTCGGGTGGACGCGCCGAGCTTGTTCATCGCGTCCTTCACATAGCCCTTGGCCGTCTGCACACCGATCCCGAGTTCCTCGGCGATGCGGGCGTTGCCGTGTCCGAGCGCGGCCAGTGCCAGCACATCCTGTTCGCGTCCGGTCAGCGACACCGCCGGTACGGTGGCGCCCACGTCGTCGAGCAGCGTCTCGGTGATGCGCTCGAGCTCCGACGCCAGCGTCTGGTCGTCGACGGTCCGCTCCAGCAGCCGCAGCCGGCTGTACGCCTGCGTCAGTCGATCACGCAGTTCGTTCATCTCCGACGACGACCCGGCCGCCGCGGTCACGCGCGCGGTCACGATCTGCTGTTCCAACGCCCGCGCCTCCGCGGCGAGCACGTCGAAGGTGCGGCTGCCGATCGGATCGTCGGTATGCAGCGCACCGTAGAGCACGGCGACGGGCCGACGGTCCACGATGACCGGTGCGGCCGCCATCGCCCGCAGTCCCTCGGCGGCGATGATCGCGTTGTAGCGATGGGTGATGTTCGGGGTGCGGAGGTAGTCGTCGACGACGACGGGCCGGTTGACGCTGATGACCTTGCCGCCGAGACCGTGCCCGATGTCGACCGACACGCCCGACAGCGCACCGACCGTGTTGCCGACGAAATGCTCGAGCCGCACCGCCTGCCGACCCTTCGTCGCGCCCGCCGACACCATGCCCGCGAAGGCCAGGGACACGCCGCTGACGCGCCGCACACGACGCAGTGCGTCCACGACCAAGGTCGCCTCGCTCATGTCGCCTCCCGTCGCCGCCCCCTCTTCAGGGGGTGTTCTGTGCACTGTCCAGATCGCACAATGTGACCCAGCTTACCTGCCGACCAGCGACAATAGGGACCTGCTGCCCGGCCGCACAAACCGAGGATCAACGATGACGCAGACCGCACCCACGCCCGCCGACCACGCCTCCATCGACGAGATGCTCGCGAACTGGCTCACCACCTTCGGCGGCCCCGACGCGAACGCCGCCGAACTGCTCGTCGACCGTCACGACCCGACTACGGTCGCGTTCACCACCATCGACGTCGACGGCGACGATCTCGTCACCGTCGATCTGACCTACGGCGAACTCGCCGAGGCGTCCAAACGGTTCGCCACCGCGCTGGCCGGGATGGGTGTCGGGCGCGGCGACACCGTCGGTGTGCTGATGGGCAAACGCGCCGAACTCGTCGTCTCGCTGCTGGCCATCGCACGACTCGGCGCCGTCTACATTCCGCTGTTCACCGCGTTCGCGACACCCGCGATCGAGATGCGGCTCACCGGTGGCGGTGCCCGCGTCGTGATCACCGAACCGAGCCAGGTCGCCAAGCTCGACGGCATCGAGGGCATCACCACCGTCGTCGCCGGCGAGCAGTTCGACGGCTTGGTCGCCGGTGCCGAGCCGATCGCCGAGTCCGTCGCGGTGGGCGGCGACGGCACGCTCATTCTCCTCTTCACCAGCGGTACCACCGGCGCGCCGAAGGGGGTGCCGGTGCCGGTGCGGGCGCTGGCGGCCTTCTGCTGCTACATGCATTACGGTCTCGACGTCTCCGCCGACGACGTGTTCTGGAATGCCGCCGATCCGGGCTGGGCCTACGGCCTCTACTACGGGGTACTCGGGCCGATGGCCATGGGTCGTCGCAACCTGTTGCTGCACGCCGGTTTCTCGGCCGAACTCACCGCCCGCATTCTGCGCGAGCTGGGTGTCACCAACTTCGCCGCCGCACCGACCGTCTACCGCACGCTGTCCAAGGACGTCGCGTTCTCCGGGTTCGATCTGCGGCGCGCGTCGTCGGCGGGTGAACCCCTCACCCCGGACGTCATCGACTGGGCACGCGACGCCCTGAACTCCGAGGTGCGCGATCACTACGGGCAGACCGAGCACGGCATGTTCGTGAACAATCACTGGCACCCGGACGTCGCCGAACCGCTGGTGCCGGGTTCGATGGGCAAACCGATGCCTGGGTTCGCGGTCGGTATCGTCGACGGGCAGATCGCGATCGACGTCGAGAACAGTCCGCTGATGTTCTTCACCGGCTACCTCGACGCCCCCGACAAGACCGCCGCACGGTTCACCGAGGACGGCCGCTGGTATCTCACGGGCGACACCGGCCGGATGGACGACGACGGCCGCTTCTTCTTCACGGCCCGCGATGACGATGTGATCATCATGGCCGGCTACCGGATCGGCCCGTTCGACGTGGAGAGCGTCCTGATCACCCATCCGTCGGTGGTCGACGTCGCCGTCGTCGGCCGGCCCGACGATCTGCGCGGCGAGGTCCTCGAGGCGTTCGTGGTGCTCGCCGAGGGGCTCGTCGGCGACGACGACCTCGAACGTGAACTGCAGCAACTGGTGAAGACCGGCTTCGCCGCGCACGCCTACCCGCGGACGGTGCACTTCGTCGACGCGTTGCCCAAGACGCCCAGCGGCAAGATCCAGCGGTTCATCCTGCGCAAACAGGATTCCTGAGGCACGGACAATTGCGGACCGGAGTTGTCCGCAAGCCTGCCTATTGTGGTCCTCAGCAGGCATTGAACCGGCGGCGAGAGGACCACGATGGCCGGCACCTACACCCACGTCACGCTTTCGGTCGCGGTCAGCGGCGAGAAGGAGGATGTGCTCACGCTGCTCGCCGATCAGCGGGCGATGTTCAAGATCACGCTGCGCGGGCTGACCGAGGAACAGGCCCGCCAACGCACGACGGTCAGCGAACTGACCCTGGGTGGGCTGCTCAAACACCTCACCTGGGGTGAGCAGGCCACGCTGAAGGATCTGCGGGAACGCGACGAGAACGCCGAGATCGACCTGAGCGAGCTGGCGGGCAACCACGAACTGCTCGATGGCGAGACCGTCGCGCACTACCTGGCCGAATACGACCGAGTCGCAGCCGAACTCGAGGCCTACGTCGCCGAGACGAGCCTCGACGACCTGATCCCGCAACCGACCGCGCCGTGGCAGCCGGAACGTGAATGGTGGACGGTCCGCAAGATGCTGCTGCACCGGCTGCGGGAGACCGCACACCACAGCGGGCACGCCGACATCATCCGGGAGTCCCTCGACGGGCAGACCACGATGGCCGCACTCTTCGAGGAGACTCCGTCGTCATAGGTCCTCGGTGTGGCGGCCTCAGCTCAGACCTAGCCGACTCCCGAGGCCGCCGACTCGCTGCGGTCCCCGGTGTCGGCGCCGGTGTCCAGCAGCGACACCTCGATCGGGACACCGGTCATGTTGGCCATTCCCGCCAGCCGCTCGAGATCCTCCGGGTCCGACGAGATCAGGGCGTTCACGTTCGCGCCGCCGCTGCCCAGGTCGGTGGCGGCCGCGGCGTTGGCGCGGGTCCAGCCGCCGGATCCGTTGTGGCCCCAGCCGTGCGGGATCGCGACGACGCCGGCCTTCATCTCGTCGGTGATCGTCACCGGCAGCTCGATCTGACCGTACGCCGACCGTACCGTCACGAGGTCACCCTCACCGATGCCGCGCTGCCGGGCGTCGTCGGGGTGCATGCGGGCGGCGTGTCGTCGCCCGCCGCGCAGCAGCAGCGGGGCGTTGTGCTGCCAGCTGTTCTCCGAGCGGATCTCACGCAATCCGATGAGCCGCAACGGAAGCCGCGGATCTTCGACCGGCTCGAGGCGGTCGAGTTCGGCGAGGATCTCGGGGGCGTCGAGGCACACCCGGCGGTCGCGGTGGGTGATGAGCTTACGTAACCGTCCCGGGGTCAGATGGTCGGCGACGATGACGCCGTGCGGGTTCTCCTCGACCAGACGACGGTAGGTGAGGCCACCGCGCCGCAGACCGAATCGATTGCCGCCCTGACTGATCCGGACCACGAGATCGGAGAGCCGCTCCGGCGTCCACCGGGCACCGAGCTTCGCCGACGCGACGTCGAGGGCATGCAACGCACCGATGAGCGGGGAACGCCGACCGATCGCGCCCATCAGCTCGGTGACGACCGTCCACTCCTCGCGTGCCTCTCCGCGCGGTGAGATCACCGGATCGGTGGCCTGCCGGAACGGAGTGGTGAACAGCATCTGGAACGGCAACAGGAAGTCGCCGCGTTCGTACATCGTGGTCGCGGGCAGGATGTAGTCGGCGTGGGCGTTGGTCTCGTTGCGATAGATATCGAGCGACACCATGAGATCGAGTCCGTCGAGCGCCGAACTCAATTCGGCGCCGTTGGGCACCGAGAGCACCGGGTTTCCCGCGCTGACGAACAGAGCACGCAGCTGCCCCGTTCCGGGCGTGGTCATCTCCTTGGCCATCACCGACGCCGGCGCGGTGCCCAGCACTTGCGGCAGGTCACCGACCCGGCTGCGTCGTCCCGCCCAGGTGAACCCCGGGAATCGTTGCAGGGCAGAGATACCGAGTCGTTCGCCGGGGACACCGAGATCGCCGAACATCGACCCGCCGACGGTGTCGAGGTTGCCGGCCACCAGATTGACGATGTCGAGCAGCGCCGTGGTGAGCGTGCCGGTGCGGCCCAAGGAGGTACCGATGCGGCCGTAGATGGCGGCGCGTTCGGTGGTCACCAGGGTGCGCGCCATGTCGCGGATCGTCTCGGCGGGTACGTCGGTACGGTCCGCGACGTCCTCCGGAGCGAACCGGGCGACCACACGTTTGAGGGTCTCGATGCCGGAGGCCTGCTTGGTGATCCGGTGTTCGTCGGCCAGACCCTCGTCGAACATCACGTGCAGCAGCGCCAGCAGTAGCAGGGTATCGGTGTCGGGGACGATGGGCAGCCACTCGAATTCGCGGGCGGTCTCGGTCCGCCGCGGATCGACGACGACCACCCGGCCGCCTCGGGCTTCGATCGCCTTGAGCCCGTCGCGGATTCGGGGTGAGCTCATCACGCTGCCGTGCGACACGATGGGATTGGCACCCATGATGACCAGATAGTCGACCCGGTTGATGTCCGGGATGGGCGCGGCGACGGGATTGCCGTAGAGGAAATGGCTGGCCGCGAAGCGGTTGTTCACGTCCTGCGATCCGGCCGAGTAGACGTGTGGGGTACCCAGCAGGGTCGTGAAGGTCGCGGTCCACATGGTGTGGCCGGTCGAGAAGGTCGCCGGGTTGCCGAAGTACCAGCCGATCCCCGATTTGCCGTGCCGGTCGTACACGGCACGCAGCTTCGCCCGGATCTCGGTGAGCGCGGTCTCCCAGGAGATCTGTTCGAACCCACCGTCGGCGGTCTTGCGCAGCGGGTGCAGCACCCGGTCGGGGTCGTTGACGATCTCGGCGAACGCGATGCCCTTCGGGCAGGCGAAACCCTTCGACAGCGGATGCTGTTTGTCGGGGCGCAGTTCGATGAGCCGATCGTCCTCGACGGTCGCGATCATCCCGCAGAGCGGTTCGCAGATCCGGCAGTAGGTGACCTTCTCCTCGCGCATGAGTGCTCCCTGGTCGTGCGGCTCACATCTGACAACAAGTGTTGCACGATAGCTGCGCCCTCGGAAAGTCCGTTCCTCCCCCGGTTCCCTGTTCGTCCGCTGGCTGCAGGGCACGGATGAACGCAGGTCCGGGGGAAGAACGCGGAGGCTCAAACTCGCTCTTCGCGGACCTCGTCCAGCAGCGTCGACATGTTTCCGTGGGGCAACCGATCCGCTCGGATGTCGCGCAATGTGCCCGGCTCCTGTGCGGGCACCAGAGGGTTACGCCGTAGCTGCGCTGTCGTGAGCACCTCGAGAGCGGGTATCCCAACCGGTTCGTCGGCCAGCAGCGGAATCACCGCATAGCGGGAGGCGTGGCGACCGCGCACCCTGTCGATCTGATCGATCTCGGCGGCGGCCCGCCGTCGAAGCAACGGGGTCGCGGGTGCCGCGGCGGCCACCGAATTGTTGATCACCCACGCCCAGGGACGGATACCGGCTCGTTCGAGATCGCCCTGGAGTTCGGCGGCTTCGAGGACCGGCGTGGTCTCGGCGAGGGTGACGAGCAGAACCTTGGTCTGCCTCGGGTCCTGCAGGCGCATGAGCGGCGTGGTGAAGTGCGCACCGTCGCCCATCTGACGGGCGATCTCGCGATGGTAGGAGCCGGTGGCGTCCATCAGCAGCAGGGTGTGCCCGGTCGGAGCGGTGTCGACGACGACGAACTTGCTGCGCGATTCGTGGATGACCCTCGAAAAGGCCTGGAAGACGGCGACTTCCTCGGTACAGGGCGAGCGGAGATCCTCGGCGAGGGTGGCTCTCCCCTCCTCGTCGAGGTGGGCGCCCTTGGTCGCCATCACGCGGTCACGGTAGGTGCGGCTGGCCTCGGCGGGGTCGATCCGCGACACATGCAGGTGCTCGACACCACCTTGCAGCGTCTCGGCCAAATGTGCGGCGGGATCGGTGGT
Organism: Gordonia rhizosphera NBRC 16068; assembly: GCF_000298195.1. Classification (GTDB taxonomy): domain Bacteria; phylum Actinomycetota; class Actinomycetes; order Mycobacteriales; family Mycobacteriaceae; genus Gordonia; species Gordonia rhizosphera. The sequence goes on along the minus strand of NZ_BAHC01000245.1, from coordinate 76,565 downwards.
GGTCAGGTGGACGTCGTGGCCCCGTTCGGCGAGAGCGACCGCGACCGCGGCGGCGACGGTGGTCTTACCGACCCCACCCTTGCCCATACACATCACCAGGCCATGGCCGTCGCGCTCGATCTCGTCGACCAGCGCACGCAGCGGTGCGTCGGCCACGTCCGGCACCGCCGCGGGGTCGGCGTCGACGAACTCGGGAACCGCGTCGGCGTCGAACAGCGTCGACAGGGCATCGACGCCGACCATGTTCGCGGGCTTGAGTTCGATACGGTCCTGCGGCAGCGCACTCAACGCCGCGGGCATGTCGGCGAGTGCGGTCTGCTCGCGCCGGCGGACCGCCCCGGACAGCGCATCGTCGGAGCCGCTCGGGGCGGGCATGACCGCGTTCACGACGACGAAGGGGCGGGTCATCCCGAGGGCGGCCAGTTCGGTGTGGGTGCGTTCGATCTCCCGCAACGACGACGGCCCCGGACGCGCGACCAGTACCAGGCGGGTGCGCTCGGGATCGGCGAGGGCGGCCACCGCGGCGGCGTAGGTGGCCTTCTGCTTGTCCAGCCCGGCCAACGGACCGAGGCACGACGCGTCGCCCTTACCCGTCTCCAGAAATTCGGTCCAGTTGCCGGGAAGCTGCAGCAGCCGGATGGTGTGCCCGGTGGGCGCGGTGTCGAACAGGATGTGGTCGAAGCCGGCGATCGCGCCGTCGTTGTCGGTGAGCAGTCCGGTGAACTCGTCGAAGGACGCGACCTCGGTGGTGCACGAGCCCGACAGTTGCTCGGTGATCGATGCGAGTGCGGATTCGGGCAACAGACCTCGCACCGGGCCGATGATGCGTTCGCGGTAGTCGTCCGCGGCCTGCTCGGGGTCGATCTCCAATGCCGACAACCCGGGAACCGACCCGATCTCGGTGATCGTGTTGCCGATGGTGACGCCGAAAACCTGTCCGACGTTGGAGGCCGGGTCGGTGGAGACCAGCAGCACCCGCTTGCCGGCGCGGGCCAGCCGCAGTGCGGATGCGCAGGCGATCGACGTCTTGCCGACCCCGCCCTTGCCGGTGAAGAACACGAACCGCGGCAGATCGCTGAGGAACTGCGGGGCACTCATCGGACTCAACTCCTCGAACTCGGCGTCAGCGGATCAGCAACAGTCGGATTGGCCGGACCCGCGGCACCCCGACGACGCCGTGTCGGAGAGACCGAGGTCCACCGCGCCGGCCGGGATCACGACGGGTGCGTCGATTCCGGCCCAGCGGGCCAGTTCGGCACGGGTGGGATATCGGCCGGTCAGCACCGTCACACCGTCGACGAGGACCAGCGGCAGCCCGTCGGAGCCGGCGACCTCCAGGAAGCCCTTGACCGCCGGGATGCGGGCGAAGGCCAGCGGATCGTTGGCCAGGTTGTGGCGGGTGATCGTGGCATCCTGCCCCGTCAGCCATGCCATGTCGGCGGTGAAGGTGACCAGACTCTTGTCGACATCCTCTCCGCAGACGCCGGTGTTGCAGCACAGGGCGGGCTCGAAGACGGCGATCACAGGCATGTTGTCCTCCTACGACGGTCCATTTGACGGCTATTTCAATGGTTATCAATATAGACGGGTGTAGATGAAAGCGGCGTCTGAGGGCACACTCAGTGTGTTCCGTCGGCCGCCGATCACCCGTCAGACCACCAACCGCGAAGGACTCCATCCATGAGCACGAAACCGTCGGTCCTGTTCGTCTGCGTGCACAACGCCGGACGGTCTCAGATGGCGGCCGGCTTCCTGGCCTCGCTCGCCGGCGACGCGATCGAGGTGCGTTCGGCCGGCAGCGCCCCCGCCGATCAGATCAACCCTGCGGCCCGAGAAGCCATGGCCGAGGTGGGCATCGACATCTCCGATCAAAGCCCGAAGATCCTGACCGTCGATGCCGTCGAGGCCTCCGACGTGGTGATCACCATGGGTTGTGGGGACACCTGCCCGATCTTCCCGGGCAAGAGCTACCGCGACTGGGTTCTCGACGACCCGGCCGGTAAGGGCGTGGAGTCGGTGCGCCCCATCCGCGATGAGATCCGCTCACGCGTGGAGGACCTCATCGCCGAACTGCTCCCCGCAACCCCGCCGACCTGACGCGTACCCTCGCCGAGGCCGCGATGAGTTGTTTACCTACCGTTCGCTTGCGCTAGCCATCGACGAACGTGAATATAGATGAGTGTCGATACGATCAAGGCATCCTGAGGTGGACACGTGACCCGCTCCATACCGGCGACACACCCTGAGGTCGTTGGCAAACTCTCGACCCTCGACCGTTTCCTGCCGGTATGGATCGGTCTGGCGATGGCCGCGGGGCTACTGCTGGGCCGGTGGATACCAGGCCTGAACACCGCACTGGAACGCGTTCAGATCGACGGGATCTCACTGCCGATCGCGTTGGGTCTGCTGATCATGATGTACCCGGTGCTGGCCAAGGTCCGCTACGACCGCCTCGACACGGTGACCGGCGACCGCCGGATGCTGATCTCCTCGCTCGTACTGAACTGGGTGGTCGGGCCGGCACTGATGTTCGCCTTGGCCTGGCTACTGTTGCCGGACCTGCCCGAGTACCGGACCGGGCTGATCATCGTCGGGCTGGCACGGTGCATCGCGATGGTCATCATCTGGAACGACCTGGCCTGCGGCGACCGCGAAGCCGCCGCTGTACTGGTCGCGCTGAATTCGATCTTCCAGGTCGTCATGTTCGCCGTACTGGGCTGGTTCTACCTGTCGGTGCTGCCCGGCTGGCTCGGCCTGCAACAGACGACCATCGACAGTTCACCGTGGCAGATCGCGAAGTCCGTGCTCATATTCCTGGGCATCCCGCTGGCGGCCGGGTATCTGTCGCGGCGCCTCGGTGAGCGCGCCCGGGGCCGCGAGTGGTACGAGAACCGCTTCCTGCCGAAGGTGGGGCCCTGGGCACTCTACGGACTGCTGTTCACCATCGTGATCCTGTTTGCCCTACAGGGCGATCAGATCACCAACAACCCATGGGACGTGGCCCGCATCGCACTGCCGCTGCTGGCCTACTTCGCCATCATGTGGGGCGGCGGCTTCGCACTGGGCGCCGCGCTGCATCTCGGCTACCAGCGGACCACCACCCTGGCGTTCACCGCCGCCGGCAACAACTTCGAACTGGCCATTGCCGTGGCGATCGCCACCTACGGGGCCACCTCCGGTCAGGCCCTCGCCGGCGTCGTCGGTCCGCTGATCGAAGTGCCCGTCCTGGTTGCACTCGTCTACGTCTCCCTGGCCCTGCGAAAACGCTTCTTCCCCAACATCACACCGTCACCCACACCCCTCTGACCCGGAGCGCAACGATGACCAACTCCCCTGTCACCCGTCCGACCCGTGACCTCTCCATCGACCAGCAGCAGGCGTTACGGACTGCCGCCACCCGGTTGCAGACCGACTTCCGGGACACCTTTGGTACCGAGACCATCGAACGCTTCCTGCACTCGTCGTACGACGAGTTCGCCGGCCGTGCCACCGTCCCCAACTTCCTGCCCCTGCTGGCCGAACGCTTCGCCCGGCAACGCCTGAAGGCACTTGCCCGGGTCGAGGGCAAGGTGACAGACGGCAAGCCCACCGTGCTGTTCCTGTGCACGCACAACGCCGGACGCTCCCAGATGGCTCTGGGATACTTCACACACCTCGCCGGCGACAACGCCGTGGCCTGGTCCGGGGGATCGGAGCCCGGTAACGAGGTCAATCCAGCAGCGATCGAAGCGATGGCCGAGGTCGGCATCGACATCACCGGCGAGTTCCCCAAACCCTGGACCGATGAGATCGTGCAAGCCGCCGACATTGTGATCACCATGGGCTGCGGTGATGCCTGCCCCATCTTCCCGGGCAAGCGCTACGAGGAATGGACCCTCGCCGACCCAGCCGGCCAAGACCTCGACACCGTGCGACCCATCCGCGACGAGATCGAAGAGCGCGTCCGGCGCCTGCTCGCCGAACTCGACGTCACCGCCGAGGTTCGATAGGCACGCCGCGCACCTGCGCCCGCCACCACACCCGAAAGTTCTTCCCCCGGAAGTGAATTCGTTCCCCCAGATGCAGACGGGGACGATCACTGACCGGGGGACGAACGCTGGCGTCAGCGCGACGGGGCGACCGTCTTGCCGAAGGTGAGCTGCGCCTGGGCGCGCGCATCGTCGAGGGTCATCGCGCCACGCTCGACGAGCCCGACGACACCGGCGACCAGCAGCGTGACCTGCGCGGCGAGGAACACCGGGTCGAGCCGAGGGTCGATCTCGTCCTGCCGCTGTCCGCGCTTGATCGCGCGGATCACCGGCACTGTTGCCTTGGCCTCCGCCTCGAACATGCGGGGGTCGGTCCGCCGGTACATCAGGATGAACCGGTAGCGCTCGCCGATGGTGACAGCGTCGTCGAGATAGCTGCGCAGGGCCGGCACCACGGGACCCTCGGTGGGTAGCTGCCCGCTGAGCGCCTCCGCGTCGGCGAGCGCCTCCTCGTGCAACGCGGTGACCAGCTGTTCGCGATTCGTGAAGTGCCGGTACAGCGTGGCGCGATTGACCCCGGCGGCCTGGGCGATCTGCTGCATCGACGCATCCGGCGAGTTGCCGAGAAGCGTGATCGCGCCGGAGATGATCGCCGCCCTGTTCCGCTCCGCGTCGACTCGTACTTGCGTGGCGACAGCCATGGGCATAGCCTACCTGCAACACGGATGTCGCACTTTGCCGCGGCGTTCGTCGGTGAAAATGACTGCTCTCCTGCAGGGGTCGGGGCCGCATGACAGCACAGCGCACAGCACCGGCGAACGCCCGCGTCTCGGGGGCGCCGGCACCGGGTGATCGGGCTCCCGGTCACCCGGTGGTCGTCGCCGGCGATGGGTCCGCCGGATCGGCGACCACCATGGCGCTCGCTGATTCCGGCGACGGGCCTTCCTTCGACGATGGCAGCCGTCGCCGACAGCGCCGAGCGTGCAGTATCAGAGGTTCTCTCTCACCTGCGCACAGGCGGATCTCGATGAGGAGGTTTCATGAACACCCCGACTCCCCAGCACGATGACGTCGACCGGCCCGGCGACGACGGTGAGCTGTTCGATGTCATCATCATCGGCGCCGGCCTGTCCGGCATCGACGCGGCCTACCGGCTGCAGGAGGAGAACCCGGGCGTCCGTTATCTGATCATCGAGCGGCGTGACCAGGTCGGCGGGACGTGGGATCTGTTCCGCTACCCCGGGGTCCGCTCCGACAGCGACATCTACACGCTGAGCTTCCCGTTCGAGCCGTGGCGCCGCAGCGAGGCTCTCGCTCCGGGCGATCACATCCGCGAGTACATCGACGAGACCGCACACAAGCACCACATCGATTCCCGTATCCGTTTCGGCCGGCGGGTGCGCAGCGCCGATTGGGATTCCTCGACCGACGTCTGGACGCTGACCGCCGAACGGGACATCGACGGTGAGGTCGTCGAGGAGACCTTCCGGGCCCGCTTCGTCGTGTTCGCGACCGGCTACTACGACTACGACAATCCGTACACCCCGGAGTTCACCGGCATGGAGGATTTCCGGGGCGAGGTCGTGCACCCCCAGCACTGGCCGGAGGGATTCGATCACAGCGGCAAGCGCATCGTCGTGATCGGCAGTGGCGCCACCGCGGTCAGCATGATCCCGTCGCTGGCCAAGACCGCCGGTCATGTGGTCATGCTGCAGCGCTCACCCTCCTACATCTACTCCGCGAAGCAGAAGGAATACCTCACCCCGGCCATCCGGAAGGTCCTGCCGCCCAAGGTGGCTCACCGAGTCGTGCGGAGCCGCTACGCACTGCAGACGGCGGCACTCGTCCACGCGGCCCACCGGTTCCCGAGGTTCGGCAAGAAGATGATCCGGTCGGGCCTCGAGGAGTATCTACCCGAGGACTATCCGATCGACGTGCACTTCACCCCGGACTACAACCCGTGGGAACAGCGGGTGTGCATGGTGCCCGACGGCGACCTCTTCACGGCTGTCACCGAGAAATCGGTGGAGATGGTCACCGACCACATCGACCACATCGATGCCACCGGTGTCGTGCTGAAATCGGGACGCCACCTCGACGCCGACGTGATCATCACCGCGACGGGCCTGCAGCTTCAGGCCTTCGGCGGCACGGTGATCCGCGTCGACGGCGACGAGGTCAAGCCACAGGATCGGTTCGTCTTCAAGTCTCACCTCATCGAGGACATCCCCAATCTGGCGTGGTCGGTCGGCTACACGAATGCGTCCTGGACCCTGCGCGCCGACATGACCGCCCGATCGGTCGCAAAGCTGGTGTCCTACATGCGGTCCCACGGATACACCCACGCCTACCCGCATCTGGGCGCCGAGCCGATGGCGTCGAAGCCGGCGTGGGATCTGCAGGCCGGGTACGTACTGCGGTCGCCGGATGCCCTGCCCAAGTCGGGCACCCGGCGTCCGTGGGTGGTCCGGCACAACTATGTCCGCGACGCCATCGATCACCGATTCGACAAGATCGAGGAGTCGATGGTGTTCGGCCACGCGACCACTCAACGCGACGACGCCAAAACCGCGTTGGACGCCCCGCCCCGAGCGTAACCTCACGGCCATCACGACTAGGTGAGGAGTCCTGATGGCCGAATCGATCCAACGCCCGACGGTCCCGACGTCCGGAGGCGCGGTGCAGGGGCAGGAGCTCGCCAACGGTGTGCTCCGATTCCTCGGTATCCCCTACGCGGCACCACCATTCGGTCCCAACCGGATGCGACCGCCGCAGCCCGCCGAGCCATGGGACGGCATCCGCGACTGCTCCTCGTTCGGGCCGACGGTCCCCAAGGAGGACTATCCGCCGGCCTTCGCCCACCTGATGCCCGAGGTGCAAATCCCCGGCGACGACTGCCTGAACGTCAACATCTGGACCCCCGACCTCGAGAACTCCCACCCGGTGTTGGTCTGGATTCACGGCGGCTCGTTCACATACGGCTCCAACTCGATCGCCGAGTTCGACGGCGCCGCATTCGCCCGCGACGGAGTGGTGCTGGTGTCGATCAACTACCGGCTCGGCGCCGAGGGATTTCTGTTCCTCGGTGACGAGTTGGCCAACGTCGGCCTGCAGGACCAGATCGCCGCACTGGCGTGGGTGCGCGACAACATCGCGGCCTTCGGCGGTGATCCCGACCGAGTGACCGTGGCCGGCCAGTCGGCCGGCGCGATGAGCGTGAGCACGTTGCTCGCGATGCCCGCCGCACAGGGCCTCTTCACGCAGGCGATCACGCAGTCCGGCGCCACGGCACACACACTGAACACCGACACCGCGGTGTCAGTCGGGCATTTTCTTGCCGAGGCGCTGAACGTCGAACCCACCCGGGACGCGATCGCCGCCGTCGACATCGACAAGCTGGTACGGGCCGTAGCCGATCTGGTCACCGAGGTCCAGAGCGGAGGCGATCCGGCGAAATGGGGGGCGTTGGCGCTCAGCCTCCTGCCCTTCGCACCCGTCATCGACGGCGAGACGCTCCCCCGCCATCCACTCGACGCCATCGCCGCCGGGTCGTCCAGCTCGGTGCCGGTGCTGACCGGAACGACACGCGACGAGGCACGGCTGTTCTTCGTCGCGCCGCAGACCATCGGATTCATCGACGACGACGCACTGGTGGCCGGGGCAGCGGCGTACGGAGCTGACGCCGACGCCGTCCAGGTCTACCGACGCGTCCGCCCCGACGGCACTCCCGGGGACGTTCTCGCCGCAATCGTCACCGACTGGTTCTACGCCATCCCCGCGCTGCGCGTCGCCGAGACCCGCATCCGCGCGGGAGCCGCCCCTACCTGGATCTACCGATTCGATTACCCCGATCCCGCCGACAGCGCCGGTTTCGGCGCGGCGCACACCGCCGATATCCCGTTCGTATTCGACACCCTGCACGTGCCGAGCGTGCGGCATCGCCTCGGACAGCACCCGTCCCAGGCCGTCGCCGACACCGCACACCGGATCTGGGTGGACTTCGTGACCTCAGGTGATCCGGGGTGGCCGGCCTACGACCTCGGCCAGCGCCACGTCGGGCTGATCGGCGAGACCGTCGCCGACGTCCCGGACCCGGCCCGCGACGAACGCCTCGTCTGGGAGGGCATCCGCTGACCGCCTCCGAAAAGATCCGACATTTCCGGTAATTCGCACCCATCCGGATCGTCCGCTGCCCCGAATGCCCGTATGAGACCTGCTGATCGGCGGGTCGGGACATTCGACAGATGGGATAGATCATGGCTCTCAGGCGAATTCAGCGACTCGCGGTGGCGGCATCGGGCATCGCACTCACGGTGGGCCTCGTCGCCGGGTGTTCCGACGACGGCGACTCCAGCTCGGAGGCGACCACCAGCATGGCCCCGATGAGCACGATGGCCAGCGAAAGTGCCGTTGCGGCAGCGGCTCTCGTCGGTCCCGGGTGCGCGGCCTATGCGGAGGCCAACCCGACGGGACCGGCGTCGGTGGCGGCCTTGGCGTCGCAACCGGTGGCGACAGGGGCATCGAACATCCCGGTGCTGACGACGCTCACCCAGGCGCTGTCGGGTCAGCTCAATCCGGATGTGAACCTCGTCGAGACGCTGAACAACGGTGAGTTCACGGTGTTCGCGCCGACCGACGATGCCTTCGCGAAGATCGACCCGGCGACGATCGAGACACTCAAAACCGACAGCGATCTGCTGACCTCGATCCTCACCTACCACGTGGTGCCCGGTCAGGCCGCTGCCGATCAGGTCGCCGGCGAGCACGAGACCGTGCAGGGCGGCACCGTCACCGTCACCGGATCGGGTGACGACCTCCAGGTCAACGACGCCGCGGTCGTCTGCGGCGGAGTGAAGACCGCGAACGCCACCGTCTATCTGGTCGACACGGTGCTGATGCCCCCGCAGTGATCGCGTATGGTTGAAGACGCCCTTCCATCCGCCTCAGACCCCCGACCCGAGGCGGATGGGAGGGCCTCTTTGTCTTCCGGGGTCGATTCCCGCACTTGACGCACTCACACGGCATGGCTTAATGTCACCGCAATCACATTTTGAAACGTTTCAAAACTGCGGTTCAAAACTATGTGGTTCGCAGAACGATCACCGAAAGCGAGGCGACCATGCCGGACACCCAGCGCGTCTGCTTCCTGATGCACCTCAAGCCCGAGCGGGTCGACGACTACCTCGAGGCCCACACCGATGTCTGGCCCGAGATGCTCGACGCACTCCGGGAGACCGGGTGGCGCAACTACTCACTGTTCCTGCGCCCCGACGATGGGCTCGTCGTCGGATACCTCGAGACCGACGACTTCGCACGCGCCACCTCGGAGATGTCCACCAAGGTCATCAACGAGAAGTGGCAGGCCCGCATGGCCGAGTACTTCCAGCCCGTCGACGCCGAGGAGAACCCCGACGCCGGCGCCAATCCCGACACCATCCGCAACCAACTCGTCGAGTACTTCCATCTCGAGTGAGGCAGGTGACCCCGTCCCCCACCATCCACTTGACCGCGACAACCCCGACGCTCTCTACTGAGACCTGAACACCGAGGAACACCCATGAAAATCGGAGCACGCTCCACCACCGGATGGCGAGCGACCATCTCGGTCGCGATGTCGAACTACATCGAGGCCGGCTCGATCATCGCCATCGCGACCAGCCTCACCTTCTGGCAGGACGCCTTCGGCATCAGCAACTTCGCCGTCGGCCTGCTCGCCGCCCTGAGCGCCAACGCGTTCGGCGCCGCGATCGGCGCGGCCGTCGGCGGTCCGCTGTGCGACCGATTCGGACGTAAGGCGATCTACACCTACGACCTCCTCGTCTACATGACCGGTGTGCTCATGGCCGCCTTCGCCCTCAACTTCGGCATGCTGCTCGCGGCGTTCGTCATCACGGGTATGGCCGTCGGCGCGGGTGTCCCGGCCTCGTGGACCTACATCGCCGAACAGGCACCCACCACGGCACGCGCCAAACACGTCGGTACCGCCCAGCTCGCCTGGTCGGTTGGCCCACTGATCGGGTTCGCGCTCGCCGCCGCGCTCGCGCCCCTCGGCCTGCTCGGGTCGCGCCTCATCTTCCTGCACCTGTTCATCGTTGCTGCCATCGTGTGGTGGATCCGGCAGGGCCTGCAGGAGTCGAAGATCTGGAAAGAAGAGGGCCGCGACGAATCCCGTGAGCTCAAGTCGTCGGTCGGTGCTCAGGGCCTGCGCGGCCTGTTCTCCCGCAAGGTGAACATCACCGCATTGCTGTTCCTCGGCGGCATCTACCTCTTCTGGAACACCGTCGCCGGTCAGGCGGGCATCTTCATGCCTCGCGTCTACGAGACCGCCGGGCTGGAGAGCGCCGTCCAGCAGGACCTGCTGCAGGTCCTCGTGTGGGGCTGCACCGTGGCCGCCACCTACTTCGGCTTCATGCGCTACGCCGACCAGATGTCGCAGCGACTGCTTTACGTCATCGGCGCGGCGCTCGGCATCGTCGGATGGATCGTCCTGGTCGCCTTCACCGACGGCGGTGTGGCCACCATGCTCATCTTCGCGGTGCTGTGGGGCGTCTCCAGCGGTATCGGCGCCCAGGCCTTCTACAGCCTGTGGGCCAGCGAGATGTTCGCCACCCCGTACCGGGCCAGCGCCCAGGGCGTCATGTTCTTCGTGGTCCGCAGCTTCACCGGTCTGCTGAGCTACTTCTTCCCGACCCTCCTCGCCGCCACCGGCCTGCCCGTCGTCGGCTCCCTGCTCGTCGGCCTGCTCACCGTCGCGCTCATCATCGGCGCGGTCTGGGCACCGAACACCCGCGGCAAGACCCTCCAGCAGATCGAGGTCGAGCGTTACGGCGCCCCGATCGACCCCGCGGTGACCACCGCGATCGCCACCGCCGACGTCCCGGTCGCGGCGCCCGCGAACGCCCGCAGCGTCGTCTGACACCCACCTCCTCGATCCCGCCGGATTGAAACGTTTCACTCGGGCGATGCCGCCCCAAGCCGTCGCCCGAGTGAAACCCCACAACCAAGGACTTCCACGATGACCCCCAACACGATGACCACCGACAATTTCTCCCTCCTCGACAACCTCGCCATCGAGCTCCCCTCGTGGGCCTTCGGCAACTCCGGCACCCGCTTCAAGGTGTTCGGCACGCCGGGAACGCCCCGCACCGTCGAGGAGAAGATCGCCGACGCCGCCACCGTCAACCGTCTCACCGGGCTGGCCCCCAGCGTCGCCCTGCACATCCCGTGGGACCGGGTCGACGATTACGCCGCACTGGGCCGCTTCGCCGCCGACCAGGGAGTGGCGCTGGGCACCATCAACTCCAACACCTTCCAGGACGACGAGTACAAGTTCGGCAGCCTCACCCACACCGACAAGACCGTCCGCCAGAAGGCGATCGATCACCACCTCGAGTGCATCGAGATCATGGGGCAGACCGGTTCGCAGGACCTGAAGATCTGGCTCGCCGACGGCACCAACTACCCCGGCCAGGGTGACATCCGCGGCCGGCAGGACCGTCTCGCCGAATCGCTGGCCACCATCTACCAGCACATCGGCGAAGACCAGCGACTGGTCCTGGAGTACAAGTTCTTCGAACCGGCGATGTACATGACCGACGTGCCGGACTGGGGTACCTCCTACGCGCAGGTGACCGCGCTCGGTGAGCGTGCCGCGGTCTGCCTGGACACCGGTCACCACGCGCCGGGCACCAACATCGAGTTCATCGTCGCGCAGTTGCTGCGCCTGGGGAAGCTCGGCTCCTTCGATTTCAACTCGCGTTTCTACGCCGACGACGACCTGATCGTCGGGGCCGCCGATCCGTTCCAGCTGTTCCGCATCATGTTCGAGGTCATCCGTGGCGGCGGACTCGACGCCGACTCGACCGTCGCGCTGATGCTCGACCAGTGCCACAACGTCGAGGAGAAGATCCCCGGCCAGATCCGGTCGGTGCTCAACGTGCAGGAGATGACCGCCCGCGCGCTGCTCGTCGACACCGACGCGCTGACCGCCGCACAGGAGGCTGGGGACGTGCTGGGCGCCAACGGAATCTTCATGGACGCCTTCTACACGGACGTCCGTCCGATGCTCGCCGAACGGCGCGCGGCCAAGGGCCTGCCGGCCGACCCGATGCGCGCCTACGCCGAGTCCGGCTACGCCGAGTCCATCGCCGCCGTACGAGTCGGTGGCACCCAGTCGTCCTGGGGCGCCTGAGCTCACCGCCCACCAACCCTTTTCGAGGAGATATCCACTCATGAGCACCAATCCCACCGTCGCTGCGCTGATCGCCCGCTCGAACGCGCTCGGCTCCGATCCGAAGAACACCAACTACGCCGGCGGCAACACGTCGGCCAAGGGCACCGAGGTCGATCCGGTCACCGGTGAGAACGTCGACCTGTTGTGGGTCAAGGGGTCCGGTGGCGACCTCGGCACCCTGACCGAGAAGGGTCTGGCCGTGCTGCGTCTGGACCGCATGTGCGCGCTGGTCGACGTCTACCCCGGCGTCGAGCGTGAGGACGAGATGGTCGCCGCCTTCGACTACTGCCTGCACGGCAAGGGCGGGGCCGCACCGTCGATCGACACCGCGATGCACGGCCTCGTCGACGCCGCGCACGTCGACCACCTGCATCCCGACTCCGGTATCGCGATCGCCACCTCGGTCGACGGAGAAGAACTGACCCGCACCATCTTCGGTGATCGCGTCGTGTGGGTACCGTGGCGCCGTCCCGGATTCCAGCTGGGCCTGGATATCTCGGCGATCAAGCAGGCCAACCCGCAGGCCATCGGCTGCATCCTCGGCGGCCACGGCATCACCGCGTGGGGCGACTCGTCGGAGGAGGCGCAGGCCAACTCGCTGGAGATCATCCAGACCGCCGAGAAGTACATCAGCGCCACCGGCAAGGCGCAGCCCTTCGGCTCCCCGGTCGACGGCTTCGGTGCACTGCCCGAAGACGAGCGCCGCGCGAAGGCCGCCGCGCTGGCCCCGTTCATCCGTGGTCTCGCCTCCACCGACAAGCCGCAGGTGGGTCATTTCACCGACACCACCCCGGTGCTCGAGTTCCTGTCCGCCAGTGAACATCCGCGTCTGGCCGAGCTCGGCACCAGCTGCCCGGATCATTTCCTGCGCACCAAGGTCAAGCCGATGGTGCTCGACCTGCCCGCCTCGGCGTCGATCGAGGAGTGCAAGGAGCGTCTCGCCGAGCTGCACGAGGCCTACCGCGCCGACTACGCGGCCTACTACGAGCGCCACGCCACCGCCGACAGCCCGGCCATGCGCGGCGCCGACCCGGCCATCGTGCTGATCCCCGGTGTCGGCATGTTCAGCTACGGCAAGGACAAGCAGACCGCCCGCGTCGCCGGCGAGTTCTATCTCAACGCCATCAACGTGATGCGCGGTGCCGAGGCCGTGTCGAGCTATGCGCCGATCGACGAGTCGGAGAAGTTCCGCATCGAGTACTGGGCGCTGGAGGAGGCCAAGCTGGCCCGCATGCCCAAGCCCAAACCGCTCGCCACGCGCATCGCGCTGGTGACCGGCGCCGCTTCCGGGATCGGCAAGGCGATCGCCGCCCGCCTGGCCGCCGAGGGTGCCTGCGTCGTCATCGCCGACCTCGACGCCGCGAAAGCCCAAGCGGCAGCAGAAGAAATCGGCACCACCGACGTCGCGATCGGCGTCGCCGCCGACGTCACCGACGAGGCCGCGGTGCAGGCCGCGATCGACGCCACCGTGCTCGCGTTCGGCGGCATCGATATCGTCGTCAACAATGCCGGTCTGTCGCTGTCGAAGTCGTTGCTCGACACCACCGCCGCCGACTGGGATCTGCAGCACAACGTGATGGCCCGCGGCTCGTTCCTGGTGTCCAAGGCCGCGGCCCGCGCGCTGATTGATCAGAAGCTCGGTGGCGACATCCTCTACATCTCGTCGAAGAACTCAGTGTTCGCCGGCCCCAACAACATCGCCTACTCGGCGACCAAGGCCGACCAGGCCCACCAGGTCCGCCTGCTGGCCGCCGAGCTCGGCGAGCACGGCGTGAAGGTCAACGGCATCAACCCCGACGGTGTGGTCCGCGGGTCGGGTATCTTCGCCGGCGGCTGGGGCGCCAAGCGCGCCGCCGTCTACGGTGTCGCCGAGGAGGACCTGGGCAAGTACTACGCCCAGCGCACCCTGCTCAAGCGTGAGGTGCTGCCGGAGAACATCGCCAACGCCGCGTTCGCGCTGTGCAGCTCGGACTTCAGCCACACCACCGGACTGCACGTGCCGGTCGACGCCGGCGTCGCCGCCGCCTTCCTGCGATGAGCACCCGCATCCGCTCCGGCCAGGTGGCGGCGATCGACCTCGGCGCCACCAGCGGCCGGGTCATGGTCGCCGACTTCGGGCCCGGCCGCCTCGAACTCGAACAGGTCGCCCGGTTCGCCAACGATCCGGTGCACCTGTTCAACGGACAGCGGTCCGCGCTGCACTGGGACCTCCCCGGTCTCTACGGCAGCGCGAGCGCGGGTCTGGCCGAGGCCGGCCGGCAGTGCGACAACCTCGTCGCCGTCGGGGTCGACTCGTGGGCCGTCGACTATGCGCTCCTGCGTGAGGGCCGCATGCTCGGACTGCCCCACCACTACCGCGACGACCGCACCGCGGCCGGGGTGGATGCGGTGCACGATCAGCTCGGCCCGGTGGACCTGTATCTGCGCAACGGGCTGCAGTTCCTGCCGTTCACCACCGTGTATCAGCTCGCCGCGGAGAAGGCGTCCGGCCTGATGGACGTCGCCGACTCGGCGCTGCTGATCCCGGATCTGATCAACTACTGGCTGACCGGCGAGCGGGGTACGGAGCGGACCAACGCGTCGACCACCGGACTGCTGCGCACCGACGGGCAATGGGACACCGCGATGCTCGAACGGCTCGGCCTGCCGGCCGACCTGTTCCCCGGCATCGTCGAACCCGGCACCACCCGCGGCACCCTGCTGCCCGACGTCGCCGACCGGCTCGGGCTTGATCGGTCGATCTCGGTGACATCGGTGGCCTCGCACGACACCGCATCCGCGGTCGCGGCCATCCCGATGGACCCCGACTCCGCCGCCTACATCTCGTGTGGCACCTGGGGTCTCGTGGGTGTCGAGTTGCCGTCGCCGGTGGTGTCACGGGAGAGCTGGAAGGCCAACTTCACCAACGAGGTCGGCGCCGACGGACGAATCCGATTCCTGCACAACGTGATGGGACTGTGGTTGCTCAGCGAGACGCTGCGCCAGTACGAACGTGACGGATACCGGGCCGATCTGGGCGAACTCCTCGCCCAAGCCGCCGAGATCACCACACCGTTCGCCGTGTTCGACACCGACGATGCGATGTTCCTGCCGCCGGGGGACATGCCCGGCCGCATCCGCAGTTGGTACACCGAACGCGGGCTGCGGGCCCCGGCCACCCACGCCGAGGTCGTGCGGGTCATCGTCGAGAGCCTCGCCTCCGCATTCGCCGCCGCCGTCCGGCAGGCCGCCGAACTGTCGGGCACCGCGGTGAAGCGGGTACACATGGTCGGCGGCGGATCGCAGAACCGGCTGCTGTGTCAGCTGACCGCGGACCGTCTGGGCCTGCCGGTGCTCGCCGGTCCGGTCGAGGCCACCGCGCTCGGGAACGTGCTGATCTCGGCGAGGGCCCATGGCCTCGTCGAGGGCGACCTGCAGGGGCTGCGCAGCCTCGTCGCCGATCGCTTCCCGCCGCAGCAGTACCACCCGCGTCCGGCGCGCGCTCGTCGCGAACCCGAACTCGCGTCGTCGTGACCCTCACCGTATCGGGGGCGACGACGTCACGTCGTCGCCCCCGATCTGGTGAGATGAGATCCGTGAGCGTGAGCATGCGGGACGTCGCCGCATCGGCCGGGGTGTCGGTGGGGACGGTGTCCAACGTGCTGAACTCGCCCGAGAAGGTGGCACCCGCAACCGTGCAGCGGGTGCACGCGGCGATCAACGAACTGGGCTTCGTCCGCAACGACGCCGCGCGGCAACTGCGGGCGGGACGGTCGCGCTGCGTGGGACTCGTCGTCCTGGACGTCGGCAACCCGTTCTTCACCGACATCGCGCGTTCCGCGGAACGCCGTGCCGGCGAGCACGATCTCACCGTGCTGCTGGGCACCTCCGACGAGGACCCGTCCCGTGAACGCGCCTACGTCGACGCCTTCGACGAGCAGCGGGTCTACGGGCTGCTCGTCTCCCCCGTCGGCGACGATCTCCGGCGCCTCGTCGCCCTGCACGATCGCGGTGTGCCGATCGTGCTCGTCGACCGCGACGGTACCGGCACCCCATTCGACTCGGTGGCCGTCGACGATGTCGCGGGCGGCCGACTCGCGGTCGACCACCTGTTGGAGACGGGTCGTCGTCGCATCGCCTATGTCGGCGGGCCGTCGACGCTGCGGCAGGTTCGCGACCGTCGCCGCGGGGCCGAACTTGCCATCGCCGACGTCCCCGGCGCCACCCTCGAGGTCATCGACACCCCCGCCTTGAGCGTGCTGGCCGGCCGGGACGTCGGCGAGATGCTGGCGCGACGACCCGCAACCGAGCGTCCGGACGCGGTGTTCTGCGCCAACGACCTCGTCGCGATGGGGGTGCTGCAGGCGCTCACCATGCTCGGCGACATCCGCGTCCCCGACGACATCGCACTGATCGGCTACGACGACATCGACTTCGCCCGCTCGGCCGTCGTCCCGCTCTCGTCGATCCGCCAGCCCACCGGCCGAATCGGCGAAACCGCCATCGACCTGCTCATCGCCGCCACCCAGGGCGCGCGCGAACGGCACGAACCGTCGAACCCGGTCTTTCAGCCGGAACTCGTCGTGCGTGCAAGCACCTCACGCTGACCCCGGCCCTGGAATCCACACGTCAGCCGAACACAAACGCACGCGTGTCGATGGCAACCCCACGGCGTGAGGCCTTCAGGGACCGGGTTCGACGCTCGGCAACCGCCACCCGAAGCTCGACGGTTCCTCGGGCAGCCGGAACAGCCGAGCCGGACGGCCGCCGCCCACCCGGGTCAGCGGCTTTCCGTCGGCGTCGGTCTCCACCTCGAGTAACGGCTCGACCCGACGATTGAACGAGTCACGCATCAACTTCCGGCCGAGCACCGCCTCGTGAACCTCCCGCAGATCGGTCAGCGTGAACGGCGGACGCAGGAGCCCGTCGGGATCGGGCCGGTCCTCATAGTGATCCCGGAGGTCGGCGACGGCCGCGGCGACGATGGCGTTGTGGTCGTACAGCAACGTCTCCCCGGATTCCAGGCGGCCGTCGGGGGTGAGCGGCGCGAGTTCACCGTCGACGTCGGTGAGCGCGTCGACCGGCAGGGCAACCGCGTGCGCGACCGACATCGTCCAGCCCCGCGGGTCTCGGTTGGGGTCGCTGAAGACCGCCAGCAGATGCGGCGCGATATCCGTCCCCGCCAGCCCGAGCTTGCGGTCGAGCACCTCCCGCACGGTCTGTTCGACGGTGCGCTTCTTGCGCACGAATCGTCCCGGGAGCGCGGCGTGGCCGTCGTCGTCGCGCTTGAGAACCACACAGAGCCGCCCGCCGGCGACGGTGAGCACGGCGATGTCCACCGCGACGTTGGGTCGGGGATAGTCCGCGAGCTTGTCCTTCGGCACCCGCCAACCCTATGCGAATGTCTGCGCAAAGTGTCGTTGCGACTCCCGCTCACCCAATCGACTCCCGCTCACCCAATCCGGTCTGAACGGGTGAGCAGGAACGCAAAGGGTGAGCGGGAGCCTCGATCGGACACGATGATGGGAGGGTGAACCCGGCGACCGGCGCGACGGCCCCGACGCGGACGCGTGGACTACCGGCATTTGCGGCGCGTGAGGTCCTCGTCATCGCGGCGGCGATGGCGGTCGTGCTGGTGGCGCTGTCGGGGCGGTACGGCTATCACCGCGACGAGCTCTATTTCCTGCAGGCGGGTCGTCGGCCGGCGTGGGGCTATGTGGATCAGCCACCGCTGACACCGATGTTGGCGCGGCTGTCGACCGCGGTCTTCGGTGACACGACGGTGGGCCTGCGGGTGGTGCCGATGCTGCTGACCGTGGTGACCGTCATCGTCGCGGCGCTGATCACCCGTGAACTGGGCGGTGGGCGCGGCCCGCAGATCCTGACGGCGGCCGCGGTGGCGACGTCGTCGATGGTCTTGTCGGTCGGGCACATGCTCGCCACCCCGACGACCGACACCCTCATTTGGCTGGTCATCTGCCTACTGACGTTGCGACTGCTGCGCACCAAAGACCCGCGGTGGTATCTCGCGATCGGTCTCGTCGTCGGGGTCGGCGTGCTCAACAAGGTGCTGGTGTTGCTGCTCGCCGCGGGGTTGGTGGGGTCGATCCTGGCGGTCGGTCCGCGTCGGGTTCTGGCGTCATGGTGGCTGCTTGCCGGTGTGGGCGTCGCGCTGCTCGTCGCCAGTCCGACGATTCTGTGGCAGGCGGCACACGACTGGCCGCAGTTCACCGTCGCGCGCGGCATCTCCGAGGACGATGGCGTCGAGAACCGCATCATGTTCGTCCCGGGCCAGTTGATCTACCTCGCGCCACCGTATGCCGTGCTGTGGCTCGCCGGGATGTGGCGGTTGTGGCGCGACCACGAGTTCCGCTGGGCGCGGGCCCTTCCGGTGACGTATGTGCTGCTGGCGGTACTGATGCTGATCGTCGGCGGTAAGCCCTACTACCTCATCGGCCTACTGATCGCGCTGCTGGCCGCGGGTTCCGAACCCGTCCTGGGGTGGTTCGGGCGACGCGGGTTGACCTGGGTTGTCGTGGCGGCGGTGGCGGTCTCGGCGGTCATCAGCGCGGCCGCGACCCTGCCCGTCTGGCCCCGCACGGCGGTGAACCCGGTGAACGCCATCAACCGGGAGCAGGGCGAGCAGATCGGCTGGCCGGAACTCACCCGATCGGTCGCTGAGGTGTTCGACGGCTTGCCGGATCGGTCTCACGCGGCGATCTTCACCTCCAACTACGGGGAGGCCGGCGCCATCGATCGCTTCGGGCCCGACCTCGGCCTGCCGCGCGCCTACTCCGGCCACATGAGCTACGCGGATTGGGGCTCCCCCGACGACGCGATGACCGGACCGGTCGTGATCGTCCGCTTCCCCGACAACACGGAGATCGTCGAGGACTTCACCGACTGCCATACCGTCGCGCACGTCGACAACGGCGACAACGTGGACAACACCGAACAGGGCGCCGCGGTCGATGTGTGCACCGGCCCGCACGCCCCCTGGTCACAACTCTGGCCCCAGCTGCGCCACTTCTACTGACCCTCCACCGACACGGTTCCCGCTCACGCAATCTGCTCCCGCTCATCGAATCGGACCTGATTGGGTGAGCGTGAGCGCAGACGGTGAGCGGGAAGGATATGGGTGAGCGGGAACCCGCACCGGAACCGCGGCGGCGCTCAATTTCTCAGGAACACTCAGGTTTCGTGCAGGACGTTCCCAGATTCCGGGCCTAACGTAAGGACTGTGACCGGATCCAGCGCTGCGTCGCCCTCTCTCTCCCTCTCACGCGCAGCGCTGGTGACGGCCGCATTTCTCTCCGCCGCGGCCGCCGTGTTCTGGGTGTTCGTATGGACGACCGACGGTCAGCGCATCGACCAGTGGCTGTTCGACCGGCTCGGCCTCTTGCCGCAGGCGATCGATCTGCCGCGGCTCGTGCAGGTGTCGACGGAAACCGATCCCCGTCTGTGGATCGCACTTGCCGTCGTCGTGGTGGTCACCGTCCAGATCGGCCGGGTGCGGATGGGCGCCACGATGACGCGTGCCCTGGTCACGACGGGTCTGCTGCTGATCTTCCCGGTGCTCGCCATCGTCGGCGCCCGACTGCTGCGCGACGACGTGCTCATCCGCCCACAGATCCACGACTGGATCACCCAAACCGTGAACTCCGCGCCGAGCGGGCACGCCGCCGCCGCGACCGCCGCGGTCGTCGTCCTCATCCGCGCCACTCCGCCACTGCTGCGCCCGTGGATCGCCGCGGTCGCCGGCACGTGGGCGGCGCTGGTCGAGTTCGGGCTCATCGCGGTGGGCTGGCATCGCCCGAGCGACGTGATCATCTCGACGTTGCTCGTCGTCGGTGCGGGCCTGCTGCTGCCCGATCCGTGGCCCGCGACCCGGTCGGCCGGCCCGTTCGCGCTGCCCTTGGTGGCGGTCGCGGTCACGGTCGCGGTGCCGGTGATCGTCGGGCTGCACTACCCGGCCGCCGGCCCCGTCGGCGTGGCTGCCGTGATCGCCGGCGTGATGGGTTTGTCCGTCGCGATCAGCTGTGTCGGACGGCGACGTGTGTCAGCGGCGGGGCCACACCACCCGCTCGAGCGGTCGTCCCTGCACCAGCCGGGTGATGTTGTCGGCGATGTCGTGGACGCGTCCGACGAACGTCTCGCGGGTGACCCCCGACGTGTGTGGCGTCATCAGAACGTTCGGCAACTCGTGGAAGGGCAGGTCTGACGGTTCGGCACGGTCGCCGCCCTGCGGATAGCGGTACCAGACGTCGATCGCGGCTCCCCCGATGACGCCGTCGCGCAGCGCAAGGTAGAGATCCTGTTCGACGACGAGCGGACCGCGCCCGACGTTGACGAGGATGCCGTCGGCGCCGAGCCCGGCGAGTTCGGGTGCACCGATCATCCCGGCCGTGCGGTCGGTGAGCGGCGCCGACAGCACCACCACGTCGGATTCCTTCATCAGTCGCCCGAGGTCGGAGACGTCGGCGTGCCAGTCCAGGCCGGTGTCGTCGCCGACGCGCCCGGAGCCGGTGACCGCGCATCCGCGTGCCCCCAGCGCGCCGAACAGATCCGCGGTCCGTCGTCCGATGTGCCCGAACCCCACGTAGCCGACCATCGCGCCGCGCACACTGCGTGGCTGCGAGATGCGGTCGGAATAGACCGACGACGCCCACACGCCCGTCCGCAACGCGGCATCCTGGCGGATCAGGCCGCGCCGCAACATGACCGCCGACGAGACGATGTACTCGGCGATCGAGTCCTCGTGGTGAAAGGTGTTGGCCACTTGTGTCGCGGGCGCAAGGTCGGCGAAGCTCACCTTGTCGGTCCCGGCACCTCCGGTGTGCACCAAACGCAACTGCCGTCCGGCGCGCGCCATGCGCGGGGTCATCCGCCCGCCGACGTGCACGTCGGCATCGGCGAGATCGGCGACCAGCGCGTCCTCGTCGAATCGTCGATGCCAGGACAACTCGACGTCCGCGGGCAACAGCGATTCCAGGAGTTCGGCGTGCGGCAGCAGGTTCGGTTCCTCGATGACAACCTTCAACTTCTCTGCCCACCCTCAACTGCGCACCAGCGCGGGACGCTTGCTGTCGAAGGACCAGTTCGGGATGAGGAACTGCATGCAGACGGCGTCGTCACGGGCGCCGAGACCCTCCGAGAGGTACAGCTCGTGCGCGGCCTCCACCTGATCCATGTCGAGTTCCACCCCGAGGCCGGGACGATCCGGCACGGTGAGGTGGCCGTCGACGATCTCGTAGGGCTCGGTGGTGAGCCTCTGACCGTCCTGCCAGATCCAGTGGGTGTCGATGGCGGTGATGTCGCCCGGAGCGGCGGCGGCGACATGGGTGAACATCGCCAGCGACACGTCGAAATGGTTGTTGGAGTGCGATCCCCATGTCAGACCCCACGCGTCGCAGATCTGCGCGACGCGAACCGAGCCGGCCATCGTCCAGAAATGCGGGTCGGCGAGCGGGATGTCGACGGCGCCGGTCCGGATGGTGTGGCCGAGTTCGCGCCAGTCGGTGGCGATCATATTCGTGGCGGTCGGCAATCCGGTGGCCCGTTTGAACTCGGACATGATCTCACGTCCGGAGAACCGGCCCTCGGGTCCGCACGGGTCCTCGGCGTAGGCGACGACCCCACGCAGCCGCCGTCCGATCCGGATGGCCTCCTCGAGCAGCCAGCCGCCGTTGGGGTCGAGCGTGACCCGCGCCGACGGGAAACGTTCGGCCAGCGCGGTGACGACATCGGCTTCCTCGTCGGGGGCGAGCACCCCGCCCTTCAGCTTGAAATCGGCGAAACCGTAGCGCTTCTGGGCGGCCTCTGCCAGGGCCACCACACCGTCGGCGTCGAGGGCCTCCCGATGGCGCAGCCGCAGCCAGTCATCGGTCTCGCCGGCACCGTCGGCGTAATCGAGGGTCGTCTTGGTGCGGTCGCCGACGAAAAAGAGGTAGCCCAGCGCCTGCACACGATCGCGTTGTTGCCCCTCCCCGAGCAGCGCGGCGACCGGGACCTGCAGGTGCTGCCCCAGGAGATCGAGCAGCGCGGACTCCACTGCGGTGACGGCATGGATGGTGACGCGCTGATCGAAGGTCTGGTCGCCGCGGCCGCCCTTGTCACGGTCGGCGAAGGTTCGGCGGATGTCCTGCAGGACTCCGTGATGATCGCCGATGCGTCGGCCCAGAACCAGCGGGCGGCTGTCGTCGAGGGTGATGCGGATCGGCTCACCACCGGGCACCTCGCCGACCCCTTGGTTGCCCTCGGAGTCGGTGAGGATGAGGAGGTTTCGGGTGAAGTAGGGTGCGTGCGCGCCGGACAGGTTGAGCAGCATGCTGTCTCGGCCGGCGACGGGCACCACCCGCATCTCGGTGATCACCGGGGTCGTGGTCGTCATGGGAGTACCTTTCTCGAAAGTATATGGGTCACAAGAACTGTTGACCGATGAGCAGCACCGCGCCGAGGGTGGACACGGCGATCGACACCGTGCGAAGCCGGTCGCGGTCGAGGAACCGGTTGACGTGGCGCGATACCACGTAGCCGAGAATGACCGCAGGCACAAGCGCCACGAACACCACGGCGGTCCCGGCGTGCACCTTCCCGGTCGCGGCGAGCGCGACGATCGACATCAGGCTGCCGACCAGGAAGAAGGCACTCAGGTTGCCGCGCACCTTCGCCGACTCCGCGCCGGAGAACACCACCGCCATCGGCGGTCCCCCGATCGAGGTCGCGGTGCCCAGCAGCCCCGAGGCGGCGCCCGCGGTCGCGAGATTGCGCCGCACCGGAGCCGGCTGCCACCCGAGGGAGGCGAACAGCACGCCACCGAGCACCACCGTCGCCAGCAGTAGCGCCAGACCACGTTGGGGCAGCCACACGAGCAGCAGCGCACCGGCGATGGTGCCGGGCACCCGGCCGACGAGCGCCCATCCGGTGCCGCGCAGGTCGAGGCTCTCCCGTTCGCGGATGACCACCATCAGCGTGACGACGGTCGCGGACATGATGAGGGTGCCGGGCAGCAGTTCCGGTTCGAGCAGCGCGACGACGGGGGCCGCGAGCATGCCCATGCCGAAGCCGATCGACGCCTGCATGCACGAGGCAAGGCAGACGGCGACGGCAATGGCGGCGAAGGTCACCGTGCTCACGCCACGGCGGGCATGCCGAGCGACACCCGTCCGCGGGGATGGAAGCATTCGACGATGTGACCGGGCTCGGCCTGGTCGCTGACCGTCGGCGGGACGGTCGTGGCGCAGATGTCGGTGGCGTGCGCACAGCGGGTACGGAACCGGCAGCCCGACGGCGGGTTCAGCGGTGAGGGCACCTCCCCGCTCAGCAGAATGCGTTCGCGGCGCGTCGCGGGGTCCAGGGTGGGTGCCGCAGACATCAGCGCCTCGGTGTACGGATGGGCGGGATGGTCGAAAACGGCCTCGGTGCTGCCGGTTTCGACGATCCGTCCGAGATACATCACGGCCACCCGGTCGGCGACGTGGCGCACCACCGACAGGTCGTGGGAGATGAAGATGTAGGAGATGTCCAGTTCGGCCTGCAGGTCGTTGAGCAGGTTGAGCACCTGTGCCTGCACCGACAGGTCCAGCGCCGAGACCGGTTCGTCGCAGATGATGACCTCCGGGTTGAGCGCCAGCGCGCGGGCGATACCGAGCCGCTGCCGCTGGCCGCCGGAGAACTCCTGCGGGCTGCGGTGCTCGTCGCTGGGCCGCAGCCCGACGAGGTGCAGCAGTTCGCGGACCCGGGCGGCGCGGTCCCGTTTGCGTGGATAGATGTCCTTGTGGGTGCGCCACGGTTCGGAGATGATCTCGGCCGCGGTCATCCGGTTGTTCAGCGACGCGTACGGATCCTGGAAGACCATCTGCACCTTGCGCCGCAGCGCCAGCAGGTCGTTGCCCTTCAGCTGGTACGGGTCGGTGCCGTCCCAGCGGACGGAGCCGGAATCGGGTCGTTCCAGCATCATCAGGGTGCGGGCGAGAGTGGACTTGCCGCAGCCGGATTCGCCGACGAGGCCGAGGGTCTCACCGCGGCGCAGGTCGAGGTTGATGCCGTCGAGGGCGCGTAGTTGCCTGCGGCCGCCCTTGCCGGGGACGGTGAACGTCTTGCCGACGTCGCGGACCTCGAGGACCTGGGCCGGCGTCGTCGCCTGAGCTGGGGTTGTATCAGACATTGCTGGTCTCCTCGGAGAAGTGGCAGGCGGCGGCGCGGCCGGTGCCGACGCTGAGCAGGGCGGGCCGTTGCTGCACGCACAGGTCGCGGGCCAGCGGGCAGCGCGCCTGATACACGCAGCCCGACGGGATCGAGTGCAGATCCGGTGGGGTGCCGCCGATGGACTTGAGGTCCGCGCCGCGTTCGGCGCTGACCGGCACCGAATCGAGCAGCCCCTTGGTATAGGGGTGGCGCGGGTTCGCGAACACCTCGGCGACCGGCCCGGTCTCGACGACGTTGCCGGCGTACATGATCGCGACCCGGTCGGCCTGCTCGGCCACCAGCGCCAGGTCGTGCGTGATGAGGATGACGGCCATGTCGTGTTCTTCGCGCAGACGGGCCAGCAGCGCCATGATCTGTGCCTGCACGGTGACGTCGAGCGCGGTGGTCGGTTCGTCGGCGAGGAGCACCGACGGGCTCAGCGCCACCGCCATCGCGATCAGCAGACGTTGCCGCATACCTCCGGAAAACTGGTGCGGGTAGGAGTCCACCCGGGTTTCCGGTTCGGGGATGCCGACGTGGCGCATCAGTTCGATGGCCTCCTGGCGGGCCTGCTTCTTCGACATCTTGCGGTGGATGCGGAAGGGTTCGGCGAGCTGGGTGCCGACGGTGTACACGGGATTGAGCGCGGTCAGCGCGTCCTGGAAGACGATGGCGAGTTCCGTGCCGGCCATGGCCCGTCGGGTGGAGTCACCGGCCGAGACGAGGTCGACGTCGT
The DNA here is from genome assembly GCF_000298195.1 of Gordonia rhizosphera NBRC 16068. Taxonomy (GTDB): domain Bacteria; phylum Actinomycetota; class Actinomycetes; order Mycobacteriales; family Mycobacteriaceae; genus Gordonia; species Gordonia rhizosphera. The sequence goes on along the minus strand of NZ_BAHC01000245.1, from coordinate 51,463 downwards.
CGAGGGTGACCGAGCCGTCGGTGATCGACGCGATCGGTTCGAGGAGCCCGACGAGCGCCTGTGCGGTCATCGACTTGCCGCAGCCGGATTCGCCGAGCAGCGCGAGGGTTTCGCCGCGGCGGGCCACGAACGAGACATGGTCGACGGCTCGCACGGTGCCGGTCGGGGTGCGCAGGTCGACGGTCAGGTCGGCGACGTCGAGCGCGACCCGGTCGTCGGTGTCGGCGGCGGAGCGGTCGAGGGCTGGTGCGCTCATCGGACGGCCTTTCGGGAGGAGAAGAAGCGCTTACGGGCGTTCGGGGTGGTCAGCCGCCAACGCTGTCCGGGGTCGGTGGCGATCCGGGCCCAGGCGGCCAGGATGGTCGCCGACACGGTGGTGATCACGATGGCGAGGCCGGGGAAGAACGACAGCCACCACGCGGTCTGCAGGTAGCCGCGACCCTGGGCCACCATCAGACCCCAGCTGATCTCCGGAGGCTGAATCCCGATGCCCAGGAACGACAGTGACGACTCGGCGAGCATGACGTAGCAGAAGTCGAGGGTCGCGACGGTGAGCAGCGTCGGCAGCAGGATCGGCAGCACATGACGGCGGATGATGGAACCGCTGCTCGCACCGAAGGTGCGGGCCGCGTCCACGAACACCCGGCTCTGTAGTTCCGACGACTCGGCGCGGGCGGTGCGCAGGTAGACGGGGATGCGGGTGATCGCCAGCACGGCAACGATGTTGGCGGCGCTCGGCGAGAACACGTACAGGATCACGACCGCGAGCAGCAGCGACGGGAAGCTCATGATGACGTCGGCGACACGCATCGCCGTCGTCTCCCGCCAGCCGCGGTGATAGCCCGCCCACATGCCGACCGCGGCGCCGACGACGCAGGAGATCACCACCGCCGGGATCGACACCATCAGCGTGGTCTGGCAGGCGACGATCAGTCGGGCGAGCATGCTGCGGCCGAGTGGATCGGTGCCGAGGATGTTCATGAAGCCGGTGTCGAGATGGAAGGGCGGCAGGTTGGATTCGTCGAGGTTCTGCTCGGTGGCGGCGTCCCCGACGATCCACGGACCGAAGATCGCGATGAACAGCACGACGCCGAGGATCACCGCGGCGACGGTCGCGAACTTGTCGCGCAGCAACAGCTTCCACAGCGGCAGCTTGCCGGAGGGGACCTTCTTGGCGGCGACCGAATCGCCCATGGGGTCGGTCGAGGCGACGGGGCTGGTCGTGTCGAGGGGTTCGGTGACGATGGACATGGTGTTGTCTCCTGTATCCGGCCGTTAGACCGTGGCCTTGTCCCGGACTCGCGGATCGAGCAGGGCGAGCCCGGCGTCGATCACGATGTTGAGGATGAAGATGCTGACGGCGGTGAGCAGCACCGCTGCCTGCAGGACGGCGAAGTCGCGTTGCAGGATCGAGTCGATCATCAGTTTGCCGATGCCGGGCCAGCCGAAGATGGCCTCGACGACGACCGCACCGTTGATCAGGCCGACGGCGATGTCACCGGCGACGGTGAGTGCGGGGGCGGCGGCGTTGCGCAGCGCGTGGTGGGTGACGACTCGCAGGTCGCCGGCTCCCTTGCTGCGCGCCACCTTCACGTAGGGCGCCGAGAGCGCCGACACCATCGCGCCGCGGACGACCTGAGTGAGCACGCCGAGGGGGCGGATCATCAGGGTCGCGATCGGCAGCACCCAGGCGAGCACACCGCCGGTGCCCGACGTCGGCAACCAGCCCAGCATGACGGCGAAGACCAGGATGCCGGTGATGGCGAACCAGAAATCGGGAACGCTGGCTGCGGTCATCGACAGCAGGCTGGAGAAGCGGTCGGCCAGCGAGTTGGGGCGGTAGGCGGCCCAGCAGCCGATGACCACCGCCGCCACGATCGATATCAGCAGGGTGACGAACGCCAGCTGCAGGGTGGCCGGGAAGGCCTTGAGCGCCATGCCGGCCGCCTCCTGGCCGGTCTTGAGCGACTCGCCGAAGTCGAGGTGGATCACCCCGGACAGGTAGTCGATCATCTGCTGCCAGACGGGCTTGTCCAGGCCGTGTGCCGCGGCGAACTCGGCGCGCTGGTCGGGGGTCGCCGAGACCGGCAGGTAGAGGTTGGTGGGGTCACCGGTGAGGCGAGCCATGAAGAACACGCCGAACAGGACGACGATCAGCGGGATCAGGCTGGTGTACATCCGGCGTCGGAGGAAGGTGAACATCGGTCATCGCCTCGTTTTCAGTCGTTACGCGAGGTCGCGTGGGTCATCTCGGACAGGCGCATCTCGTCGCCGGTGGCCGAATTGGGCTGGTAGGAAACCTTGTTCGATTTCGCGAGCACCGCCTCCATGTGTGCGATGTAGGCGTACTGCCGGATCTTGACCGGCTCGTCGGCGAGCACCGTGGCCAGCGCGGCCTGCCGGGCATCGCCGGTCATGGCCTCGGCGGCCTGGATCTCCCGGTCGTAGGCCGCAGTGCCGTAGGTGCTCTGGTAACCGTCGGACAGCATGTACTGGTCGAGGGTGAACTGGGAGTCACCGGCCTGGTTGCCGTGCTGCACCATCAGCAGCACCGGACCGGAGCCGGCCACGAACGGCCGAACCTGATACTGCATCTGACCGGAGGTGTCCATCATCTCGATCTTGACGTTCAGGCCGATCTTGCTCAGCGAGTACTGGATGGCCTCGATCGTCTCGTTGATCTTGGGGAACTGTCCGGTCCGGCCGATGAGCCGGATCGTCGTGTCCACCGGGACACCGTCGGCGCGGGCTTCGTCGACCAGCTTGCGGGCCTTGTCCAGGTCGTAGGGAGTCGGGGTGAGCTGGTCGTTGTAGCCGACGATGCCCTTGCCGACGAGTTCGGCGGCGGGGCGGCCGAGGCCCTGGAAGAGTGCCTTGACGATGCCGGCGCGGTTGATGGAGTAGTCGATGGCCTCGCGGACGCGAATGTCGTCGAGCGGGGCGTCCGTGGCCTGCATCCGCAGCGCGGTGGTCTCGTTGTTGACGTAGGCGATGCCGAGATCACCGGCTCCGTCCTCGGGTCCGAGCGAGGTGGCGATGTCGGCCTCGTCGTTCGCGACCATCGCCGCGCGGACGCTGCCTTCGGTGCGCCACTGGTAGATCGCGCGGGTGTATGCCGGGGCGGTGCCGTGATAGTTCGGGTTCGCCTTCAGCGCGATCCGCTGACCGGAATCCCAGAAGTCGACCATGTAGGGTCCGGTGCCGATCGGCTCACGGACCTTGTTGTCCGGATCGGTGGTGCGCGGAACCATCTCGATGAAGGAGACCCGCAACGGGAGGATGGGGTCGGGCTGCTCGGTGCGCATCTGCACGGTGTGGTCGTCGAGCGCCTGCACGTCGATCGTGCTGTCATCGAAGACGTAGCCGTTGACGTCGCATCCGATCGCGCCGTTGAAGGTGCGCTGGATGGAGAACGCGGCGTCGTGGGCGTCGAAGGTGGCGCCGTTGCTGAACTTCACCCCGGAAGCGGTGGTGAACTGCCAGACGTTCGGTTCGACCTGACGCCAGGAGCTGGCGAGTTTGGGCTGCAGGGCGCCGGTGTTCGGGTCGCGTTCGATGAGCGGTTCGGTGATGTTGGACCGCACGACGACGCCGGTGGCGGTGAGCGACGCGTCGCACGGCTCCAGGGTCGGCGGCTCCTGCGGGAGGACGATGCGCAGTGTGTTGGGGCTCGCGCTCTCACTCTGGGTGGTGTTGGCGACGCTGCAGCCGCTGACGGCCAGGATCGCTGCCGCCGAAGCGGCAAGCGCGCCGGCGACGCGGCGTCGCGGGGATCGCTGAAACGCGATCTGCATGGGGACCTCCGATGACGAAAGACTGCGAGTGACTCGCGGGGCTGTGGACCGCGGTTTGTGACGGTAAACACACGCTAAGAGCGCCCGATTCGGAACGTCAACAGCACAAACCTGCAGGAAACGGCCGTTTTCGTGGTTTTCGGCGCCCTCCGGGACACCGCCGCGGGATCGTCGTCGGCGCCGGAAACCGTGCCTGACCTGTCGGTTCCCGCCGAGAGCCACGAGCCGTCCGAACGGACCATCCGACGTCAATACAGTTTGGGTATCGATCCATGTTATTTGCGTGTTGGACAGGTATTCCCAGGTCGCCTTACGGTGGGTTCATCCCACCAGGACACCCGTCTGTCCCGACCGGTCGAGGAGGACCGATGAGCAGCAGCCTCACCAAGACCTCAGAAACACCTGATGACCTTGCCGCACAAGAAGTTTCGTCATTCACCGGAAAGGTGCTGCGGGTCGGCCCGCTGAAGCCCTCCCTGGAGCAGGCGCTCTCGGACGGCTACGACGCGCCCCAGCTCCCCGACGGCGACGACCGCGCGGCCTTTCTCGCCGACAAGGCCGCCGGAGTCACGGCCGTGGTCACCTCCGGCCGGACCGGGGTGGACGCCGAACTGATGGCGCAGCTGCCCAACCTCGGCGCGATCGTCCATTTCGGGGTCGGCTACGACACCACCGACGTCGACCGGGCCGCCGAGCTGGGGATCGGGGTGAGCAACACCCCCGACGTGCTCACCGACTGCGTGGCCGACACGGCCGTCGGACTCGTCCTCGACACCATGCGCGGCTTCGCCGCGGCGGATCGCTTCGTACGTGCGGGACGCTGGCCGGTCGAGGGCAACTTCCCGCTGATGCGTCAGGTGTCCGGAGCCAAGGTCGGCATTCTCGGTCTGGGGCGTATCGGCTCGGCCATCGCCCGTCGACTGACCGGGTTCGGATGCGAGATCGCTTATCACAACCGTCGGGTCGTCGCGGATTCGGAGTATCGGTACGCATCGTCGCCGGCCGAACTCGCGGCGTCGGTGGATGTGCTCATCGTCGCCGCCGCCGGCGGGGCAGCCACCCGCCACCTGGTCGACCGCGACACGCTCGAAGCCCTGGGCCCCAACGGGTTTCTCATCAACGTGGCACGCGGCAGCGTCGTCGACGAGGACGCTCTGGTCGACTTGCTGACGGCCGGACGCCTCGCCGGTGCCGGCCTGGACGTGTTCGCGCACGAACCGAATGTCCCCGGGCCACTACTGGCCTTGGACAACGTCGTACTGCTCCCTCATCTCGCGAGCGGCACGGAGGAGACGCGCGCCGCGATGCAGGACCTGACCCTGCAGAACCTGTCCACCTACCTGCGCACCGGGGACCTCGTCACCCCGGTCGTCGCCCCCGATCCCAACCTGCGCAAGGAGTCGTGATGACCGTCGTGATGAGCTATGTGGCCACCATCGAGGGCCGCGGCGCCCTGCCGTTCGGGTTCCGCGAGGCGCGGATGCGGGACACCGATCTCGTCATCGTCGCCGACGGCGAGAGCGCGTCGGACCCGGAGTTCCTGGTCGATCTCGAGACCGCGCGGAAGACCGCGGACGCGTGCGACGTCAAATACCGTGTCGCGGAGACCGATTCGGCGCTGTCGCATGCCGATCAGCTCATCGACGCGTCCTATGACGACTCGATCGAACTCCTGGTCGTCGGCATGAAGCGGCGCTCACCGGTCGGCAAGCTGCTCACCGGCAGCTTCGTGCAACGCGTCCTGCTCGACGCCCAGTGCCCCGTCGCCGCCGTCAAACCGCCGGTGCGGGCCGCCGTCTGACACGCCCGGTTTCGCTGGCAGCTAGATCCATTCCCGCTCGGGCAGCACGTCTTTCATCAGGCGCGCCAGGGCGGGATTCGGGTTGTCGGCGCGCCAGGCGACGTTCATCTGCACGGGCCGGTCGCGGATGGCGGTGACCTCCTTGAAGACGACACCGTCGGGGTGCATGGTCATCGCCGACTCCGGCACCAGCGCCATGCCGAGCCCGGAATGCACCAGCACGAGCATGGTGTGCACTTGCGTGACGTATTGGACGTAGCGCGGTGACGCACCGACCGCGGTGAAGGTGCTGATGAGCAGCTCGTTGAAATAGCGGGCATCGACCGGCGAGTACATGATGACCGGCTGGCCGTCGAAGTCCTCGATCGCCAGATGTTCCACCGTCGCCAGTTCGTGGTCGGCCGGCAACGCGGCGACCAGCCGTTCGTGATGCAGCGCCCGGGTCCGGATCCCCGGACGCGATACCGGGGGACGCACGATCCCGAGATCGAGGTCGCCGGCGGCGAGGGCCTCGATCTGCGCCGCGGTGACCATCTCCCGCAGCACGAGCCGCACATCCGGAAGCTTCTCGCGGGCGTGCTGCATGAGCCGCGGCAGCACCGCGCGGGCCGATGCCCCGGTGAACCCGACGTTCACCGTGCCCAGGTCACCGGCCGGGACACGACGCACGGTGAGTTCGGCGCTCTCCGCCAGCGCGACGATGCGCCGGGCGTCGGGCAGGAACGCGACGCCCGCGGCGGTCAGTGAGACCGCCCGGCTGCTGCGTTCGATCAGCGTGACGCCGAGTTCGTGTTCGAGTTGCTGGATCTGCCTGCTCAGCGGCGGCTGGGTCATGTGTAGACGTTCGGCGGCCCTGCCGAAGTGCAGTTCCTCGGCGACCGCGATGAAGCAGGAGAGGCGCGACAGGGAGAACATCGATCCACTTTCGGCATCGTGACCGCACGATCTGCGTCGGTCGGTAAATCACGCTAGCGCACCGCTGAGCCGTCCACCTACCGTTCACCACCACCGATTACCGTGGCGTGATTCGATCGGCTCGCCAGGGCACGACGAGGGCACGACGAGGAGGAACGGTGGCGACATCCGGCGGTTCGGCGGCGGAGCTGAGTCGACGACTTGGGGTCGGTGACGCGGTGACGATCGGGCTCGGCTCGATGATCGGAGCCGGTGTGTTCGCCGTGCTGGCGCCCGCGGCGCAGGCCGCCGGCAGCGCGCTGCTGATCGGCCTGGCGGTCGCCGCGGTGGTCGCCTACTGCAACGCCACGTCGTCGGCGCGGCTGGCGAGTCTCTACCCGGTGTCCGGCGGCACCTACGTGTACGGCCGCGAACGCCTTGGTGAGGTGTGGGGCTACCTCGCCGGCTGGTGTTTCGTCGTCGGCAAGACCGCGTCGTGCGCGGCGATGGCCCTGACCGTCGGGGTGTACGTGTGGCCCGACTACGCGCACGCCGTCGCGGTCGCCGCGGTCGTCGCCGTGACGGCCGTCAACTACCGCGGGATACAGAAGTCCGCACTGGTGACCCGGGTGATCGTCGCGGTGGTGCTGGCCGTCCTCGCGGCCGTCGTGGTGGTCGCGTTGTCGTCGTCGGCGGCCGGCGCGGAACATCTGTCAATCGGCGGCGACGTGTCCGTGCACGGGGTGTTGCAGGCCGCCGGACTGCTGTTCTTCGCGTTCGCCGGGTACGCGCGCATCGCGACACTCGGCGAGGAGGTCCGCGACCCGGCCCGCACCATCGGGCGGGCGATCCCGGTGGCGCTGGGCATCGCCCTCGTCGTGTACGTGGCGGTCGCGGTCGCCGCGTTGGCGGTGGTCGGCCCGACCACGCTGGCCACCGCCGCCGCGCCGCTGGCGGAAACCGTCCGGGTTGCGGGTGTACCCGGCCTGGCACCGGTGGTCCAGGTCGGCGCCGCGGTGGCGGCGCTGGGATCACTCCTGGCGTTGGTCCTCGGCGTCTCCCGAACCACGCTGGCGATGGCCCGCGACGGACACCTCCCGAGGTGGCTGGCCGCGGTGCACCCGCGCCACAAGGTGCCGTACCACGCGGAACTCGCGGTCGGGGTGGTCGTCGCGATCCTCGCCGCGACGGTCGACGTGCGCTCCGCGATCGGCTTCTCGTCGTTCGGCGTGCTGTTCTACTACGCCATCGCCAACGCGTCCGCGGCCACGCTGACACCCGAGGAGCGTCGGCCGCCGCGGTGGCTGCCCGTCGTCGGCGTCGTCGGGTGTGTGGTGCTGGCCGTTTCCCTGCCGTTGGTGTCGGTGATCAGCGGCACCGCGGTGATCGCGGCGGGTGTCGTGGCGTACTTCCTGCGTCGCCGATACACGCAGAACTCCCGGTAACCCGAAGCATCGGGTGTTCTGGGAGTTCTACGTGTCCCGGCGGGCCGCCGGCGACCCTCGGCTCACCAGCGCGGGCTGGTGTTCTCGAAGGTCGGATCGATGGACTGCATGTAGCCGGTGTCGTCGCGGTCGCGGATGCCGCAGTCGAGGTACTGCTGATTCAACCGCTCCAACTCCGCCTCGTCGATCTCGACGCCCAGGCCCGGGCCGGTGGGCACCGGGACGGCGCCGTCGACGAACCGCAGCGCACCCGGCTTCACCACATCCTCGGTCTTCCACGGCCAGTGGGTGTCGCAGGCGTAGGTGAGGTTGGGGGTCGCGGCGGCCAGGTGCACCATCGCGGCGAGGCTGATGCCGAGGTGGGAGTTGGAGTGCATCGACAACCCCATGCCGAAGGTGTCGCAGATGCCGCCGAGCAGCCGCGAGCGTTGCAGGCCGCCCCAATAGTGGTGGTCGGAGAGCACGACCGACACCGAGTTCTTCAGTACGGCGGGCTTGAGGTGGTCGAACGCCACGACGCACATGTTGGTCGCCAGCGGCATCTTCGCCTCGGCCGCGACCTCGGCCATGCCGTCCAGACCGGGCGTCGGGTCTTCCAGGTATTCCACGATGCCGTCGAGTTCGGCGGCCACCCGCACCGACGTGTCGACGGTCCACGCCGCATTCGGGTCGAGTCGCAGCGGTATGCCGGGGAACTCCGCGTGCAGCGCCTTGATGGCGGCGACCTCCTCGTCGGGGGCGAACACACCGCCCTTGAGTTTGATGGCCGTGAAGCCATAGTCGTCGATCATCCGGTGGGCCTGACGGATGAGGCCGGCGGGGTCGATCGCCTCACCCCAGTCGTCGTCTGCGGCGCCCGGGTGACCGGCCCACTTGTAGAACAGGTAGGCGCTGAACGGCACCCGATCGCGGACGGCGCCGCCGAGCAGGTCGGAGACCGGGCGGTCCAGCGCCTTGCCCTGGATGTCGAGGCAAGCCACCTCGAACGGGGAGAAGACGCGGTCAGTGGTGCTGGCGGTGGTGATCATGCCGGCGACGCCGTCGCCGCCGGTCACGGTCAGCTGCGCGATGCGGTTGTCGATGGTGTCACGAATCCGGTTGAGCGCGAACACGTCGAGGCCGATGATGGCCTCGGCCGCGGCCTCCATGCGGGTGATGTGCGCGGTGTCGGCGTAGGTCTCCCCGATGCCGCGCAGGCCGCCGTCGGTCTCGATCTGGATGATCGCACGCAACGCGTACGGCTGGTGAACGCCGACGGTGTTGAGCAGCGGCGGGTCGACGAACGCGACCGGGGTGACGGTGACCTTGGTGATGGTGGTGGGGATCATCAGACGCTCGCATTCGCGGCGAGCGAGCCGGCCAGTACGGAACGTCCGGCCGCGGTGATGCGTTCGAGTTCGGCCTGATGCTCGACGGTCGGTGGCACCAGCGGCGCGCGCACCGCACCGGCGTCGATGCCCTCCATGGTGACGCCGTGTTTGATCAGCGAGACCGCGTAGCCGGGCACCTTGTTGCGCAGGCGCACCAGCGGATGGAAGAAGTCGCGCAGCAGCGCCTCGGTGAGACCGTTGTCGCCGGTCTCCAGCGAGTTGTAGAACGCCAGTGCCAGTTCGGGGGCGAACGCGAAGGTCGCCGAGGAGTAGAGCGTGACGCCGATGGCGCGGTAGGCCTGCTGGGTGATCTCGGCGGTCGGGAGCCCGTTGAAGAAGAGGAACTCCTTGCCCGAGTTGGCCAGGGCGTCCTGCACGGCGATGACGATTCGTGCGACGTTGTCGAGATCGCCGGTGCCGTCCTTGAATCCGATGACGGTCGGCAGCTTGGCGACGGTCACCGCGGACGCCTCGTCGAAGACCGCGTTGCTGCGGTTGTAGACGATCACCGGCAGGTCGGTGGTCTCGGCGACCGCGCGGGTGTACTCGGCGAGACCTGCCGGCGGCATGGTCACCAGGTACGGCGGGAGCAGCAGGATACCGTCGGCGCCATGGGCTTTCGCGCTGAGGGCGAACTCCTTGGCCTGCACGAGCGACCCGCCGGCGCCGGCGAACACCGGGACCCGTCCGGCGACGGTGTCGACCGCAGTTGCCACGATCTTGCCGAACTCCTCGAGGCCGAGTGCGTGGAACTCGCCGGTGCCGCAGGCCACGAAGACGCCGCCCGGACCGGCCGCGACCCCGCGGGCGATGTGTTCGGCGAGACGGTCGTGGTCGACCTCGCCGTTGCTGTCGAAGGGGGTGACGGGAAAGAACAAGACGCCGTTGAGCATCGGAGGACTCCTTGGATGGGGGTTCGGGGGGTTCAGTCGCGGGTGAGTTCGCCGTCGACGCGGCGCCAGATCTGTTTGGGGTTGCCGTCGGCGAGCGCCGTCGGCAGCAGGTCGGCCGGCACGTTCTGGTAGGCGACGGGCCGGAGGAACCGCTCGATCGCGAGCGATCCGACCGAGGTGGTGCGGCTGTCCGAGGTGGACGGGTAGGGGCCGCCGTGCACCATCGCGTGGCAGACCTCGACCCCGGTGGGCCACCCGTTGAACAGGATGCGTCCGGCCTTCAGTTCGAGCAGCCCCACGAGGTCGGCGGCCGCGTCGTGGTCGGTGTCGTCGGCGTGGACGGTCGCGGTGAGCTGGCCCTCGAGCTTGGCGGTGACATCGCGGACCTGCTGGGCGTCACGGCATTTCACCACGAGGCTCGACGACCCGAAGATCTCCTGCTGCAGGGTCTCCGAGCCCAGGAAGGTGTCGGCGTCGGTGGTGAACAGCGCGGCACGGCACGCATTGGGGGCCGAGGTCTCGGCGGCACGGGCCACCACAGTCGCGGCGCCGTCGAACTCGTCGACCCCGCCCGCGAATGACTTCGCGATGTTCGGGGTGAGCATGGGGGTCGGAGTGGTCGCGCTGACCGCCTCGGCGGCGGCGTCGATGAAGGTGTCGAGGTCGGGGCCGTCGACGGCGATGACCAGACCGGGGTTGGTGCAGAACTGACCCGACCCGAGTGTCAGCGACCCGACGAAGGCGCGGCCGAGGTCGGCGGCCCTGGCCTTCAGCGCACCGGGCAGCGGGTAGATCGGGTTGATCGAGCTCATCTCGGCGTAGACTGGGATCGGTTCGGGTCGCGACGCCGCAGCCTGCACGAGGGCGGTACCGCCGGATCGTGATCCGGTGAAACCGACCGCCTTGATGCGCGGATCGGTGACCAGTGCGATGCCGAGTTCGCGGCCGCTGCCGTAGAGCAGCGAGAAGGTGCCGGCGGGCATTCCGGTCGACGCGATCGCGGCGGTGATGGCGCGGCCGACAAGCTCGGAGGTGCCGGGGTGGGCGTCGTGGGCCTTGACCACCACGGGGCAGCCGGCGGCGAGCGCCGACGCGGTGTCACCACCGGCGACGGAGAATGCGAGCGGGAAATTGCTGGCACCGAACACCGCGACCGGGCCGAGCGGGATCTTGCGCTGACGGATGTCGGGACGCGGCAGCGGGGTGCGGTCGGGCAGCGCGGTGTCGATGCGGGCGCCGTTCCAGCTGCCCTCGCGCAGGACCGCGGAGAACAGGCGCAGCTGCCCCGAGGTGCGCCCGACCTCGCCGGTGATACGGGCAACCGGCAACCCGGTCTCGGCGGTGGCGCGGGCGACCAGGTCGTCGACGGCGGCGTCGATGTTGTCGGCGATGGTGTCCAGGAAGGTGGCTCGTGCGGCCGACGAGGTGTTGCGGTAGATCGCGAACGCTTCGGCGGCGGCCGCGGCGGCGCGGGCGACGTCGGCGGCGGTGCCGTGCGCATAGGCCGGCTGCAGTCGTTCGTCGGTCGCCGGGTTGATGGCGTGCACCGCCGTGCCGGTGCCGGTGACGTGGTCACCGGCGATGATCATCTGGCCGGTCAGTGTCGGCGTCGTCAGCGATCCTGCCCGTTGCGCGGTGGTCATTGGAGTCCATCCTTGAATCGGCTACTGGTGGAACGGCTCCGATCACGTGGGGATCACCCCACGCGACCCGAGCCATGTTCTGACCGTAGAACCGCCGATCCATTCATGTCCAAGTCAATTCTTCACGCCATCGATGCGGATCAGGCATCGTTCCTGCATGAGCGAGTACTGGCGGTCGCCGTCGAACTCCAACCCAACGACGACGACGAACCGCGCGGCGATCGACGGGTCGCCGGAGGGCTGACTCACCCCGCGATTCGCGCGGTCAATCACCCTCGTCCTGTCGGAGCACATCGAGCATTTCACGGTTGATGAACAGCCGGTCTCGGCCGATCTTCACATCCTCGAGCAGCCCCGCCTCCGCCAATGCGGTGAGCCAATTCGTCGCTGTTGGCCGTGATACCGCGCATCGCTCGCGCACCGTGGAGATCCGACAGTAAGGCTGCTCGAACAGGACGGCCAGCAACTCGATGTCAGATCCATCTCGTGTCGCAGCTCGAGCCCGCACGGCGAACCGATCCTGTAGGTCACGGATGGCGTCGATCGGGTGGATGGCCTCGAACTGGTAGTGCGCTACCGCCATCCGGATCAACGGATCGAGCCCGTCGTCGGCGTGAACGAATTCCTCCCACTGGCGCAGCTTTTCGATGATGACATCGCGACCCTCCGGCGGGCTGTAGGTAACGGCACCGGTGACCGGGTGCGCCAGACGCGTGCCCGGTAGATCGCGGACACGCATCTCGCGTCCCTTGATCGTGCTCACACCTTCAGTGCCGTCGACGCCGTCAGGGTGCGAGACATCGTCTCCTCGAAACCCACCCGCAGGGCGGTCCGATAGCGGAGCGCCTCCCGCGTCGCGGGATCCGCGGCATCGTCGTCGTCCAGTTATGTAAAAATTCTCGCCATAACTTTACACGTTTCGGAGACGTGTCAAGATCTTTGACACGTTCGCCAGCGCCGGACGATGACGTTCGACCCTCCCGATTACCTGTGATTGGTGTCACACTTGATGGATATGACCACCATTTCGCAACCTGTGGAACATGCGGAGCTCGACCGGATGATCGGCGAGCTCGGGGTGGGGGCCCGCGCGTGGGCGATAACCAGTCTCTATGACCGCGAAGCACTACTGCTGCACGTCCACGAGTCGGTGCGCCGGCACGCAGCGGAGTGGGCCGAGACCGCGATCCGGATCAAGGGCACGCCGCCGTCGGTGGCCGGGGAGGAATGGCTCGCCGGTCCCTACGTCACGATGACGGCTTTGACGGAGATGGCCAGGACGCTGGCCGCACTCGCCTCCGGCGGTAACCCGCTCGACGGGATTCCGGTGACCCAGGCCCCCGGCGGACGGATCGCGTTACAGGTGGTGCCCCACGGGAGGCAGCAGAAGGTGCTGCTGAACGGATACACCGGTGAGATCTGGATGCCGCCCGGTGTCGGGATCGACGCGGCACGTGCGACCGCAGGCCTCGGTGCGCGGCATCTCGACGAGAACGGCGGGGTCGGACTGGTGCTGGGCGCGGGAAACGCGACGCTGATCGGCCCGCTCGACGCCCTCTACGAACTCGTCGCGTTCAACCGGGCGAGTGTGCTGAAACTCAATCCGACATTCACGGAACTGCTGCCGGTCTACCAGAAGGCGTTCGCACCCCTCATCAGCCGCGACCTGCTGCGAATTATCAACGGGGACATCGAGACCGGCACCTACGTAACACACCATCCCGACATCTCGCATGTGCACATCACCGGCAGCGAGGCCACGCACGACGCGATCGTGTGGGGTACCGGACCCGAGGCGCAGCATCGCCGCGCGAACCGGGATCCGCTACTGACCACCCCGATCACCAGTGAGCTCGGCGGCGTCTCCCCGATCATCGTGGTTCCGGGAAAGTGGTCCAAGGCCGACATCGCGTATCAGGCACGGCAGGTCGCCACCCAGAAACTGCACAACAGCGGCCACAACTGCATTGCGTCGCAGACGTTGATCCTGAGTTCCTCGTGGCCGCAGCGCGAGCAGTTCCTCGACGCGATCCGTGCCGTGTTCGACACCCTGCCGCCCCGCGACACGTGGTATCCGGGCAGCGAGCGCAAGATGGCGCACGCCGAACACGCCTACCCGGCGGCGGAACGGCACAGCGGGCGGCTCCTGATCAAGGTCGACGACGCGGCGTCCGACGATCTGTTCCGGACCGAGTACTTCTCACCTGTCCTGGGATACACCATGATTCCGGGTACCGGGGCGAGTTATCTACGCGCTGCGGTCCGGTTCGCCAACGAGCGTCTGGTCGGCACCCTGGGCGCCGGTGTCATCGTCGCACCGCGTGATCGGAAGAAGATGGGGGCCGCGTTCGATGCCGCGATCGCCGACCTGCGCTACGGCGCCATCGGCATCAACTGCTGGTCGGCGACCGCCTACCTGTCCCCGGTGATGACGTGGGGCGCCTATCCTGGCAACACGATCGACCACGTCGGCAGCGGTATCGGGGTCGTACACAACACCCGGCTCCTGGCGAACACCGAACGCTCGGTGATCCGCGGGCCGTTCCGGCCGTTCCCACGGTCGTGGTTCGGTGGCGAGGCGTCGATGTCACCCGAGCCGCCCTACCTGGTGACGGCGAAGGCAAACACATCGGCGGCGAAAGCGCTCACCGACTACGCCGCCCGTCCCGGCTGGGGTTCCTTACCCGCGGTGTTCAAGGCGATGCTGTTTCCGTAACCGGTCCGCACAACCCGTGACCGGATTGATCATGATCGATTCGGTTACGATCGAAGCCGTGTCCGCCGATGTCTCCGATCCGGAACCGCCCGACATTCCGGCCTACGCACCGGAGCTGTGGCGCCGACCGCTGAACCTGCCTGGAACGGTGTCGGTGGGTCTGTCGCGCGCCGAGCAGGCCGCCGATCAGATCGCGCGACTCTCGTCCGGCATCCCCTCCGGCGAGCGGATCGGTAGCAAGGACGAGATCCGACAGATCTGTGGGGTGTCGGTCGGTACGGTCAACGAGGCGATCAAGCTTGCCCAGGAACGCGGCGTGATCACCTCGCGCCCCGGCCCGGGCGGTGGCATCTTCGCCTCGGACCCGTCACCCGCATCAAAGATGAACGGATGGTTCCGGTCCGCGGCCGCCGACAGCGCGGCGCTGCGTCAGTCCATTCAGATCCGCGACGCCCTCGCCCCGCTGCTGGTGTCCGAGGTGCTGGCCGGACTGACCGACGACGACCTGAGCGAGTTCGACACCCTGCTCCTCGAGCTGCGACGCACCCGCGCAGGCCGTGATGTCGGTGCCTTCATCTGGGCCACCTGGAATGTCCACGAGTACTTCGCCGGCATCGGCAACAGCCAACTGCTCAACAGCCTCTACCTCAGCATCATGGACGTCGGTACCTCGCATCTGCGAGCTCGGCTCGAGGCGAGCGACGAACGGATCCCGCTCTACTTCGACGGCCTCGCTCAGGTGGTCGAGGACCTCGTCGCCGCCCTGAAGGATCGGGACGCCGACGCCGCGGTCGACGCGCTCCGCAACACGGATCCGACGATGATCCTCCGGCCCGAACCGGCCTCCGACTAGACACCGCCCGCCGCGCAGTGCCATTGGCCGGCTTGCGCGGTCGTTCCATCTCGCCTCTGACCTGCATCTTTCCGCGGCATGCGCGGCGTTCCAGAAATAAACATGATCAATATGGTGATTTCCCTTGACAGGTGCACCACATCTCGCGCACTCTGTGATCTACGTAATTAATCATGTTTTATTCGGAGGTGTCCGGTGATGCTCGACCAACAGTTCCGTGACCTCATGGCTGGTGTGTGCGCACCGGTCAGTGTGGTCACCACGGCCGACGACGACGGGCCGCACGGCGCGACCGTCAGCTCGCTGGCGTCGCTCTCCCTGCGGCCGGCGCTGCTGTCGATCGCGCTCGACCGGCGCTCGAGCCTGCTGTCCCGGATTCTCGCCACCGGACGCTTCGGCGTGAACGTGCTGAGCTCTGCGCAGGACGACGTCGCCCTGACCTTCGCCTCCCGCGGCACCGACCGCTTCGCCACAACGGCGTGGCGGATGACCGGCGGTCTCCCCCGTCTCGACGAGGTCGCCGGCTGGGCTGCGTGCGAACTCTCACAGACCGTCGAAGGCGGCGATCACCTGCTGCTGATCGGGTCGGTGACCAACGCAGCGTCCACCCATCGTCCGCCACTCATCTACGGCCACCGCACCTTTGGCACCCACTCCAACTTCGCCGTCCGCAGGCGTCCACCCATCATCGATCAGATCACCGCCTGCGCAAGCTGATCCCCAACCGACCCAGATCCCACCCCCCATCCGAGGAGAACAACAATGACGATCACCACGCCGACGCCCACCGCCGTCGTCCCCACCGACGCCGAGCTTGTCGCGCGCGCCCGCGAACTCAAGCCGCTGCTCGCCCGCAACGCGGCACAGGGTGAGAAGGACCGCCGGGTCGTCGAGGAGAGCATCCAGGCACTCACCGACGCCGGACTGTTCAAGATCTCCGTGCCCAAGCGGTACGGCGGCTACGAGACGTCGATGCGCACCATGTTGGACGTCTCCGCGGCGGTGGCCGAGGCCGACGGCGGCACGTCCTGGGTGGTGACGCTGACCAATGTCTGTAACTGGCTGGTCGGCCTCATGCCGGAGAGGGCCCAGGACGAGGTGTTCGGTGCGGACCCGGACGCGAAGGTGTCCGGCGTGCTGGCGCCGACCGCACAGACCCGTAAGGTCGACGGCGGCTATCGCGTCACCGGCAAGTGGTACTACAACTCCGGCTCCCACCACTGCACCTGGGCGGTCATGGGCATCCCGATCACAGACGCCGATGGCAACGTGGTCGACCAGGGCTGCGCGTTGATCCCTCGCTCCGACATGGAGTTCGAGGACACCTGGTTCGTCGCCGGTATGCGCTCCTCGGGCAGCAACTGCCTCATTGCCGACGACGTCTTCGTACCCGATCACCGTGTCCTCAGTGTTCCGCCCGCGATCGGCGGCGACTATCCCACCGAACACACCGACGAAGTCCTCTACCGGTCCGCGCTCATCCCGGTGCTTGCGTTGGTCCTGATCGGTCCGCAGCTCGGCATGGGCCGTGCCGCACTCGACTTCGTCATCGAGAAGGCCGCGAAGAAGCCGATCTCGTACACCTTCTTCACCGCGCAGAAGGAGTCGACGGCGTTCCAGCTGCAGATCGCCGAGGCGGCCCGGCTGATCGATACCGCACATCTGCATGCCTACCGGGCCGCCGCCGACATCGATGAGGCCGCCCTGCGCAACGACTACCCCGACCATCTGGCCCGCGCCCGCGTGAAGTCCGACACCGGGTACGTCGCCGACTGCATCACCCGCGCCATCGACATTCTGTTGTCCGCACACGGTGCCGGATCGTTCGCCGAAGTCAGCCCACTGCAGCGGATCTGGCGCGACTCCGCCACCGCGGCACGCCACGCCATCGTCGCCCCGGCGGTGAGTTACGAGATCTACGGCAAGGCGCTGCTCGGCGTCGACGAGCCGATCACCCCGATGGTGTGAGCACACCCCACCACGAAAGGAAGAATCTCACATGCGTATTGCCAACCATGCCGGCCGCGCAACCCTGGTGATCGGGGACGCGGGCGTAGAGCGGGGTATCGACCTCGCCACGGCCTCCGATGGCCGGTTCGGCCCCGACCCGGCCCCCTTGTACGACCTCTGGCCCGACCTGTGCCGGTGGGCAGCAACTTTCGACACCGACAGCGCGGAGACCATCGGCATCGATCGCGCCGAACTGGGCGCGCCATCGCCATCGCCGCGCCAGGTCTTCGCGATCGGGCTCAACTATCACGAGCATGCCGCGGAGTCCGGATTCGAGTCACCGGCGAACCTCCCGCCGGTGTTCACCAAGTACGTGTCGAGCTTCTCCGGTCCCGACACGACCGTCGTGATCCCCGACGGCGGTGCCGTCGACTGGGAGGTCGAACTCGTCGCCGTCATCGGTCGCCGGGCCACAAACATCGGCGAGGACCAGGCATGGGGTCACATCGCCGGCCTCACCGTCGGACAGGACATCTCCGAACGGATCACCCAGACCCGCGGTCCCGCTCCGCAATTCGGCCTCGGCAAGTCCTATCCGGGATTCTCCCCGCAGGGTCCGTGGCTGGTCACCCCCGACGAGGTGCCCGATCGGGACGACCTCGAACTCGGCTGCACCATCGACGGCGAACAGATGCAGAAAGGCCGCACCCGCGATCTGATCTTCCCCGTCGCACGGCTCGTCGCGGAATTGTCACGCAACGTCACGCTCTACCCCGGCGACGTGATCTTCACCGGCACCCCGTCCGGCGTCGGCGCGGGACGCGACCCGAAGCGTTTCCTCGCGCCGGGCGAACACCTCGACAGCTGGATCACCGGGATCGGTGAACTGCATCAGACCTTCGTATCCGACTCTGAGTAAGGAACTTCGATCATGACACTGCATCGTCTGGCGTCGGTCACCATCGGTGTACCGAACGTCGCCGACACCTCCGCCTACTACACCGAATTCGGTCTGACTCCCGGGGCCGACGGCTGGTTGTCCACCACCGACGGTGGGCGCCAACTCCGTATCGTCGACGCGCCGTCGCGGCGACTCGTCGCGCTGACCGTCGGCGCCGACGACCCCGACGACATCGACCGGATCGCCCACAATCTCGACGGTCTGGGAATCCCGTTCCAGCGCAACGCAACCACCATCGCGGCGTTCGAGGCCGCCACCGGCATCGAAGCGACCGTCGAAGTGCAGCCACGGATCACCCAGCCCCGGGTCGAGGCGACACCGTACAACGGGCCGGGCCGGCTCGAGCGACAGACGCGCCGGGCACCGGCCGTGCTGCGCGAGACCCCCGTGACGCCCCGCAAGCTGGGCCACGCCGTCATCGGCAGCACCGATCACGCTGTCACCCAGCGCTTCTTCACCCACGGACTCGGCTTCAAGATCAGTGACGAGGTACCCGGTCTCGCGGCCTTCCTGCGTTGCTCGACCGATCATCACAACATCCTCGTGCAGCAGGCCCCGGTGACCTTCCTGCATCACACGTCGTGGCAGGTCGACGACGTCGACGAGGTCGGGCGCGGTGCCATGCGGATGCTGGAGGCCGATCCCGACCGGCACGTGTGGGGGCTGGGCCGTCACTACGCCGGCTCGAACTTCTTCTGGTATCTCAAGGATCCGGCCGGCAATTTCAGCGAGTACTACTCCGATATGGATTCCATCGTCGACGACCAGCTGTGGACACCCGAGGTGGTCGAGGGAGCCAAGGGTCTGTTCAGCTGGGGCCCGCCGCCACCCCCGTCGTTCCTCGCGCCCGAGGATCTCGCCGCTCTGATGACCGGCGCACACAGCGCGGCCTGAACCGATCACCGCACCACAGAGGAGCATTCATGACCGTCCACCAGGAGTCGGTGTCGGAGATCTGCGCGCCGATCTGGGCACCCGACCCGGCCGCCACGGCCACCACCCAGATCACCGAGTTCACCGCGCTCATCTCCGCGAGGACCGGCGAGACATATCCCGGGTATCGGGATCTGTGGAGGTACTCGGTCGGCCGCCCAGCCGATTTCTGGTCGGCGGTGGTCGACTACTTCGACGTCATGGTCGACGATGTGCCCGTCGATGTCCTGCCGAGCACCGCCATGCCGGGAGCTCGTTGGTTCCCCGATGCACGGATCAACTACGCCGAACACGCCCTACGTCACAGCGGTCCGGATGCGGCGATCATCGGCATCGACGAGCACAGATCGATGACGGAGGTCTCGTGGGATACGTTGCGCGGGCATGTCGGCGCCCTGCAGCGGTGGTTGCGAGCGCGGGGTGTGGGTCGCGGTGACCGCGTCGTAGGGTATCTGCCCAACACCGTGCACGCCGTCGTCGGGCTGCTCGCGACGACCGGCATCGGTGCGGTGTGGGCGGTCTGCGGCCAGGACTACGGTGCCGCGGGTGCGCAAGCACGGCTGGGGCAGCTCGAGCCGACCGTCCTCCTCGCCGCGGACGGCTACCGCTGGAACGGCACGGAGCACGATCGGCGCGACGAGGTGTCACGACTCCGAGATGCGATGCCGACGGTGCGGGCGGTGCTGCGGGTGCCGGTGCTGGACCGATGGGCCGACGCCGATGCTCCGGCGGGCGAGGCCGAGTGGGCCGAAGTCGTCGCCGAATCAGTGGAACCGGAGTTCGTGCGGGTGGAGTTCAACGACCCGCTGTGGGTACTGTTCTCGTCCGGCACCACTGGGGTCCCGAAAGGG
Source organism: Gordonia rhizosphera NBRC 16068 (assembly GCF_000298195.1). Lineage (GTDB taxonomy): Bacteria > Actinomycetota > Actinomycetes > Mycobacteriales > Mycobacteriaceae > Gordonia > Gordonia rhizosphera. The sequence goes on along the minus strand of NZ_BAHC01000245.1, from coordinate 31,359 downwards.
ATCGTGCACTCGCACGGCGGCGTGGTGATCGACCATTTCAAGGTCATGGGCCTGCACAACGACCTCCGCCGCGGTGACCGGTTCTTCTGGTACACCACGACGAACTGGATGATGTGGAACATGGTGGCCTCCGGGCTGCTGGTGGGCGCAACGGTCGTGCTGTACGACGGCAGTCCCGGCTATCCGGGGCCGCAACGGCTCTGGGAGATCGCCGCGGACCATCGCGTGTCGGTGCTCGGCGTGAGTCCCGGATATCTGGCCGCCGGGGCCGCGGCCGGACTGCACCCCGCCACGCAGTTCGACCTGTCTGCGCTGCGCGCCATCGCTTGTACCGGCGCCCCGCTTCCCGCCCAGAGCTATCACTGGATACACGACGAGGTCGGCGCACACATCCAGGTCGCGTCGACCAGCGGTGGCACGGATGTGGTCAGTGGATTCGCCGGCTGCGCACCGACGACGCCGGTGTGGCCCGGGGAGATCTCCGCGCCGCTGCTCGGGGTCGACCTGCAGGCATGGGGAGCCGATGGACGGGCCGTCGTCGACGAGGTCGGCGAGCTGGTGATAGCCACACCGATGCCGTCGATGCCGATCGGCTTTTGGCACGACCCCGATGGAACCCGCTATCGGGAAGCCTATTTCGACACGTTCCCGGGCGTGTGGCGCCACGGAGACTGGATCACCGTCACCGAGCGGGGCTCGGTGATCATCTCCGGCCGTTCCGACGCGACCCTGAACCGTCAGGGCGTTCGGCTCGGTAGCGCCGACATCTACGACGCCGTGGAGACGCTCCCGGAGATCCGCGAAGCGCTCGTCATCGGCGCCGAGCTCGGTGAGTCCCGCTATTGGATGCCGCTGTTCGTGGTTCTCGTCGACGGAAGTGTGCTGGACGATGCGCTGCGAGCCCGTATCGTCGCCGCCATTCGGTCGGAAGCGTCGCCGCGGCATGTACCCGACGACATCATCACGGTGCCCGCCATCCCGCACACGCGGACCGGCAAGAAGTTGGAGGTGCCGGTCAAGCGACTCATCCAGGGTAGGCCGCTCGGTCAGGTGACCGGGGTCGACACCGTCGACGACCCGGATGCGCTGCAGTACTTCGCCCGGTTCGCCAAGGGATTCGGAGGCTCCGATGCCTGAGGGTCTGGTCGACGTCCACGCACATGTCGTGCCGGACTGGTATGTCGAGGCGGCCAAGGCCGCGGGACACACGACGCCGGATGCCATGCCGGCATGGCCCGACTGGTCGGCCGATGCACACCTGGAGATGATGGATCAGATCGGTATCGATCGGTCGATCCTGTCGATCTCCTCTCCGGGAGTTCATTTCGGCGACGACGCAGTGGCTGCTGAACTCGCCGGCGAGGTGAACGGCTTCCTGGCGCATCTGGCCGGCGTACATGCCGCCCGGTTCGGGTTCTTCGCGGCGCTCCCACTACCCGACGTCGGGGCCGCGATCGCCGAGGCGCGGCGCACGGCCACGGTCGCCGGGCGCTGCGGTGTCGGCATCGAATCCAACGCGCACGGGCTGTATCTCGGCGATCCCACCCTCGAGCCGCTGTGGGAGGAACTCTCCGCGCAACGCGCGGTCGTGTTCGTTCACCCCACTGCGCCACCCTCTTTCGATCCAGCGCTGACCGGCTTTCCCGCGCCGTTGCTCGAGTACCTGTTCGACACCACCCGCACGATCGTGCATCTGGCGATGGCGGGCGTGATCGTCCGTCATCCGGAGATCCGATTCGTGGTTCCGCATTGCGGATCGGTCCTCCCCGCGATCCTCAGTCGTACCGATCTGTTCCGGCTTGCCGGTCTGGTGCACTCCGTCGAGGGCGATCTGGGTTGGGATCGACTGTGGTTCGACCTCGCCGGCGCCCCGATCCCCGATCAACTCGGCGCGTTCACCCGGCGTTTCGGCACGGATCACCTGCTCTACGGCAGCGACTTCTGCTTCACCCCGGCGTTCGCGGTGGATCTGCTCGCGAAGCAGTTGGATGCAGAATGGCCCGATGCGGGTCAATCCTGGCGGGAGGTTGTCGCCGAAAACGCGGCGGCCTTGTTGAGCGAGAACGGGTGACAACGCGCTGCTCGCCGGTCGACCGCGCGGTTCCGGGCACGATCGACCGCGTGGTGCGCATCCTGGTCGACGACGCCGATCAGTGCCCGGCGAACGCCTCCGCCAGCCACCACGAGCCGCCGTCGCTGGTGATCTTGGCGTCGACGACGAGCGGACGCATCGTCTCCCCAGCCGCATACCGATCAACCCACGCGCGCACCGAGTCGAGATCGCCGACGGTGCGCACCGTGACTCCGGTCGCGCCGAATCCCTCGGCGATGGCGGCGATGTCGGTGTCCGGGAAGGTCACCGTGGCCATGTCGGCGCCGACGAAATGATGGACCTCCGCACCGTAGGCGGCGTCGTTGTAGACGATGACGACCAGCGGCAGACCGATGCGCACCGCGGTCTCCAATTCGCTGATCGCCATGAGGAACCCGCCGTCGCCGGTCCCGAGCACCGGCAGCCGGTCGGGTTGGGCTATCGCGGCGCCGATCGCGGTGTGCAAGCCGAGGCCGATGGACTGGAAGGCCTGGGTGAAGCAGAAGCCGTTCTCGTCGGGCACCGACAGGTGTGTGGACGGATAGCCCATGAAGTTGCCGGAGTCGATCGACAGTATCCGATCGGCGGGCAGGATCTCGTCGAGCGCGATGGACAGTGCCCGCGGATCGATGTGATCGGCCGTCGACGAATCGGCGACCGGAACATCCTGCCAGCGTGATGATTCCGCGATCCGCGACTTCACCTCCGCCGTGCGGTACCCGATGAGCCGCTCTCGGCCCGACAGTTCCGCCAGCACATCGGCTGCCGTCAGCCCACAGTCACCGATCACCCCCAGATCGACGGGACGATGGGCACCGATCGCGTCCACGTCGTCGTCGACCTGGACGACCACCGCGTCGGGGTTGATGAGCTTGCCGTGCCGCATCGTCCACATGTTGAGCGCACATCCCCAGCCGACGATGAGATCGGCAGACGCGATCAGCTCCGCTGTCGTCGGCGACGAGAACCCGCCGGAGATGCCGAGGGAGAACTCGTCGTCGGCGAACAGTCCGTTCGCGACCGCCGACGTGGCCAGCAAAGCGCCACTGGCCGAGGCGAGTTCGGCGATCTGCGGCCCGGCACCGCGTGCCCCGCGGCCGGCCACGAACACCGGCCGGCGCGCCGCCCCGATCATCTCGACGAGCCGGGTCACCGATTCCACCGTCGGGCGGACCCGCGGCACCTCGAAGAAGTCACCCGCAACCGGCCCCTCGACGGTCGCCGGGGCGGCCGCCACGTCCAGCGCCACATTGAGCACCACGGTGCGTCGCCGGGTGACTGCGGTGCCGTAGGCGCGCTGAACGTCGGCGACAACGCTTGCCGCCGAATAGACCCGCTCGCTGACCGCGCCCACGCTGGAGACGAGGGCGTCCTGTTCGATGCGAAAGTTGTTGCGCAGGGCCCCAGCCGGGCTGTCGGCGGTGAGCACGATCATCGGTGTGCGGCTCTTGGCAGCCTCGGTGATCCCGGTCATCGCGTTGGTCAGGCCGCACCCCTGATGCAACGACACGACCCCCACCCGCGACGACATCCGCGAATACGCGTCGGCCATCGTCGCGGCACCGCATTCGTGGCGGGCGGCGGTGTACGGGACACCACCGTCGCGCAGCGCGTTGGTCATCACGAAGTTGCCGCTGCCGACGACCCCGAAGACGTGCCCGACGCCGATGTCGGCGAGCACGCGCCCGACGACATCGGCGACGGTGGGACCGTAGGTCGTCACGCCCCCGCCCCGTCGACCACCGCGAGCACCCGCGACGGGCTGCCGGTGCCGCCGACGATGGGCAGCGGACACACGACCAGCATCGCGCCGGTGGCGGGGAGGCGTCCGAGGTTACGAAGCGACGTCAGGCCGTACTTGTCGTTGCCCAGGAAGTGGTAGTGCACCGGGAACGGCGGCTCGAACCCGCCGGCCATGCCCGCGTCGACTCCGACGGTTTCCACACCCAGACCGGCGATCTCCCGCTCGGTGGCCAGCCACTCGGCGCAGCCGACCTCGACACCGGGGGTGTGCGAGCCGGTCTCGTCGGCGTTGAGGAACTCCGCCTCCGATCCGCCGCGCGTCTCCCATCCGGTGCGCAGCAGCAGCCACGCGCCTGCGGCGAGACGACCGTTCGTCGCTTCCCACTCCTCGACGTCGGCCACCGTCAGCAGGTAGTCGGGGTTGTCGGCGACCTTGGCGGTGAGGTCGAGGACGGCGGCGGGCCCGATGAGGCGCTTGACCGGGATCTGCGAGACATCGTCGCCGTCGCGGCCGCTGATCCAGTGGGCGGGCGCGTCGACGTGGGTGCCGATGTGTTCGCCGGTGTGGATGTTGTTGTGCCGCCAGAACGGTCCCGGCTCGTTGAAGGCACTGACCTCCTCGAGGCTGAAGTCGATGAGGTTCGCGAACGGCGCCGGCAGCCGCAGCGCGGGCGTGGAACTGCTCAGCGGAGTGGTCAGGTCGACGACCTCCAGACGGCCGCCGGCGATGGCGTCGAGGAAGGTGGGCACAAGGGCCGTGTCGGGGGTGGTCATGTCGCTACCTCTCGTCGATGTCGGGTCGTGCGCTGTTCTATCAGGTCAGTTGATCTGCTGGTGCGTCACCAGGACCGTGCCGTCTTTGAACACCACGGCGGTGCAGTCGAATCGGTTGAAGGGGCCCAGCCGGGCGGCGCTCGGCAGATCGCCCGGGATCTCCACCTCGCCGTCGACCGCCCAGTCCCGGGACACGTCGTCGCGGGTACGCCCGGAATCGCGCAACAGCGTCAGGTCGTCGTCGCTGAGGCTCGTGGCGTGGGCGTCGACCTTGGCGAACTCGGCATGCTCGGCCTGCTTCGCGGCCTCGGAGGCCGACGTCCCGGCGCCTTCGAGGCGCTCGCGAATGTCCGCGTGGATCGCGTCGAGACACTGCTCGATCGCCTCGGATTTCTTGTGCTCACGGTCCTGGACCGCGACGTAACCCCGCCAACCGGCGAAGGCCAGGATCACCGCGACGACGACACCACCCGCCACCCGCAGGAGCATGCGGCGTTGCCGGGGTCCGGATGACTCACGCGCAGTCGGGTCCGGCGCAGTCATCTGGCCCCCTTCGTCACGAAACCTGGTCCGGGTTGCAGACTACGCGCCGTCTCCGAGCAGATTCTCGATGATGGACCGTGCGGTGGGTAACGCGGACTCGTCGCCCATCCGCGCGCCGGTGTTGGCCGCCCCGACAATGGCGTCGAGGGCGAAGGCCACGGCATGCGGTTCCCGCCCGGTCAGGTGGCCCTGGGTCTGCGCGGCTCGAATCTCTTTCTCCAGGAACGCCTGCCAATCCTTGCGATCGGCGTCGATCGCGTCGTGCACCGGGCCGGTGCGGCTGTCGAACTCGACGGTGGTGGCGACGCGGAAGCACCCTCCCGGCATGACGGGATCGCTGACGTAGGCCAGCCAGTTGTCGACGAGCGCGCGCAGCCGCGGCATACCCGTCGGCTCGGGCAGCGCGGGGACGATGACGTGGTCGACGAACACCTCGCGAGCCGCCTCGATCGCGGCCAGCTGCAGGTTCTCCTTGCTGCCGAACAGGGTGGACACGCCGCTCTTGCTGAGCCCGAGGTCGGCGGCCAGCTTGCCGAGGCTCAGACCGGTGAGACCGTCGACCGAGGCGACGTCGGCGGCATGGCGCGCGATGGTCGCGCGGGCCTTTGCACCCTTCAGCAGGCGCTTGTCCGAGATCTCCGTCGGTCCGGTCATGAGTCCATCGTGGCACCGCCCTCTTGAAAAGTCGAACGATCGGTCGTACGGTCATCTCACAACTAAACGCACGACCGTCCGTTCACTTTGTAGTCCATGCCCCGCCTCGACTCCAGGAGGAGTCCCATGACCAAGGCACTCGAGTCGGACACCCTGCCGACTCACCCACCCACCGTCGACCCCCGATCGGCACGGCTCGCACTGCTCGTCGCCTGCGGTGCCGCGTTCGTCGCGTTCCTCGACCTGTCCGTCGTCAACATCGCCTTCCCATCCATCGCCGACGACTTCACCTCCGTGCCGACGACGACCCTCACCTGGGTGGTCAGCGGCTACGCGGTGGCGTTCGCGGCCTTTCTCACCCCGGCCGGCCGATTCGCCGACACCATCGGCCGCAAACGCGTATTCCTGGGTGCACTAATCGGTTTCGCACTCACCTCCCTGCTGTGCGCGCTGGCCCCCGACGTCAGCTGGCTCATCGCCGGCCGCATCCTGCAGGGCGCATCGGCATCGTTGATGATCCCCGCCGGCCTGGGCCTGGTGCTCGGTGTCACCGCCCCGGAACGGATCGGGACCGCGATCGCGGCATGGACCGCGGCCGGCGGATTCGCGGCGACGGTCGGCCCCGGCATCGGCGGTGCGCTGGTCGATTGGTTCGGCTGGCGGTCGGTGTTCATGATCAACGTCCCGGTGGTCGCTGCCCTCGTCACGGTCGGCGTGTTGATCGCCGCCGACGTGCCACGCGGCGGTCGCGGACTGCCCGATCTCGTCGGCACGGTCGCCACAGCACTGGGTATCGGCGCCGTGGTCGCGGCCGTCACCGAAGGGCAGCAATGGGATTGGGACTGGCGGACGTGGCTGTGCGTCGGCGCCGGCGCGGTGCTGTTGGCGGTGGCGCTGGTGCGCTCGCGCCGTCATCCGCGTCCGGCCATCCCGGTGGGCCTGTGGCGTAACCGCGAGTATGCGTTGACCAACGCCGCGTCGTTCGTCTTCGGGGTCACCATGTTCGCCTGGCTGCTCGCCGGACCACTGTGGCTCGATGCCATCTGGGGATTCACGGTCCTCGAATCAGCCGCGGCGATGAGCGTCGGCGCAATCGCCGCCATGGTCGGTGCGGTCGTCGCGGGCCGCGCATCCGCGGACACCCAACGCAGCCTCGGCGTCATCGGCGCTCTGCTGTTCGCCGCGTCGACGCTGTACATGAGCACCGGCGTGTGGGGCGCCGACCCCGCGCTCTGGTCGGCGTGGGTGCCGGCCGGCGTGCTCGGCGGCACCGGTATCGGCATGGCGATCACGGTGCTGGGCACCTCGGCCGCGAGTTCGTCACCGCCGCAACAGTTCGCCGCGGGAATCGGGATGAACCTGACGTCACAGCAGGCCGGTGGCGCGCTGGGTGTCGCCATCCTCGCCGCGATACTCGCCGCCGATCCCGGCCGACCGCTGACCGCCTTCCACACCCTGTTCGCCGTGTGCGCCGCCGTCGCTCTGGCCGCGGCCGCCTGCATCGCCATCCCGACCCGACCCAACTCCACCGCAATCATCAACACCCCCGCCGAGGAGACGAACCGATGACCATCAACGACATCGCACCCATTTACTCCGAGTCCGACGACCCGCTGGTCCTGTCCCCGGCCACCGCCCGGCAGTTGCTGGCCGACACCGGGTGGCGGCGCTACGCGGTCATCGGCGACTCCATCGCCGCCGGTGTCGGCGACCCGTGGCCGGGGTACGCCGACATCTCGTGGGCCGATCGGGTGGCCGATGCCCTCGGGTCGCGCCCGGACTTCGCCTACCTCAATACCGGCCGGATCGGCGCCACGATCCTCGACGTCGAAACCGAGCAGCTCGGCAGCGTCCTCGATTTCCGGCCGGATCTGGTGCACATCTCGTGCGGCGGCAACGACCTGTTTCTGCACGGTGCCGACCCACGCGACGTGGAGGACGACCTCGACACCTTGTGCTCGATGGTGGCCACGACCGGGGCCACGCTGTCGATGTTCACCCTCGCCGACGTCTTCGTCGACGAGTTTCGCTCGCTGCGCCCCCAGTTCGTCGAGTTCGCCGACATCGTCCGCCGGGTCGCCGCCCGCTACGACGCGGTGCTGACCGAGTTCTGGGATCATCCCGCCCGGCTGCGGGGGAACTGGCTCAGCAGCGACCACATCCACCTGACCATGGCCGGGCAGGCGGTGGTCGCCTCGGAGGTGACGAGGTCGCTCGCGGGGTATGGCGCGGTCGCTGACGCCGGAATTGTCGGTACCGCCTGAGACGATGTGGGCATGGTCGGTTGACCGACCAAACGCCGCCAACCGACTATGCGAGATTACGCGCAAAGAGGTAATCTCGGAAACACGTAAAGTCTCCTCGGTGCGACGCCGGGGCACGAGAAAGGGTTCGCGATGAAATTCTCTGCCGCACTCGACGTCAACGTCCTGGCCCTCGAGGCCACCGACGAGGTCACCGTTCTGCTGGAGTTGCAGGCCCCCGAAGGTCCGCAGGTCGACCGCGCCCCCACCGCCCTGCAGGTGGTGCTCGATCGCAGCGGTTCGATGTCCGGGCCCCCGCTCGCCGGGGCGCAGAAGGCCCTCGCGGGGGTGGTCGCGCAGCTCGATCCGTCCGACGTGTTCGGGGTCGTCACCTTCGACGACGCCGCTCAGGTGGTCATCCCGGCCGCGCCACTGTCCGACAAAGCCGGCGCCGTCGATCTCATCTCCACGATCACGCCCGGCGGATGCACCGACCTGTCGTCCGGGTACCTGCGTGGCCTGCAGGAACTCCGACGCGGCGCCCGGAAGGCCGGGGTGCGCGGCGGCACGGTGCTGGTGATCTCCGACGGCCACGTCAACGCCGGGATCCGGGACCACGACGAGTTCGCCGGCATCACCGCGAAGGCGGCCGCCGACGGTATCGTCACCTCGACCCTCGGCTACGGCCGCGGCTACGACGAGTCGCTGCTGTCGGTGATCGCAAGGGCGGGCAACGGCAACCACGTGTTCGCCGACGATCCGGACGCCGCCGGCGCAGCGATCGCGGGAGAGGTCGCCGGCTTGCTGGCGAAGTCCGCGCAGGCGGTGACGCTCACTGTGCGGTGGGTGCCGCAGGTGCACGAGGTGTCGCTGTACAACGATCTACCCGCGCACCAGATCGGCGATACCGAGGTGATGATCGAACTCGGCGACCTGTATGCGCTCGAGGCGCGCAAGCTGTTGCTGCGGATGAAGGTCGACGGGCTGGCCGCGCTGGGGTTGGCGCAGGTCGCGGAGCTGGAGCTGCTGTATGTCGAGACCGCGACGCTGACCGAGCACACGGTGTCGCTGCCGATCTCGGTGAACGTGGTGCCCGGTGACGAACTCGGCGAGCGGGTGCCCGATCCGAAGGTGCAGTCGGAGAAGCTGTATCAGGAGGGGCAGGCCGCGAAGCTCGAGGCGTCGCGCGCGTACGAGTCCGGGGATGTTGTTGCCGGCGAGGCCTACCTGCAGGCGTCGCGGGAGCGGTTGCGGTCCGCGGCGCAGATGGCCGGCGAGGAGGATCGGGCGGTGATCGAGGGCGAGATCCGGATGATCGAGGGGCTGTCGGCGAGCGTGCCGGTCGCCGGTGCCGCCTACGCGTCGAAAATGACGCGGGATTCGTACCACAGTGGCAACCGCAAGCGCGGTCGGCGCGAAGAATGACGACGCGCAGCGGCGACGCGGAACTGATGCGGGCAGTCAAGTCTCGGCAGGGAGACTTGACTGCTGCCGACCGGCTACACCACGACCCGATCGACAGGCAGGGCCGGACTGGTGCAGGCCCGGCAGCGCATTCATGCTCGGCAGCACAGCTTTTCGATCGAGTGGCTGCACGGTCACACCGGCCACTCAACGAGGGCGCCGACGGGTTGGCCCGACTCGCATCACGCTGCGCCCTGCACGGCAGCGGGCTCTTCCGCGACGAGTATGTGCGTCGCGCCTTGAGTTCGCCGAAGCGTCACCGCCAAGTTCGGGGAGACGACTTCCGAGGCGTAGCACTCGGGTCCGGAGGAGCACGCTCGCCGAACCTCGGCAAGACCCTGAGAACCGAGCATGCAAAGGTCCCCGCTCCATGAGGAGCGAAGCGCCAGCAAGCGACGGTCCTCATGGCATCGGGTGGTCATGCCTCAGACAATCACCCGCGACGACCTCCTCGCGCGGGGCGAGAGCCGGCCCGCGCGTCGTTCTTTCCGCATGGCCCGCCTGCGCACCGCGATCGCACAACCTGAGTTTCATCGCCACAGCGGTGTACGGATTGATCGAGTAGCGGCGTGAACGTGACGGGTGTCGCACCCCGCCGATATTCTCGCTCCTGCACGATGACCAAGGGACCGGACGCACGAGAGAGGCATCAGCCGATGAGGCGGGTTGCGTAATTGAACACATGGGACACCCCAACAACCAGCTTTGAGGGCCACGGCGCTCGATTCGACGTCGATAGGACCTCGATCGCAAAGGTCAACGGAACCCTCACCGCCGCAGCGTTCGGCACGGGAATTCGTGTTCCGCTGGAGTCTGTGGTTGGGGTTCAGTACAGGGCAGCCACTCGTCTGGTCAATGGCCATCTTCAGGTAGTGGTCGCTGGCGCGAGTCCGACGAAACCGGTAGCTGGCGACCCATTTACCGTGGTCTTCACCAGAAAGAAGCAGCCCGCGTTCGAGCAGTTGCGGGACTGGCTGGTGCACGTCGCCGAGATCAATCGATCTCGCCCCGACGTGATTGTGCCGGACACCAACGCAGCGGCAGCACCGGTCCCGAACAACGCAGAAACCATCACGCCCAGAGGCAGTTCGCTGCGCCCCGATTTCCCCTCGAACTCGCCCAACGTCCCGCAATCTCCGGCAGACCAGCGGCTGAGCAACGCTCGTACCGGCCTGCAGGTCGAACGAGGGCGACGCGTTGCCGACGCCGGGGCGCCACAGGTCTCGAAACCCCGTGAAGCCGCGCGCCTGTCCGTGAAAGACATGGAGGTCGCTGGCGAGAGCTATCAGCCGAAATCCTTCGCACGACTTTTTCACCACGCGGGAAAACCGTTGGGCGGTCAGATCTGGCGGGAGGCCGAACTCGTCGCTGAGCCCAAGAATCCTCACGATCGCCACGCCGTTGCGGTTTACGTCGAAGAACACAAGGTCGGGTACGTTCCGGCGGAGCGCGCATCTGCCGTGCAAGCGCAGGTTCTGCGCGCAAAGAAGGCACGCCAGCGAGCGGTCGTAGACGCGCGGATCTGGGCGACCAACGACCACGATGAATGGTCGGCGCGAGTCACCCTCGACCCCACCGAGGAACGCGAACCAGACTGGGCGTACGTCGACCGACCAAGATGGCCGGGCCGACAAAGCCCCGACGGTAGCGAACGGCTGACCGATGTCGGGTTGTTGCGTCAGATGGAAGAGGCAGACGCAGCAAAGCTCATCAACGGCCGCGACTTCGAGACATACCGCCCCGACGTGGCCCAAGCTCGTGCCGATGGAGACACCGAACGCGCGTTGGCACTACTCGACGCTTGCATCACAGCGGCTGAACATTATGCGGCCGTGTGGTTTTCCTGCCCAGTCTCATGGCCCACCGAGCAAACTGCGATCATCTACCGCTCACTCAAGAACTACGAAGGCGAGGTCGTCGTACTCGAACGCTACTTCCGCGCCGATCCGTCACACGCAGGCACGAAGAGTCTGCGGACCCGGTTGGCTCGGGCCCGTGAACTCGCCGGGCTGCGGGGACCCTCGCCGGCTGTCGCGGTGAATGCAGAACGTGAGCCGGGGAACGATCCGAAGCAGACCGTGCTGGTCGATCCGCTACCGACACGTGAGGTCGTACTCCCCGAGGCGGCCGAACTCGCGCGCGAGAAAGACTACATGGACGTCATCATCGCGATCCTTAACAAGGCTCAAGTACCCAGGGGACAGGCCTATTACACAAAGGCGGTGGTCCGCGAGCTTGACCACCATCCGCGAGGTCGGGGCCGCGTCGCGGTCTATGTCGATCAGCGCCTGGTCGGCGTTGTCGGAGCGTTTGAGTCGGACATCGTCCGCGATGTCATCCGTCGCGATGACCATCCAGGGCATGACGTCGAGATCCGCTGCCGTGTCTACCTGTCCGACGGCTCCACGCCGCACGCCAGGATCACCCTTGGGCCCTACGAACGCGTCGTCGCGCGCGAGGATGAGACCGAGGGAGCAGCGCGAGCACGACAAGACGCCGAAGATCAAGCTCAACTCCGACGTGAACGACTGGCCGCGGGCGGACGCGAAGCCGAGGACCAGAGACGCCGGCTGGTCCGTGGGCAGGATCTCGTCGAATGGGTCGAACCGATCAACGAACTCAAGCGTGCAAACCGGTATGAGGACGCGCTATCCCTCCTACACGAATGCATCGACGCCGCCGAACAAGACGCGCGCTTTCACGGCGACTCGCCTGCTCCCTGGTTCACAGAGCAGGCCGCAATTCTGCATCGCAAGGCCGGGGACATCGCGGCCGAAATCGCCGTTCTCGAGCGATACCAACGGGCATGCCCAGTCGGTGGACGGAGCACCTCGATCGATGAGCGGTTGGTCAAGGCAAAGGCAAGATCCAGATACAACTCGTGACCAGACGGTCACTTCTGAGCCTGGCGCTACTTCGTGGGCGACTACGCGACGACGCCCGAGAACTCATTGAACAACTCAGCTCCATCCGCCAGGGGCGCAGCTGGAACCCCTCGCCAGCAACATTCGGTGCTCGGTCCATCACCTCAGTCCATCGCCGGCGGCACGTTGGGTGAGGAATCCTCCTCCTGCTCCTCCCAGGCCTCCGGATCCTCCGGCTGACCGGCGAACTCGTGGGGAGACTTCCGACGCCAATAGTCGGGATCCTCCGGTTGTCCGGCCGCCGGATTCTCACGCATGTACTCGCCCTCCGTCGCTCAGCACCGGTGCCGTGGTGCGACCACGATGGTATCGACGGCCGGCCACAGGCGCGCCGCGAATGCCGGATATTCGCCGGGCGGTATACATCCGGTCACCCGCTCCCCGACTCCGTTTCTGCGGCTAGGCAGGTCCGACGAGACTCAACCATCACCATCTCGTCGTGCGCGCGCTACGCTCTGCGAGTCAGGGCAGCCCGTAGGAGCGTGAACGATGGCGGAGGGCGTCGAAGACCAGGCGCACCCTCACTCGGTGCGGGTGTCGATGCTCGGTGCCATCGGTCTGGAGATGGACTCCCAGCCAACCGACCTCGGGCCCCGCGGGCAGCGCGCCGTGCTGGCCCGGCTGGTGGCCGCCGGCGGTCACGTGGTGTCCACGGACCGGCTCATCGATGACTTGTGGAATGGTGAGCCGCCGCCCAAGGCGCTGTCGAGTCTGCAGGCGCATATCTCCAATCTGCGGCGCGTCGTCGAACCGGATCGGCCTCCCCGTGCACCCGCCCGCATCCTGGTCAGCGAGCCGCCGGGCTACGCGCTGCGACTGTCGCGCGACAGCGTGGACGTCTGGGAGTTCGAAGATCTCGTCGACGACCCCGGCCCCGACGCGGTCACCCGCCACCAACGACTCACCAAGGCCCTCGGCATGTGGACAGGGGAACCGTACGGCCCATACGCAACCGAGGCATGGGCGATCCCCGAGGTCGCCCGGCTCACCGAGCGGCGGATGACCGCGGTCGAGCAGCGTGCCGCCGCCGCCCTCGACCTGGGTCGGCCCGACGAGGTCGCCGCCGCGCTTCCCGCCCTGTGCGGCCAGTACCCCACCCGGGAGGAACTGTTCCGGCTGCTGGCGCACGCGCAGTATCAGCTGGGCCGGCAGGCCGAGGCGATGGACACGCTGCGCCGCGTGCGCACCTACCTCGCCGACGAACTGGGTGTCGACCCCGGGCCGGCGATCGGACAGCTCGAGCAGGCGATCCTGCGGCACGATCCGGCCCTGCTCACACCGACCAGGTCAGTCGTGGCCCCCACAGTGCCCTCGGCCACCGCCACCCTGAGCGACACCACGGAGGCACCCGACATCGAGCAGGCCGACCGCGAGACCGCGAGTCGCCACCAACCCGCCGGCCGCGAGACCGAGCTGGAGAAGCTCGACGAACACGCCCGCACCGCCGCCGAGACCGGCCTGCGCATCGTATGGGTGACCGCGGAAGCGGGCGGCGGGAAGACCACTCTCGCCCAGACATTCTCCGAGCGCCTCCGGGCACAACGGTGGACGACGGCGGTCGGGCACTGTCCGGAGGTCGACGGGGCGCCATCGGCCTGGGCATGGCGGGAGATCCTCGAATCACTCGGCGCTGCGCACAACGCCGACGATCCGTTCCAGCTGGCGCGGCGCGTGGTCGCAGCGGCCGAGCAGACCACCGGAGAAGGTCTGCTGCTCGTCCTCGACGACGTCCACCGTGCCGACAGCGCGACGCTGCAGGTGTTGCGGCAGGTGGTCACCTGGATGGCGCAGCGTCCGGTACTGGTGGTGGCCACCTACCGGCCGTCGGAAGCCGGGGCCGAACTCCTGGCGTCGGGAGCCTCGCTGGTCGCGGTGACCGTGGATCTGCTTGCATTGCAAGGATTATCGGATGCCGGGATCGAGGACATCGCTCACTCGGTCGGGTTGTGGCCGTTGACCCCGGGCACGCTGGACCTGTTGCGCAGCCGCACCGACGGCAATCCTCTGTTCGTTCGGGAGTTGGCCAAGCTGGTCGCGTCCCGGGGCCCGCAGGAGGCGATGACCTCGGTGCCGGTCGGGATTCGCGACGTGCTGCTGCGCCGCATCGACCGGCTGCCACCGGACACCGCGTCGATGCTGCGGCTGGCCGCGGTGTGCGGGCGTGAGGCGGAGATCGACACCTTGGTGACCTTGTGGCCGACGTCGGATGAAACCGATTCGGACACCGAGGATGTCGTTCTCGACGCGATCGACTCGGCAGTGGTTGCGGGCCTGTTGACGGCCACCGTCGACCGGGTGCGTTTCAACCACGTCCTCGTCCGTGACGCCGTCTACGACGCGATCCCGGCGCTGCGCCGCCGCCGGATGCACTGGCGGACCATGCTGACGCTGCGGGCACGTGCCCGCCACGACCCCGACGAACTCGCCCACCACGCAGCCCTCGGCGCGGGCACCTCGACCGCCGTCGAAGCACTCACACTGGTGGAACCCGTTGCACGCCAACGGTTCGCCTCAGAGTTCAAGGCCGACTCCGTGTCGCTGTGGCAGGCCGGTGTCGACCTCCACCGGATGGCCGGTCACGACCATCCCACCGCCGACGTCGCCGACCGCATCGGCCTCATCGACGCCATGCGGAATCTGGTCACCGCGTTGGCCTACAAGGGCGATGTCAACGAGGCCCGGGCTCGTCGGAACGATGCGCTCGGGTTGGCGCAGGCACTGGGTGACCGCGATGTCATCCTCGATGTGCTCACGTGCTGGCGCACTCCGCACATCTGGACGACCCGACCCCAGGGTGGTGCGGACCCCGTGATGACGTCCGCGGTCTTGGAGATGCTGCCCTCGGTCTCCGGCGCCGCCCGGACGCGGTTGCTCGTGACGGCGGCAATGGAGTTCGAGGGCAACGACCCGGGGTTCGCGATCGCCTGCTCGGGCGAGGCGGTCGATCTGGCCCGGGCCGGAGACGATCTGGAATTGCGGTGCGCGGCGCTCAACGCCCGAGCCTTCACCGCCCTCGGCCCCGACCTACGGTTCGAATTGCCCATCGTCGCAGCGGAATCTCTTCGCGCAGCAGAGGAGTTGGGAAGTCTCGCATATCAGGCGGCCGCCCATTGGGGCATGTTCCAGGCACGCAGCGCCGAGACGGACCTCCCCGGTGCGGTCGCAGCCATGGACCGCGGCCTGCAGACCGCCAGCAGCGGCCGGGTCGGCGAGCTCGTGGTGGTGTTGTCCGCATACAAAGCGGTTCTCGACGTACTGAGCGGCGACCTAGAGGCAGCCGAGATCGCCTATGCCACCTTGTCGGCCAACCTGATTGCGGCCGGCCTGCCGAACGGCGCCGACCTCGGCCTGATCGGGAAACTCGTCGTCGCGTGGCATAGGGGTTCGTTCGCGCATCTCATCGACGAGCTGCTCGCCCTGTACCGGCAGGCACCCGCGCGGGCCGGGTGGGTCTATGTCGTGGGGCTGCTCGATGCAGGGCGTACCGAGGAGGCCCGCGTCATCGCCGAGCTCCGCCCGCCGTCGCATCGCGACTACTACTGGACGGCGATGGAGGCATTCCACGCCCGGGCACTGGCCCGGCTGGGCTTGGTCGAGGAGGGTCGGGAGCTCTATGCGGAGCTGTCCGAGTTCTCCGGCACCGTGGCCGGACTCAACTCGGGCAGTGTGACTTTCGGGCCGATGGATGTCGTGCTCGCGGAACTGGCCGAACTGATCGGCGATCACGAGGCCGCGGCCCGGCACCGGGAGGTCGTCGTCGAGGTGGAGGAGAAGATCCGACGCGGGCTGGCCGAGATAGGGCGGTTGGGGTGAGCGCGGCTGCGTTGCTATCACTACAACCCCAACCGCCGCGCGACGTCCTGCCCACCGACCTCCCGCACGAACTCCGGGTCACCACAGATGACCAGCTGGTCGCGGGCGCGGGACAGGCCGACGTAGAGCCGCTCGGTGGACCGATCCCGCGGCTTGGACTCGTTGAGCGCCAGCACGACGACGCGCCGCTCCAATCCCTTGAACCCCAACACATGTCCGTAGAAGACCTGCTCCTTGTCCCAGAACGTGGCCCAATACGCCTCGTTGCCGTCGTCCTGACGCTCGATCTGTTCGGGGTGACGGCTGCCGGTGGTCAATAGCGCGATGTCCTCGGGCCGCCAGCCCTCCTCGAGGAGCGGGTCGATCTGATCGTCGGCCACGTCGAGCGCGTCCTCGGGACTGCATGCGACGAACCGGACCGCGGGGCCGTCCCCGCCACGCAGTTCCATCCGCTGCCCGACGAGCGGCTTGAACGCGGTCGCGATCTGGCGGGTGTTGCGCAGGTTGTGGTCGAGCACCAGCGGGACGAGCGGCACCGGCGGTGACCCCTGCCGGTCGAAGACGCGTTGCGCCTCGTCACTGAACACGTAGATACCGCCCTCGTCGGGATCGCGCAGGCAGGCGAGCATCGGCCGCCACCATTCGTCGGCGAAGTCCTGCGCCTCGTCGACGACGATGGCGTCGAACCGCTTCCCCAGCGGCAGTCGTTCGGCGAGGTCGAGCATCTGCCGCGGCAGGTCGTGTTCCCAGAACTGCGCTGTCTCCTTCGACCGCTCCAGTTCGCTCGGCCCGGCGGGCGCACCCCACTCGATGCCGAGGGCGTGGAACTCGCCGACGTAGGCCGGGCAGTCGCGGCGGTTCCATGCCGCGGTGAGCCGTTTGAGGTACGACGCCAGGCCGTGTGAGTAGCAGACCAGCGCCACCCGCCGGCCGGCGTGGGCGAGTCGTCGCGCCTGTTCGGTCGCGAGGTAGGTTTTGCCGCTACCCGCGCCACCGCGGATCTCGACGCGGTTCAGCAGGGTGATCGCGCGCAGGATGATCGCCTGGTCGTCGGTGAGCGTGTCGGCGACGCTGTCGTTCTCCAGAGCACGCGCGACGACGTCGCGCTGCGGTAGACCGCGCCCGCTCAGCGCGGTGCGGAGCTGGTCGATGCCCTTGGCGGTGAGGCGCGGCTCGTCGCCGGTCCGCTCCAACGGCACCCGACGGATCAGCGGCAGCAGCTGGTCGAGCTGGGTACGGTCGATGATCTTCCAGCGCGGGCAGTCGGGCAGCGCGAAGTCGCTCGGGATCTCGGTATGGGGCAGCACCACCAGGTGATCCCACCGCAAACGGCCGACCGTCCAGCGGGGGTCGGCCTCCACGAACTCGCGCAGCGCGTAGCAGGCATCGCGTGCCTGGGCCACGGGGTCGATCTGTTTCGGCGGCCGACCGTGCACGGCCTGCAGCCAGGTGGTGCCGTCGTGCCAGACCTCGCCGCCCTTGACCTCGATACTCACGATGCCGGCACCCTCGATGGCGACGAGGAAGTCGATCTCGAAGTCCTTGTCGTGATTGGTGACGCGCTGACCACAGACGACGAGATCCTCGTCGAACAGCTGATCACGCAGCAGAGTCCAGATCAGTTCCTCACTGGTCGTCGCGAACCGCGGGGCGTCCGGGTGAAACTGCGGCATCGTCGCGCTCCTCGTCGTCGGTCTGCTTCGACGGTCGCACATCGCCCCGACATCGCCGGGCGCGTCGGCCGAATGGAGGACTTCCGGACCATTTCCCGACGAGAATTCGGGATTCGTCATGGTTACCCACTACCCTCTCCCGGTGACCACTGCGACGACGCCTCCCACCGGACCCCGGCGACGGGTCCGGTCGTGGGTGTGGGCTGTCGCGTCGGTGCTGGTCGCCGGCGTGGCGTTCGTGTTCGCGGTGCGGACCGCGCTCGGGCAACGGATCGACCAGGCGTTGTTCGACACGTCTCGCAGCGTCGCACCGGCCTCTGAGGTGCCGACGATCCTCGACTATCACGTGGTGTCGAATCCCTCGTTGTGGATCGGCGCGGCGGCAGCGGTGGTCGTGCTCTCCCAGATCCGGTGGGGTCCGCAGCGTGGGCGGTCGACGGCCGGGCGTGCCGGGGTGGCGGCGGTGCTACTGCTGTTTCCGCCGGTGGTCGCGTTGGTCGCCCGGGTTCTGCGCGATGACGTGCTGGTCCGCCCGCAGCTCCACGACTGGATTCCGGAGACCATCAACTCGGCGCCGAGCGGTCACGCGGCCGCGGCGACGGCGTTCGTGGTTGCGTTGATACTCGCCACGCCCACCCGCGTGCGGCCGATGGTCGCGCTGATCGCCGGCAGCTGGCTGGTCGTCATCGAGTTCGGGGTGATCGCCGCCGGATGGCATCGGCCCAGCGACGTGGTGATCTCGACGATCCTGGTCGCCGGCGTGGGCGCGCTGCTGCCCGATCCGCACCGCGGCGAGGTCGGGACGATGCCGTTCACCCGCGTCCTCACGGGCGTCGGGATAGTGATCGCGGGACCCGTCATCGTCGCCATGTACTACCCGGAGCTGTGGCCGGTGACGACGACGGTCGGGATCGCGACGGTCGCCGCGGTCATGCTGGCCGTGTTGCTGCCCGGTGCGGGTACACAGCCTGTTCGGGTGGCGTCGGAGGACCTGCCGGATGCGATGGTGCTGCCCGGCGTGGGTGACCACGGGATGGATCGCGCATCGGTCAGCTGAGACTGC
Source organism: Gordonia rhizosphera NBRC 16068 (assembly GCF_000298195.1). GTDB lineage: Bacteria > Actinomycetota > Actinomycetes > Mycobacteriales > Mycobacteriaceae > Gordonia > Gordonia rhizosphera. Next base: position 12,373 of record NZ_BAHC01000245.1, on the reverse strand, counting down.
GTCATCGTCACCCGGGGTCTGGTGGCGTGAGGCTTGCCGGCCAAAACGCAGGCCACCTGCCTACCCTGGATGCCATGCACGTCGTCGTCTACGGCGCCGGCGCCGTCGGCGGTGTGGTCGGTGCGGAGCTGTTCCGATCGGGCACGCCGACGACGCTGATCGCTCGTGGTGCTCATCTGCAGGCAATCCGGGACAACGGGCTCGTCCTCGACGCCGCCGACGGCCGACACACCCTGCCGATCCCGGCGGCGGCAAGCGCGGCCGAGATCGACTGGACCGACGACACCGTCGTGCTCCTCTGTGTGAAGTCGCAGCAGACGACCACCGCGCTCGACGACCTGCGCGCCCACGCCCCGCGCACGACGCCGATCGTGTCGGCTCAGAACGGTGTGGTGAACGAGCGGGAGATCCTGCGCCGGTTCCCGAACACCTACGCGATGTGCGTGATGATCATGGCCCTGCATCTCGCACCCGGCGTGGTGATCCAGGGCTCCTCCGCCGTGCCCGGCATCCTCGACGTCGGGCGATTCCCCACCGGTGTCGACGAGGTCACCGACGCCATCGCCGCAACTCTGCGCAGTGCCGGGTTCCTCGCCGAACCGCGCGACGACATCATGGCGTGGAAGTACCGCAAACTCGTCCTGAACGTCGTCAACGGAATCGACGCCTGCTACCGCCCGGATGGTCAGGCCTTCGGTGAGCTGATCCATCGTGCGCGCCGCGAAGCGGAGGCGGCGATCACCGCGGCCGGAATCGAGATGGTCGGCAAGGAGGTAGACCGGGAACGCCGCGACCACCACATGGTGCGCCGCGACACCGGGGAGCACAGCCTCGGCAGCTCCACGTGGCAGAGTCTCCAGCGTGGACTCGACGACGTCGAGATCGACTACCTGGCAGGGGAAATTGTGCTGCTTGGCCGGCTGCACGGCATCCCCACCCCGGTCAATGAGCTGGTGCAGACGGAGACGGCACGGCTCGTGCGTGAACATCTGCCGGCCGGAAGTCTGGACGCCGCAGACGCACTGCGCGTGCTGGATAGGGGCCGACCGGCCTGAGGTCGGTCTTTCGAGCAGCCCGTCGGACCGCGCTCAGGAACGCTCGCGACGAACCAACAGACCGTTGAGCTCGCTCGCCAATCCCCTCGAATCCGCGATCAGCAGTCCCGTCACGCATCACCCATCGTCCACCCACCATCACATCGCGGGGGCGGCGACCAGGACTCGCCCACAGCAGACCGTCGAGAGAATCCGGCGCTCCAGCGCAGACGGCGGCATCAGTGAGAAGCTGTTCGAGGAGCGGGTCCGGGAGGTGGTGGCGGCACTCGACGACATCTCCACCTTCGATCCAGGAAGAGTACGTTCATGATTACAGGCAGCGCGGGATTCGACATCAACGTGTTGCTCAGCGAAGCCGACGGGCCGTCGCAGCGGACCCGGTTCCGACGCGACGGCGACGCCTGGACCTCCGAGGTCCTGCCCAGATGACCACAGCGACCTACCACAACGCGCTCGTGTTGCCGGTGAGCGGCGACCAGCCCTGGTTCTGGGGCTGGTTGTCGGTCGACGACGGCGGCCGGATCTCCGGGATGGGTGAGGGTTCGCCGCCCGCCGATGCCCCGCTGCCGCACCACGATCTGGAAGGTCGTTTTCTGGCACCGGGATTCGTGTCGGCGCACAGCCACATCTACACCGGCGGCATGCGCGGCGTGGCAGCGAGCAGCCCGCTCTACGAATGGGTGTCGCTCAACAGTCAGATGCTGCTCGGCGCCGAGCCCGACGACCTGTACTGGATGACGCTGGCCGGCGGGCTCGATCACCTGTCGTGTGGCATCACGTCGGTGTACAACTTCACCCAGTCGCGTGTGATCGCGATCTTCGACTACGAGCGCTCGGTGCTGCGGCCGGAGCGAGTGCACTCCGCGGAGTTCGTCACCCGTCAGGTCGACGGCCTCGCCGAATCGGGTATCCGGTTCGTCACCAGCGTACGGCTCGACGACGAGCAGCTCCCCGAAAGCGACGCGTTGGCCGGCTTCGACGCAGTGATGCGCCACCTCGACACGGTGCCTGCGGACCAGAATCTGGGTGGTTCGGTGTACGGAGCCGTGCAGACATCGTCCTCGCCGGTGACCGCAGACCGCGAACGCACGCTGATGAACCGCTACGGCATCACCAATCAGGCGCACTTCGTGGAGACCGCCGAGCAGATCGACGTCCAGCAGGCCAAGTTCGACTGGTACGACGCCGCCGGCGTGCTGGGCCCCGATTTCGCGTTCGGCCACTTCGTCCATCCCACCGAGACGATGGTGTCCCGGGTCCGTGAGACCGGTTCATCGGTGGTGTGGCAGCCGATGTCCAACGGACGGCTCGGTTCCGGTATCGCCGACATCCCGCGCCTCCTGCACGACTCGGTGACCGTGGGTATGGGTGTCGACGACCAATCCTGTACGGACGTCTCGGATCCGTTCGAGAACATGCGGACCGGGCTGTTCCTACAGCGCGGGCTGCACAGCGACGCGTCGATTCTGACGCCTGCGACTGTGCTTGCGCTGCACACGATCGGTTCCGCAGCGGCCATCGGCGTCGCCGACCGGGTGGGTTCGCTGGAGGTCGGTAAGTTCGCGGACCTGTTGGTGGTCGATCCGTATGCCCCGCACTCCGGCCCCATCTGGGATCCCGTCGCGACCTACGTGCTGGGTTGCGGGCTGCGGAACCTGCGTGAGGTCATCGTCGGCGGCACCTCGGTATGGAGCCGCAAGGCCGACCATCCGCTGCGCGCGCAAGCGGATCACGAACTCACACAACGCATGATCGCCTCGGCGGCGGCGTCGGGTATTCACCCCGCGTGGCCGCCGTCGGTATCAAAGAAGGGGAAGTAGTGTCCGACGCACCCGTCGTGGCCTCGCCTGCTGAATGCGTCAGCGATCCCGGTCCAACAGTGCATACCCCAGGATGATGAACGCCATCAGCGACGACATCGCCACCAGAAAGCTCGTCCCGGCGACGGCGGTGCCCGACATCGACATCGGCACCACCGCACCGAGCACCGAGATTGCGACCATCAGCAGACACAGGCGGCTGACCAGCCCCCAGACGATGGGCGCGCGCGCCGCGAGCAGGACCAACGCGACATAGCCGAAGGTGTTCACCGACCCGACCATGGCGACCACGACGGGACTGCTGTCCACACCGATCGTCATCGGAATCGCCGACAAGACGATCGTGGAGATTGCGCCGACGAGCCCGAGGCCAGCAATGAGCATTCTGTCGAGGTAGCCCCGATCATGCGTCGGGCCATGAAGCGAACTGTCACCGGGCACCGCACACCTCTTCGCCGAACTCGCCACGCTGCGCGCGGCCGATCATCACCGTTGACGATCGTCTCCTCAATTATCCACCCGACGACGCCGAGGCGTGGCTGTTCCGTGGGAAGAAAGAATCGGAAAGTAGCCGGATTCAGACCGACGATCCGCGGGCACCACATTGCCCGGGGCGTCACCCTTCCTCAGTGTCGACTGAATACTACTGTGGTGCTGCAATATTCATATCCAATGATGCAGTATCGATTCGAAACACCCACCAGCCGTGCATGATTCGGCATGGTCGATGCGGCACGCGCCAGCCATCAGCAGGGCGCAGGCACATTCGATGAGAAAACATACATCCTTCTCAGCCGGTTTTCACATTGGTCAGCGATTCTATACGTGGCCGCAATCACACAGAACGTAACCCGGAAGGTGCACACAATGCTACGAACCGCCCCGCTGAAGGCAATCATCCTCGGCGCCGCGATATCCGGCCTCACCGTGGTGGGTGCCGGAGCCGCAACGGCGGACACCGACATGTCACGCAGCGGGGACGGCACCACCATCAGCGCCACCGCGACCACCACCGGCACCGATTACGGCCGCGGCACGACCCGCTCGGACAATTCTCCCGGGACCGCCGGCGGATTGTCCTGATAGGGGCCTGCCCGAACTGACCGGTCTGGCGCCGCGGCGTACCTGACCAAGGCCGCCGCCCAGGGCGTACCGCACCCCGCTGATCACTCTGGCCCGCAATTTGTTTGCGGCTTCGTTCGTCGACGACGAGCCTCGAACACAGTGGCTGACCGAACTCGACGACCCGCGTAGCCTGAGACCATGAGCGACAGCGGCGGCATACCTCAGGAGTTCGTCCTGCGGACGGACCCCGCGGTGATCGATGACCTCCGGGCGCGCCTCCGCGCGACCCACTGGCCCGAGGGGGCCGATGGGTTCGGCTGGACACTCGGTGTCGACGTCGCGTACCTGCAGGAGCTCGTCGCCTATTGGATCGACGAGTTCGACTGGTATGCACAGGAATCCGCGATCAACCGGCTTCCCCACTTCCTCGTCGAGGTCGGCGGCCTGCACATCCACGCGATGCACGTGAAGTCGGCGAGTCCGGCTCCCGCACTGCCGTTGCTGCTCAACCACGGTTGGCCCGATTCGTTCTGGCGCTATCTCAAGGTCATCGACCTGTTGACCGATCCGGCCGCGCACGGCGCGGACCCCGCCGACGCGTTCGCCGTCGTCGTGCCCGACATGCCGGGGTTCGGGTACTCGGATCGGCCGATCGGCGCACCGCTCGACACGCGGGCCGTCGCCGGGCTGTGGGCCGACCTCATGGGCGCGTTCGGCTACGACCGGTTCGTCACCGCCGGCGGCGACATGGGCAGCCACGTCAGTCGTTTCCTCGCCCTCGACCATCCCGATCGCATCACTGCGGTGCATCGCACCGATGCCGGTGTGCCCGTATTCACCGGCGACCCGGCAGACCTCACCCCCTCCGAGCGCGCCTGGCTGACCGGCGCCGCCCAGTGGGGTGCCGTCGAGGGCGCGTACGCGGCGATGCAGCGCACCAAGCCGCAGACCGCCGCCGTCGGGCTGACCGATTCACCGGCCGGTCTGGCCGCCTGGATCGTCGAGAAACTGCACGGGTGGAGCGACTGCGGCGGCGTCGTCGAACGCGCCTTCACCAAGGACGAGATCCTGACACTGGTCACGCAGTACTGGGTGACCGGCACCATCGGCTCGTCGATGCGGACCTATCACGCGAACGCCGCGATCCCGCTCGAGCAGCATGCGCGCCGCGTCGAGGTGCCGTCCGGGTTCTCGATCTTCGGTGGCGACGTGGTGCGTCCTCCCCGCGCCTGGCTCGAACGCGTGGCCAACACCGTCTACTTCTCCGAACCCGAACGCGGCGGTCATTTCGCACCGTTCGAGGAGCCCGAGCTGTACGCGCAGGAGTTGCGGACCTTCTTCCGGCGCTACCGTCAGGTGTAAGAAAGCGCCAACCAACTCAGGGCTGATGCGACGGCACGCCTCGCCATCCCCAGCGCGGCACCGGCGCTTCGGCCACGACGACGTTCAACACCACGAATCGGACGTCCGCGCGCTACGCTCTGCGAGTCAGGCAGGGGCCCCGAGGAGCGTGACACGATGTCCGAGCGCCGCGATCAGGCGCACCCCGCGTTGGTGCGGGTGTCGATGCTGGGTCCGATCCGTCTGGAGATGGAGTCGCAGCCGGCCGAACTCGGTCCGCGCGGTCAGCGGGCCGTCCTCGCCCGGCTCGTGGCCGCGGGCGGTCACGTGGTGTCCACCGACCGGCTCATCGACGATCTGTGGAATGGCGAACCGCCGCCGAAGGCGCTGACCGGTCTGCAAGCGAATATCTCGAACCTGCGCCGTGTCGTCGAGCCCGATCGTGCGCCGCGCACGCCCGCCCGCATCCTGGTCAGCGAACCACCCGGTTACGCGCTGCGGCTGCCCCGCGACAACGTGGACGTCTGGCATTTCGAGGACCTCGTCGGCGACCCGGGCGCCGACCCGGCCACTCGCCACCGGCGGCTCACCGCTGCCCTTGATCTGTGGTCGGGCGAACCCTATGGAGTGCACGCCACCGATGCGTGGGCGATCCCCGAGGTCGCCCGTTTGACGGAGTTGCGGATGACCGCGCTCGAGCAGCGCGCAGCCGCGGCCCTCGACCTGGGGCGGCCCGACGAGGTCGCGGTCGCATTTCCTGCGCTGTGCGATAGCTACCCGACCCGCGAGGAACTCTTCCGTCTGCTGGCGCACGCGCAGTATCAGCTGCGACGGCAGGCCGACGCGATGGACACGCTGCGCCGGCTGCGGACCTACCTTGCCGACGAGCTCGGCGTCGATCCGGGTCCGGCGATCGGACAGCTCGAGCAGGCCATCCTGCGCCACGATCCGGCGCTGCTGACAAGAACCGACGCGAGGCCGACCGCGATCTCCGTGGTGGCCGAACCGGCCGTCTCGCGCGACACCACGGACGCACCCGAGACAGCGCAGTCCTCCCGCACCATCGTCGCGCGCCGGCAACCGGCCGGCCGTGAGACCGAACTCGAGAAACTCGCCGAGCACGCCGGCACCGCCGCCGAGACCGGACTGCGCATCGTGTGGGTCACCGCGGAGGCCGGCGGCGGCAAGTCCACACTCGCCCAGACGTTTACCGAACGCCTCCGCCTCCAAGGGTGGGCCACGGCGATCGGGCATTGTCCGGAGGTCGACGGCGCGCCGTCGGCGTGGGCGTGGCGAGAGATCCTCGAGGGCCTCGGCGCGGTCCACGACGCCGACGATCCGTTCCAGCTGGCACGCCGTGTGGTCACCGCGGTCGAGCAGACCAGCGGCGACGGCCTGTTGCTCGTCCTCGACGACGTGCATCGCGCGGACAGCGCGACCCTGCAGGTGCTGAGGCAGGTGGTCACCTGGATGTCGGAGCGTCCGATCCTCGTGGTGGCCACCTACCGGCCGTCGGAGGCCGGCACGGAACTGCTCGCGTCCAGTGCGTCGCTCGTGGCGGTGACGGTGGATCTGCTGGCTCTGCAAGGTCTGTCGGATGCCGGGATCGAGGGTATCGCCCGCTCGGTCGGCTTGTGGCCGCTGGACCCTGGCACCCTCGAACTGCTGCGCAACCGCACCGACGGAAACCCGCTCTTCGTACGTGAGTTGGCCAAGCTGGTCGCCTCTCGCGGTTCGCGGGAGGCGACCACATCGGTGCCCGACGGCGTGCGGGACGTCTTGCTGCGCTGCATCGACCGACTCCCCGCGGACACCGCGTCACTGCTGCGGCTGGCCGCGGTGTGCGGGCGCGAGGCCAACATCGACATCCTCGTGACGCTGTGGCCCTCGCCGAATGGAAACGATGCGGACACCGAGGACGCCGTGCTCGATACGATCGACACTGCGGTGGTCGCAGGTCTGCTGACCACCACGGTCGACCAGGTGCGCTTCAACCACGTCCTCGTCCGGGATGCCGTCTACGACGCCATCCCGGCACTGCGCCGACGCCGGATGCATTGGCAGACCATGCTGACCCTGCGCACGCGGTCACTCCACGATCCCGACGAGCTCGCCCACCATGCGGCGCTCGGCGCTGGCACGTCGACCGCCGCGGAGGCCCTCGCTCTGGTGGAACCCGTGGCACACCAGCGTTTTGCCACCGAATTCAAGGCCGACTCCGTGCCGTTGTGGCGGGCGAGTATCAACCTGCACCTGTTGGCCGGCCATGATCGTCGGACTGCCGACGTCGTCGACCGCGTCGCGCTCATCGACGCGATGCGGAATCTGGTCACTGCGCTGGCCTACAAGGGCGACGTCATCGAGGCCCGGGCACGTCGCAACGAGGCACTCGCCTTGGCACAGGAGTTGGGCGACCGCGATGTCATCGTCGACGTGCTCACGTGCTGGCGCACCCCGCAGATCTGGTCGACCCGCCCACAAGGCGGATCCGATCCGATCATGACGACCGCCCTGTCGGAGATGTTGCCGTCCACGTCCGGCGCCGCCCGTGCGCGGTTGCTGGTCACGGCGGCATTGGAACTCGAAGGCAACGACGTCGACGGTGCCGCCGCCTGTTCGCGGGAGGCCGTCGAGCTGGCACAAGAGCTCGACGATCTCGAGTTGCGTTGCGCGGCACTCAATGCCCATTTCTACACCGCCCTCGGACCGGATATGCGCACCGACATGCCGGTGATTTCCGCCGAATCCCTCAGAGCTGCACAGGAGTTGGGTAGTCTCGCCTATCAGGCGGCCGCCCGGTGGGGAACGTTTCAGGCGCGCAACGCCCAGACGGACATACCCGGTGCGGTCGCCGAGATGAATCACGGGCTGCAGACCGCGAGCAGCGGTCGGGTCGGTGAACTGGTGGTCGTGCTGTCCGCGTACAACGCCGTTCTCGACGTGCTGAGCGGTGACCTCGAGGCCGCCGAGATCGGCTACGCCACGCTGTCGGCGAACCTGATCGCGGCCGGCCTCCCGACCGGCGCCGATGTGGGACTGGTCGGAAGACTCGTCATCGCGTGGCATCGGGGGTCGTGCGCGCACCTCCTTGACGAGGCTCTCGCCTTCTACCGACGAGCCCCCGGGAGGGCGAGCTGGGTCTATGTTGTGGCGCTCCTCGACGCGGGCCGAACCGAGGAGGCCCGCATCCTGGCCGAACAACGCCCAGCGTTGAATCGTGATTACTGGTGGACCGCGATGACCGCATTCCACGCCCAGGCCCTGGCCCGCCTGGATATGGTCTCCGACGGCCGCGAACTCTACGCGGAACTCGCCGCATTCTCCGGTACGGTGGCCGGACTCAATTCGGGCAGCGTGACTTTCGGGCCGATGGACGTCGTACTCGCTGAACTGGCCGAGCTGGTCGGCGATCATGAGGCTGCTGCCCGGCACCGGGAGATCGTGGTCGAGGTGGAAGAGAAGGTCCGACGGGGACTGGAGGAGATCGGCCGGGTGGGGTGACAGGTGGGCGCTGTCCCTCGATCCGCCGCCAGGTTGGAGTGCGATCAGTCGTGCTTCGCCTCGTAGCGCAGCAGGACCGTGCCACCCGGGAAGGTGCGGTTCTCCAACAGTCGCAGCGAGATCCAGGACGGCAGGGTCGGGAAGAACGGGGTGCCGCCGCCCACGGCAGTGGGCGCGATGACGATCCGGTATTCGTCGACAAGTCCGGCCTGCACGATCGGCGCGGCCAGCGTCGCGCCGGCCACCTCCAGCTGGCCGTCGGTGTCGGCTTTCAGCTTCGTCACCACCTCGACCGGGTCGCCGCGTTCCAGGCGGGAGTTCCAGTCGACAGACTGCAGGGTGTGCGAGAACACGACCTTGGGCATGTCGCGCCAGATGCGGGCGAAGTCGACGATCAGTGGGGCGGCGTCCGGGTCCTGGTCGGCAGTCGGCCAGTACGCAGACATCAGGTCATAGAGCCGCCGACCGTAGAACGACAGGGCGGTCTCCCGCTCGAAGTCGTTCCAGTACTGGTGCAGTTCTTCGGTCGGATCGGCCCACTCGATGCTGCCTTGTGCATCCGCGATGTAGCCGTCCACCGACACGTTGAAGCCATAGATGAGTTTGCCCATACAGGTCAGACTTCACCTGAAGGCAAAACTAATCGCGACGCCACGAGCTGTTGCCACGTCGTTGCGCGACCTACCGGTATTCCGGATTCTGATAGTCGTAGCGGCAGCCTGCATCCCAGCCCGAGCGGATATTGCCGTACGCCGGGACGCCGCCGGCATCTTTGAGCAGACGGGCAAAATGGATCAGGTTCCAGGTCATGAATGTGGTGTTGCGATTGGTGAAATCGTTCTCCGGGCCGCCCGACCCCGGGTCGAGGTAAGACGGGCCGGGTCCGGCCTCACCGATCCAGCCGGCGTCGGCCTGCGGCGGAATCGTGTAGCCGATGTGCTGCAGCGTGTACAGCACGTTCTGAGCGCAGTGCTTGATGCCGTCCTCGTTGCCGGTGATGAGGCATCCACCCACGCGGCCGTAGTACAGGTATTGTCCGGCGTCATTGAGGAGATGCGATCCGCCGTAGAGCCGTTCGTGCACCATCTTCATCACGGAACTGTTGTCGCCCAACCAGATCGGGCCAGCCAGGACGAGAATGTCCGACGCGAGCACCTTCTCGAAGATCTCGGGCCAGTCGTCGGTCGCGGCGCCGTGTTCGCGCATATCGGGCCAGACGCCGGTGGCGATGTCGTGGTCGGCGGCCCGTATGACCTCCACGTCGACGCCATTGGTGGCCATGATGTGCGTGCTGATATCGATCAGGCCCTGGGTGTGGCTCAACTCGGGCGACGGCTTCAGAGTGCAGTTGATGAATAGCGCCCGCAGGTCGCTGTAGTCGGCGGGCGGTTTCGGCTCGGACATACGCTCAGTGTCCCGCTCGGGGGCGCGCGACATGCCGGTCTTCGGACAAGCCCTGCCCGAATGGGCAGCGGCCACCCCCACCGCTGGTCGAGTAGCCGCGCGAGCCCGCGAGCCCGGCATATCGAGACCACCCCCACCGCCGATCGAGTAGCCGCGCGAGCCCGCGAGCCCGGCATATCGAGGCCACGCCTGGAACGGATTTCGTCGTCACTACGCGAACCGCACCGGTCACGACCCCTACGCCAGCATCTCCCGAATATCCTCGGCATTCAACGCGGTACCGAACAGCTCACCGTCGTCGACGACCGCGTCGAACAACGCCCGCTTGCGGTCCTGTAGACGCACCACCCGTTCTTCGATGGTGTCCGCGGACACCAGCCGATAGACGTTGACCGGGCGCTGCTGCCCGATGCGATGCGCCCGGTCGACGGCCTGCGCTTCGGCGGCCGGGTTCCACCATGGATCGCACACGAAGCAGTAGTCGGCCTCGGTGAGGTTGAGCCCGAATCCGCCGGCCTTGAGACTGATCAGGAACACCTGGGTAGCGCCGGAGGTGAACCGTCGGATCGCCGCGTCGCGCTGTTTCGCCGACATCGACCCGTCGAGATAGCTGTACGGGATACCCGCCGCGTCGAGGTGGGCCCGCACGATGTCGAGGAACCCGGTGAACTGGCTGAACACCAACGAACTGTGCCCCTCGTCCACCAGCGCGGGCAGCTGCTCGGCCAGATAATCCACCTTCGCCGAGTTCACCGCGTTGTGCGACGAATCCACCAACGCCGCATGCAAACTCAACTGCCGCAACATACTCAACGACCGGAACACCTGGAAACGGTTCTTCTCCCAATCCCCCAACAAGCCGAGCACCTTCTGCCGCTCCCGGGCCAGGCGGGTGTCGTAGATCTTGCGGTGCTTCGACGACAGATCCAGCACCATCGCCTGCTCCTGCTTCGGCGGCAGATCGACGGCCACCTGCTGTTTGGTGCGCCGCAGCATCACCGGCTTGATCCGCCGGCGCAGCGTGGCCAGCCGATCCGGAGCCGCCCCGGACTCGATGGGCTTGCGGAAGTAGTCGGTGAACGCGGTCGGCGACGCGAACAGACCGGGCGCGGTCACCGACAACAGCGACCACAACTCCATCAGATTGTTCTCCATCGGCGTGCCGGTGATGGCCAGCTTGAACGGCGCATCCAGGCGCCGCGCGCACTGGTGGGTCTTGCCCGTGTGGTTCTTGATGAACTGCGCCTCGTCGAAGATCGCGCCGTCCCACCGGAACTTCTCGAAGTCGTCGAACAGCAGTCGCAACAGCGTGTAGGAGGTGACCACGATGTGCGCGCCCTCGACCTGCTCGGCGACCGAGAGACCGGACTTGGCCTCGGTCGCGGTGATCGCCGCGACCCGCAACCCGGGCACGAACGTGCCGCACTCGGCCACCCAGTTCGGCACCACGCTGGTGGGTGCCACCACCAGGAATCGGGTGTCGCGGTTGGCGTCGACGGCCCGCGCCACCAGCGCCAGGGTCTGCACCGTCTTCCCCAACCCCATGTCGTCGGCGAGGATCCCGCCGAGCCCGTTCTTCCACAGAAACGTCAACCAGTTCAGACCGTCATGCTGATAGTCACGCAAGTCCGCCTTGAGCCGCCGTGAGGGTTTCACAGGCCGCGGCGGGGTGGCTGTGGCCAACCGCGCCATGCGTGTGCGCCACTGTGCCAGCTGTCTGTCGACCACACCGAGGGCGAGCAGTTCCTCCCAGAAGGTGGCGTTGAGGCTGTGCGTGCTGACCCGGCCGGAGTCGATCTCACCGAGTGAGCGGGCCTCGGCCAGCAGGTCGGCGAGCTTACGTAGCTCCGGGGTGTCCAGCGCGAAATACTCGTTGTTCGGCAGGAGCATATGGGTCGCGCCGGAAGATAGTTCAGCAATCAGGTCGGCGATCGGTACGTGAACATCACCGACGGTGACGGTGACCGCGAGCCCGAACCAGTCATTGCCGGCCTCCTCGTCGGCCGAGCTGAACGCGATCTCCGGATCGAACTCGGCAGGCCGGAACTCGTCCGCGCACTGATAGTCGACGCGGATGTCGGGATGTTCGCGTAGGTCGGGTAGGAACTCACCGCAGATCACGGCTGTCTCCGGCAGGGACAGACTGATGGTCTGGCGCAGTGCCGTGAAGGTCGCGGCGGCCACCGC
>NZ_BAHC01000246.1 GCF_000298195.1 Gordonia rhizosphera NBRC 16068 | reverse complement strand
GATAGGGGACCTGTGCCTTGCCCGAGTAGTAGTGCGTGGCGCCCTCGATGGTGCGCAGCGTCTTGTCGTGATAGCCGACCGCCTCGTACAGACGGTTGGTGTGACTCGGCGTGCACGCATTGTCCGCGGAGTTACCGATCACCAGGGTCGGCACCTCCAGATCCGCCGCACAGCGGGGGCCGTCACCATTGGCGTCGTCGTAGCTCCACTGCGACAGCCAGCTACGCAGCGTGGTGAACCGCGCCAACCCGACCGGACCCATGTTCACGATCCGCGGATCGCCCAGATAGCAGCCCGGTTCGCGGTCGTTCGGATCCAGCGTCAGATCCAGCCAGCGCGGGTCGGCCATGGTCCCGTTCACCACGAACCCGCGTTCCATCAACGGCTCCCCGCGGCCACGCAGGTCGGCGAGCTGTTCTTTGACCCGCGCGGTGATCCGCCGGTTACGGGCGATCTGCGCGGCCCGATAGCGTTCGATGAACTCCGGGGTGTAGGGCGCCTGGTTCGGGTTGTTCGGGTTGTAGATGTCGAGTTCCGGATCCCGTTTGTCCGGGTCGTTCTCGTCGAGGATCGACGGATCCATCCACTCGGTCAGCGTGCCGTGCCGGCTCACATGCGCGGCGAGCAGCATCATGCCGTCGGCGGCGGGCAGATCCAGCTGGGTCAGATCCGGCAACTCCCCGGCCGGGGTGGAGGTGACCGTGGCGTGCTGGGCCTGCTGCTGGTAGTACAGCGACAGTGCGCCGCCACCACTCCAGCCGGCCAGGATCACGTTGGTGTAGCCCAACCGTTCGCGGGCATCCTTCACACACGCACCCAGGTCCTGCACCACCTTTTCCATGATCAGCGCGTAGTCGGCGCCCCGATAGCGGGAGTTGCAGTAGATGACATGGTGTCCGGCCCGCGGCAACGCGTTGCTCATCGGCAGATAGGCGCCGCCACCGATCGGGTGCATGAAGATGATCACCGTGTCCGACGGCACACCCTTGGGCTTGAGGAGATAACTCTCCAACACCACACTCTCGGTCACCCCGCCATAGGTGTCGCGATAGGCGGACGTGTCGTCGAAGATGACGAGATACGGGATACGGTCATACTCAAAACGCTTGTCGCTCATACCTGTGCCTCCTCGGCGACAACTGCCGGGGTCGAGTCGAACATCGCCGGTGTCGGGGTGAGCCGACGGCGGGTGTCGATGGAGATGACCTGCCATTCGACACGCTCGTCGACGTCGAACCTCCGCCGCGACCGCTCGCGGGCGCGCTCGGGGATGCCGTGGTGGATGCCTTGCGGAGCATGCGAGATGAGTCCGGGCGGCATGTCGATGCCGAAGACGTTGCCGCCGTGGTAGAAGGCGATCTCGTCGAAGTCGACGTTGCGGTGATACCACGGCATCCGTTCGGCGCCGGCGCGGCCCTCGGCCGGCCGGGGCAGGAAGTTCATCACATACACGCCGGTGGCCTGCATGAACAGATGCACCGTGGGCGGCAGATGCACGGTGTCCGAGGTGATCACGTCGTAGTCTTCGAGGTTGAAGGTGAACGCGAAATTGTCGCCCTTCCACCCCTCCACATCCAGCGGGTTGAACGGGTAGAAGATCGACGTCGCACCCTCCCGCTGACGGAACCGCACCTCGTATTCCTCGCGCCCGTCGTCGGGGAACACCTCGGCCTCCGGCACCACGACCAGCGACGAGTCGAACGGGAAGAACCGGCCCAACACCCCGCCCTCGGGTACCCGGAACTCCTCGGTCGCCTCGATGATCAACAGCAATGACGGACCGTCGGGGATCTGCCGGTAGGTGGTGCCCTTCGGGATGTACACGTAATCGCCTGCCCGATACGGCAACCGGCCGAACTCGGTCTCGAACTGGCCGGTGCCCTCGTGCACGAAGAGCAACTCGTCGCCGTCGACGTTGCGGGTGTAGAACGGCGCCACATCCTGGCGGCGACTCAGCGAGATCCGGCAGTCGTCGTTGTAGAACATCACCAACGGCTCACCGGCCGGATCGATCTGATCGGTCGGCGTCAGATCGAACGTCTGCCGGTCCAAACCGGTCAGATCCCCCACCGCACGATAGGAGGTGGGATCGTTGCGGCGGTAGAAATGCGCGGCGCGGCCGGTGAACCCGTAGCGGCCGAGCTCATCGTCCTTGAGGTCGGCCACGTCACGATGAATCTGGCGCGGCGTACGACCTTTTCGGTGCTGGATGAATGACTCCATGCCGGAACTCCTGTATCTGTAGATTCTCGAGAGTTGCTGTGGTGGTGGTTATCTGCGCGGCAGCCCGAGACCGCGCTGGGCGATCACATTGCGTTGGATCTCGTCGGTACCGCCCGCCAGATGCAGTGCGGGCACGCCGAGCACGAACTCCGACCACGCGAACGCATCCTTCTCGCCGTGGTCGACGAAGGCACGCTCACCGAGCACGTCCTCGGCCAGCCGGGCGATCTCGTCGAGCGCCCGGGTCATCAGCATCTTCAGCACCGACCCCGACACCGGCTCGAGACGGTGTGTCCAAGAGCCAGGGGTGAGCCCGGCCGCGGCACGCATCGCCGTGACCGCGGCGACGGTCCTCGCGATCTGGGGTCTGAGAATCGGATTCTCTTCGGCACCAAGTCGTTTGACCAGCTCGACGACACGCTCCAGTACGTAGGGAGTCAGGGGTCCGGCTGCACCACTCATGGTGGACCGCTCGTTGCCGAGGCTGGTCGAGGCGACCTTCCAGCCTTCTCCCACACCACCGATCCGATGGCTGTCGGGCACCCGCACGCCGTCGAGGAACACCTCGTTGAAGGCGGCCCCACCGGTCATCTGCCGGATTGGGCGCACCGTCACCCCGGGGGCGTGCATGTCGACGAGGAACATCGTCAGCCCGGCATGCTTGGGCGCGGCCGGATCGGTCCGCACCAGGGCCTCCCCCACATCGGCGAGATGCCCCATCGACGTCCACACCTTCTGCCCGTGCAGCACCCAGTCGTCGCCGTCACGGACCGCGCGGGTGGAGACACCCGCCAGATCCGACCCGGCGCCGGGCTCGGAGAACAGCTGGCAGCCGATGAGTTCACCCCGGTACAACCCCGTCACCACCGGTTCGCGCACCTGCGCCGGCGCATGGTGGACGAGCGCCGGCGCCACGATGTTGAGTCCCACGAACAGTGCTTCCCGAGAAGGGAATCCCATGTCGTCGAGGACCTCGTCGACCACCGTGTCATGGATCGATGTGAGGCCGAGCCCACCGAGGTGCGTGGGCCCGCTGGGCCAAGCGATGCCCGCGTCATAGAGCACCCGCTGTAACCGGCGCATACACGCGACCTGCTCCTCGTGGCCCTCGCGGAGTTCCTCGACAGCGGCAATGTGGTCGTCGCGCTCAGCCCCGGCAGCACCGGCGCCCGCCTGCGCGAATTCCCCCAGATGCGGGGTCATCCGCTCCCGGACGTAGCCGGCAAAGGCCGCCACGTCGGTCGGCACCTCGGTGGTCGTCATGCCAGTCCGGCGGGTTCGAGGGCCGTCAGATCCGTCGGCACGGCGATGGTGGTCATGCGAGTCCTGCGAGTTCGAGGGCCAACTTCTTGGCGTTGTCCATGTCGTAGTGCTTACGCGCCACCAGACGCTGCGCGTACAA
>NZ_BAHC01000247.1 GCF_000298195.1 Gordonia rhizosphera NBRC 16068 | reverse complement strand
ACCGCCGTGGGGGATCTTGGTCCGCCAGCTGTTGGTGGCGAGGATCAGTGCACCGATCTTCTCCTTGGCGACACCGGCATTGCGGATGGCCCGTTCGGCGGCCGCCGCGGCCATCGACCGCGCCGACTCGTCTCCGCTGATCCAGCGGCGGTTGCGGATACCGCTGCGCTCGAAGATCCATTCGTCGGTCGAGTCGAGGACCTCGCACACCTCGTCGTTGCTGACCAGGCGACGCGGGCGGTAGGCGCCGATGCCCAGCATCGCGACGTTCTGATGTCCGCTGTAGGCAGTGATCTTCGGCATCGTTGCCGCTCCCTTCGCCGAGACGACCGGCTCCCAAATTGTAGGCGCGGCGACGTCCGGTTCCGGGCAGGCCGGGCCGTGTCCAGGGACCGTCGGCCCGGTACCCGACGATGCGCCGAGGTGCGATCCGGCTCAGGGGTTCAGCGGCCAGACCAGGGGGATCACCGCCAGCGCAACCGCCAGCCAGCAGACCATCACGACGATGCCGAGCCGCCAGTAGTCGCCGAAGCGGTAGCCACCGGGGTTCATCACGATCATGTTGGCCGGGGTTGCGATCGGTGTCAGGACGGCGGCGGCCGCCGCGGTGCACACGAGCATGAGGACAGGCAACGGGTCCACGCCGATGTCGGCCGCCGCGGCCAGCGCGATGGGGATCACGATCAGCGTGGTCGCCGCGTTGCTGATGACCTGACCGAGGGCTGCAGTGAGCAGGAACAAGATGACCAGCAGCAGGTACGGACTCTGGTCGGCGACGAGATCGACGATCGGCCGGGCGATCTGCTCGGCTGCGCCGCTGTTGGTGATCGCCGCGGACATGGGGATCAGCGCCGCGATCAGCACCACCGTCGGCCAGGAGATCGCCCGGTAGGCCTGTTCGGACGTGACGACGTTGGTGATCACCATCGCCAGCGCCCCCAGCAGGCCGGCCACCACCGCCGGCACGACACCGGTGGCCAGCAACGCGATCATGGCAACCAGGATCACGGCAGCCCGCGGTGCGGTGCGCCCCAGCGCGACGGTCTGCCGACGCAACTGCTCCGACGACGCCACGACCAGCAGGCGCTGGTCCTCGGCGAGCGCGTCGACGGCGCGCCACGGCCCGTGCACCAGCATCGTGTCGCCCTCGGCGAGCGCGACGGTGCGCGCACCCACGTCCTTGCTTCGGCGCCGGATCGAGAGCACCAGCAGACCGTCTTCGGGCCGGACCATTCCGGGGAACACCTCGGTGCCGATCCATTCGGAACGTGGTGGGATGACCACCTCGGTGATGCCCACATCGCGGTCGATGAGTCGCCCCCGCCGGCTGTGCCGACCGGCGACATCTTCGACGGTGAGGTCGTTGTCGCGCGCGAACTGCTCTACCTGGGCGCCGTGTCCGGACACGACGATCACGTCGCCGTTCTCGACCTTCAGACTGCCGTCGAGGACGCCGGCCCCGTGTCCACCCTGGGCTGCGATGCCGACGAGGTCGTCGCTGTCCCCCGGGGTGACATGCCGCACCGAACGACCCAGGAACGGGGATTCCGCTCCGACGTGTAGGCGGTAGATCCGGTTGCCGAGCCCGTAGTGGTCGACGACGGTGCCCACGTAGTTGCTGAAGTCTGCGGGCAGCGTCGTGGACTGACGGTCGGGCAGCAATCGGTCGCCGAACAGGGCGACCACGCCGAAGGTCAAGATGACCAGCGGGACGCCGACAACACCGAAATCGAAATAGCCGAAGCCGTCGCCGGTGGCGCCTCGTGCGGCGTCGTTGACGATCACGTTCACCGGGCTTCCGCTGAGGGTGAGCATCGATCCGGCGCTGCATGCGTACGCGAGCGGGATGAGCGTCTTGGAGGGCAGCATGGCCGCGTGGCGAGCGACGGCGACCGTCACCGGGACCAGAGCCGCGGCGGCACCGTTGATGGTGATCAGCGCCGCCAGGATCGCGGCGAGCACGGAGATCGCCGCCAGAACCCGCACGCGGGTGTTCCCGGCCGCCCGCGTCAGAAGCCTCCCGGCCCACGCGGTGATGCCCGACGCCTCCAGACCCTCGCTCACGACGAACAGCGCGGCGATGAATGCGATGACGCTGTCGCCCAGGCCCGATGTCAGACCGGCGAGATCGACGAGGCCGCAGAAGTAGAGCGCCAGCGCCGAACCGATCGCCACCACGCCCACCGGTAGCCGGTTCCAGATGAACAGGACGATGGTGACGGCGAGGATGATGAGGCTGAGCGTCGCATCCGACATCGCCCCATCGTCGCACCATCGACCCAGCCCCGCAGCGTCGTCAGACGGCGCCTGTCACCACGCGTGGACGGTGTTCTGGGCCGGCTCCAAGCCATGGGCGACCAGCAGTTCGGCCGCGTCACAGCCATGGGTGATCAGGAGGTCGACGTCGGCGCGGGCCGAGGTGGGGAAGGGTTTGAGGACGAAGTCGGCGGGGTCCTGGCGGCCGGGTGGTCGCCCGATGCCGAGTCGCACACGGAGGTAGTCACGCGTGCCGAGTGACTGGCTGATCGAACGCAGCCCGTTGTGGCCGCCTTCCCCGCCACCGCGTTTGAGGCGCACCAGACCGAAATCGATGTCGAGTTCGTCGTGCAGGACGATCAGATCGTCCGGTTTGACCGAGTAGAACTTGGCGAGCGGACCGATCTGGCGGCCGCTCTCGTTCATGTAGGTGCGCGGCTTCGCGACGAGGACCTGCTGACCGGCGAGCGTGAGGGGAGCGACCTCGGCACCCGAGCGCTTGTGTACCTTCCACCGCTCGCCGGCCGAGTCGACGAGGCCATCGGCGACCATCGCGCCGATGTTGTGCCTCGTCTTCTCGTATTTCGGACCGGGGTTACCCAGTCCGACAATCAATTTCACGTTGAGGTTCGCGGACCGGCCACTACTCGGCCGACTCGGCCTCGGTGGCTGCCTCGGTGGCTGCCTCGCCCTCCTCGGCCTCGGCGCCCGCGGCCGCCTGGGCCTCGTTGACGGCGACGATGAGGGTCTCGGCGTCGGCGATCAGCGTGACACCCTCGGGCAGTTCGAGATCCGAGGCGTGGATCACGGTGCCGGCCGCGGCGCCCTCGACGCTCACGGTGATCTGCTCCGGGATCGACAACGCGTCGGCCTCGATTTCAAGGGTGTTCGCGTCCTGGACGACCAGGGTGCCGGACGCCGCGTCACCCTCGACGACGACGGTGACCTCGACGGTGACCTTCTCGCCGCGGCGGACCAGGAGCAGGTCGACGTGCTCGATGTAGCTGCGGATCGGATGGACGTCGACCTGCTTGGTCAGCGCGAGCTGGCTCGTGCCCTCGATGTCGAGATCGATGACGGCATTGGTGCCGTTCGCGCGCAGGATCGCGGCCAATTCACGGGCCGGAAGGGTCAGGTGCTGGGGATCGGTGCCGTGCCCGTAGAGGACGGCGGGCACCTGGCCCTCGCGGCGGGCACGACGTGCGGCACCCTTGCCCTTCTCGGTGCGGGTGTTGACCGACAGCTTGGTCGTCTGGGTGGCCATGGTGTTCTCCTCGTTCGGCAAACCGGGTGGCTTGCGGTGGTCGGCTGGTCGGTCGCGGCGAGCGACATCGACTCAGAACCGTCCGGGCAGGTGTCCACAGAACACCCGCGGAGGAGATCCTCGATGGTCGCGCCGATAACGGTGATCGCTCACCCTCGCCGAGACAACCCGTCAAGAATAGTCGATGGCCTGCGTGGATGTCACATCGCCGATGCACCGACGGCACATGCGCACCCGTCAGGCAAACGCGCACGTCGCGACACGGTCGTTTGTGGAACGGGTGCGCGCCTGCGATGGCGGACCGGCATACTGGCGCCATGACCTCGCAGACACCGGTCGAGATCGTGACCGTATTCCTCGACGACCTGGCCCGTGGTGATCTGACCCGGGCTCTCGAGAACGTCGACGACGACGTCGCCTACACCAATGTCTCGTTCCCCACGTCCTACGGGAAACGGCGGATGGCCAAGCTCTTCGAACCGATGAATCGCCCGTCGCTGGGTTTCAACTACCGCATGATCAACGTCGGCGACAACGGCCCGGTCGTGTTGACCGAGCGGATCGACGAGCTGACGTTCGGCCGTCTCGTCATGCAGTTCTGGGTCTGTGGCCGGTTCGAGATCGCCGAGGGCCGGATCGTGGTGTGGCGGGACTACTTCGACTACTTCGACATGACCAAGGCGCTGCTGCGGGGGATCGCCGCAATGATCGTCCCGTCGGTGCAGAAGCCGCTGCCGTCGCCTGCACCGGCGGTCTGAGTCGGGTCTGCTCAGAGGATCTCGTCGAGCGCCTCGAGGGGACGCGCGAGACGGGTGCCCTTGTCGGTGACCACGAACGGACGCTCGACGAGGATGGGATGGGTGACCATCTCGGCGAGCATCTCCTCGTCAGACTTTCCCTCGAGGCCGAGTTCGGAGTACAGCGATTCCCGGCGTCGGGCGGCTTGGCGCACGGTCAGGCCGGCGTCGGCGATCAACCCGGTCAGCTGCTCGGTCGTGTACGGCTCGTCGAGGTACTTGACGACAGTGGGCTCGATGCCGGCGTCTCGCAGCTTCTGCAGCGCCTTGCGGGAGGTCGAACACCTCGGATTGTGATAGATCGTCGCGTCCACGCGAGTCACCCTACCTTCCGGGTTTCACGGCACCGGGCTCCGCCGGCCGCATTACGGTGTCCGCATGAGCACGACGACGGTCCCCACTCGTGCGGCCCGCAGGACCGCCATCCGGCTCGGGCTCATCGTGGCGGTCACCCTGGGTCTGGCGGTGCTGTCGCCGGGCAGCGCCTGTGCGTGTACGTGTGCGCCCCGGCAGGCCGCCGCGGTCGTCAAGGACGCGTCCGCGGTGATCCTCGGCACCCCGGTGTCCCGCGACGAGGACGGCTCGGTCGTCCGGTATCGGGTCGAGGTGACCGAGAGCTACAAACAGCGCGTGCCGCAGACGATCACGGTGATCACCTCGTCGAGCTCAGCGTCCTGCGGGGTCGCGCTCGAGGTCGGCACCCAACGGCTGCTCGTCCTCGGCGGAGCGGCCGAAGGCGTCGCTGCTGCGGAGGGCGAGTGGAGTGCCTCGCTGTGCGACAACTCCACGACTCTGAGTGAGGACGATGTCGTCCGGTACGCCGGGGCATCGATCGAGCCGTATACCGGCGCCGACGATCGGGAGCCCCAACCGGTCGTGATCGGCGCGTTCGTCGCGATCGCGGCACTCATCGCGATCCCGGGTGGAATCATGTGGTGGCGCGTGCGGCAGCGCCGGGCGCGGCCGTCCTTCGACGACTGACCGCACTGACGACGAAAAGCGGGTCCCGGCGGATTCGTCGGGACCCGCCTTCTCCGGAGTCGGTCGGGTTACGCGCTTCCGTTGAACAGGCTGGTGACCGAACCGTTCTCGAAGACCTCGCGGATCGTCTGCGCGAGCAGCGGTGCGATGGACAGCACCGTGAGGTTGTCGAACCGCTTCTCGTGGGGGATCGGCAGCGTGTCGGTCGCGATGACCTCCTTGGCGCCGCAGTTCGCGAGACGTTCGGCGGCCGGATCGGAGAACACGCCGTGGGTGGTCGCGATGACGACGTCGCCCGCACCGGCGTCCTTGAGTACCCTGACCGCGCCGGCGATCGTGCCACCGGTGTCGATCATGTCGTCGATGAGCACGCAGGTCCGGCCGTCGACCTCGCCGACCACGCGGTTGGACTTCACCTGGTTGGGCACCAGCGGGTCACGGGTCTTGTGGATGAAGGCCAGTGGGGCCCCGTTGAGGGCGTCCGCCCACTTCTCCGCGACACGCACACGACCCGAGTCGGGGGACACCACGGTGACGTTCTCGGTGCTGTAGTTGTCGCGCACGTAACCGGCGAGCTGTCCCAGCGCGTGCATGTGGTCGACCGGGCCGTCGAAGAAGCCCTGGATCTGATCGGTGTGCAGGTCGACGGTGATGATCCGGTCGGCGCCTGCCGTCTTCATCAGATCGGCGATGAGCCGTGCGGAGATCGGCTCGCGGCCGCGATGCTTCTTGTCCTGACGCGCATACGGGTAGAACGGCAGGATCACGCTGATCCGCTTCGCGGACCCTCGCTTGAGGGCGTCGATCATGACCAGAGCCTCCATCACCCACTGGTTCAGCGGGTGCGGACAGCTCTGCAGCACGAACGCGTCGGAGCCACGAACCGACTCCTCGAATCGGACGAAGATCTCGCCGTTGGCGAAGTCCCGAGCGGTCTGCGGGGTCACCTTGATCCCGAGTTCGTCGGCGACCGCCTGCGCAAGGTCGGGATGAGCGCGCCCAGAAAACAGCATCAGGTTTTTCTGGTTGTCCGTGGTCCAGGTCATGAAACTCTTCTACTTCTCCGATATGCGGCGATCAGATGCCGGGCTGGCTGTCGACCGGGCCGGTCGCCTGCTGGGCATCGAGTGCGGCTCGCGCCGATTCGGTGTCCGGGCGCTTGCGTACCACCCAGTCCTCGATATTTCGTTGTTGTCCCGCGGACACCGCAAGTGCACCCGGTGGGACATCTTCCCGCAAAACCGTACCCGCTCCGGTATACGCGCCGTCGCCGACATGCAGCGGCGCCACGAACATGTTGTCAGATCCGGTACGACAGTGGGACCCGATCACAGTACGGTGTTTTGCCACGCCGTCGTAATTCACGAAGACGCTGGACGCGCCAATGTTCGAGTGGTCACCGATCGTCGCGTCCCCGACATAGGTGAGGTGGGGCACCTTGGTGCCCGCGCCGATGTCTGCCTTCTTGGTTTCCACGAAGGTACCGATCTTGCCTTTGGTGCCCAGACGCGTGCCGGGGCGCAGGTACGCGAAGGGGCCGACGCTGGCGCCGGGACCGATCTCCGAGTCGCTGCCGTGGGTGCGGATCACCGTCGCACCTTCGCCGACGATGACGTCGCGCAGCGTGCAGTCGGGTCCGATGACCGCGTCGGATGCGATGGTGGTCTCGCCCTGCAGTTGCGTGCCGGGCTCGATGCGCACGTCCTCGCCGATCGTCACGTCCACGTCGATCCAGGTGGAGCCCGGATCGACGACGGTGACCCCGGCGAGCTGATGGCGTCGGATGATCCGGCGGTTGAGTTCGGCGCCGAGTTCGGACAGCTGCGCGCGGTCGTTGCAGCCGGCCACGAGGTAGGGGTCGGAGACGGTGTGCGCGCGGACGGTGGCCCCGGCCTCGACGGCGAGCCCCACCACATCGGTCAGGTAGAACTCGCCCTGCGCGTTGTCGTTGGAGAGTCGGCCGAGGGTGTCGCGCAGCAGGGCCGCGTCGAAGGCGTAGACCCCGGCGTTGACCTCGGTGATCGCCCGCTGCTCGTAGGTGGCGTCCTTGTGTTCGACGATGGCCCGGACGTCGACGCCGTCCGGCGTCCGCAGGATGCGCCCGTAGCCGGTCGGGTCGGGGGCGACAAAGCTGGTCAGCGTGACCGAGGCCCCCTTGCCCTCGCGGTGCCTCGTGACGAGCGCCTCGAGCGTCGCGCCGTCGAGAAGCGGCACGTCGCCGGGGGTGACCACGACGGTGCCGACATAGTCGTCGGGCAGAACCTCGAGCCCGGCCGCGGCCGCGTGGCCCGTCCCCAGCTGTTGGCCCTGTTCGGCGACCAGGACCCGACGGCCGATGTTCTCACCGATCTCCGCGATTGCGCCGGCGATGCGTTCGCGTTCGTGGCCGACGACGGCGACGACGTGATCGGGATCGAGGGCGTCGGCACCCCGCAGCGCGTGGCAGATCAGCGAATGGCCGCCGATCGTGTGCAGGATCTTCGGGGTTTTCGACCTCATCCGGGTGCCCGCGCCTGCCGCGAGCACGATCACTGCGGTGTGGGGGGAGGACGGCTTCGTCATGTGCCCCGATGATACGCAGTCGTCCGGACAGTGGGTCGTACACCCGGCGCCGCGTCGTCGCGCGTCGGTCCCCGAGCGCGTGTGGCGGACGGGGCTGCCGGAAAACGGCCCGGAGCGGGCCTGATAGAAAACTTGGAGGCGGCCAGACGCGCCGACGACGACGGAAGGTAGATCCCAATGAGTACTCAGAAGATCGCGATCGTGACGGGCGCCGCCCGCGGGATCGGTTCGGCCATCGCAAAGCGGCTGGCATCCGACGGCCTGGCCGTCGCGGTGCTGGACCTGACGGAGGACTCGTGCGCCGACACCGTGTCGGCGATCACCGAGGCCGGCGGCAAGGCCATCGCCGTCGGCGCCGACGTATCGGATGAGGCATCGGTGACCGCGGCCATCGAAAAGGTCGTCGAAGAGCTCGGCCCGCCGACCGTCGTCGTGAACAACGCCGGCATCATCCGCGACAACATGCTGTTCAAGATGACCGTCGATGACTGGGACGCCGTCATGGGTGTGCACCTGCGCGGTGCCTTCAACGTGACCAAGGCCGCGCAGAAGCACATGGTCGACGCCGGCTGGGGCCGCATCGTCAACCTGTCGAGCACCTCGGCGCTGGGCAACCGCGGTCAGGCCAACTACTCAGCCGCCAAGGCCGGTATGCAGGGCTTCACCAAGACGCTGGCCATCGAGCTGGGCAAGTTCGGTGTCACCGCCAACGCCATCGCCCCGGGCTTCATCGAGACCGAGATGACCCACGCCACCGCGGAGCGGATGGGTGTCCCGTTCGAGGACTTCAAGCGGGCCTCGGCAGCGCAGATCCCGGTCAACCGGATCGGTGTGCCGGAGGACATCGCCCATACCGCATCGTTCTTCATCAGCGAGGGCGCGGGATTCGTGTCCGGCCAGGTGATCTACGTCGCCGGCGGTCCTAAGGACTGATCTCGTTGCCGCTCCTCCGTTTCGTAACCGCTGCGTCGATCGAAGGCGCGGCAACGAAATGGAGGAGCGGGAACGCCGAGATACGAGCAGACGGGGCCTGTGGCACAATCGTCTGCGCAGTATTCCCCCATGGTGTAATCGGCAACACTTCTGATTTTGGTTCAGGCATTCCAGGTTCGAGTCCTGGTGGGGGAGCAACGGTGCCGTCGTTAATACGCTGCTGCAGGAACTGCTCGACGACGAGCTGCCCACCTCAGACGCGTGACACGGGCGTGCGGTGAAAGCACTTGCTTATCAGAAGCTTTCGTCCATGATCTCGGGCCTGGTTTCCATGGTCTGACCCTCGTCCTCGTCATCGAGATCTGAGTCGGTGGCGGGCCAGACTTGTTCCCCGTCGGGGGTCATCTGGAAGTTGATGAAACGCCAGACACCGTCGGAGCCGCGCCGCAGCACCTGCGTGACCATGCCCGCGATGATGCGTTCGGTGCCGTCGGGGGCGCGGAGCCGGTTGATCAGCCGTCCGGTCATGATCGCGACGTCGTCTCCGATCATCCGAACCCGTAGCTTCTCCCGGCGCAACTCGATGTATGTCAGTTGTTTCTGCACATGTTCGAGTAACTGGGGCTTCGTGTGAGCCACACCGGGTGCATGGATGTGCACCAACGCCTCGTCGAACAGTTCACTCAGCGCGTCCGTATCGCAGGCCAACAGGGCGCGGTGTCTTCGTTTCTCGAGCGCGAAGAACTTCCCGCGGACGCTCTCGTCGGCCACCCGTACCACGCTGGGGTAAGCGTTGCTCATCTCAATCCTCCGTATGGTCCGCCGTCGCGCTGCATGTCGTGCCCTGAAATGTATCCGGACATACCCGGGACGACCACGCGAGCAGAAGAACGCGCGACTCACGGGAGATCGAGGTCCCGCTCGACCGATGCAGGCATCTGCTGCGCCGGCGTCAGGCCCCGCGTCATGCCGGATTCAATCCCGACGATGTGCTGCGCCGCGTTCGTCCTGTCACGCTGTCGCCTTCAGTGCGCCATCGTCGGTGCCTCCGCGGCGGCCAGGGGAAGCTTTCCGCTCGGGATGAGCAGCGCGGCGATCAGGCCGCCGGCCGCGAAGACCGCCGCCGCCACCCAGAAGGCCGTGGTGTAGGAGTGCACCGCGGCGAGCATCGCCAGCTGGTTCGGATCGGCGACGTGGCCGACGTGCTCGGCCGCGTACGACGTGGCCGCGCTGGCGGCGATCGTGCTCAACAGCGCGGTGCCCACCGATCCGCCGACCTGCTGCATCGTGTTGACGGTTGCCGACGCCACACCGGCGTCCTCGGACGACACCCCGGAGATGGCACCCTGCATGGCAGGTGCCATCGACGCACCCAGACCCAGGCCCATGACGAGCAGGGCCGGCAGGACGTGGGTCGCGTACGAGCTGGTCTCGGTGATCTGTGTGAGCAGCACCATTCCGGCTGCGGCAGTGAGCATTCCGGCGGTCATCAGCCAGCGCGGGCCGAAACGGGGGAGCAGGATGCCGGTTGACGTGGTCGCGGTGACGATCAGCACACCGATCATCGGCAGGAACGCCAGGCCGGTGCGGATCGGGCTGAAGCCCAGGTTCTGCTGCAGATAGTAGGTCAGGAACAGGAAGATGCCGAACATCCCGATCCCGACGATGAACACCACCAGATAGGCACCGCCGCGGGTGCGATCACCGATCACGCGCAGGGGCAGCAGCGCATGGTCGGTGCGCGATTGCAGCCAGACGAAGGTGGCGAGCAGGACCGCGCCGACGACCAGCCAGCTGATCGTCGCCCAGTCGGCCCAGCCGTTGGTCTCGGCGTTCGAGAAGCCGTAGACGATGGAGAACAGCGCGACCGACACGGTTGCGACGCCGGGGATGTCCAGGCGTGGACGGTGCTCGGAGCGGTGAGAGCCGACGAACATGACCGCACCGACCAGCGCGATCGCGGCGATCACAAGGTTCACGTAGAGACACCAGCGCCAGTCGGCCCACTCGGTGAGCATGCCGCCGAGCAGCAGGCCCAGCGCGCCGCCACCACCGGCGATGGCGCCGAAGATGCCGAAGGCTCGGCCGCGTTCGGCCGGGTCGGTGAAGGTGGTGGTCAACAGCGACAGCGCGGACGGCGCCAGCAACGCACCGAAGACACCCTGGCCGGCGCGGGCGGCGACGAGCATCTCGAAGTTGACCGCGGCGCCGCCGACCGCGGACATGACCGCGAATCCGATGAGGCCGATGATCAGCGTGGTTTTGCGTCCCAACAGGTCCGACAACCGACCGCCGAGCAGCAGCAGGCTGCCGAACGCGAGCGCATAGGCGGTGACGATCCACTGCCGGTCGGCGTTGTCGAAGCCCAGGTCTGCCTGTGCGTGGGGCAGTGCGATGTTCACGATGGTCGCGTCGAGCACGACCATCAGCTGTGCGAGTCCGAGCACGCCGAGCACCACCCACCGCAGTCGGTGATGGCGGGCCTGTGCTGACTCTGGCTCGACGGCCGGTGCGTCGAGCTCGTTGATGGTACTCATCAAGCCTCCAGTCCATGCGGAGGATCATCCTCCGGTTACGTCTGGCAACGACTCTAAACCGGAGAACATTCCTCCGGTTGTAAACTGTGACCATGCACACGGAAGCCTCCGACGTCGAATGCCGACCGCTGAGGGCCGACGCCGAACGTAACCGGCTCAAGATCATCGCCGCCGCACACGCCCTGTTCGCCGAACGCGGGCTCGACGTCTCGATGGATGACGTGGCCGAACGAGCCGGGGTCGGCGTGGGTACCGTCTACCGCCGGTTCACCAACCGCGACGACCTCGTCACCGGGGTGTTCACCGAACATCTCAAGCGGGTGGCCGCGCGGGCGGACGAAGCGCTCGACGATCCCGACCCCTGGTCGGCGGTCGAGGGCCTGTTGACCTGGTTCTGCACCGTGATGGCCGAGGACCGTGGTCTCGCGGCCATCATCATGCGCATCGACCACTCACAACCCGAGATCGACGCGGTCAAGGCCGGTTTCACCAGCCGGATCGAGAAACTCATCGATCGGGCCATGGCCGCGGGGGTGCTGCGTGCGGATCTCGCGAGCACCGATGTCTTCGGGATCTTCACGATGATCTCGGCGGTCGCCGACGCGATGGAGCCCACCGTGCCCGGCGCGTGGCGTCGCTACCTGGAGTTGATCCTGCGGGCCATCCACGCCGACACCGACGACTCGCCGATCGCCACCCCGGCGCTCACCGACGAGCAGCTCCGGGCCATCCAGCGCGAGCGAGCCAACCGGCAGCGCTGATCGGATCTGTTGACTCGAACGGCCCTACGTGACCAGTCCCTCGGCCTTCAGCCAGTCGTAGGCGACATCCTTGGGATCCTCGCCGTCGATGTCGACGCGACCGTTGAGTTCCTGCATGAGTTCGTCGGTCAGTCGTTCCGAGACGGTCGCCATCAGGGGAGCGATCTGTGGGTGGGCGTCGAGAACCTCCTTGCGGACGATCACGGTTCCGCTGTAGGGCAGGAAGAATTTCTTGTCGTCGACGAGCACGGTCAGGTCTAGGTTCTTGATGCGGCCATCGGTGGTGTAGACCATCCCGAAATTGCACGGCGAGCTCCTGGCGGTCGCGGTGTAGACGACTCCCGAGTCCATCTGGGTCACGTTCCCGGACGGCACACCGTTCGGTGTGTTGTAGGGGATTCCGTAGGTCTGCAGCATAGGCAGGAATCCGTCGGGCCGGCTGAAGAACTCGTCGTTGACACAGAACGTGCGTTCACTGACCGGCAGCCGGGTGATGTCCGACATCGTCTTGACGCCGAGTCGCTCCGCGGTGGGTGTGGCCACCGCGAATGCGTACGTGTCGTTGAAGTTCGCGGGCGGCAGCCACACGAGGTCGTTCTGTGCGAGTTCGACGTCGTGAACCTTCTGCCAGAGCAACTGCGAGTCCGGGATCGTCTGCGTCTCGTGGAGATAGGTGACCCACGCGGTGCCCGTGTAGTCCCACGTGAGGTCGGCGTCACCGTTGAGCATGGCCTGCCGCGACGACGCAGACCCTGGCGCATTGGTCATGTCGGTGATGTCGGCGCCGGCCGCGGCGAGATACGTGGCGGCGATCTTGCCGAGCAGGATGCTCTCGGTGAAGTTCTTGGACGTGACGGTGATGGCAGCGCCGTCGAGCGGCGTACTCCCATCGGGGAGTGAGGTGTGGTGGAATGTGCCCGAGGAACTCACCAGCCCGCAGGCGCTCAGCGTCATCAGTGCCGCCAGGAGACAGGCGAACAGGCGACCGCCCGTCATGAGAGACCCCGAGGGGTGGCGAACAACTCGACCAGCCGTCCGAGCCAGTCGATGGTGAGCGCCAGCAGCCCGACCAGGATCGCGCCCGACACGAGCAGTTTCGGCAGGAATAGCGTGACCCCTGTGGTGATCAGGGTGCCCAGGCTGGTGGCACCGATGAACGTGCTCAGCGTTGCCGTTCCGACCAGGATCACCAGGGCCGTGCGAACTCCGTTGAGAATCACCGGAACCGCCAGCGGAAGCTCCACCAATACGAGGGTGCGCGCCGCGGAATAGCCGATCCCCCGGGACGCCTCGATGGTGCGTTGGTCGACCTGTCGCAGACCGACGATGGTGTTCTGCAGGATGGGCAGTATGGCATAGACCACCAGGCCGACGACCGCGGTCCGGAAGCCGGTGCCCAGCCAGAACGTGAACAGCACGAGCAGGCCGACGGCGGGAGCGGCCTGCCCGATGTTGGCGATGTTCACCGCGATCGGATTGAGCCACCGCATCGACGGCCGGGTCAGCAGGATTCCCAAGGGTATTGCGATCACGATCACGATCACGGTCGCCACCAGGGTCAGCTTGATGTGGTCGAGCAGGGTGGTGCGCAGGACGTCCCAGCGGAGTGAGGCCTGCTCGGTCTCGGTGAGCGTCGTCGACCGGTACCAGACGATGTAGCCGGCGGTGAACACGACAATGAGGAGCGGCTCGAGCCACACGTCGATCGGCAGACTCCTCAGTCGCTTCATGGCTGCTCGTCGGGTTCGTCGGCGGCGACGATGGCCGGCATCTCGTCGGTCGATGTGCCCTCGGCGTGCGACACATAGGACAGGTGCACCTCATCAGGCCGGGCCTCCCTCAGCTGCCCGCGGATCACCTCCATCACCGTGTCGATCGCCAGTGACCCGATGACGGCGCCACGACCGTCGGTGACCAGCACGCCACCCTGACTGGCGGCGAGCATCGTGTCGAGAGCGTCGTTGAGGGTCGACGACCGCGCCACCACGGGCAGGCGACGGTCGATGTAGTCGGAGACCTGCGGCTTGGTGGCTACCTCGTCGAGCGTCGGCCATGCCCGCGGGTGGTCATGATCGTTGACGACGACCACCCAATCGGTGCCGGCCGCATGGGCGCGGGCGAGGACCGCCTGCGACGATTCACCCACCTTGGCGGTGACCACCGGCTCGTGCGGCACATCGCGGACTCGGGTGAATGTCAGATGAGCCAATGTCGCGCCGGAGCCGATGAACTGTTCCACGAACTCCGACGCCGGGTTGGCGAGGATCTCCTCCGGCGCCGCGTACTGCTCGATATGTCCGCCTTCGGAGAGGATCAGGACCTTGTCGCCGAGTTTGGTGGCCTCCTCGAAGTCGTGGGTGACCACGACGATGGTTTTGCCGAGTTCCTGCTGGATCCCGAGCAAGCTGTCCTGCAGACGGACCCGTGTGATGGGGTCGACGGCACCGAAGGGTTCGTCCATCAAGAGGATCGGCGGGTCGGCGGCCAACGCCCGGGCCACGCCCACGCGCTGCTGCTGGCCACCGGACATGTCCTTGGGCAGCCGGTGCGCGAACGTGTCGGCGTCGAGTCCGACGAGATCGAGCAGATACTCGGTGCGCTCCGCTATTCGCTGTTTTTCCCACCGGAGCACGCGGGGGATCGCCCCGATGTTCTTGGCCACCGACCAGTGCGGGAACAGGCCGCCCGACTGGATGACGTAACCGATCGACTGGCGTAGTTTGTCCGGATTCACGTGCGTGACATCGCGGCCGTCGATGAGGATGCGGCCCTCGGAAGGCTCGATGAGTCGGTTGATCATCTTCAACGTCGTCGTCTTACCGCAGCCCGAGGGTCCGACGAAGGCCACGATGTGCCCGGCGTCGATCTCGAGGTCGAGTCGCTCCACGGCCGGCTTCGGTTGTCCACGATACTGTTTCATCACGCCGTCAAGGTGGATCGGCACGCCGGTAATGGTGCGATCCGAGGGCTGGGGGCCGATGGAGGTTTCGGTCATTGCAGTCCTTTGGAAATCGTGGCGCGCCCGAGCAGGACGAGCAGACCGTCGAACACCAGGGCGATCAGCACGATGAGAATTGTTCCGGTGAGCGCCATCTCGAGTGCATTGGCACCGCCGAGTCGGGACAGGCCGCTGAAGATGAGCGAGCCGAGTCCGGGGCCGAGGACATAGGCGACAATGGCGGCGATGCCGATGATCATCTGCGTCGACACGCGGATTCCGGTGAGGATGACCGGCCACGCGATCGGCAACTCGACCGACAGTAGAATCCGCCAGCGCGGCAGCCCGATTCCGCGTGCCGCCTCGATGACCGCGGGTGGGACCGAACGCAGTCCTACGATGGCGTTGCCGATCACCGGCATGGTCGCGAAGAAGGCCAGCATGATGAACGACGGCACAACACCGAGACCGAACGGGATGATCAGCAGGGCGAGGAGCGCGAGCGAGGGGATGGTCAGGGCAACGCGACTGCTGGTCAGCGTGAGCGCCGAGACGAACGAGAGCCGATAGACGAGCACCGCGATGAGGACGGCGATCACCGTACCCAGCAGAACGGATTGGAAGGCCAGGGACGCATGCTGATACGTGAGAAAGGTCAGGGTCCCGGCATGGCCCTGAACGTAGTCCCACAGCTGCACGACAACGTCCTTCCTCCCTCTCCCGGCCGCGGCCAGGCACTGGAGAGGGTCCGTTGGCCAGCCTAGTGCGTGAATCCGCCGGGATCGTCCGCAGCCATGTGCAGGGTGGTCTGACCCGTGGGTTCCGGTGTCGCAATGACGGTCTGACCTGGACTGATGTCAAAAGGGTAACGATTCGCCCGAATCTGTTCGGGTTTGCCGACGGCCGTCAGAGCTGCTTGTCGAAGCACTTCTCCTGAGCGCGGGTGCGGATACGCCATCCACGGTCGGTCCGCACCCACGTGTCGGAGTACCACAGAGCTATCAAGAAGGTCGAATCATCAGGTGCCTGCATGGGATTCAGGCACAGGGTGCGGCTGGTGGCGGTGTCACCGGCGATGGCGATGTCGTGGTTGCCCAGGAGATGGCAGTAGGCCTTGAAGTTCGGGAGTACCTGGGCGAGCCAGGTTTTCACCTCGGCGAGGGGGCCGGCGATACCGCCCGTGGCGCTGAAGTCGATGACGGCGTCGGCAGTGAACACGTCGTCGAGGTCGTCGAAATGGCCGGAATCCACCGCGGTCGAGTAGTCGGTCAGAACCTGCTGGATCTCCAGCCGAGCCGAGATCTCCTCGATGGTCATCATGTCTCCTGATTACCGCATATGCGCGCGCGTGGATAGGCTGGTCGGCATGGCAGACAGCCGCCCGACCGACAAGTCCGGTGACGTGCAACGTGCGCCCCGGGCCAGGATGACCGGTCCCCAGCGGCGGCAACAGCTCATCGACGTGGCGCGCGGACTGTTCGCGGAACGGGGTTTCGAGGGCACCTCGATCGAGGAGATCGCCCAGCGTGCCGGGGTCTCCAAGCCGGTCGTGTACGAACACTTCGGCGGCAAGGAGGGACTCTACGCGGTGGTCGTCGACCGCGAGATGGAGACGTTGCTGGAGATGGTGACGTCATCGTTGAGCAAGAATCGGTCGCTCTACCGTATCCAGCAGGTGGCACTGGCGCTGCTGACCTATATGGAGGAGCGCACCGACGGATTCCGCATCCTTGTCCGCGGCGACAGCGCCAACACCAGCCGGCCGTCCACGTATTCCAGCCTGCTCAACGATGCGATCAGCCAGGTCGAGCACATTCTGGCCGGTGACTTCGAGCGGCGCGGGTTCGACCCGGCCCTGGCGCCGCTGTACGCGCAGGCACTGGTGGGCATGGTCTCGGTGACCGCGATGTGGTGGCTCGATGTCCGCGAGCCGTCCAAGGAGGTCGTCGCCGCGCACCTGGTCAATCTCTGTTGGAACGGTCTCACCCGCCTCGACCCCCACCCCGAACTCGTCGGCCCTGACTACGTGGAACCGACCGACCGCTCCACGGCGGAATCGCCGGGCGAGGACCGGGTGGTCTGACTCTCGGGGCGATCACCCGGACATCGCCGGCGCGGCCTTATCCCCGCGGGCCCCATATGCGCAAAGCCGGTGACGGGCTGTCTCGAATTCTGAGCTGTCGGCCCTGTTGCCTACAATCGTCGGAGTGTCCACACCCTCCGCCCTGCACGGGCTCGCCGCGGTCACCTGTGCGGACAAGGCCCTCGCGGACCTGGCGGGTCGGCGAGGGCAGAACCGCCTCGAGATCACCGCACCCGACGCCGCTCGCCCGTTCGTGGTGGCCTGCCTCGCCGAATCCGCCGAGGCGCCCCTGCTCGTCGTCTCGGCCAACGGCCGCGAGGCCGACGACCTGACGGCGGAGCTCGCCGAACTGCTCGACGACCCGGCCGCGGTGGCCCAGTTCCCGTCGTGGGAGACGCTGCCGCACGAGCGGCTGTCACCGAGCGCCGACACCGTCGGTCAGCGACTCGCGGTCCTGCACCGCCTCGCGCATCCGGGGGAGGGCACGCCGCTGCGCGTCGTCGTCACCACCGTGCGATCCCTCGTGCAGCCCATGGCGCCCGGCCTGGGTGATGTCCGCACCATCGCACTGTCCGAAGGCATCGAACTCGACTTCGATCAGCTACTCGCCGACCTGGTCGAGATGGCCTACGAACGCGTCGACATGGTCGGGCGGCGCGGCGAGTTCGCGGTCCGCGGCGGCATCCTGGACGTGTTCCCGACGACCGCGGACTATCCCGTGCGTGTGGAGTTCTGGGGCGACGAGGTCAGCGAGATGCGGGCCTTCTCCGTGGCCGATCAACGCAGCCAACCCGAGATCGACCTATCGGTGGTCCGTATCCTGCCGGGCCGCGAGATCGTCCTGACGCCCGCGGTGCGCGCTCGTGCCGCCGACCTCGGCGAGCGTCACACCGGTGAACGCGTTCTTGCCGAGATGCTCGAGAAGCTGGCCGAGGGCATCCCGGTCGAGGGTATGGAAGCGCTCATCCCGATGCTCGTCGACGGCGAGATGCAGATGCTGACCCAGGTGGTGCCCGACGGCACCGGTGTCCTGCTGCTCGATCCGGAGAAGATTCGGACTCGTGCGGCCGACCTGGCGCAAACCGGGGCGGAGTTCCTGGAGGCCTCCTGGACCGCGGCCGCGCTGGGTGCCGAGGCGCCGGTGCACGCCGGCGGCATCGACCTGCAGGCCAGTGCGTACCGGTCTCTCGATGAGGTCGAGAAGCTCACCCTGGCGGCGCATCGGTCCTGGTGGACGATGAGTCCGCTCGCGACCGGCGCCGCCGACGAACTCTCCCTCGACCTCACCGTCGGTCCCGCACCGCACGGTAACGACGACGAGATCGCGAAAACCTTCGCCTCCCTGCGGGCCCACGTCACCACCGGTGGCAGCGCCGCAATCGTTGTGGCGGGCAAGGGAACCGCGGCCCGCGTGCATGAACGTCTCGCCGAGGCGGAGGTGCCCGCGGAGATCGTCGAACCCGGTGCCGCGCCCCGGCCGGGCCAGGTGTCGGTGTTCCACGGCACGCTGCGGCACGGAATCGTCTGTCCCGCTGCGCGACTGGTCATCGTCACCGAGACCGACCTGACCGGCAACCGGGTCGCCAGCGTCCGCGACGGCCGCCGACTCCCCGCCAAACGCCGCAATCAGGTGGACCCGCTGGCCCTGACCGCCGGTGACCTGGTGGTACACGACCAGCACGGCATCGGCCGGTTCGTCGAGATGATCGAACGGACCGTCTCCGGCGCCCGACGCGAGTACCTGGTCCTCGAGTACGCGGCCGGCAAACGAGGGCAACCCGGCGACCGTCTCTACGTCCCGATGGATGCGCTCGATCAGTTGTCGCGCTACGTCGGCGGCGAACAGCCCTCACTGTCGAAGCTCGGCGGCTCGGACTGGCAGAACACGAAGCGCAAGGCGCGCAAGGCTGTTCGTGAGATCGCAGGCGAACTCGTACAGCTCTACGCCGCCCGGCACGCGGCGCCGGGTCACGCCTTCAGCCCCGACACGCCCTGGCAGCGTGAGATGGAGGACGCCTTTGACTTCACCGAGACGATGGATCAGCTCACGGTCATCGCCGAGGTGAAAGCCGACATGGAGAAGGCGGTCCCGATGGACCGCGTCATCGTCGGCGACGTCGGCTACGGCAAGACCGAGATCGCCGTCCGGGCCGCCTTCAAGGCCGTCCAGGACGGCAAGCAGGTTGCCGTTCTGGTGCCGACCACCATTCTGGCGCAACAACATCTGCAGACCTTCACCGAACGGATGACCGAGTTCCCGGTGCGTATCCGCGGCCTGTCTCGCTTCACCGACGCCAAGGAGTCCAAGGAGATCATCGACGCGATGGCGGCCGGTGACGTGGACATCGTCATCGGCACCCATCGTCTCCTTCAGACCGGCGTCACGTGGAAGGATCTCGGCCTGGTTGTCGTCGACGAGGAACAGCGCTTCGGTGTCGAACACAAGGAGCACATCAAGTCGCTGCGGACCCACGTCGACGTGCTGACCATGTCGGCCACCCCGATCCCGCGCACCCTCGAGATGTCGATGGCGGGTATCCGCGAGATGTCGACCATCCTCACCCCGCCCGAGGAACGCCACCCGGTACTCACGTATGTCGGTGGGTACGCGCCCAAACAGGTGGCCGCGGCGATCCGGCGAGAACTCCTGCGCGACGGTCAGGTCTTCTACGTGCACAACCGGGTGTCGACCATCGACAAGACGGCCAAGGAGATCTCGCAGATGGTGCCCGAGGCCCGGGTTGTGGTCGCGCACGGGCAGATGAACGAGGATCAGCTCGAGCGGACCGTCTCCGGATTCTGGAACCGCGAGTACGACGTGCTGGTGTGCACCACCATCATCGAGACCGGTCTGGACATCTCCAACGCCAACACGCTGATCGTCGACCGGGCAGAGAACCTCGGTCTGTCGCAGTTGCATCAGCTTCGTGGCCGCGTCGGACGCAGCCGGGAACGTGGATACGCCTACCTGCTCTACAGCCCGGAACGTCCGCTGACCGAGACCGCCTACGACCGGCTGGCGACCATCGCGCAGAACAACGAACTCGGTGCCGGCATGGCGGTCGCACTCAAGGACCTCGAATTGCGCGGCGCCGGAAACGTGTTGGGCGCCGAGCAATCCGGTCACGTAGCCGGGGTCGGGTTCGATCTTTACGTCCGGCTGGTGGGGGAGGCCGTGGAGGCCTATCGAGCCGCTGCGGACGGACAGACGGTGTCGACGACGGAGCCGACCGAAGTGCGCATCGACCTGCCTGTCGATGCCCACATCCCGGTGGAATACGTGGATTCGGACCGGCTGCGCCTCGAGGCCTACCGCAAACTCGCGTCGGCGGTCGACGACTCCGCCGTCGACGCCGTCATGGTGGAGTTGAACGACCGGTACGGCGAACCGCCGCAGGAAACCAAGCGGCTGGCGGCGATCGCGCACCTACGCCTGCGGTGTCGGGAGCGCGCCGTGGGCGAGTTGGGGATGGCGGGCACGAACGTGAAGGTCTCGCCGATGACCCTGCTCGACAGCGAGCAGGTGCGCCTCAAGCGGCTCTACTCCTCGGCCGGCTACCGCGCCACCACGTCGGTGATCACGCTGCCCGTGCCGCGCACCGGCGGGGTGGGCTCGCCCCGGCTGCGTGACGAAGAACTCATCGAGTACCTGACGACATTCCTGACGACGATCAAACCGATTCGGACTGAGAGTAATTCGACCGCATGACCGTGATCCTGCTCGACCCGCTCCGGCCCGACGTCATCCCGGCGCGCGCCGTGGCCCTGCTCTCCGGGCCGGTGATCGTCACCGAGGACGTGCACCCGTCGACGCTGTGGGACCTCGGTCTGACGTCGTCGGCCTGGGCGGCCACCGACGATCCCACGGCCACATTGCTCACCGGCGACCCCACCCATCCGTTCGTCGGCGCGCGAATCGCGAACGGCGAGCAGGTTATCGCGGGACAGAGCGTGCCCGGTGACGCGTTGCTGCAGGCGGTCTCCCTGATGGACACACTGCGGCGCAACGGACCGTGGGAGTCCACGCAGACCCACGGCTCCCTGCGCCGCTACCTCCTCGAGGAGGTCTACGAACTCCTCGACGCCATCGATGCGGGAGACCCGGCGGAGCTGACCGAGGAACTCGGGGATCTGTTGCTGCAGGTACTCTTTCACGCGCGCATCGCCGCCGACGACGAGCACGCACCCTTCGACATCGACGACGTCGCGCGCAGCTTCACCGAGAAGGTGATGGGCCGTACCCCGGGTGTGCTCTCGGGCGCGCACAGTGATCTCGAGACACAGATCCGGGAGTGGGAGGAGCGCAAAGCCGCCGAGAAGAACCGGGGGTCCGTCCTCGATGGCGTCGCCACCACCGCACCGGCACTCGCGCTCACCCAAAAGGTGCTCGAACGCCTGACCGGCGCCGGATACCCAACCGAGACAATCGACCCGGAGGTTCTGACGGTCACTGTCGTCGCGGGCGGTGACAGCGTCGAGGCCCAGGCGCGCGAGCGCACACTCGCGCTGATGGACCGGGTGCGCGAGATCGAGGCCCGTGCCGCGCAACTCGACATCACCCTCGACACCCGAGACGCCTGGCTGCGCGCCGCGTCGATCGGCTGAGGTGCGTCCCCCACGACCTGGTTCGTCCCCTTGCTGCAGGTGGAGGATGAACCGGCTTCCGGGGGAAGAACATTCGGATCGCGACGGGGAGCGCGCAGGGGAGCGCCCGGGGGCGAGGGGGAGTGTCTACTCGAAGAGGCGCTGACCCCACCATTCGCCGTCGCCGAGGCCGGGTGGCACCGCGAACAGCGACGATCCGTTCGGTATGAGGTACTCGGTCATCGCATCCTGCCGCGACAACACCTGCTGCATCGGCACGAACTGGGTGCCCGGGTCCCGGTTGAAGGCGATGAAGAACAGGCCCGCGTCCAGATGACCGAAACCGTCGGAACCGTCCGTGAAGTTGTAGCCGCGCCGCAGGATTCGCACTCCACCGAGGTTGTCGGGGTGTGCCAGCCGGACATGTGCGGTACGCGGGATCATCGGGGCGCCGAAGGACGTGATGTTGAAATCCGGTTCGTCGAACTCGTCCTTCTGGCCCAGGGGTGCGCCGCTGGCCTTCAGACGTCCGACGATCTGTTCCTGTTCGAGGAGGTTCGCCCGGTCCCACGGCTCGATGTCCATCCGAATCCGTCGAGCGACGAGATAGGTCCCCCCCGTCATCCACTGCGCGGCAGTGGGATTGTCGTCCTTGCCGACCCACACCCAGCGATCGAGCAGTTCGGTGTCCTCGGCGCGTAGGTTGGCGGTGCCATCCTTGAACCCGAACATGTTCCGTGGGGTGTCCTGCGACTTGGTGGTCGAGGAGGTCCGCCCGAATCCGAGCTGCGACCAGCGCACCGCGACGACCCCGGTACCGATCCGGGCCAGATTGCGGATGGCGTGCACCGCCACCTGCGGGTCGTCGGCGCAGGCTTGGATGCAGATGTCACCGAAGGACCGGGCGGGTTCGATGCGCTCCGCGGTGAATGCGGGCAGGTCGGTCAACGCCGCGGGTTTGCGGTCGGCGATGCCGAAGCGGTCGCCCCGATCGGGGGCTGACGCACTCGGTCCGAACAGGCCGGGCCCGAATCCGATGGTGAGCGTGAGTCGCGAAGCGTGCAGACCCAGCGCCTCACCGGTGTCGGCGGGCGGTGTGTAGTCACCGAGGCCGGTCGCACCGTCGGGCACGGTCTCCTCGCCGAGGGTCATCCGTTCGGCCGCGTCGGTCCACTTCTTGAGCATCGCGATCAGATCCGACCGGGAATCGGTGATCACGTCGAAACTGGCGAAGTGCAGGCGATCCTGCGCGGCGGTGATGATGCCGGACTGCCGCTCGCCGCGGAAGGCGACCACCTGTGACTCGGGGCCGATATCTCGCGACGCGGCGGCATGACCGACGGCGACACCACCGGCCGCGGCGGCGGCGACACCGGCACCCGCGCCCCCGATCAGCAGAGCGCGACGGGAGAAGCCACGGCGGCGTCGTTGACCGCCGTGCGGGTTCTGCGGCGAGTCCGGTTGCATCGGGGTCGTCTCGGTCATTGCTGCAACACGATCCCGGGCACCTGCGAGAGCGACGCCGACAGGGCGTCGATCTTGTTCGACAGATCCTTGCGTGCCTCGGCGGAGACCTCGGTGTAGGACACGTAGCCGTCGCCGCGCTGGAACTGGTTGACCGCGTCACGGACTTCGGCGAACTGTGCGGTGATCTTGTCCATCAGTTCCGGGCTCTTTGCCGAGATGATCGGCTGCATGGTGGCGATCGCGGTCTCGGATCCGTCCACGTTCGCCGCGAAGTCGTACAGGTCCGCGTGCGAGTAACGGTCCTCCTCGCCGTCGACCTTGGTGGCCGCGACCTCGTCGATCAGGGCCTGCGGGCCGGACACGAACGAGCGGGTCTCGAACTCGAAGTCGGCCTTGCTCACCTCATCCTTGAGTCGGGTCACGTTCGCGAGCAGTTCGTCGGCGATCGGGTCGATGGCGGCCTTGGTGTCGGAGGCGTTGGCGTGGGCGGCATCGGCGGGCGCCACCTGGCCGGGGTCGTCACCGATGTCGGACGCCTGCGGGGGCCACAGGTAGCGCTCGAGACGATGGAATCCGGTGAAGGCCAGGGAACCGTCCTCGGTGTCGTCCCACCGCATGTCGATCGCGGGGTCGAGATCGGCGAAGGATTCGGCGACCGGCTCGATGCGCTCATAGGGTGTGCGCACCAGACCGAACTGATCGCGGGCGGCGTCGAGATTGCCGCTCTTGATGTTGGTGACGAACGTCTGGGTCTGCGCCACCAAGGTGTTGAGCTGGTTGCCGACGTAGTCGAGATAGGCCACCTTCGCGGCGTTCACATCCTCCGGATCCTGCGACTTCTCCATCGCCTCACCGCTGACGGTCAGCTCCTGCCGGATTCCGGTGCCGACCATGCCCGGCTTGCAGGCGACGGTGTAGGTGCCGGGATCGACGATCTCGACGGTCAGGTTGCCGGTCACGCCGGGACCGATGTTCTCGACCTCGCCGAGTACGCGATTGTTGTCGCCGTACACGTAGAACTCGGTGACCTTGGTGCCGTTGTTCACCACGGAGAAGTCGACCTCCCCGGTCTGGGTCTCGGTACTCGCGAGGTCGCACGCCGACTCGGTCGACGTGACCTCGATGGCGCCCTCGGCCCCGGCCTTCGACGTGCACCCCGCGAGCAGGATCGGGGTGGCGACGGTCAGTGCGACCGCCGCAATCGACGTGGTGATACTGCGATTCACCTGGTGGTCCTTTCAGAGGTCGGCTCCAAGGTCGCCGGAGCGGGTGTGGGTGAGGTCTGTTCGGTCGTGTGGCTCGCCGAGGCGGTGCTGCGCCGGTTCGCGCGCAGGAACACCGTGAGCACAACGGCGACGTAGACGACCCAGGCCACGACCTGCAGCACCGACGGGTCGGGCCGGAAGTTGAAGATGCCGGCCAGCACCGTGCCGTACCAGGACGCTTGGTCGTAGTGCGCGGAGACGTCGAAGGCGGTGTTGTTCAGGCCGGGCAGCCAGCCGACCGTCTGCAGGGCGTGGACGCCGTAGGACAGGATGCCGGCGGCGACGACGATCAGGAAGATGCCGGTGTAGAGGAAGAACCGGTGGAAGTCAAGGCGGACGGCGCCCTGGTAGAGCAGCACGGTCAGGCCGACGGCGACGAGGACCCCGAGGATCAGCCCGATCAGCGGCCACAGTCCGCCGGAGACGCTCTCGGCGTAGCCCACCATCAGTAGCGCGGTCTCGAAACCTTCGCGGCCGACCGCCAGGAACGACAGCCCCAGCACCGACGCGCCTCCGGCCACCAGCGCGTGGGACATACTGTCCTTGAGATCCGACGAGATGTGCGCGGCCGCCTTACTCATCCACAACACCATGAAGGTGACGATCGCCACCGCGACCAGCGAGGCGACACCGGCAATGGTTTCCGCGGCCAGCGGGGTCATCGTCGACGTGCCCAAGTGGATGACAAGAAAGATGACGATCACCATCGCGACCGCGATCCCGACACCCGTCCAGATCCACTTCAGGGCATCGCGTCGTCCCGCCTTGGTCACGAACGCGATCAGGATCATGACCACGATGCCGGTTTCGAGGCCTTCGCGCAGTCCGATGAGTCCGCTCCCGAACATCTGCGCAAAAACCGAGGGTGCGCCACCCGAAGCGAGAAACTCCATGTGTCCTGTCCTGATCGTCGATATCCGCGGCTGATTGAGGTGAGGGTTGGATTACCTATTCATTTTTTGGTGAGGCTAACCAAGCGAGACTAACGCCCTCGTGCCGGGAACCGAAAGTGGGTCCGCGAAGTTGAGTGTCTGATTGGGGTCGAAAGACCCGGGCATGGGATGGTGGGACCGGTCGCCTCGCCGCGGAGGGCACTCGTGCGGGTCGTCGGTGCCGGGTTACGTCAGGGGAGTGTGAAGCAGGATGGGTGTCGCGCGCGGGGCGTCGTGGGGACGTGCACTGTCCGTCGGTGTCGTCGGACTGACGACGGCGTTCACTGTGTCGGCATGCCTGGACCTGCCGTCGTTGCAGCGTCCCGACATCCCCGACGGCCTCCCGCCGGGGGCCGGTGCACCTGTGCCCTACATCAACATCAATGCCCCCGGCCGGACCGCGGAGCTGCTGCGTGACTGGGCCCGCCCGATCTCGGAATCCACGGGGATTCCGCTGATCGCGCTCGAGGCCTACGGAAACGCCGCCGAGATCGAACGCCAGCAGCACCCGGAATGCGGTATCGCTTGGACGACGATCGCGGGCATCGGGGCCGTGGAGAGCAAACATGGCACCCATCACGGAACCGGCATCGCCACCAACGGTGATACGTCCCCACCCATCCGCGGGGTCGCCCTCGACGGCACACGTGGGAACATGCGCATCCACGACACCGACGGGGGGAAGATGGACGGCGACGCCGTACACGACCGGGCGATGGGGCCGTTCCAGTTCATCCCGGAGACCTGGCAGCGCTATGGCGTCGACGCGAACGGCGACGGCCGGCCCGACCCCGACAACCTCGACGACGCGGCACTGTCGGCGGCGCGCTACCTCTGTGTGTCGTCGGGCGGTGACATGACCACACCGCAGGGGTGGGAGAAGGCGGTGCAGGTCTACAACAACTCGATGGCCTACGTCATCGACGTCCGCGATCGCGCCAACGCCTACTCGATCAACGTTCGGTACTGACGCCTCCCGTCGGAGCGACCGTGGCCGAAAACGGCCTTGCCACGTGCGCCCGGCGGGCAACGATTAGGCTTTCCCTCGTACCTGTCGGCGCAGTCCAAGACGCCGACCCGTCCAGGTGAAAAGGGGCAAGAGCTGTGGCAATGATCGAGCAGGTCGGTGCGCGCGAGATTCTCGATTCCCGGGGCAACCCGACAGTCGAGGTCGAGGTGGTCCTCGACGACGGCACATTCACCCGCGCCGCGGTCCCGTCGGGCGCATCCACCGGTGAACACGAGGCGGTCGAATTGCGCGACGGCGGTGACCGTTACAACGGTAAGGGCGTCACCAAGGCGGTCGAGGGTGTGCTTAGCGAACTCGCGCCGGCAGTCATCGGTCTCGAGGCGGAGGACCAGCGGCTCGTGGACCAGGCGCTGCTGGACTGCGACGGAACCCCGGACAAGGGACGCATCGGCGCCAACGCCATTCTCGGTGTGTCGCTGGCAGTCGCCAAGGGCGCGGCCGAGTCGGCCGGTCTGCCGCTGTACCGCTACCTCGGCGGTCCCAACGCGCATATCCTCCCCGTGCCGTGCATGAACATCATCAACGGCGGTGAGCACGCCGACAATGGCATCGACTTCCAGGAATTCATGGTCTGCCCGGTTGGTGCACCCACGTTCAAGGAAGCCCTGCGCTGCGGCGCCGAGGTCTATCACGCCCTCAAATCGGTTCTGGGCAAGCAAGGTATGAACACCGCGCTCGGTGACGAGGGCGGATTCGCGCCGGACCTCCCCAACACCGACGCGGCGATCTCTGTGATCGGCGAAGCGGTCGGCAAAGCCGGATATGACTTCGGCAAGGACGTGGTCATCGCCCTCGACGCTGCCGCCACCGAGTTCTACTCCAACGGGGTCTACAAACTCGAGGGCAAGGACTATTCGTCCGACGACATGATTCCGTACTACGAGAAGCTGATCGCCGATTTCCCGATCGTCTCGATCGAGGATGGCCTGGCCGAGGACGACTGGGAGGCCTGGGCGAAGCTGACCGAGGCCGTCGGCGACAAGGTCCAGCTCGTCGGCGACGACCTGTTCGTCACCAACCCGGAGCGCCTCGAACGCGGCATCTCCGAGGGCGTGGCCAACGCGCTGCTGGTCAAGGTCAACCAGATCGGTTCGCTGACCGAGACGCTCGACGCGGTTGCCTTATCGCACAACAACAGCTACAAGACGATGATGAGCCACCGGTCCGGTGAGACCGAGGACACCACCATCGCCGACC
This sequence comes from Gordonia rhizosphera NBRC 16068, assembly GCF_000298195.1. Classification (GTDB taxonomy): domain Bacteria; phylum Actinomycetota; class Actinomycetes; order Mycobacteriales; family Mycobacteriaceae; genus Gordonia; species Gordonia rhizosphera. The sequence continues at coordinate 100,309 of NZ_BAHC01000247.1, read as the reverse complement.
TCGCCGTCGCCTGCGCCTGTGGACAGATCAAGACCGGTGCGCCGGCCCGAAGTGAGCGTGTCGCCAAGTACAACCAGCTGCTCCGCATCGAGGAGGGTCTCGGAGACGCGGCGCGGTACGCGGGAGACCTTGCCTTCCCGCGTTTCGCCTTCGGTTCGTGATTAGCTTGACCCCATGACATCGGGTCGTGGGGCGTCGAATGGACGGCGTCATCGGGGTCGGGCGGACCGGCGTGCGAGCACGCGCGGTCACGCCCGTCCCCGGTCGCCGGGGGCCCGGTCGGGACCGGCACGTCCCGCTGCGGACCCGGTCACAGAGACGGGCGAACACGAGGTCCACGCCGATGACGTGGACCTCGTCGAGTTCGACGAGGCCGATCAGGTCGATGAGGCCGATCAGGTCGATGAGGTCGCTCCGGGTTCCGACGGCGGCGGGGACGGTGAAGTGCGGGCGCCGCGGGTACGCGACCGTCGTCTGCGCGGATCTCGATCGTTGTCGACGCGGTGGGAGATGCTCGACGCGAAACGGGCGATCGTGCTTGCCCTGGTAATCAGCGTCGTCGCACTGACACTGGCCATGCCCGTGCGTACCTACTTCGCCCAGCACGCAGAGTTCGACCAGCTCCGCGCCAGCAACGATCAACTCCGCAGCGAGGTCACGGATTACCAGCAGAAGGTCAACGAACAAGGTGACCCCGCCTACATCGAGGCGCAGGCGCGTGAACGCCTTCAGTTCGTCCGGCCCGGTGAGACGCCGCTGGTGATGATGTTCCCCGGTGACGACGCACGGCGGGCCGCGCAGCAACGCGCCGAGGAATACGCGCGCAACCCCTGGTACGGCAACCTGTGGGAGTCCGTGGCGAACCCCCCGAACGCACAGTGAGCGTTTCACCGACCGACCTCGAGACGATCGCCGCGCAGTTGGGCCGCGAGCCCCGCGGCGTGATCGAGGTCAGCTACTACACACCCGATGGTCAGCCGGCGGTGGTCAAGACCGCTCCGCGGCTGCCCGACGGCACGCCCTTCCCGACGCTGTACTACCTGACCGACCCGCGGCTGACCGCGGAGGCGAGCCGCCTCGAATCGGCCGGTGTGATGAAGACGATGACGGCGCGACTGGCCGACGACCCCGACCTCGCCGCCGCCTATCGCCGTGCCCACGAGTCCTATCTCGCCGAACGCGATGCCATCGAATCGTTGGGCACCGAGTTCACCGGCGGCGGGATGCCCGATCGGGTCAAGTGTCTGCACGTGCTGATGGCGCACTCGCTGGCGAAGGGCCCCGGGGTGAACCCGCTCGGCGACGAGGCGGTCGCGCTGGCCGCGGAGGGCGCGCTGCGGGGGACCGCGATCCCACAGGACTGGCCGACCTATCCGGACGAGGCACGATGACCGTCGTCGGTGCCGTCGACTGTGGTACCAATTCCATCCGCCTCCTGGTGGCCCGCGCCTCTTCCGCTGGTGGAGTAGTCGGCACTTCTGCCGCTGATCGAGGTGCGGCTCGTTCCGCTGATCGAGTGGCTGACGAGCGCAGCGAGGAGGCGTCCCCTTCTGCTGATCGAGTAGTCGACGAGCCCAGCGAGGAGGCGTATCGAGATCACCCCCCACCCCACCTCGTCGACATCCACCGCGAGATGCGGGTCGTACGGCTCGGTCAGGGCGTGGATGCGACCGGTGAGTTCGCCCCCGAGGCGATCGAGCGGACGCGCGCGGCCCTCGCCGACTATGTCGACATCATGGTCTCCGCGGGCGTCGAGCGAGTGCGGATGGTCGCGACGTCGGCGACCCGCGATGCCGCCAACCGCGACGACTTCTTCGCGATGACCGCCGACCTGCTCGGGCGCGTCGTCGAGGGCGCATGCGCCGAGGTCATCACCGGCGACGAGGAAGCCCGGCTGTCGTTCCGCGGCGCCGTCGGCGAACTCGATCCGGCGAGTGGACCTTTCGTGGTCACCGACCTCGGTGGCGGCTCCACGGAGGTTGTCGTCGGCGATGCGCAGGGCGTCACGGCGGCCCATTCGGCCGACATCGGCTGTGTCCGCCTCACCGAACGATGCCTTCCGTCGGATCCGCCCACCGAAGCGGAGATCACGGCAGCGCACGATTTCGCCCGCACGCGACTGGCCGAGGCGTTTGCGACGGTGCCGGTGGAAGGCGCGCGGACCTGGGTGGGTGTTGCCGGGACGATGACGACGCTGTCCGCCGTGGGCGCAGGATTGACCGCCTACGATCCGGAGGTCATCCACCTGTCCCGGATCTCGCTCGGTGACCTCGACGCGGTGTGCCATCGACTCATCGGGATGACCCGCGCGGAGCGGGCGGCGCTCGGTCCGATGCATCCGGGCCGCGTCGATGTGATCGGAGGCGGGGCGCTGGTGACGATGGAGTTGGCGCGGGTCCTACGGGACCGGACCGCAATCACCGAACTGGTCGTGAGCGAACACGACATCCTCGACGGGATCGCGCTTGGTCTCCTCGACTGAGCCCCGCACCACCACCAGCATCTGTCTCACGACCATGCTGGCAGACGGTGGACGACCGGAACCGTGGGGGAAGAAGTCTCGGCGACCGTCTCAGGCGGCCGCCTGCTGCTGCTCGGCCGGTAGACGCAGCGACAGGTTGTTGCACGCTTCGCACACGGTCTCCGGGATGATGCCCTTGTTCTGCAGGAACCCGAAGGCGACACATCCCAGGCAGAGACCGAAGACGCATTCGAGGGTGGCTGCGACGATGAGCAGACCGACGACGATCTGCGCGGCGAGTCCGAGACCGAACAGCGACAGCACGAGGGCGGTGCTGCTGAAGACCAGTCCGACCGACTGGGCGAATCGTTTCGGCGGCCCGGGCACCAGCTTGGTCTTGCGCCAGATCTTCGGGGCGATCACCCGCACCGACAGCTGCCCGAACGGTGAGAACCGCGGCCCGGCCATCACCCGCAACAGGAATCCGACGGCGAGCATCGCGTACACGACGGGCTGGTTCACCGCGATCGCCACGATCGCGAGCACGATCACCAGGCCGGCGGTGGACCGGGCCGCGTACTCGTTGACCGGGTTGGGGAACGTCAGCGCCGACGGCAACGAACGGGACACCTGGAGACCTCCTGCAAAGACAACCTCACAGAGGTTAGTCAGTACAAACGGCCAGGACAAACCTTTTACTCATGCTGATTCGAATGCCGCGATCGTGGCCAGGACGGCGTCGCCGTACTGTTCGAGCTTCGCGTCACCGATGCCGGACACACTGCGCAGCTGCGCGGCGCTCTCCGGGCGTCGGGTGGCGAGTTCGCGCAGCGTCGCGTCGTTAAACACCACATACGGCGGCACCCCGCGCTGCGACGCCTCGGCCTTGCGCCAGGTGCGCAGGTGCTCGAACAAGCCGCGGTCGGCGTCGGGGAGCTCGGCCGCGGCTTTCGTCGAGCGTCCGCGGGTGGCCGGCGACCGCGCCGGATCGGTGCGCAGCATCACCGTCGTCTCACCGCGTAGCACCGGCCCACTCTTCTCGGTGAGCACCAGCACCCCGTAGTCGCCGCGGGGTTCGACGACCCCGGTGGCGACCAGCTGCCGGATCACGCTGCGCCAGGCGGCGGCGTCGAGGTCGGCGCCGATGCCGTAGGTGGTCAGCCGGGTATGGCCGCGTTCGCGGATACGCGCGGTGTCGGCGCCCCGCAGGATGTCGATCAGGTGCCCCGCCCCATAGGGCGGATCGCCGAGATCGCGCTGCAAACGCACCATCGTCGACAGCAGTTTCTGCGCCGGGACGGTACCGTCCCAGGTCGCCGGCGGATCCAGGCACGTGTCGCAGTTGCCGCAGGGCGCTGCCTCCTGGCCGAAGTACCGGAGCAACTGCACACGGCGGCAGTCGACGGTCTCGCATAGCGCGAGCATCGCGTCGAGATGTTGCTGCTGAACCCGACGATGCTGCGCGTCGCCGTCAGACTGGTCGATGAGCCGCCGCTGTTGCATCACGTCGGCCAGACCGTAGGTCATCCATGCCGCCGACGGCAGGCCGTCGCGCCCGGCGCGCCCGGTCTCCTGGTAGTAACCCTCGACGCTCTTGGGCAGATCGATGTGGGCGACGAAGCGCACGTCGGGTTTGTCAATGCCCATCCCGAAGGCGATGGTGGCGACCACCACCACACCGTCGGCACGCAGGAACCGTTCGAGGGTCACCTGCCGCAGACGACGGTCGAGCCCGGCGTGATACGGCATGGCGTCGATCCCGTTGGCCACCAGGAACTCCGCGGTTGCCTCCACCGATTTCCGGCTGAGCGCGTAGACGATGCCGGTCGCCGGCCTACCCTCGACGACCCCCTCGGAGCGGATGAAGTCGAGGAGTTGTCGTCGCGGGTCGGTCTTGGTGACGATCCGGTAGGTGATGTTGGGACGGTCGAAGTCCGCGACGAAGTGCCGGGCACGCTGCAGGTGCAGGCGGTCGGTGATCTCGTCGTGGGTGCGCTGGGTCGCCGTCGCGGTCAGCGCGATTCGCGGCACGTCGGGCCAGAGCTCGGCGAGGTCGCCGAGGGCGAGATAGTCGGGCCGGAAGTCGTGGCCCCACTGCGACACGCAATGCGCCTCGTCGATCGCGAAGAGCGCGATCTTACCCTGGGACAACAGGTTTCGGGTCCCGGCGGTGTTCAGTCGCTCCGGTGCGACATAGAGCAGATCGAGGTTGCCCGCACGGAACGCGGACTCCACCTCGGCGCGTTCCTCGGGCATCTGGGTGGAGTTGAGGAAGGCCGCCCGGACACCGAGGTCGCGCAGCGCCGCCACCTGGTCGGCCATCAGGGCGATCAGGGGGGAGACGACCACCCCGCAGCCCTCCCGAACCAGTGCGGGCACCTGGTAGCAGAGGCTCTTACCGCCGCCGGTCGGCATGAGTACGACGGCGTCACCGCCGCCGACGACGTGGGCGACGATCTGCTCCTGATCACCCCGAAACGACTCGTAGCCGAACGTCGACCGGAGCACCTCCCACATGTCGGACATGGGCCCAACGTTACTGGCCGGGTGCGTCAGGGCCTGGGTATGGCTGGTGGCGACGGCAGATGTGTACGGGACAAGGTACCGCCGCGCACATCCGCCGTTGTCCAGCCCACCACGTCATGTGTCGGGACGATCACGTGCCCGACGGCTGGTCGGTTGCGTCAGGTCTGTTCGCCCGGCAACTCGCCGATGTCCACAGGTTCTTCCGGGACGATGTCCGCGCTGAGCAGGGCGACCTGGTCGACGGCCGGTATCTCGCCGAGGTCGACAGGATCGCCGATATCGTCGATGTCGGGCTCGCCGTCCTCGATGAGGTCGATCTCCTCGACCTCGACGATGCCCCGCTCCTCGTCGTCACGGGCCCGACGCGCAGCGTCACGCATCTCGATACCGTCGGTGACCAAGTCGCCGATCTCGCGTGCCACCTCGGCGACCGCGCCGGTGATGATCATGGCGATCCGTCCCACATGAGTTGCGGTCGACTCGACCAGCTCCTGGACGAGGTCTTTGTTGCGTTCGAAGCTGTCCACCATGACTCCGTATTCTGCCATCGTCAGCGGGTCCGCGCCGTCACGCCGCCGCCGGCTTGCGCCGTTCGACGGTCACGACGAGGTCGTTGTCGTCGCGGGTCATGAAGTTGGGCAGCGAGAGCTTGGCGATCTTCTTCCAGGTCGATCCGAGCTGATGCGACAGCGAGCCGGTGTTGTAGGGCAGGCCGTAGCGTGCGCAGATCTCGCGGACCTCGCCGGCCATCTCCGGGTAGCGACCGGCCGGGATGTCGGGGAACAGATGATGCTCGATCTGATGCGAGAGATTGCCGCTCATGATGTGGAACAGGCGCCCGCCGGTGATGTTGGCCGATCCCAGCATCTGCCGCAGATACCATTGGCCGCGGGTCTCGTCTGCGCATTCCTCCGGTGTGAAGGTCTGTGCGCCGCTGGGGAAGTGGCCACAGAAGATGATCGAGTAGGCCCAGACGTTGCGGATCAGGTTGGCCGTCGCGTTGCCCAGCAGGGTCGGGACGAACAGCGGTCCGGTCAGGGCCGGGAAGACGACATAGTCCTTGAGCACCTGGCGGCGCGCCTTGCGCCACATGCCCTTCACGAGGCCCTTGACGTCATGCCATTTGCGTTTGCCGGCGATGATGTTCTCGGTCTCGAGGTCGTGCAGCATCACCCCCCACTCGAACACCAGCATCAGTCCGGTGGCGTAGGCGAGATTGCCGAGGTAGTACGGATTCCACTTCTGGTCGCGGGCCATGCGGAGGATGCCGTATCCGATGTCGCGGTCCTCGCCGAGAATGTTGGTGAACGTGTGGTGCATGTAGTTGTGGCTGTGCCGCCACTGGTCGGCCGGGCACACGTTGTCCCACTCGAACTGGCGCGAGTTGTAGGTGTCCTCGCGCATCCAGTCGTATTGGCCGTGCATCACGTTGTGCCCGATTTCCATATTGTCGAGGATCTTCGACACCGAGAGCGCGCCGACGGCGGCGAGCCACGCCGGCGGGAAGAAGCCGAGATACATCAGGCCGCGGCCGGCGATCTCGAATCCGCGCTGGGCCCGGATGATCGAGTACAGGTAGTCGCGATCCTGCTGTCCGAGGTCGGCGACGACGCGGGCACGAAGGGCGTCGAGGTCGCGGCCGAGCGCCTCGACCTGCTCGTAGCTCAGCGTGATGTGTTTGGGATCGGCGTCGTGCTCGACGAGTAGGCCCGTCAACGGTGTGGTCGTGGCGTCGGCGGGGGCGGGCAGGTAGGTGCGGGTGGTGATGGTCATGGCTATACCTCGATTTCCACATCGCCGACGGGAGCGTTGATGCACAGCTGGATCCGCTTGTCGGCTTCGGTGTTGGTTTCGCCGGTCAGCACGTTGCGGGTGCAGCCGGATTTCTTGATGGCGTTACAGGAGAAGCAGATCCCCATCCGGCAGCCGGAGTCCGGGCTCAGCCCGGCGGATTCGGCCTGGTCGAGGATGGTGCGACCGTCGTTGGTCGCGGATCGGCCGGAGCGCAGGAAGGTTAGTTCTCCGTCGACCGGAGCGTCCGGATCGATGGTGATCGGTGCGGCGAGTGTGAATGCCTCGCTGTGTAGCGGTTGCGTCATGCCCGTCTCGTGGTGGAACCGGGTGACGGCGTTCATCAGAGCCGGCGGCCCACAGACGAACAGGTGCGCGTCGTCGAGATCGGGGATGTCGGCGAGATGCGCGGCGGTGAAGTGATCGGGGTCGTCCCCGCGGGTGTAGTGCATGCGTAGGTCGATGGTGGGATGCGCGGCGTCGAGCGCGACCAGTTCGTCGCGGTAGGCGACGTCGGCGCGCGTTCGTGCGTAGTGCACGAAGGTGATCTGTCCGGTGTAGTGTTCGGCGACGAGTGTTCTTACCATCGAGAGTACGGGTGTAACCCCGCTGCCGCCATTCAAGAAGACCGCCGCCCGGGGACGTTCGGTGGGGAGGCGGAACTCACCCATGGCCGGACTCAAGCCCAGCACCATGCCCACGCGGGCATGCTCGCGTAGGTATGTCGAGACGACGCCGTTGTCGTGGGCGGTGATGGTCAGCTCGAGGTCGCCGCCTGGGCGCGCGGCATTGGCCGGGGAGAAACACCGGGTGTGCCGGACACCGTTGATCACAACGCTGAGCTGTACATACTGTCCGGCCTCGTGTCCGGTCCACTGTCGTGTCGGCCGCAACGTGAGGCGGACGGTGCGGTCGGTCGGGTGGTCCACGGCGATGACCTGCGCGCGCAGGTCGCGCCAGGTGAGCATCGGGTCGATCAGTTCGAGATAGCGATCGACGGGGTGGGGGGTCAGGGCTGCCTCGACAATCGAACCGACGAGGTGTGGCAGTCGGATACCCATGATGTGCTCCGTTTGTGGTCTGTTGCATTCAGTGAACAGATGTACACGAAACAGTGTGACACAGTGACGCGGCGTGGCGTCAAGACGAATCCGCTGTGACGGCAGTCACTGAATTGTCAGGGCGACGGGGAGGCGGCGGCGTCATCGCCGGTGGGCGCACTTACACTCGTTTCGTGACCAGGTCTCGGAATCCTTCGCGTTCGCGCGCCTCGCGTGCCGCCGCGGAGTCGGAGACCCGGGCCGAACGCAAGAACCGGACACGGCAGGCGTTGCTCGACACGACGATGCAACTGGTGGCCGACCGAAGTTTCGCCAGCATCAGTCTCCGGGAGGTGGCGCGTGGTGCCGGCATCGTGCCGACCGCGTTCTATCGGCATTTCGCCTCCATGGAGGACCTCGGCGTGACCCTCGTCGAGGACTCGATGCGCGTTCTGCGGCGCACCCTGCGGGACGGGCGGCGCGATCTGGCGGCCCGGCAGGCATTGCCCACCGCGCAGAATTCGCTCGCCATCCTGCTGCGCCATGTACACGACAACGAGGCGCAATTCCGATTCCTGGTGCGCGAACAGCATGGTGGGATCGCCGAGATCCGTCGCGCGATCGACACCGAATTACGTTTGTTCTCAAAGGAACTCGCGATAGATCTATCGCGCCTGCCCGATCTTGCGCAATGGCAGCCCGAGGATCTCGAGGTGGCCGCCGAACTGATCGTGACGATCATGCTGACCGCCGTCGCCGACCTGCTCGACAACGACTACCGCGGGCCCGGCGTGGAAAGCGAGATCGTCGAACGCACCGAACGTCAGCTGGTGATGGTGTTCCTGGGTATGGGGCGCTGGCGGTCTCGGGAGGATTGACCGCTCACCGATCCCGCCCCGAAAACCTCACCGGTGAGAGTCGCTGAGTGCAATGTGTCGATGGCGCGGCCCTGCGGTGATGTTTTCGGTGCGCGTGCTCCGGGGAACGCGGCCGATTACTACAGATTCGCATCGTCGCTGGTAGCCGACGGGCGGTCACCGTAGTCTTCCTGTTGCAGAAGTGACTCAGGAGACAAAAGTGACTCGTTCGAAATGGATCGTCGGTGTGGTCTCGATGACGGTGGTGTGCGGCGTCGTGTTCGGCGGCGGGTCCGCCGCCGCCTCACCCTCATGGTGGCCACCGCAACTGCCGCCGCTTCCGCCCGAGGTGTCGCGGTTCTTCGAGCCGCCGGTCACGATGGACAAGAAGCTCACCAAGAGCTTCGCCGTGCTCCAGAAGTCCATGCGCAAGTCTCTGCCCGGAAAGGTCGGGCTGGCCATCGTGCCGATCGGTTCCGACCGGGCGGTCACGATGGGGAATCTGAAATCGGGTCGTGCGTGGTCCACGCTGAAGGTGCCGGTGTCTCTGGCCGCCCAGCGCAAGAACGGGTACCGGGTCGCGGCGATGGAGGACAAAGCGATCATCTTCTCCGACAACGACGCGGCGGGTGAGTTGTGGGGTTCGCTCGGCGGGGGACAGGCGTCGGTTGCGGCGGTCACAAACGTGCTCCGTGAGGGCCACGACAGCCGCACCCGGGTGAGTTCGGAGGTCGACGATCCGCCGTCCTACCCCGGTTACACGCCCTGGGCGCTCTCCGATCAGGCTCGGTTCGGGGCCCATCTGCCCTGTATGCCCGGAACCGAGGACCTCATCCGCCTGATGAGCCACGTGGCGGCGAATCAACAGTGGGGCATCGCCAAGATGTCACGCAGCCGTGGAGTGGTGACCGCGGTCAAGGGTGGCTGGGGTCCGGCGACATCGACGTCGCCGGGTTACCTCGTGCGCCAACTCGGCATCATCACCACCAATCGGGGACAGGTGGCGGTTGCCATGGCCGCGATGCCGCGCAGCGGGTCGTTCGGTGATGGCACCAGGATGCTCAACAAGGTCGGTGGCTGGCTCGAACGCAATCTCGCAGGCCTGCCCGCGGGACGCTGCTGATCAACCCTCGACCCTGGTCGGATCAGTCGTCGGACCGGGCATGTCGTGCGGTCGGCGTCGGCGAGGTGGAACCGTGTGCGGGTTCGACCTGCGGTTGTGTCGGCACTTCGGCTCCCGCGGGTTGTGCGAGAGCGGCCGCGATGACGGTCGTCAGGGGCACCGACAGCGCGATGGCGATGCCGCCGACGAACGATCGCGCGAGCTCCACCGCCAAGGCGTCGGTGGTGAGCAGCGACGCGAACGGCTGCTGGGCCACCGAGAACAGCAGCAGAAGTGGCAACGCGCTGCCGGCATAGGCGAACACAAGGGTGTAGACGGTGCTCGCGATGTGGTCGCGGCCCACCCGCATCGCGGCACGGAAGGTGGCCAGCCGGGTCGGTTCACCCGCCGCCGCGAGTTCGAAGGCTGCCGACGCCTGCGTGATCGTGACGTCGTTGAGCACACCGAGGGTGCCGATGATGAATCCGGCCAGCAGGAGCCCGTCGACCGAGATCGTGCCCGAGTAGACCTGCAAATTGGTCGTCTGGTCGCCCGACAGACCGGTCAGGTGCATGGTGTTGATCGCCAGCCAGCTCAGTACCCCGGCGAGCACGAGCGACGTCAACGTCCCCAGGAGCGCCGAACTCGTTCGCAGGCTTACCCCATGCGCCAGGTAAAGCACGACGAACAGGATCGCGGCCGACGACACGACGGCGACGGCCACCGGTGGCTCGCCGTTGAGGATCGCCGGCAGGGTGAACACGCCCAGTACGAGGAATGCGAACGCCAGGCCGATGATCGAACGTAGACCACGCCAGGCGGCCACCATCACCACCGCTCCGACGAACAGCAGCGCCCATACCAGCGTCGGGACACCCCGCTGGAAGTCGAAGAAGGTGTAGCGACTGTTCCCGTAGGGGCCGGGGAGCGTCGTGAGTCGGATCTTGTCGCCGATCTCCAAGGTCGGCTGCCCGGCTTGCGGCTGATCGGGTGCCTCGGTGCTCATGACGGCGCCCGGCTCCGAGCCGGATTGGGCGGCGTTGGTCGGCACCTCCAGCAGGGTGTGGCGGCCGGTGTCGGGACCGCTGTCGAGCTGAACGGTGCTCAGGATGCAGGGTCCGCTCGCGCCCTCGATCTGGAATACCGGACTGTCCTGCACCGTGCCGGCCAGCGGATTCAGACACGCGGCCCGCGTCTGTGACACCACATGCCCGTCCACCGTCTCGATCGGGCCCCCGTCGGCCGCCCGGAACTGCAGGGGGATGGCGTGCTCGCCGTCGCCGGAGGGCCACAGTACGACCGTCCCCACGACGACCCCGACGCCGATGATCGCGAGGCTCACGATCACGAACCACTTGGCGAACGGGGACAGGACGGCGGGGATCTCCGAGAGATGATGGGAGTGCCCGGAACGGGGATGGGCGGACCGGCGTCGGTTGCCTGGATGACTCACGTCGACACCCTATGCGGTTCGGGATCCGGAGACCATAGTGGATGTATGAGATCAATCGACGTACTCATCGACGGCTTCGGGCGGGTGTCGGAGAACGTGCATGCGGTTCTCGACGGCATCACCGCGGAACAACTGGTGTATCGGCCGGGTCCCCGGGCGAACACGATCGCCTGGCTGATCTGGCATCTCAGCCGGGTGCAGGACGCGCAGATCGCCGATGTCGCGGGCACCGAACAGCTCTGGACTTCGGCGGACTTCTTCGGTCGGTTCGGCCTACCGTTCGAGGCAACGGCGTCGGGGTACGGCCAGACCGCCGAAGAGGTCGCCCAGGTGAAGGGGATCGACCCGGCACTGCTGGCCGAGTATTACGACGCCGCACACGCGGTCACCGTCGACCATCTGGGCGGACTGTCGGACACCGATCTCGATCGGGTGATCGACGAGCGGTGGAATCCTCCTGTGACACTGGGTGTTCGGCTGGTGTCCATCCTCGACGACGACGTCCAGCACGTTGGCCAGGCCGCCTACGTCCGGGGGCTGCTCGACTGATCTGCGCGTCCGCGGGCGACACGCAGTCGGACCGTGCCGTGAACGATATCGGCACGTCCCCCGAGGTGGCGTAGGTTGACAGACGTGGATCTACGCGTCTTCATCGAACCCCAGCAAGGTGCCACCTACGACGATCAACTGCGGGTGGCCCAGGCCACCGAGGCGCTCGGTTTCGACGCGTTCTTCCGGTCGGATCACTATCTGGCGATGGGTGTCGACGGTCGGCCGGGCCCCACCGACTCCTGGTTGACCCTGGCTGCGCTGGGGCGCGAGACGTCGACGATCCGCCTCGGCACCCTGGTGACCTCGGCGACCTTCCGTCATCCGGGTGCCCTGGCGATCGCGGTCGCGCAGGCCGACCAGATGAGCGGTGGTCGTGTCGAGTTGGGTTTGGGTGCAGGATGGTTCGAGGCCGAGCACGCCGCCTATGGCATCCCGTTCCCGTCGGTCGGTGAGCGGTTCGACCGGCTGGAGGAATCCTTTGAGATCATCACCGGACTCTGGGAGACGCCGTCGGGTCGCACCTTCGACTATCTGGGCGACCACTATCGCATCGCGAACTCACCGGCGCTGCCGAAGCCCGCGCAGTCGCCGCGCCCGCCGATCATCGTCGGCGGGCTGGGTAAGCAGCGCACACCCGCACTGGCCGCCCGATTCGCCGACGAGTTCAACACGGTGTTCATGCCGGTGCACGCGGCCGCCGAGCAGATCGGCCGGGTGCGCGCGGCGTGCGCGCGGGCCGGCCGGCGGCCGGGGACGATGACCTTCTCCTCGGCGCTCGTATTGTGCTGTGGCCGAACCGATGCCGAACTCGCGCGTCGGGCCGAGGCGATCGGTCGCGACCTCGGTGAGATGCGTGAGGTGGGTGCCGCCGGAACACCCGACGAGGTGGTCGAGAAGATCGAGGCCTACCGCGAGATCGGTGCACGGCGCATCTACCTGCAGGTGCTCGACCTCACCGATCTCGACCACCTGGACCTGGTCGCAAAGGAAGTCGTCCCGAAGCTGATCCGCTGATCGACCGCCGGCGGCGTCCTACGGCCCGGCCGGGAACGTCGGCGTGCCCAGCAGTCGATTGCACGCCGTCGCGCCCTGGAGGTAGCCGGCGTCGAACGCCGATTGGCGCTGCTGCGCGGAACCGTGACCGAGTCCTCCGGCGGCCGCGCGCAGCAACCCCTGGGCACCCGCGCGGGCCGTCGCAGCCAGCATGCCCTCGTCGACGAACCAGCGCAGCGCCATGCCGGCCCAGCAGTCCGCGGACAGTTCGAGTGGAAGGAGTCGGTGGCCGTCGAACGAGAGCGTGATGGCCACCGGGTCGAGGCCGGCGCGTTCGTGGACGCCGTGGGCGGATTCGTGGGCCAGAGCGGTCACCGTCGTCACGTCGTCGCTCAGCAGCATGAAGTCCTGGGACGGATAGACAAAGGTGCGGTGGTCGCAATGGTGCAGCCCGAGGCCGAGCTTGCCCGCCGCACCGAAACCGCAGATCCCGCCCGTCGTCGAGCTGCGCCACAGACCCGCGCCGACCGGCGCGACGAGCACGGTCTCGCGCACCACGTCACCGAGTCCCATCCGTCGCATCCAGCGCTCGGTGAGGTGCGCGGCGCAGCTGACCGAACGAACGCCGCCGTGATCGCCGCAGGCGCCCCGATCGGGGGTCACGTGGGTCGTCCCGATCGGTGCGGCCGTGGCCGGCGAGATCTGGGCGAACACGATCGACGCGAGCACGGCGAGGGCACCGATCGTGACCCTCGCCGCAACCCGTGTCGTGCGTGCTCGGTCGGCCGACCGCGGTCCGGCCATCTGGGTCCTCCTGCTCGATCGTGGTCGCCGACGAACCGCCGAGCGTGCCGACGTACCGATGTGTCGATGAGTTGATGGTCGGTGAGCGATGACGGGCCCGCACCACGATTCCGGCAGGATCATCCGAACGGATGCGGGCAGACCGTCAGCGTCGGGGCGACGACAGTGAATAATCGAGACATGGCCGACAAAGTTATCGGGAATCGGGGAATCGGTAATCAGGGCGATGTCTATGGGGGACGACCGCCCGAACGGCAACGTTTCAAGAAGCTCGCGCAGGCGGCCCTCAACGCCGACATGACCGTGGATCAGATCGAGGCGATCCTCTCGGATATGAGCGACGTCCTCGTCGACATGAACAAGACGATCGGTGGTCTCGACGGTGCCATCGAGAGCCTGGACACCACCATGAACAGGATCTCCGGGACACTGGATCAGGTGGACAAGACCGTGGTCACGATGACCGACGTGGTCGATCGGCTCGAGAACATCGTCGGACGGGTGGAGGCGCTCGTCGGGATCGGGGAGGCGGCGCTGCGCCCCATCGGGGCCATCGAGGGCGCTATCGAATCGGCGGGCCGCACTCTGGCCTCCCGACTGGGATTGGGGAATGGACAGTGAGCAACCTGAAGATCGAGGAGCGCACGTTCCGGGGACGGCACGGCGAACAGATCACCTACGACGTCTTTGCGCCCGAGGGTGACGCGGTGCGGACCGTGGTCATCGCTCACGGGCTCGGCGAGCACGGGCGGCGTTACCGTCACGTCGTCGAACGACTGGTGGACGCCGGTTCGGTGGTGGCGGTGCCTGATCATCTGGGGCATGGCCGATCGGGTGGCAAGCGGCTGCGGGTGCAGCGGTTCTCGGATTTCACCGACGACCTCGACACCGTCATCACCGAGGTCGCCGACGAGCGCCGCCCGACCTTCCTCATCGGGCACAGCATGGGCGGCTGTATCGCCCTCGACTACGCACTCGATCACCCCGACCGACTCTCGGGGCTGATCCTGTCGGGCGCCGCGGTGGCGCCCGGCGCGGATCTGTCGCCGATCATGATCAAGCTCGCGCCGCTCATCGGCCGCATCGCACCCGGCCTACCCACCACGGCACTGAGTTCGGCGAGTATCTCCCGGGATCCGCAGGTGGTCGCCGATTACGATGCCGATCCGCTGGTAGTGCGCGCCAAGATCCCGGCCGGACTCGGCGGCGCGATGCTGGCCACGATGCGGTCGTTCCCGGAGCGGCTTCCGACACTGCACATGCCGCTGCTGATCCTGCACGGCAGCGCGGATGCGCTCACCGATCCGGCGGGCAGTGAGATGGTGGCGCGGCTGGCCGGGTCCGACGACAAGTCGCTGATCGTCTACGACGGCCTGTACCACGAGATCTTCAACGAACCCGAGCAGGATCGGGTGCTCGACGACGTGACGGGCTGGCTGGCGGCCCGGACGCCGCCGGCGGCGTAGCGCCGCGAATGATCCGTGTGCACGAAGGCCCCCGCGGGTACCGACGCAAGGCGTCGGTACCCGCGGGGGGGCCGTTCTCGAGTCGTGTCCGGGCCGTGAGAGGGTGAGCCCGGGTCGCTCAGGCGCCGTATCCGAGCAGCGACTTCACCTCGAGGAACTCGTCGAACGCGTAATCGCCCCATTCGCGTCCATTGCCGCTCTGCTTGTACCCGCCGAACGGGGCAACCGGGTCGAGCTGAGCGCCGTTGAGGGAGATGGATCCGGCACGGATACGCGAACCGACGTCGCGGACGGCGTCGACGTCCTTTCCTGACACGTAGCCGGCCAGCCCGTAATCGGTGTCGTTGGCGATCTCGATCGCGTCGTCGAGTGAGTCGTAGCCGATCATCACCAGCACCGGGCCGAAGATCTCCGTGCGGGCGATCTCCATGTCGTTGGTGACGTCGCGGAACACGGTCGGGCGCACGTAGTAGCCCGTCGGCAGGTCGTCGGGGCGGCCGGGACCACCGAAGACGGGCTTGGCACCTTCGGCGATTCCGCGTTCGATCAGGCCCTGGATCTTGGTGAACTGCGCCTCGGACACCACCGGGCCCATCCGGACGCTGCTGGTCGGATCGCCGACAGTCAGGGTGGGCGCCACCGACAGTGCAGCCTCGGCGGCCTCGTCCATCCGGGACGCGGGCACCAGCATCCGGGTCGGTGCGTTACAGGACTGCCCGGAGTTCATCATCATGGCGGCGACACCACCGGCGACGTTCTTTGCGAAGTCCTCGTCGTCGAGGATGATGTTGGGGCTCTTGCCGCCGAGCTCCTGCGCGACCCGTTTGACCGTCGGCGCCGCATTCTTGGCGACCTCGATGCCGGCGCGGGTGCTGCCGGTGAACGACACCATGTCGATGCCGGGGTGGGTGGCGAGCGCGGTTCCGACACCGGGACCGTCACCGTTGACGAGGTTGAAGACACCGGCGGGAACTCCGGCGGCGTCGAAGATCTCGGCGACGATCGCCGCACTGAACGGGGCCACCTCGGACGGCTTGAGGATCATCGTGCAGCCGGTGGCCATCGCCGGGGCGACCTTGCACATGACCTGGTTGAGCGGCCAGTTCCACGGCGTGATGAACCCGCACACGCCGATCGGTTCCTTGACGATGCGCGAGCTGCCGCGGTCCTCGCTGAAGCTGAAGGCCGGCAGCTGCGCAGCGGCGGTCATCAGGTGAGCCAGACCGATGGGCACCTGGACGTTGCCGGACAGACCGCTCGGGGCGCCCATCTCCTCGGTCACCGCGGCAGCCAGATCGCCCATCCGCTTCTGGTACTCCGCGACCACGGCATTCAGCACATCGACACGCTCGTCGACAGTGGTCTTGCTCCAGGTGGCGAAAGCCCGGCGGGCGGCGTCCACCGCGGCATCCACGTCGGCAGCCGTGCCCAGTGCGACATGTCCCGCCGCCTTCTCCGTGGCCGGATTGATCACGTCGACGATGTTGAATTCGGCCGGTTCCACCCACTGGCCGTCGATGTAGAACTTGGTGATTTCGCGCATGTACTCGTTCCTCCGTCTCGTCATGGTGTTGCCACCCCATGTGTCGTCCACCACACTATGCCGATTCGCGCCGGGTCCGCGATGCAGTGGGGAAACCCCTGTTGTCAGATTAACGTCTCGAATTGAGACACGGAACGGGTTGGGTCCTCACCGTGGATCACTAGTGTTGAACCCATGATCTTCATCGTGGCAAAATGGCCGGTCAAACCCGAATTCGCCGATCAGTTCCCGGAACTCGTCAAGGACTTCACCGAGGCGACCCGGGCCGAACCGGGCAACAAGTGGTTCGAGTGGTCCCGTAGTCTCGACGACCCCACCGTCTACGTGCTCGTCGAGGCCTTCGACGACGACGCGGCCGAGGCACACGTCACCTCGGATCACTTCAAGGCGGCGACGGCGGAGTTCCCGAAGTATCTGGTCCGCACCCCTGACATCGTCAACTTCTCGATCGACCAGGACGACTGGTCGGCGCTGGGCGAGATGGCGGTCGAGTAGGCAGGCATCGGCAACAGGCGCGGCTCGCGACCGGTCGCCGGGACTGCGGGCTCATCTGCGGCGGTGTAGCCGGACCGCCCGGGACGCCGATGCCGCGAGAGCCGCCGCCGCGAGCACGATCATCGGCGCGACGAGGCCGATGGTGGGGGTGATCGTGCTCAGCAGCACCGGTAGACCGAATCCGAGGTAGCAGGCCACATAGAAGATCCCGGTGACGGCGCCGCGATGAGCCGGGGGCGTCAGGGCCTCGACATCCATCAGACCGTCCCGCAGGCACAGGCCGTAGGCCAGACCGAGCACCACGGCGGTCACCACGAATATCGCCATCCCGGGTTGGGCACCGGCCAGACCGACCATCAGGAAGCCGACGCCCGCCAAGGCCGCGCCGACCACCCCGGCGACCGGGCCGATGTGACGTCGACGCACCACGAACTGGATCACGACGCCGGTACCGAGGCTCAGGGCGGCAGCAACCCCCGGAATCCACGCCCCGTCGTGACCTGCGCCGACCCGCGCGGCCATCACGACCACCGCGACCGTCACCGACGAGAACACCCACAGCGCCATGGGCACCGACCAGGACAGTGCCGCTCCCATCGAGCGCTCCGACGGCTCGTCGATGTCAGTGGGAGGGTGATGGTGTTGCGGGACGCCGCCCGGAGTCAACAGGGCGGCGGCGCCGGCGACGACCAGCGACACGATCCCGGACACCGCGAACGGCGCCGCGAGGCGGTGCGGCACGAATTCCGCGAGCAGACCGGTGATGACCGGGCCCATGGCAAAGCCGGCGGTCAGCAGGACGCCTGCCATCGCGGCGCCGGATCTGCCCCGGAGGTCGGCCGCCCAGGCCGTGCCGGCACTGATCGTGAGGCCGGCGCCGAGTCCGACGACGAGTCGGCCGATCATGACGCCCGGCGCGTCATGCCAGAACACCATCGTGAGATTACCGACGCCCGCCAACCCGGCGCCGGTCAGCACGACCGGACGCCGACCGACCCGGTCCGACAGGGTGCCGCCGCCGAGCAGTCCGGGTAGCAGGCCGAGGGCGTAGATCCCGAACGCGGCGTCGAGGATCGTCGATGACAACCCCTCGTCCGCCTTGAGGACGGGGATCATCGACGCGAAATGGTTCGCGCCCCATCCGGTGGTGAACAGCACCGTCAGAATCGCCACCGACGCAGTACGTTTGGTGGTGGATTCGGCGGACATCATCGACGACGATTCTGCCGGTTGTCCGGCCGGTGAAGGAAATCGGGCCGGGCCTAAATGGTGCTACGCCACGCTGCTCGCGACAGCGACGACGACACCGACGATGACCAGCACACCGACGACGACCGCGGCGGTGATCGCCCGCGTCCGCTGATGACGGGTGACCGCGTTGATGCAGACTCCGATACCGACGAGGATCGCGGCGGCGTACAGCGAGATCCCGAGCGTCAGCGCGGCCGCCGACGAATCGGCCATCGCGACCACCTGCCCTGCGTGTTCGATCATGCGTCGAGTGCACCACGGCCGGTGCGCAAAGAGGGCAACCGGGTCCGGCTCGTGTCAGTCGGCCGTCGTGCCGCCTGCGCTGCCGCTCGACCCGGCCGAACCGGAGTCGGTTCCCGTGTCGGTGGAGCCGTCTGCCGTCGACGCGTCGGCGCTCGCCTCCGAACCGCTGCCGTCGCCGGTCGCTGCGGCGTTCGACTCGGACCCGCCTGCGTCTCCGGACGCCGAATCATCAGCCGAGGTGTCCTCGGAGGTGGCGTTCAGGGTCTGGCCGGTCGATTCCTCGGCGACGTTTCCGCCCTCGTCTCCGGTCGCCGACCCCGCAGCGGAACCGGTGGCGTCGGTGCGGCCGGTGCCCGTTGTCGCGGGGGGCTCCGGCGTCGACGGCGTCTCGGCGGGGGATGATTCGAAGGTCTGTTCCGGCGCGAAACCCGATGGCGCGGAGTCGTTCTGGATGGACTGCGACTGCCCGGTGGCGACCTCGGCCGGGACCGTCACCTCGTAGCTGCGAGCCGTGGTGCCCGGTGTCGAGATGCTCTGCGTCGAGGTGCTCTGGGTTGACGTGCTCTGGGTCGAGGAACCGTCGCTGACCTTGGTGACCTCGACGGCGGCGTTGTCCGCGGTGGGTTCTTGGATCGGATAGAACGCCTCGGCGGCCCGATCCCATCGGTCGAGGTCGTCCGCGGTGTAGGGGATGCCGAGTTCGTCGTACACCATGGCGTTCAGGAGGGCCAGGGGGTGGTGGGCGTCGTACACCTCGTAGGTGGTGTTGCCGTCGGCGCTCTGGTAGACGGTCGGATCGCCCAGCTCGTCGAGGTTCGCGTACGTCTCCGGGCCGTTGCCCGAGTGGATCGTGAGGAAGCCCGCCAGGTCGACGGCCAGCGACGACACCGGGCGGTACCACACCCATTGGAAGTTGCCCACCGGATCGCCGACGATGATCACCGACTTCACTTCGGTGTTACCGGTATCGGCCGGGTTGCGGGCACCGTTGGACTCGACGCCGATGACGCCGGCGAGCTGCGGCAACAACGGCATTCCGGCCACCCATGCCTTGATGCCCCATGGGCCACGAGGATCGGAGACGAGGATGATGATCGAGTTGTCCAGGAGCCCCTCTTTGGAGGCTGTTTCCGCGGCGTCACCGAGGGCGTCGGCGCCCTGGGAGAAGCCGGTGTAGACGATCAGCGGATGACCGCCCGAATCGTGGAACGCCTGCATGATGTCGAGGTTCGCGGCGATGGCGACGTTCTTCGACGCGTCATAGGTCGGCGCGAGGAAGGGGAGCGTACCCGACTTTCCGGCGATGATCGGCCCGAACGACTCCGGATAGTTGACGATCACGGTCTCTCGGGTGCCGATGATGGGTTGGATGCGTTGCGTCATTGTCACGTCGTCGGTGCCGGGCGTCACCACCATGATCGCGTCCGAAGGCAGGCCGGGGTAGATGTCCTTGGTGTTGTCCGGCTGCTGTCCGTCGCGAACCGTGCCGTCGGCGATGAGTCCGTCGACGACCGGGGAGGTGGTGGCAGCGAGCGCGGTGGGGACGACCATGCCGCCGAGGCAGATCGCACATGCCACCGCCGGGCCGACGGTCCAGCGGGAGACGCGGGGCAGTGCGGCTGTGCGTGAACGCCACGCCGGCCGCGTCGTAGTCGACCGATGTCGTCCGGCGCTGGTCACGTGGTCTCCTTCGACAGCGCGGCGTCGGGGCCACGCACAACCCGCCGGACCCGGGTAGAGCCTGGCTGTGGACATCCTAAGAGAATGCTGAATAGCAAATCTATCCTACGATCAGGGGACATTTTGCTAGGCGAAGTAAATTTTCGCCACGACGAGGTGAATTGCGGTTTGCGGTGGGGTTTCATACCGATGACCTGCGATGTCTGGGACTTGTGACCCCTGCGGGCCGCGTAATGGCGGTCGTAATGTGAAGGACGAAGCGTACAGATCACCCCCCGAGCGTTGTCGATCCGCACACCTGCGAGGAGTACGACCATGACCACTCATGCCGGTGACCACACCGTCGACAGCGGCAGTGGGAAGCTTCGCATTCCGGCATGGCGAGGGTTCATCCCGGGCGACTGGTGCGACCGCATCGATGTCCGCGACTTCATCCAGCGCAACTACACGCCATACGAGGGTGACGGTTCGTTTCTCGTCGGCCCCACTGAGCGCACCACCGGCATCTGGGCGACCCTGTCGGCGATGTTCCCGGACGAGCGACGCAAAGGGGTCTACGACGTCGACTTCGAGACCCCGGCGGCGATCACCGCGCACGCGCCCGGCTACATCGACCGCGACAAGGAAGTCATCGTCGGCCTGCAGACGGATGCGCCGCTCAAGCGCGCGATCATGCCGTTCGGCGGGTGGCGCATGGTGGTCAAGGAGCTGGAGACCTACGGCTACCCGGTGAGCCCGGTGCTCGAGGAGACCTTCACCAAGTACCGCAAAACCCACAACGACGGCGTCTTCGACGTGTACCCGCCCAACGTCCGGGCCGCCCGCGCATCCCACGTCGTCACCGGCCTACCCGACGCCTATGGTCGGGGACGCATCATCGGTGACTACCGACGCGTCGCTCTCTACGGTGTCGACGCCCTGATCGAGGGTAAGAAGCTCGATCGGCTCGAACTCGACATGGAGCGTTCAACCGAGGACGTCATCCGCGACCGCGAGGAGAACTCCGAGCAGACCAAGGCGCTCGGAGAGCTCAAGGAGATGGCCGCATCGTACGGCTTCGACATCTCCGGTCCCGCCACGAACGCCCGAGAGGCTGTGCAATGGCTCTACTTCGCCTATCTTGCGGCGGTCAAGGAACAGAACGGCGCCGCGATGTCGCTGGGACGTACCTCGACCTTCGTCGATGTGTACGTGGCGCGCGATATCGCCGCAGGTCTGCTCACCGAATCCGAGGCGCAGGAGATCATCGACGATTTCGTCATCAAACTGCGCATCGTGCGGTTCCTACGGACCCCCGACTACGACGCCCTCTTCTCCGGTGACCCGACCTGGGTCACCGAGACCATCGGCGGCATGGGCGCCGACGGCCGTCCGCTGGTCACGCGCACCTCGTTCCGCTACCTGCAGACGCTCTACAACCTGGGGCCGGCGCCCGAACCCAACATGACGGTTTTCTGGTCTGATCGCCTACCCCGCCCATTCAAGGAGTTCTGCGCGCAGGTCTCGATCGACACATCTGCCATCCAGTACGAGTCCGACGACCTCGTCCGGGAGTGCTGGGGTGACGACTCGGCGATCGCCTGCTGTGTGTCGGCCATGGAGGTCGGCAAGCAGATGCAGTTCTTCGGCGCCCGCGTGAACCTCGCCAAAGCCCTGCTGTACGCGATCAACGGGGGTCGGGATGAGATCTCCGGCAAGCAGATCGCGCCGGCCACCACCCCGGTGTCCGGGGACGTGCTGGACTTCGACACCGTGATGGGGGGCTACGACACCCTGCTCGACTGGCTGGCCGAGACCTATGTCGACGCGCTCAACTGCATCCACTACATGCACGACAAGTACGCCTACGAACGGCTTGAGATGGCGCTGCACGACCGCACCATCCTGCGCACCATGGCGTGCGGTGTCGCCGGGTTGTCGGTCGCGGCGGACTCTCTGTCGGCCATCAAGTACGCGACCGTGCGTCCGGTTCGCGACGACACCGGACTGGTGGTCGACTACGAGATCACCGGGGAGTTCCCCTGCTTCGGCAACGACGACGACCGTGTCGACGACATCGCGGTGGACCTGGTCGGCCGTTTCATGGACAAGGTGCGCAAGCAGCCCACATATCGCAACGCCACCCACACGCAGTCGGTGCTGACCATTACCTCGAACGTGGTGTACGGCAAGCACACCGGCAACACCCCGGACGGACGCCGCCTGGGCGAGCCCTTCGCGCCCGGCGCGAACCCGATGAACGGCCGCGATGTGCACGGCGTGCTGGCGTCCGGGCTGTCGGTGGCGAAACTCCCGTATTCCGAGGCGCAGGACGGGATCTCGCTGACCACGTCGATCGTGCCCAGCGGCCTCGGCCGCACCCGGGCCGAGCAGGTGGCGAACCTGGTGGGCACCCTGGACGCGTACATGGTGTCGAAGGGATTCCACGTCAACATCAACGTTCTGAACCGCGAGATCCTCGAGGATGCGATGGCGAATCCGGAGAAGTATCCGCAGCTGACCATCCGCGTGTCCGGCTATGCGGTGAACTTCATCCGCCTGACCCGCGAGCAGCAACTCGACGTCCTGTCCCGCACCTTCCACGCGGGAATGTAACGGTCGGCGATGGCAGACGACCACATGTCGGTGTCACCGCCCGACTCGCCCCCGATGCACGTCGCGGACCGGGAGCTCGCGGCCAGTGAGGTGATCACCGATCACCAGGTCGGCTCGGTGCACTCCTGGGATCTGTCGACAGGCGTGGACGGTCCGGGTTCGCGCATGACGCTGTTCATGGCCGGCTGCGGGATGCGGTGTCAGTATTGCCAGAATCCCGACTCGTGGCGTATGGGCGACGGTGTGCACAACACCGTCGACGAGGTGATGGAGCGGGTCGCCCGCTATCGCACGATCATGGAGGTCACCGGCGGCGGGCTCACCGTCTCGGGTGGGGAACCGCTGCTGCAGGCGCGGTTCGTCATGAACGTCTTTCGTCGCTGCCACGAGCTCGGCGTCCACACCGCACTGGACACCTCGGGCCTGCTGGGAGCCAGGCTGCACGACGAGGACCTCGACCTCGTGGACCTCGTGCTGCTCGACATCAAGTCCGGCCTGCCCGAGACCTACCGGCGGGTGACGGGACGCCCGCTGCAGCCCACCCTCGACTTCGCGCGCCGGCTCTCCGACCACGGCAAGACGATGTGGATTCGCTTCGTCCTCGTGCCCGGACTCACCGACGCGGTCGAGAACGTCGAGGCCGTCGCGGATGTGGTGGAGACGCTCAACGGCGTGGAGCGGCTGGAGGTGTTGCCGTTTCATCAGTTGGGGCGGGAGAAGTGGGTCGCCACCGGCGAACCCTACCTGCTGGCCGACACGCGGCTGCCGGACGCCGATCTTCTCGCCAGGGTGCACGGTCAGTTCGCCGCGCGAGGTATCACCGTGCTGTAGGTCCGGCGCCTCGTTCTGAGGAACCGGGCGCACGGTCATCCGGGTGGTTGTTAGGGTCGACGGATGTATCTCGACGAGTACATGTCGATGGATGCGATCGCGCTGGCCGAGCTCGTCCGGCGTAAACAGGTCACTCCGGCCGAACTCCTGTCCCTGGCGCGTCGTCGCGCCGACGCGGTCAATCCCAGGTTGAATGCGATCGTTCGCCGTCTCGATGATGTCGCGGACAGGCAGGTCGCCGACCCGGATCTGCGTGGCGCATTTGCCGGGGTGCCGTTTCTGCTCAAGGACCTCGCACAGGAGTATCGGGGCTTTCCCACCTCCTGGGGTTCCCGGTCGCTGGCCGGTGATGTCGCGGACCGACATGCGCTGATCACACAGCGGTTCCTCGACGCCGGCCTGGTGATCTTCGGCATGACCAACACGCCCGAGTTCGGCGCCAAGGGCGTGACGGAACCGGAGTACTGGGGTCCGACCCGCAACCCCTGGAGCACGGCGCGGACCTCGGGCGGTTCGTCGGGCGGATCGGCATCGGCGGTCGCCGCGGGCATCGTCCCGGCAGCAGGGGCCAGCGACGGTGGCGGATCGATCCGCATCCCGGCCGCGTGCAACGGACTTGTCGGTCTCAAGCTCAGCCGGGGACTATCCCCGTATGGCCCCCAGGCCGGCGAGACGATGTTCGGCATGGTCAGTCAGGGCGTCGTCTCGCGCACCGTGCGCGACAGCGCGGCCCTCTACGACGCGATCATCGGCCCCAATCCACGCGCGGAATACCAGGCTGCGCTCCCGGACACCCCGTTCGGCGAATACATCAAGACCCCTCCGAGCACCCTCACCGTCGGGTATTCGACATCCTCCGCGATCAATCCCGATCCCGATCGGGAAGCGGTCGCCGCGGTCGAGCAAGCGGTATCGCTGCTCGACGAACTGGGTCACCGGGTGGAGGAGGTCGCGCCGCCCTACGACGACGCGGCGCTGGCGCGCGACTTCCTGACCATCTGGTTCGCACAGCTCTACCGGCATGTCGCCGAGGCCAGACGGCGAACCGGGGCGCGCGACCGCGATTTCGAGGCGGACACCCTGGCCATGTGCGAGCTGGCCCGATCCGCTGGGGTCCTGGCGCCGATGCTGGCTCTGGAGAACAGGAACAGCTACGTCCAATCCCTCGCGACGTTCCACGAGAGCTACGACGTCTTCGTGACACCCACCCTGGCCACACCGCCTCTCGCTGTCGGTGCCACGACGACATCGCACCGCCTACAGACCGTGGCCCGGGCCGTGAGCAAAGCACATGCCGGAAAAGTGCTGGCGTTCAGCGGGATCATGGATGACCTCATCCAGGCGAGTCTGGGCTGGGTGCCCTATACGCAGCTGGCGAACCTCACCGGGCGGCCCGCCATCAGCGTGCCGCTGCACTGGACCGATGACGGGCTGCCGCTGGGTGTGCAGTTCGTCGGACGTCTGGGCGCCGACGGCGATCTCCTGAGGTTGGCTGCCCAACTCGAAGATGCCCGGCCCTGGGCGCACCGCCATCCGGCCCCCGCCGTGCCGGCAGATTAGCTGCTGCCGGCCATGAGGCTGTTGACGTCCCGCGCGCGCTGAACGCGACGATCACCGCGAGGCGACGCTGCTCGAGACACGGCAGATCACGAGCGTCATCGACGACGTCCATCCGCTTCGACACGCGGCCCGAGCCATCGGGACGATGCTCGGCCACCAGGCGCGGGGCATCGTCGTGATAGCGGTCGACGGGCACGACGGGCTTGCGTGACGACAACCCGCCCCAACGTGACGGCGGGGCATCTCGGTAGTCGGCCATCTCAGTGTGCGTACCAGCAGACCTCTACGGCTTCGAGCGGAACCGACGCGTTCGGGTGGTACGGCACGACACGGGGGGTGTACGCGTCGGGCGGTCGCGGCCCTTCGACGTGGGCGTGGTAACTGAATGTTCCACGGATCACCTCGTCGCCACGCTCCATCGGTATTCGTTCGGTCCCGCCGTGCTCCCAGGCGGCTGCGTACAGCTGCACCTGCACCGCGTCCGGTCCGATCGCGCCGAGCGACACAAGGACCCGGAAGTCCGTCCCGGCCGCGGTCGCCTTGATGTGGAGCGCGCCGAACGACACGTCTCCCCAGTAGTTCGCGATCATCTCCCGCCAGCGCTGTATGTCGATGCCGACCCGGCAGTGGTCGGCCAGGCGGATGCGGTAGGCGACAGCCGAGGGGGCATAGAGTTCCTCGACGTACTGGCGGACCATTCGTTCCGACGAGAACCGGGGAGTCAAGGTCGCCATGCTCTCCCGCACACGCTTGATCCAGTCCCCCGGAATCCCCCGCTCGTCGCGCGCGTAGAACATCGGCACGATTTCGTTCTCCAGCAGCGCATACAGGTTGTTCGCCTCCTCGGCATCCCACTCTGCGGCGTCGTCGTGTTCCTGTCCGTCACCGATCGCCCATCCGACCTGCGAGGTATGTGCTTCGGCCCACCAGCCGTCCAGCTCCGACAGGTTGAGGCCGCCGTTGACGAGCACTTTCATCCCGCTCGTCCCGCTGGCCTCCCACGGCCGGCGCGGTGTGTTGACCCACACGTCGATGCCACCGACGAGCTGTTCGGCGAGCAGCAGGTCGTAGTCGGAGATGAACGCGACGTGCGAGCGAAGCTCTGGACGTTGCGAGAACTCGTACCAACGCTGGATCATCGCCTTACCGAACGTGTCGGCAGGATGTGCCTTCCCGGCGACGGCGATCTGGACGGGACGTTCGAGATTTGTCAGGATGCGCGCGAAGCGGCCGGGATCATGCAGCAGAAGGCCGATTCGTTTGTATTCGGTGAACCGCCGGGCGAAGCCCAGCGTCAGGACGTCCGGGTCGAAGACACGCTGTGCTTCATCGATGTGGTCGGCGTCGGCCCCGGCGATCGTCGCTTGACGCGCCAGCCGGCGGCGCGCCCAGAGCACGAAGCGCTCGCGGTTTCGATTGCGCATCCGCCACAACTCGGACGCTGGGAGCTTGTCCACCCGCTCGCCGATCGGTGTTGGACGACCCAGCCACTGATGACGTAGCTCCGCGTCCGTCCACAGCTCGTCGGCGGCCGGCGTATCCCATGAGGGAACGTGGACGCCGTTGGTGACGTGCCCGACCGGAACCTCCTCGATCGGGCAGCGGGGGAACAGATCCGCGAAGAGCTCGCGACTGACCTCGCCGTGCAGCCGACTCACGCCGTTGATGCGTGACGCCCCGCGAATCGCGAGATACGCCATGTTGAACGGTTCGGAATCGTCTTTCGGATGCATGCGGCCCAAGCCGAGGATCTCGCCGATGCTCACCCGCATCTCGGCCGCGAACGGCGACAGGTAGCTTGCGACGTAGCCGGGATCGAATCGGTCGAAGGCCGCGGCGACGGGCGTGTGTGTGGTGAACACGGTGCCTGCGCGTGCGATGGTCAGCGCGACGGCGAACGGCACGTTCTGGTCCCGGGCGATCCACCGGGCGCGTTCCAGTACTGCGAAGGCGGCATGCCCTTCGTTGAGGTGACAGACGTCCGGATCGAGTCCGATTTCGCGCAACAGCCGCCAGCCGCCGAACCCGAGTGCCATCTCCTGCTCCCACCGCACCTGGGGATCGGCCTCGTAGAGATGTGCCGTGATACCGCGATCGGACGGTTCGTTGGCCGGATCGTTGCTGTCCAGCAGGTACAACGACAGCCGGCCGACGTTCACCTCCCAGGCGCGCAAGTGCACCGTCCGGCCCGGAAAATCGAGCGGGATGCGGATCCAGGCACCGTCTTTGCCGCGCAACCGCTGCACCGGAATCTCGCTGGGATCGCTGAACGGGTACAGCTCGCGCTGATTGCCCTGCGAGTCGAGCGCCTGGCGAAAGTATCCCTGCTGGTACAGGAGGCCGACGCCGACCACCGGCGCACCGAGATCGGTCGACGACTTCATGTGATCGCCCGCCAACACGCCGAGCCCGCCGGCGTAGATCGGCAACGCCTCGGAGAGCCCGAATTCCATGCTGAAGTATGCGGTGAGATTCAGCGTCTTCGACGCCTCCGAGCGAGGAAACCAGTACGGGTCGCTGTTGCGTCGTCGGCGATCCTCGATCAGAGCGCGTACTTGGGTCACGAACTCGTCGTCGCTGCCCAGCTCCTCGAGCTGGGCCTGGCCGATCGATTTGAGCGCCGCCCAGGGATTGCGCGACGCGGCCCAGAGCTCCGGATTGACGCGACTCCAGACGCGATCGGCCCGGTGCGATGCGATGAGCCGCATGTCGAGTGCGAGGTCGTCCATACCGCGCAGCGAGTCCGGGAGTGTGATTTCCGTCCGATGATCCGCCATGTGTACGTCCTACACGTCGGTGTGCGAAAGCACTTGCGAACCTACGTCGGCGGGATGAATCCGAAGTGAAGCCTCGGTGACGGCATGCATTCGGATATCCCCGCAGTCAGAAATCACAGACACGGCCCGCACAGCCGCCGCTGAACGACGTGTCGGCCCGTGGAATCGCCGACCGGTCTGCCGCGAACGTGAGCACCTGTCCCTCGCGGCTGCCATATCGATAGACGGTCACGCCCTTGACCTTTGCCTTCCATGCGGCCAGGTAGATCGCGCGAACGTCGTCGACCGTCGCCGTCGCCGGAAGATTCACGGTCTTGGACACCGCGGCGTCGACGTGGCGCTGCACGGCGGCCTGGATCCTCAGATGCCATTCGGGTGCAATCTCCAGCGCGGTGGGAAACGCCGCACGCACCGCCGCGGGAACACCCGGGTAGGCCCGCACTCCGCCCTTCTGCGCGATCTCGGTGGCGAGCGAGTCGGTGTAGAAGCCCTGGTCGCGCGCGAGCCGGTCGAAGCAGGGGTTGACCTCGAGAAGGTGCCGGCCCAGCACGGAGCGTGTGTAAGCGATCGCGAACATCGGTTCGATCCCGGCGGTGGTGCCGGCGATCAACGAGATCGTCCCTGTCGGCGCCACCGAGGTGAGTTGCGCATTGCGGATCGGCTGCGACGCGGCAAATCTGCTGTCCGCGAACGCCGGAAACGGTCCTCGCTCGACGGCAAGCTCTGCCGACGCCGCGTGCGCCGCGCGCTGGATATGGGCGGCGATACGTCCGGCCAACCGAACGGCCTCGTCGCTGTCATAGGGAATCCCCAAGGCCGCCAGCAGTTCCGCCAGACCCATCATCCCCAGCCCGACCTTGCGGCTCGCATGGCTGGCGTCGGCCAGTTCGCCGAACGGATAGACATTGACGTCGATGACGTCGTCAAGAAACCTGACCGCCTCAGTCGTCACCGCTGTGAGTCGATCCCAGTCGACGGTGCCGTGGGCACACATCCGCGCAAGGTTGATCGAGCCCAGGTTGCAGGACTCGTGGGGGAGCAACGGAACCTCGCCGCATGGGTTCGTGGCCTCGATCCGGCCACGGTGCGGCAGCGGGTTCGCGCGGTTTATCGCGTCGAGGAACAGCAGTCCCGGATCCCCGCAGGCGTGCGCCGCCTCGCAGATCGCGCCGAAAAGATCCGCGGCCGATACCCGCGCGACGGTCTTGTGCGTGCGCGGATTGACCAGGCGGTGAGTGGCGCCGCGCTCGACGGCCCGTAAGAACGCGTCGGTGACGCCCACCGAGAGATTGAAGTGAGACAGTTCGTCCCTCGCGCCGGCCTTGGCGGTGGCGAACTCGTAGACGTCCGGGTGCGACACGTCCAGCACGGCCATGTTGGCACCCCGACGGCGCCCGGCCATGGACACCACGTCCGAAGCGGTGTCGAAGAGCCGCAGGAAAGACATCGGTCCGCTCGACATGCCGCCGGTACCAGCGACGAAGTCACCCGCCGGTCGCAGGTGGGAGAACGCATAGCCGGTGCCGCCTCCGGCCTGGTGGATCTCGGCGGCGTGCCCAAGCGTGGTGAAGATCGACCGCAGCGAATCGTCGAGTGGCAGAACGACACAACCGGAAAGGAACCCGATCCGTGTCCCCGCGTTCATCAACGTCGGCGAGTTCGGCAAGAACTCCAGCCCGCGCAGCAGCGCGGAGAAGCGCTCGGCCCACTGCGCCGACGACCCCGCGCGGTGGGTGTCCTCGGTCGCCGCCACGTGGACGGCGACGCGGTCCATCAGCTCGCCGGTCGATTCCGTGGCCCGGCCCTGCTCGTCGCGAAGCAGGTATCGGTCGTTGAGCACCGTCACCGCGGCCAGGCTCAGCTTCAGCTCGTCGCGGACGCCCACGAGCGCCTTCGCGGCACGCAGTTCGGCACGACGCTGCCGATAGACGATATAGGCCCGCGCGATGTCGGACCGCCCCGCCGCGTTGAGCTGCGTCTCGACGAGGTCCTGCACTTCCTCGACGGTGACTTGCCCGGTGTGTGGCCGGGTCGCGAGCGCGTCTGCGACCGCGGCAGCCACCTCGGTGGGCAGCCGTGACTGCGGATCTCCGACTTCGCGTGCCGCCCGCGCGATCGCCGACTCGATCCGCTTCACGTCAAAGGCCACCAGTCGCCCGTCTCGCCGCTGCACTCTTCTCGGCCACCGAGCGGCCGACTTCGCCGAGCCCACGAAGCCAGTATCCGCGCCGTCTCAACAGACCACCCACGATTGCGGGATGTATCCATAGGACTCGACCCCGCTGGTCGACCACAGCGGAATGCGGCATTTGCCGGGATACTAGTAGACCGCAAACAGCACATCGGCGTGGTCGACGGTCGTGGCGGCCGCCCACCCTAAGAGCAGGGGGAGCGCGTGACAACTGTCGCCATCTATCTCGTCATCACCTTCGGTCTCGGCGGCCTCGCGATGGCGCTACGCCTGCCTCCCCTGGTCGGATTTCTGGCGGCCGGGTTCGTCATCAACGCCCTGGATGTGGAGGAACTGCCGCAGCTGGACGTGCTGGCGGACCTCGGCGTCACGCTGCTGCTGTTCGCGATCGGACTCAAGCTCAACGTGCGCATCCTGCTGCGTCGCGAGGTGTGGCTGACCACCTCCGTACATCTGTTGATCAGCGTCATCGTCGGCAGCGTCGTCATGTGGCTCGCCGCGGTGGCCGGTATGGCGATGCTGGCGGGCCAGAGCCTGCAGACGATCGCCCTGCTGGCCTTCGCGCTGTCGTTCTCCAGCACCGTGTTCGTGGTCAAGATCCTCGAGGAGCGCGGTGAATCGCATTCGCTGTACGGCCGCGTCGCCATCGGCATCCTGGTCATGCAGGACATCGCCGCGGTGATCTTCCTGACCGTGACCAGCGGCCATCCGCCCAGCCCGTGGGCGGTGACGCTGGTGGGGCTGTTTCCGCTGACCTACGTGCTGCGCAGAATCTGGAGCCGGTTGGGCCACGGCGAGATGCAGTCGCTGTTCGGCATCGTCATGGCGCTCGTGCCCGGGTACGCCTGGTTCACCGCCGTCGGACTCAAAGGTGACCTCGGTGCCCTCATCGTCGGTGTGCTGCTCGCCTCGCACCCGGCCTCCTCCGAACTCGCCCGTTCCCTGTTCCACATCAAGGAACTACTGCTCGTGGCGTTCTTCGTGTCGATCGGACTGACCGGGCTGCCCGATCTGCCGACCATCGGTGTCGCCGTGCTCATGCTGCTGCTCCTGCCGTTCAAGGCGGCGCTGTACGTGGGGCTGCTGTCGTTGATGAAGCTGCGCTACCGCACCGCGATACTCGGCGGGCTGGGGCTGATGAACTTCTCCGAGTTCGGACTGATCGTGGTGTCGGTCGGGGTCACCGCCGACATGTTGGGGCAGGAGTGGCTGGTGGAGATGTCCATCGCGGTTGCCCTGAGCTTCGTGGTGTCGGCACTGGTCAACGGGCGCGGGCACCTGATGGTGGAGAAGATCGCGGCGCGGCTGCCCGCCCAGGACGAACGCACGTTGCACCCGGAGGAGCGTCCCGGCGACGCCGGCGACGCCGAGGTCGTGGTGATCGGGATGGGCCGGGTCGGGGCCGCCGCCTACCGACGGCTGACCGATCACTATCGGCTGCGGGTCGTCGGTGTCGACTACGACGGACCCCGGATCGGCCGGCTCAAGGAGGAGGGCCTCCGGGTCATCGAGGGCGACGCCACCGACCTCGACTTCTGGAACCAGCTGCGACGCTCGCAGTCGGTCCGCATCGCCGTGCTGGCCATGCCGCGTCACGGCGCCAACGTCACCGCGCTGGAATGTCTGCGCGAGTCGGGATTCAGCGGCCAGGTCGCCTCGGTCGCCCGATACGACGACGAGGTGGCCTGGGCCAAGGAACACGGCGTCGATATCGCCTTCAACGTCTACGCGGGCGCGGGATTGGAACTGGCCGACCAAGTGGGCGGGGCCCGGCCGGCGGGCGACGACTCGCCGGAACACGCCCAGTCGCACCCGGACTGAGGCGCGCGGGGCCGGGTGGCCCGACGCGCCCCAGGAATCGGTCAGCGACGCAGCCGGCGCACCAGGACGAACAGGATCGCGGCGATCACGACCGCACCGACGATCGGCCCGACCCGCTTCAGCACCGAACCGCCGGCGTACTGCATCAGGTCGAGCGCCTCGGCCTCCGCGGGCTGTGCCGCCGCGCCGGCCGAGACGACCGCGCCCTCGGCGGCCGGCTGCGCTTCCGGCTCCGGCCCGGCGAGCTTGCTCGACAGGCACGACGCGAACTGCTCGATGATCTTGCCGCCCACGTCCGAGAGCATGCCCCGGCCGAACTGCGCCGGTTTGCCGGTGATGGCCAGGTCGGTGACGACGGTGCCGGTGGTCTTGTCACCCTCGTCCTTGAGTGACATCGTGACGGTGGCCTTCGCTGTGCCCTGGCCCCGCGACTCCTTCGCGTTGCCCTCGATCACGGCGCGGTGTGCACCCTCGTCCTTCTCGATGAACGCGCCGGTGCCCTTGTACACCAGGGCGACCGGGCCGATCTTGACCTTGATCTGTCCGGTGAAGGAGTCCCCGTCGACTCCGGTCAGGCTGGCGCCGGGCATACACCCCGCCACCCGCTCCGGTTCGATCAGGGCCGCCCACACATCCGCGAGGGGTGCGTCGACGGAGAACGTGTGTTCCAGTTGCATGGTCAGACCCCCGCCGCTGTGACGACGGCGCGGCGTGTGAGCACCTTCGCCAGATGGGTGCGGTACTCGGCGTCGGCGTTGGGGTCGCTCAACGGATCGGTGCCCTCGGCGGCGTGTTCGGCGGCTGCCCGAATCACGTCGGTGTCCGCGGACTGCCCGACGAGGGCCTGCTCCACCGTGCGCGCCCGCACCGGCACCGCGCCCATGTTGGTCAGCGCCACGGCGGCGTTGCGGATCACTCCGCCGTCGACGTCGAGCGTCGCGGCGACGGCGATCATCGACCAACTCTGCGCCACTCGATGGAACTTCTCGTAGTGCGCGGTCCACCCGGTGTGCTTGGGGATACGCACATGGACCAGGATCTCGTCGGGTTCGAGCGCGGTGGTGAAGAAGTCGGTGAAGAATTCTTCCGCGCCGATGGTGCGCTGCCCGTTGGGCCCTGCGATGGT
Organism: Gordonia rhizosphera NBRC 16068; assembly: GCF_000298195.1. Classification (GTDB taxonomy): domain Bacteria; phylum Actinomycetota; class Actinomycetes; order Mycobacteriales; family Mycobacteriaceae; genus Gordonia; species Gordonia rhizosphera. The sequence goes on along the minus strand of NZ_BAHC01000247.1, from coordinate 67,151 downwards.
CAGCTTCGCGTCGAGCGCCAGCGCCGCCGCGCCCAGATCCCCGGCCGGGTCGGCATGGGCGAGTGAACCACCGAATGTGCCGCGGTGACGGATCTGCGGGTCCGCCACCGTCTGCGTGGCCTCGGCGAGCAACGCCGCATGTTCGACCACGAGTGCGTCGTTCATGACGTTGTGATGCGTGGTCATCGCCCCGACGACGATCGACTCGCCATCATCGCGCACCCCGCGCAACTCCTCGATCCGCCCGAGGTCGACGAGCGTGCTCGGTGAGTTCAGCCGCAGGCGCAGCACCGGCATCAGGCTCTGTCCGCCGGCGATGATCTTGGCGTCCTCGCCGGCGTCGGCGAGCGCCGAGATCGCGTCGGCCAGGCTGGTCGGGGCGACGTAGTCGAAGCTGGCCGGAATCACTGGGCACCTCCCTGGGCGGATTGGATCGCTTTCCAGACACGCATCGGACTGCACGGCATCTCTACATCGCGCACGCCGAGAGGGCGCAGCGCATCGAGCACCGAATTGACCACCGCCGGTGTGGACGCGATGGTTCCCGCCTCGCCGACGCCCTTCGCGCCCAGCGGATTGCTGAGCGCAGGGGTTTCGGTGCGGTCGGTGTCGAAGTGCGGGAGGTCGGGCGCGGCCGGTACCAGGTACTCCGCCAGCGAACCGGACAGCAACGTGCCGGACTCGTCGTACACGGCGTCCTCGTACAGCGCCTGAGCGATGCCCTGGGCGAGTCCACCGTGCACCTGTCCCTCCACGATCAGCGGGTTCACCACGGTCCCGACGTCGTCGACGCACACGTACTTGCGGATCTTCACAAACCCGGTCTCGGTATCCACCTCTGCAGCACACAGATGCGTGCCGTGCGGGAACGAGAAACTCTCCGGGTCGAACGTCGCCTCGGAATCGAGGTTCGGCTCGACCCCTTCGGGCATGTCGTGCGCGGCGAACACCGCCAGTGCGACGTCGGTGATGCCGACCGCCTTCTCGGTGCCCTTCACCGTGAACTTGCCCTCGGTGAACTCCAGGTCGTCCTCGGCCGCTTCCATCAGATGCGCGGCGATCGGGCGGGCCTTCTCGACCACCTTCTCCGCCGCCTTGATGACCGCGACAGCGCCGACCACGAGCGACCGGGAACCGTAGGTGTCCAGTCCGCGCGGCGCGGTTTGCGTGTCACCGTGCAGCACCTCGACATCCTCGAACGGCACGCCGAGTCGATCCGCCACGATCTGACTCCAGGCGGTCTCATGACCCTGTCCGTGCGGCGATGTTCCGGTGACCACCTCGACCTTGCCGGTCGGCAGCATCCGGATCGCGGCGTGTTCCCAGCCACCGGCACCGTAGGACAGCGCGCCGAGCATCCGTGACGGCGCGATCCCGCACATCTCCGTGAACGTCGACACCCCGATCCCGAGTTGCACGGTGTCGCCGCGCTCGCGCCGCTGCGCCTGCTCGCGACGCAGTCCGTCGTAGTCGAACAGCTCCTTCGCCTTCGCGGTCGCGGCCTCGTAGTTGCCCGAGTCGTAGGTCAGCCCGCAGACCGTGTCGAACGGGAACTCCTCGTGTTTGATCCAGTTCTTCTCCCGCAGCTCGAGCGGGTCCATGGACAGCTCGGTGGCGAGTTCGTCCATCATCCGCTCGATGGCGAAGGTGGCCTCGGGACGCCCGGCGCCGCGGTAGGCGTCGGTGGGCACCTTGTTGGTGAAGACGTTGGTGCAGGCGAAGTGATAGGCCGGGAACTTGTAGATGCCGTTGTACATGAACGCACCCAGGATCGGCACGCCGGACGTGACGAGGCGCAGGTAGGCGCCCATGTCGGCGAGCAACTCGGCCTTCATGGCCGTGACCGTGCCGTCGCGGCGAGCCGCGATCGTCAGCTTCTGGATCTGGTCGCGGCCGTGGTGGGCCGCCTGCATCGACTCACTGCGGGTCTCGGTGTACTTCACCGGCTTTCCGAGCCGCCGCGCCGCGAGCAGGGTGAGCACTTCTTCCGGGGTGACCTGGAGCTTGCCGCCGAACCCGCCGCCGACATCGGGGGCGATCACCCGGATCTTGTGCTCGGGGATGCCGAGGGTCATGGCGAGCATGAGGCGCACGATGTGCGGGACCTGGGTGGCCGACCACATGGTGATCTGCGCCGCCGTGGGGTCGACGACCACCGAGCGCGGCTCCATGAACGCCGGGATGAGGCGTTGCTGGCGGAAGGTGCGCTCCACGACCACCTCCGCGTTGCGGATCTCGTCCGCCACGTCGGTTCCGGTGCCCGCCTCCGCGGAGTCGAACACCCACACCGCGCTGACGTTGGTGCCCAGGTCGGGGTGCACCAGGTCGGCACCGTCCTGCGCGGCGGCGGCCAGGTCGAGCACCACCGGTAGCTCCTCGTAGTCGACGTCGATGGCCTCGCTCGCGTCGCGGGCCTCAGCGGCGGTCCGGGCGATCACCATCGCGACTGCCTCGCCCGAGAACTGGACGGTGTCGACCGCGAGCGACGGTGCCGCCGGCGCCTTCATGTCCGGGGTGATCTGCCACGCGTTCGGGAGGCTGCCCTGCTCCTCGGCGAGGTCGGCGCCGGTGTAGACGGCGACCACGCCCGGCATCGAGCGGGCCTCTGCGGTGTCGATGTTCGTGATCCGCGCGTGCGCCATCGGGCTGCGCAGCAGCGCGGCGTGCAGCATGCCCGGCAGCACCAGGTTGTCGGTCCACTTGGTGCGCCCGGTGATGAGGTGCTCGTCCTCCTTGCGGACGCGGGCCTTGCCGATCTCGTGTTCGGCGGCGGCGCTTGGTTCGACGGTCGCGGTCACTGGGCACCTCCTGCACCCTGCATCCGGCCGGCTGCGTCGAGCGCGGCCCGGACGATGTTCTGGTAGCCGGTGCACCGGCACAGGTTGCCCTCGAGGCCCTCGCGCACCGCATCTTCGTCGGGATTCGGATTGTCACCGAGCAGGTCGATGGTGGACATGATCATGCCGGGAGTGCAGTAACCGCACTGCAGGGCGTGATTGTCGCGGAAGGCCTCCTGGACCGGATGCAGCGTGCCGTCTCTGGCCAGGCCCTCGACGGTGGTGATGTCGGCCCCGTCGGCCTGCACGGCCAGCACGGAGCACGACTTGACGGTGTGTCCGTTCATCAGCACCGTGCACGCGCCGCAGTTGCTGGTATCGCATCCGATCACGGTGCCGACCTTGCCCAGCTGATTCCGGAGGTGTTGGACGAGTAACGTGCGTGGCTCCACCTCGTCGGTATAGGTCGTGCCGTCGACCGTGACTGTTATACGCATAGGGCCTCCAATGCTTGCCGCCAATCGTGGGTTGGTGCTAGGCGAAACACTCACGGATCACTTTGCGCCGCCCGCCCGCATCAGATAGCCGGAATCGTGGAATCCGTAGTCAAGACACGGGATTCGCCGGTGATCGCAGCCTCAGGCGTCCCGGACCGCGGCAAGCAGTTCCTGCAGGGTGGCCAACGAATGCCCGGCCAGCAGGCGGTCGACATAGGGCAGTGCTGCGACGATCCCGCCCTGCACGGGCTCGTAACCGGCCGCACCCGCGTGCGGGTTGACCCACAGCACGGCCCGGGCGAGCCGGTGCAGCTGTGCCATCTGCTGCGCCAGGAGGGTCGGATCGCCTCGTTCCCAGCCGTCGGAGAAGATCACCACCACCGCACCGCGGGCCAGTCCGCGCCGGCCCCAGCGGTCCAGGAACGCCTGCAGTGTCTCGCCGAGCCGGGTGCCGCCGGCCCAGTCCGGCACCGCGCGGCCGGCCGCCGCGAGTGCCATTTCGGGATCGCGGGCGCGCAATGCCCGTGACAGCCGGGTCAGTCGGGTGCCGAGCGAGAACACCTCGGTGCCGGCCGGATTCGCCCGGGTCACCACGTGTGCAAAGCGCAACAGCGCGTCCGCGTACGGGCTCATCGAACCGGAGACGTCGATCAGCAACACCACCCGTCGCGGCCGGGTCGCGGGACGATGTCGGCTCGGGCGTACCGGCTCGCCGCCGGCGGCGAGCATCTCGCGCACGGTGCGGCGCGGGTCCACGGCTCCACGCCGGGCCGGGGCGCGGCGCAGGGCTGCGCGGCGTGGTGGCTCCGGTTTCAGCGTTGCGACGAGTTCGGCCAGGTGAGCGCGCTCGGCCGCGGACAGTGTCGCGATGTCGCGGTGCCGCAGTACCTCCGTGTCGTCGGCGGCCACCGCCAGATGCGACCCCGATTCGGTGGTGGTGCCTTCCCCGGACGTGCGCAACGCCGCCATCCGGCTCTGCTTCGGTTGTGTGGGGCGTCGGACCGCCCGTGGCATCCGGTCACCGAACCAGGCGTCGAATGCCAGGTCGAAGCATGGATGATCGTCCGGATCACGGCACAGGGTCGCCCGGCCCGCCCAATACACCTGTTCGGCGTCGGCGAGATCGATCTCGCGCAACGCCCGGACGAAGGCCTCCACGGAGTCGGTCGCCACCGGCAGGCCCGCGTTGGTCAGGCTCCGAGCAAATCCGGCGATGCCGACCAGTTCGCCGGTCATGCGCCGGTTTCGTTCGGCCCGCTCGCTCCGCTCCCGGCGCCTGTTGTATTCGGCCCGCTCGCTCCGCTCCCGGCGCCTGTTGTATTCGGCCCGCTCGCTCCGCTCCCGGCGCCTGTTGTATTCGGCCCGCTCGCTCCGCTCCCGGCGCCGAGCAGGCGGTCCAGCCCGCCGCGTACAACGCGGTCGAGGTCCTCGCGGTATTTCAGCACCGCGCCCAAGGTTGCCGCGGCGATCTCGGCGTCGAGGACGTCGCGATCGAGTTCACGCAGCGCGCGAGCCCAATCCAGGGTCTCGGCGACTCCCGGCGGCTTGAGCAGCTCCATCCTGCGCAACGCATGGATCGCATGCGCGACCTGCTCGGCGAGTTCGTCACCGACGCCCGGTACGCGGCGATGCAGGATGGCTATCTCGCGGGCGAGACTCGGGTGCTCGAGCCAGTGGTACAGGCAGCGGCGCTTGAGCGCGTCGTGCACCTCGCGGGTGCGGTTGGAGGTGAGGATCACCAGCGGTGGAGTCTCCGCCTGCACGCGCCCGAGTTCGGGGATCGTGACCGCGTTCTCGTCGAGCAACTGCAGCAGGAACGCCTCGAACTCGTCGTCGGCGCGGTCGATCTCGTCGACGAGGAGCACACACGGCGCCTCGGTCAGCGCGCGTAGCAGCGGTCGCGCGAGCAGAAACCGCTCGGTATAGAGGGAGCTCTCGGCCTCATCCGCATCGAGGGCGCCGCCACTGGCCGCCTCGAGCGTCCGCAGGTGCAGCAGTTGGCGAGGGAAGTCCCAGTCGTAGAGCGCCTGCGAGGCGTCGATTCCCTCATGACATTGCAGCCGGATCAGCGGCAACTGCAGAGCCTGCGACAGCCCGACCGCGAGCGAGGTCTTGCCGGTGCCGGGCTCGCCCTCGCAAAACAGCGGCCGGCCCATCCGCAATGCAAGGAACGCGGCCATGGCCAAGCCGTCGTCGGCGAGATAGCCGGTGGATTCCAGTGCCGCCGCCAGTTCGTCGGGTGATCGGGGGACGGGTCGTGGATCGGTCACGTCGCGAGCCTATGCCCCGGCTTCGTGCCCGCGGGCCGAGACCGCGCACATCGACCGGTGGGTAGCTGATCGTGCCCACCCGAGGGCGGGACGCGATCAAGGCGGGAGCAGACCATTGAGGGGATGGAAGCGTTCAGGGTGTGGTGCGGTTCGTGGCCATCCCCAGGATGCGGTAGATCGGGCAGAAGCCCACGGCAGCGGTCACCAGCAGGATCGCGGCCACCACCAGCAGGATGATGCCCGGGACGCTGCCTGCCCCGACGACGATCCCGAGGATCAGCGCGAGGACGCCGACCCCGGCTCGGAGCGCCCGATCGAGGGCCGATTCGTTTGTCTTCATCGTCATTCCCTTTCCTCGGCGGCAGTGGTGCGGCAGATATCGACGTATACCCGGCGGGGTATACGTCGATGTTACTCCACGGGTCGTGAGCTGCGCGGCCGGATTCGGGCAGTTGATGTCGAATGCGACCGGTCCGGGATGCCGTGTTTGTCGGGCGGATCGGACTGCGAGCACGCGCTGCTCGTTGGCGCCAGAGCGGATGATTGTCGAATCCCATTCACGCGGCGGGTGTTTGGTCGATTGCGAGGAGCGCGTCGATTTCCGGCCGCATGGCCTGGCTCAGGTCTCGGAGATGTCCGCGCAATACATCGAGATCCCAGGCGTAGCTCGCGATGCGCTCGGTGACGTCGAACAAGGGCGTAGCGAGTCGATCGCGGATGCGTTCGTAGTCCGTCAGGGCATCGCTTCGGGCACGTCGGCCAACAGGTGTGTCGAGAACCGCGTCGGCGAGCAACTCCGCGTCGCGCAGCGCATCGGTGATGCCATGGGCGGTGATGGGGTCCTTGAGATAGGCGGCGTCGCCGACCAGCGCCCAGCCGGGGCCCGTCGAGGCGCGGACCCAGCCCGGCCGGCCGGGGTCGGCTCGGAGCGTGCCGACGGGCGACGTGGCACTGATGGCGCGCGCAAGTCTCGGGTCTGCCTCTGCGAGCAGCCAACGGAAGGTGGCGTCGAGGCTCGTGCGTCGTTCCCTGGCGAACCGGGTGCTTGCGGTGCCCGCCCACACACACGCCAACCCGTCGCCGGTGGGTATCACGCCGCCGGCGAATCCCGGGCGGTATGCCCAGTGGTAGCGATCCCGCGGGAGCCCGGGAAAGTAGCCGTAGACGACCGCACCGGACTCGACTCCTCGGCGTCGGAAGGGGGCGTCCACAGCGTGCGCGATCGTCGAGTTCCGGCCGTCGGCGCCGATGACCAGTGGCGCCGCGGCACGGAACCTGGTGCCGGTTCCGCGCTCGATTCCCTCGACCCCGTACACCCTGCCGCCCTCGGTCAGCACACGCATGACGCGGGCCGGGGTGCGCACCTCGGCACCTGCGGCGCGGGCGGCTTCGAGAAGCAGGGGGTCCAGGACGGTCCGGCGCGGGGCGCGGAGTGCGGAGATCCCACCGCCGGGGCGGATGTCGACCGTCTCGATCTCGTCGCCATAGACGAACTCGGTCGAGCGGATGGCCGGGGTGCCGGCGGCTACGACGTCGTCGAGCAGTCCCCAGCGGTGCAGCTGTAGTACTCCGCCACGCATGAGCGCATGCGTGGACAGCGTGTCGGTGCCGGGGCGGGACGCGTCGATGACGAGCACGCGCATGCCGCCGCGGGCGAGCAGCATCGCGGTCGCCGCGCCTGCACACCGGCCGCCGACGACGATCGCGTCGTAATGGTGGTTCATCGGAAACTCCTTATGTGGCATCGAGGTAGCTGGTGAGGTGGCCGCTGAGGTATGCGGAGTCTGCAGCGGCACCGTCGATGAAGGTCGACTTGCGACGCCGCAGGAACGGCATGCCCATGACGTACAGGCCGGGGCTCGCGGTCACTCCGCCGTCGTGACGGACATCGCCCTTCCGGTCGAAGACCGGGACGTCGAGCCACGACAGGTCCGGACGAAACCCGGTGGCCCACACGATCGTTGCGATGGCGCCTGAGGTCAGATCGAGAGACAGCGGGGCGGGTCCGGAAATCTCAGTGGGAGAGAACCGTTCTGGCGGATCGTCGACGTCCAGACCAGTGATCGCCCACGCGTCGATCGTGTCGAGCAGCCGTCCCAACTTCAGGTCCGCCAACGCGAACATGTTGGGCAGCGAACCGGAGAACTGGGCGACCCCATCTCGGATGCCCGTCAACCGCCCGACCAACTGCACCCCGATCCTGGACAGGGAATTCAGGTCGACGGTGCGACGGTCGTCGGAGCCGACCAGTTGCATCGACGGCAGGCGACGAGCCCGGGCGAGGTCGGGAATCCGGTCGTAACGCTCGTCGAGGAGTCCGGACGCGTCCATCCACCACAGGATGTCCTTGCCCCGATAGGTTCGCGGCATCCGGACGTGCTCGCCGACGGCGAGGGTGACCGGGCGGCCGGAGCGGTGTAACTCCTCGGCGATCTGGACACCGCTCGCCGAGGCGCCGACGACGAGAACGCCGCCCTCGGGGAGTTCGCCCGGATTGCGGTAGTCCGCCGGGGTGAGGTTGGTGATCCCGTCAGGAACTCCGGCCTGCAGCGCAGGCACTTTGGCGACGGTGCAGGCGCCCGCGGCGACTACCACCGACCGCGCGAGCCAGGTGTCCTGGTCGGTCTGCACCCGGTACCCGCCGTCGGTGCGTCGCACAGACGTCACGGTGGTGTTCGCCCGGACGGGTGCCGCGGAATCCTTCGCGTAGTCCGCGATCAGGGTCACGACGTCGGCTGCGGCGAGGTAGCCGTGGGGATCGTCACCGCGGTAGGCGTACCCCGGCAGCCGGGTCATCCAGTTCGGTGTGAGCAGCCGCAGCGAGTCCCACCGCTGCGTGCGCCACGCATGCGCCACCTCGCCGCGTTCCAGAACGAGGTGATCGATGGAACGGGCGGCGAGGCGGCGACTCATGGCCAGCCCGCTGTGACCTGCACCCACCACGACGGTGGTTGTCTTCAGCATGGGGGACTCCTACTGCGCTGCGCCGGCCTACGCCACGTCGACGGTGACGTTGGTCGGATTGGTCAGGATGTCGTAGACGGCGGATCGCTTCTGCGACTGCGCGACAAGGGCCTTGATCTCGTCCGCGGTGGCATCGGCGTCGATCGTGTAGTTCACCCTCACGCCGCTGAAGCCGTTGCGGATCTGCGGGTCGGCCCCGAGGATTCCGTGCAGATCATGATCGGCCTCGACGGTGGCCTGCACCGAGCGCAGCTGAATCCGACGTTGCTGGGCGATGGAGGCGATGCCGGCGGTCAGGCAGCTGCCCAACGCGACCAGGATGTACTCGACCGGCGTGATGCCGTTGTCCTGCGCGGCGAACGCCAGGGGATGGTCGGCATCGTAGGTGAACGTCGTCTTGTGCTGCTGTTGCGCGCCGAAGCCGTAGAACGTGTCCACGGCCGAGCGGCTGTGGGTGCCGCCCATCCAGGAAACCGTTGCTTTCCAGTGAAATTCGGCGATCTCCGGCGTGTCGGCCATCGCGTCGCGGACGCCGAGCAGTGCTGCGACATTGACGCCGTTGTCCGCGGCGGTGTGCATCGTGGTCATGTGAGTTCTCCATCTCTGGGTGAAACGTGCTTGGTGATTGGTGCATCGGTGATGACGTCGGTCGCGGAAGAAGGACGCAGTGCGGGGTGTTCGATTGCGTTCGCCTTGTGCGATGGCGTCTTCGGGTGTGCACTCAAAAGATAGGAATTCGGCGTCCCCCACCGCATCGGTGCTACTACCCAAACAGTGACGACGAGCATGTCGGCGCGCACGTAGCATGTGCACATGCGGCAGGAACTGCGGTTCTGCACGGCGCCAGATGGGGTGCGGCTTGCGTACGCCACGAGCGGACGCGGCGAAGCGGTGGTCAAGGTCGGACATTGGATGACCCACCTCGAGCGGGATCGGACGTCGCCCGTCTGGCGCCACTGGGTGGAATTCCTGAGTGAGGAGCACACCCTCGTCCGATACGACGAGCGCGGCTGCGGACTTTCCGACCGGGAGTATCCGAGCCTCACGCTGGAGAACTGGGTCGACGATCTCGAGGCTGTCGTCGACGCTGCGGGCTCCGACGAGTTCACCCTGTTCGGCGCCAGCGGGGGCGGTCCGGTGGCGATCGCGTATGCGGCTCGTCATCCGGAACGAGTGACCGGCCTCGTGCTCTACGGCACGTACAGCCGTGGCCGGATGACCCGAGACCCGACACCGGAGGCGCGCGAGGAAGCCGAAATGCTCCTCTCGCTGACCAGGCTGGGCTGGGGCAAGTCGAACCCGGCGTTTCGACGAGTGTTCACGACCCTGTTCATCCCGGGTGGCTCGGATACGCAGACGGCCTGGTTCGACGAATTGCAGCGAGCATCGTGTTCGGCAGAGCACGCGGCCCGCTCCCGTGCCGTGCGCTACACCGTGGACGTCAGCGACATGGCGCGGACGATCACCGTTCCGACGCTGGTACTGCACTCCCGGGACGACGCAGTGGTCTCGATGGACGAGGGGCGCAACGTCGCGTCGCTGATTCCGGGCGCCACGTTCGTCCCACTCGACAGCGCCAACCACATCTTGCTCGACAACGAACCGGCCTGGAGCGAGTTCCGCGCGCAACTGCGCAACTTCCTACCCGCCGGTCACCCGGCGCCGCCACCGCTGCAGGACGGCCTGTTCACCGATCGTGAGATCGAGGTCCTCCGCTTCATCGCCCAAGGCAGGGACAACGAAGAAATCGCGGCCGTCCTGCATCTGAGCGTGCGGACCGTGGAACGGCACCTGTCCAACTGCTACGCCAAGCTCGGGGTGCGCGGGAAGTCGGCGCGAGCAGCCGCTGCCGCCCGTCTCGCCACCCTGCAGCGGTAGTGCCGCGGTCGGGAAACGGGGATGGACTTCCTCACCGCCGAGGCGAAGAATCGACAACGGGACATCTGGCACCAACGGCGCATGAATGCATCGAGGAGGCGTCATGGCCCACACCGATCCCACTTTTTACCGCAGTCCGGGGGCCGCCATCACGGCAGCACCCGAACAGATCGCCTACGTCGCCGCGTACGACCCGGCCGGGCAGCAACGCGACGCGATCGCCGTCGTCGACTGCGACCCCGACTCGTCGACATACGGCGGTGTCGTGGGCTGGACAGAGCTGCCGACCGCCGGCAACGAACTGCATCATTTCGGCTGGAACGCCTGCTCGAGCGCGCTGTGTCACGACCACGGCCATCACGAGCACGGCCATCACGGCGACGCGATGGAGCGCCGCTACCTCGTCGTGCCCGGCATCCGGTCGTCGAATACCTACGTACTCGACACCAAACCCGACCCCCGACACCCGGTGCTGGCACACACGATCGAGGCCGACGAGTTGGCCGCCAAGGCCGGATACTCCCGCCCGCACACCGTGCACTGCGGGCCGGGTGGCATCTACATGTCGGCGTTGGGCGGACCCAACGGCGACGAGGGCCCCGGCGGCGTGGCACTGATCGACCACGACACGTTCGAGGTCATCGGGCCATGGGAGGTCGATCGGGGACCGCAGCATTTCGCCTACGACGTGTGGTGGCATCTTCGGTACGACACGGTGATGACATCGGAGTGGGCGTCGCCGTCGATGATCGAGAACGGACTCAATCCCGCGGACCTGCTCGGCCGCAAATTCGGTCACCACCTGAATTTCTGGAGCATGTCGGAGCGGAAGCTGACCCAGCGCGTGGACCTCGGCGATCAGCACCAGATGGTGCTCGAGTTGCGGCCTGCCCATGACCCGTCCAAGGCGTACGGCTTCGCCGGCGTGGTGATCAGCGTCGAGGATCTCTCGGCGTCGGTGTGGTTGTGGCATCGCGATGGCGACCAGTGGGCGGTCGACAAGGTGATCACCATCCCCGCCGAACCTGCGGCCGTCGACGACCTGCCGCCGGCGCTGCAGCCCTTTGCCGCCGTACCGCCCCTCATCAGCGACATCGACCTGTCCGTCGACGACCGATGGCTGTACGTATCCTGCTTCGGCACAGGCGAACTCAAGCAGTTCGACGTCAGCGATCCGTTCCATCCGCGCGAGACGGCATCGGTGCGGCTCGGCGGGATCACCGGTCGCACGCCGCATCCGGCCGCGCCCGACCTGCCGCTGGCCGGTGCGCCGCAGATGGTCGAGATCAGCCGCGACGGGCGGCGGGTGTATGCGACCAACTCGCTGTATGCCGCCTGGGACGAGGTGTTCTACCCCGACGGCGTGGGGGCGTGGATGGCCAAGATGGACGCTGACGTCACCGCCGGTGGCCTCGTCCCCGACGCTGGATTCTTCCCCCACGGTGACGACTTCCGTGGCCTGCGAGTGCATCAGACCCGGTTGCAGGGCGGCGATGCCTCGAGCGATTCGTACTGCTACACCGACTGACCGCTGGCGCGGTCTCATCCTGGAGGCGATTTCCACGGCTGTTCTTTGAGGCTGATGCCCCATGCCTCGTGGTGGCGTTCGGGTCGAGCATTGCTCCGTAACGGATCGAGCATGATCGCGACGAGGCCAGGAGGAATCATGTTCACGGTCGACGAATTGTCCACCCTTCCGCTGTTGTCGGGGCTGGGGGAGAAGGAGCTGGAGTATCTCGCCGGAGCCGTCGAGGACCTCCACGCGGTCCCCGGCGAGTACGTGGCCCACGAGGGCGACGGCCGATTCCTGGCGATCGTGGTCGAGGGCGAGACCGAACTGACGAAGCTGGTGAACGGCGTCGAGCAGGTGATCGCCGTCCGGCACCCGGGCGAGGTCGGCGGTGAGGTTCCGATGACACTCGGTACCCCGCTGCCCGCCAGCATGCGGGCGGTCGAGTCGTCGCGGGTGCTGAAGATGACGGTCGACGTGTACCACACGCTCGTCGCCATGGCTCCGCAGATCTCCACGATCGTCGGGACCGCCGCGTTGGAGCGGATGGAGATGCTCACGACGGCCACCGCACAACCGCTCGAACCCGCGATCTTCGTGATCGGCCCACGCCTCGACCAGGGAATTCACAGCTGCGACGCATTCCTGCACCGCAACCGGATTTCCTACCATCGTCTGGATCCCGACGATCCCGCAGCCATCGCACTCACCGGCGGCGCTGCCACCAGGTATCCGGTCGTGGTGCTGCGCGACGGCACCCAGCTCGTCGCGCCCACCATGAGGGCCGTTGCCACGGCGGTCGGCCTGACCGTCAAGCCGAGCCGGGCGCACTATGACGTGGTCATCGTCGGCGGTGGGCCGGCCGGTCTGACAGCGGCGGTCAACGCCGCATCCGAGGGCCTGCAGACCGCAGTGATCGAGTCCTTCGCCCCGGGCGGGCAGGCGGGTACGTCGACCCGGATCGAGAACTACACCGGATTCCCGTTCGGTGTCTCCGGCGACGAATTGGCAAGCCGGGCACTGCAACAGGCGAGTCGACTGGGTGCCGAGATCCTGGTGACCCGCCGCGTCGTGGGTATCGATCCCATCGGAATGACCGTCACACTCGACGGCGGTGACATCCTCCATACCAAGTCGATCGTCCTCGCGACGGGGGTGGAGTGGCGCCGCCTCGACATAGACGGCATCGACCGATTCGTCGGTTCCGGGGTCTACTACGGAGCGGCCCGCAGCGACGCCGGTCTGGTGCAGGGCATCGACCTGTACCTGATCGGGGCGGGTAACTCCGCCGGCCAGGCCGCCGTCTTCTTCTCCGGCCACGCCCGATCGGTGACGCTGCTGGTGCGAGGCGAATCATTGGCAGACACCATGTCGCACTACCTCATCGAGCAGATCGCGACGAAGGCGAACATCCGTGTGGAGACGCGATCCGAGGTTGTTGCGGCGTACGGCGACGAACTGCTCGTGGCGATCGACGTCGTCGACCGAAGGACCGGGTCGACCTCGCGTCGTGATGCCACGGCGTTGTTCGTGCTGATCGGCGCCGAAGCGGCGACGGATTGGCTGCCCCCGGACATCGCCCGTGACGAGCATGGGTTCGTGGTGACCGGGCCCGATGTGCTCGGTGCCGGACAGTGGACGGGTGACCGCAGGCCGTATGCGCTGGAGACGAGCGCTCGCGGCATATTCGCCATCGGTGACATCCGCTCGGGTTCGGTGAAACGCGTTGCGGCGTCGGTCGGTGAGGGCGGCATGGCGATCGCATTCGTGCACGGCTACCTACAGCTGCCCGCCGGCGTGGCGTCGCGACCCTTCCGCCCATCGGGAAGGAAGGGCGACGCCGAGGTCAGGGCAGCTTGACGGCCGACACGTACATGTCGACCATCGGCCGATAGAGATCGACATCGTCGAGTTCGCTGCCGAGGACGACGGCATCACTGGTGGCGATGAGTATCTGAGCGAATGTCTGCGGTGAGATGAGGAGCGTTGCGCCGAGCCGAGTCACGCCTTCGACGATGAAATCGGACAATGCCGCGACGACCTCGGATCGCTTTGCGGCGACCCGCTCTCGGGCGTCGGGGTTACGTAGAAGATAGAGCGTGAACTCGTGCCCCAGCGCAGCGCGCTCGACGCCGCGGTCGCGGCTCAGGCGAAGCCAACGCTCGGCGATCGCGTCTCGCTCCTGAGCCCCGACCTGCGGCGCTGCCATCACCGCCTCGGCGAAATCATCGAAGTATCCGCGCCAGTATCTGTCGCTGACCGCCAGGAACAAGTCTTCCTTCGTCGAGAAATGCTTGTAGATGGCGCCCTTCGTATAGCCGGCGGCGCGGGCGATGTCGTCGAGAGTCGCCGGAGCGAATCCCTTCTCGGCGAATACGTCCTCGGCAGCATCCAGCAGGAGCGTGCGTGTGTGCGCGAGGCGCCGTTCCGGTGTCCAAGGCTCCGCCATGTCGGAATTCTGTCATACGTATTCTCAGAAACTTATCAGTTACCGAGATACCGAATGGTATCTTGACCGTGCAATCAAGGGGAGCACGTCGAGGAGGGGCAGTGAGCGAACTCTCGAATACCAAGCGGGTTGTCACCGAAAAGCTCAGCGGCACAATCGAATCAGACAAGAAAGATCAGCCTCGGAGCAGTCGGGTCAAGATCTGGGCCATCATCGGGGGCCTGGTGCTCGCGCTTCAGCTGTACGTGTGGATTCGCTGGGTCAGCGGCCCCTACTTCGAGCGGGTACCGAGCGGACCCACCGATCCGCCGATGTACATGAAGGTCTTCCTGACCTCGAATGCCATCCTGATGTGGGTGATCCTGCCGATCACGATCTGGTTCTTCATCATCAGACCCTGGCTCCGGGAACGCCGGATCACGCTCGACGGCATCCTGCTGGTGTCGATGGGTCTGATGTTCTTCCAGGACCCGATGCTGAACTACTTCAACACCTGGTGCACCTACAACACCTGGCTGTTCAACCTCGGGGCGTGGACCCCGTACGTCCCGGGATGGCTGTCCCCGGACTCTCCCGGCCGGCAGGTCTCGGAACCGATCCTGACGAACGCTCCGGGCTACGCGGCCGGCGTTCTGATGCTGACGATCTTCGGCTGCTGGGTCATGCGCAAGATGAAGACGCGGTGGCCGAACATGAGCAACCTGCGCCTGATCGCGGCCATGTTCGGAATCGCGTTTGTCTTCGACTTCGTCATGGAGGCCCTCTTCCTGTTGCCGTTCGGGCTCTACACGTACCCGGGCGCGATTCGCGAGCTCTCCTTCGCCGCGGGTACCTATCACCAGTGGCCGGTCTATGAGGGAATCCTGTGGGGCGGGGTGCAGACCGCACTGTGCTGCCTGCGCTACTTCACCGACGACCGTGGGCGCACCGTCGTCGAACGCGGGCTCGACCATGTCCGTGGCGGGTTCGCCCGACAGCAGTTCACCCGATTCCTGGCGATCTTCGGAGCGGTGAGCGCCTGCTTCTTCCTGATCTACAACGTGCCGATCCAGTGGTTCGCCATGCATGCCGATCCGTGGCCCGAGGATCACATGAAGCGTTCGTACTTCATCGGCGGCATCTGCGGTGAGGGCACCGACGTCCCGTGCCCGGACCCCATCCTGCCGATGCCGACCGACCGGTCCGGATTCATCAACTCGGACGGCAAGCTGGTGTTGCCCGACGGAGCTCAACTGCCGACGACCGTGCCGATCGAGGTGTCGAAGTGATGGCGGTCAACGGTCGTCCCGTCATCGACTCACCCGCTGCGGACACACCCTCTGCGGCGGCCCCGTTCTACCGTGCCGTCGGAGATGAGGTGGAGGTGTTCCGCGCGGCGGCGCGCCGCGGACTGCCGGTGCTGTTGAAGGGACCGACCGGATGCGGCAAGACACGGTTCGTCGAGGCGATGGCGCACGAACTCGGAAAGGAGTTGGTCACCGTCGCGGGCCACGAGGACATGACCTCGGCTGACCTGGTGGGTCGCTTCCTGCTCAGGGGCGGCGAAACGATCTGGGTGGACGGCCCGCTGACCCGCGCTGTGCGCGACGGCGCCATCTGCTACCTCGATGAGATCGTCGAGGCACGCCAGGACACCACCGTGGTCATCCATCCACTCGCCGATCACCGGCGTGAACTTCCGCTCGACCGGCTTGGCACGACTTTGCCCGCCGCACCCGGCTTCCAGCTTGTCATCTCATACAACCCGGGCTACCAGAGCGTGCTGAAGAACATCAAGGAGTCGACCCGCCAACGCTTCGTCGCCATCGAACTCGACTTCCCTCCCGCCGACATCGAAACGGAAATCGTCGCCCACGAGGCGGGGATCGATGGCGAGACCGCGGGGACGCTGGTCACGCTCGGGCGGGCGATCCGCAGCCTGGACGGCTCACCGCTGCGTGAGGTCTCTTCCACCCGGATGCTGATCCTCGCCGGCGGACTCGTCGCCGAGGGACTCAGCCTGCGCAGCGCCGTGCGGGCAGCGGTCGTCCGGGTCCTGTCCGACGACCCGGACGTCGTACGCGCGCTCGGTGAACTCGCCGATGCGGTGCTGCCCCAGTGAGCGATCGCGCGAAGGGCATGTGACTCGCCGTGAACGAATCCGGCCCCGTAGCGCCCGAACGATTTCGGCTGCTCGCCGGCTACCTCGCCGGCCGGTCGATCGATGTAGCGGTGGCAGCGGCGGGAGTTCCCGCGCACACCGATGGACAGGTGGTGTTCGTGTCGGCGGGAGGCTCTGCCGAGCAGCAGCGGCGCGAGGTGATCGTGCAGGCGGCATTGATCGGAGCGGGCAGTCTCGACCGGCGACTGGTGAAGAGCTTGCGCGGACACCCGCCGGCAGCGCGCCGCTACGTAGCCCTGGAGGGGCACCGAGTGTTGGACGAACTGGCTGCACGCCTGCCCCTCGCCGCCTCGATCGGCCCCGACGCGGCGCCGATCACGGCCACCGCGGACGAGTCACTCGACATGGCACGAGGCCGCACCCACGTGGATGATCCGCCGGAGTGGTACGGAGCCATCAAGCCATCGAAGCTGCTGGGATCATCCGCCGGACCGGGTGCACGCGCGAGTGATGAGGAACTGCGCCTGCAGTTCCATCCCATCGACCTGCCTGAGTCGGATGATGACGACGACGAGGACGCCCAGGAACTGTTTGAGAACAGCAAGATCCTCAGGCTGTTCGAGAATCCCGTTGTCAATTCCCGGATGATCTCAGACTTCCTCCGAAAGATGTTCGGCGGTAGACGATCTGAGAGCAGCGACGCCCCGGGTGGTGAGTTGGCGGTCCGCTCGCTTCGTCGCATGCGGGAAGCGGGGCCGGATGCGCGGCCACTGCCCAGTCATATCCGGTTCGCCGACGGCGACAGACCCGGTGCGGCCGTCGGCGTCGGCGGAGCGCTGCATCCCGAGTGGGACGTATTCGGCAGCCGGTATCGGGCCGACTGGTGCCGGGTGATCGACTTTCCGCTGATGGTCCCCGCCGACGTATCCTCCGCCGGTATCGAGCAGGATGATGTGCTCCGACGACGCCTGTCTCGAGTTGGCCTCGGGCGTAGGGTCGTGCGCCGCAGCCCCGATGGCGACGACCTCGACGTCGAGGCGCTCATCGATCTGGCCGTTGATCTGCGCTCTGGCCACTCACCGTCGGAGAACGTGTACACGGACCGCCGCCTCCTCGCGCGCGAACTCGGGGTGCTCATCCTGGTCGACGCCTCGGGCTCTGCGACCGACACCGATTCGGACGGGCTCGCCGTTCACGATCACCAGCGGCGTGCGGCCGCGACACTCGCTGCAACGCTGGAAGAACTCGGCGACCGGGTCGCCGTGTACGCGTTCCGGTCGCACGGCCGCCACGCCGTTCATCTGCCGGCGATCAAGAACTTCGGACAACCCTTCGGAGCCATCGGACGTGCGCGGATCAACCAGCTTCGACCGTCGGGTTACACCCGCCTCGGTGCCGGCATCCGTGGTGCCGGCACGATTCTGAAACAGGAGGCCGGCACGCCCAACAAACTGCTGTTGGTGCTCTCGGACGGATTTCCGTACGACGACGGGTACGAAGGGCGTTACGCCGAAGCGGACGCGCACCGAGCGCTCGAGGAACTCCGGGCGGATGGCGTTGCGTGTCTGTGCCTCTCGCTGGGTGCCGCCACGGACACGGCTTCGCTCGAACGTGTCTTCGGCTCTGCAAGCCATGCCAGCGCCGCAAACCTGGCGGCACTGAGCCCACGGATGGACGAGCTCTTCCTATCGTCGCTTCGGGAACTCGCCGCCCCGAGGCGGCGGGCCCCGAGAACAAAGGTCAGACCATAGCAGTCTGAGGAAGTAGCGATGATGTTTGCGCTGGATCGCGGACGTGCCGCCGGCGACGGTCCGCGCAAAGCTTCCCAGATGCCGTAGTTGTCCGCGCGCCTGGTCGCGGGGGATCGACTGGTGTGCGTGCACCCACCACGGTATGGGGCCAATCCGCCCGGTCTGCTATCGCCACACCCAGAAGTCGACCTGGGGAACATTGTTCAGGAATCCGTAGCCGAGGTAGACGCCGTTGGGCATGCGGCGCAGTTCGTCGTGAGCGAACGGCAAGCCGCTGCGCGAGTAGTCGATCCACACGACCGGCTTCCGGTCGATCGCCGACAATCCGTATCGGACGTTCGCCGCGACTCCCTCGCCGCCCAGAACCCGGTTGTTCAGCCAGCCGTCGTAGAAGTGCTTGCCGGACCACACAGCCGCCGCGGCGGCCATGGCCGTCGGGTTGGGCGCCCCGACCGGCCGGGTTTGGCCGTTCATCACCACGTTCGTCGGCAACGGACCGGCGGGGAGCCGGCCGAACAGCGAATCGAACTGGGCCTGGGTGCAGGTCTCTCCAAGTGCGGCGACGGTCTCGGACACCGCGACAGGCGCGTTCAGGTTGGTCGGGCAGACCGGTGCCGCACGCGCGGCGCCGACACCTGCCACGGACATACCCGCCGCGGCCCCGGCGACGAGAACGGCCGATAGGCCCCGCCGTAAGCGGGTGGATACCGTGGGCGACGTGAGAGTCATGGTCACTCCTTCATTTCTCGTGGTGCACGCTGTACCAGAAGGAACCCTCTGAATCTCACGGTACGCCGTCCCGCCCAGCCGCACCGGACCTCGGTCCACTTCTGTGGAAGGTGTTGAAGGTGCTTCTACCTGCGGTTATGCCCATCAACTCCCTGTGCCCGCTGCCCGGCGTCCTCGAGGAACTGGTCCGATTTCGGACGCACCCTGCACCGATGGTGATCGCTCTTGCACACCGGTGCACTACACGTACGGTCAATGCACTCGAATCGCGAAGAACCCGTTTACACCGCACTGGGGAGCGAGCAAAGAATAGAGTTGCCGCATGGGTAATCCGGTTTAGCCCAATCGCGGAATGCCAGAGTCATGCAACCCGGGGAGGTGGCTGGGTGGTTATCACGGCTCACTTGGTGGCCGGGCATGTCGGATACGGTCGGAAGCTCCCTTTCGCGCAACCCGTCCGGCCCGGTCGTGTTCGGCGAGGTGTCACACGGTGAGCGCTGGAGTCCTCATTCGCCGTCTTGGTCCGTTTCAGGTCCTCAAGACCGGAAGTCCTCTGTCGCTGCGGTCTGGAGGCAAGGCGGAACAGCTACTCAGCTGTCTGGCCCTGCACCCGCACATCGGGATTCATCGCGAAACGTTGGTCGAGCGTATCTGGCCGGAGACCTCGCTTGGGCCAGCAATCCAGTGCCTGAACACGTTGACGCACTCGCTGAAGATGCAACTGGCCGATGCGCTCGGGGGACAACCGCCAATCGTGCATAGCGAAAGCCACTACGCCCTCAATCTGGACGGCGGTGTAAGGGTGGATGTGCTTGAGTTCGAATCAGCTATCGAGACAGGACACCGCTTGCATTCGGAAGGGTCGACGGGGGCGGCCATCAAGTCATACGAACGCGCCGTCGATCTTTACCGCGGTGACCTGACACCTGCTCCCGACATTTCCGCACTGCTGGAGCGTGAGCGGTTGCGCGCAGCATGCCTGACAACTCTGGCCCGGCTCGCGGACACGCATTTCGGAGTCGCGGCCTATGACAGGGCGCTTGAAACTGCGCTCCGACTGCTCGCGATCGACCCATGTCGCGAGGACGCACACAGGATGGTTATGCGCTCATACGTCCGTCTTGGTGCGAGGGCCCAGGCACTTCGGCAATACAAGCTGTGTCGGATCATCCTCGACGGCGAGTTCGCTGTCGCACCCGAACCTGCCACAGAGCGGCTCTTCCGGCTCATTCGCACGGATCCTGGCCAGGTCTGAACCCGGCGGAGCGAACCGAGGCTCCCACCCCGAGCGGACCTCACCAAAACATCATCGCGAGCTTTCTGGCTCTTCACCCATCGGTGCCGCAATCTCATCGCCTTGTCAGAAGGCGGGACTATAACTGCCTTCGTAATCACGACAACGAGGGCCCAGTGACCGAAGGTGAACCCGAGGACAGGCTTTCAGCGAAGCGTCAGTTCGTCCTGGTGCTTCGCGTAGTTGTTGACGAGGGCGGGAAGGTGGCGGGTGAACTCGTGGACCCATTGTCGAAGCGAAGACAACGGTTCACCAGAGAAACCCTCGTTGGCGCCATACGCGCATGGATTGATGAGGTTCTCACCGGCACTGCCCAGGAGTCGAGCAGTCAGCGGAAGACAAGGACCTCCGACACGTAGTCGGTCACAGGGGACAGTCGTGCCGATCGTACGCACGTTTCCGGGCGTGATCTCGGGGTCACGGGCGCATCCGCAGGCCCAACGACCTCGAGCCCGCTGGTTCGAGATGCCACCGCAATCAGCTTCCTTGTCCGGTTGCACGGGGGCCGGTGCTGTTGCCGATTGACCAGTGTTGCTTGATCACCTTCTCAGTGAAACGGGGTGAAAGACATATGCGCCAACCTGGCGGCGTCCTCATGCCGGCGGTGCGAGGTCGTGGTCGGGCTGCTCGTGAAGGAGAATCGCAATGAACAGAGTGACGTCGCCTGTGAAACTTCAGATGCGCGGACAGAAGGTAGCCGATCTCCAGGACGCTCTGACGGTTATTCTTGGCCGGCAGCTTCTTCTGCGGGGTGACGAGGCAGCCGGGCGTGAACTCGCCGAGGGGCTGAAGCCCGAACGTGAAGCGAAGCGGTATGGCCGGTTCACTCGCGGATTGGTCTCAGTCTTCCAACAAGAGCGCCAACTCCAGCCGACCGGTGAGGTGGACGAACCGACGGCAAACGCTCTGAACAATCTGCTGGAAGAACTGGGGGGCATTGGCCCAGCCGTGACTTATCACGTCGAGGGTCGCGTCGTGAGTCGCGTCAGCGCGTCGGTGGATGGACTGCGCGTCGTCGTGGTTGACAAGTCTGTCGGGGGTGACGTTGTCCTAGCCGAAGCGACGACGGACGTGCGCGGCAACTACGAGGTCTCGTTCTTGGATGGCGAACTCATGCGCCGCGGCAAGCAGAAGCCGGACCTGCAGGCGCGCGTCTTTTCCGGCGGGCATTTCCTGGTCGCCTCCACCGTCCGCTACGACGTGTCCACCCAAGTGAAGGACTTGAATGTCCTTCTGGACGAGAAGATGTCGAGAAGTCTGCGGTCGGAGCATGAGACCCTGATCGCCGCGCTCTCCGTCCACTACAGGGGCGACT
This sequence comes from Gordonia rhizosphera NBRC 16068, assembly GCF_000298195.1. Lineage (GTDB taxonomy): Bacteria > Actinomycetota > Actinomycetes > Mycobacteriales > Mycobacteriaceae > Gordonia > Gordonia rhizosphera. Next base: position 45,616 of record NZ_BAHC01000247.1, on the reverse strand, counting down.
TGCGCGATCTTCAGGAGACCGACGAGCGCCAGGATGTCACCTACCTCGCGAACAAGACCGGCTGGGATGCCCGCGCGGTCGCGCTGGGAGCGCTCGCCGACCAGTTCAGTGCCCGGACGACGTCTGCGGGCGCCGACACCCGCATCGAACCGGCGTTCTTCTATGCGTTGTTGCGTGCTGGGCTTCCCGCCAACGACGCGGCGCTCTATCGGACGGATTCCAAGACGGTCGAGGGGATTTGGAAACAGGCCCTCGAACAGGGACTGATCCCTACAGGGCTTCAGACGCGCTTCCCGGCGGCTTTGGAACAGTTTCAGCAGTTGGCCTCCCGGCACTTGATGGAAGCCGCGCCGGACGTCGGAGCATCGTCCTTCAAGGAAATCCTGGAGCTCTCCTTGGGCGATGATGCCCGGAAACAGCGGCAGATCGCCGACCTTTACACCCGCCACACGGACGATCCGTCCGAGTTCTGGGAAGCTGTGGAGGGCGCCGTCGGCGAAGCGACGGCGAGGCGGCTGCAGTTGGACGGGCAACTTGCCTATCTCACCCTGAACAACGCGCCGCTGATCCGGAAGCTCCATGCCGCTGTCGGCGCGAACGGTCTCCGGGACAGTTCGGAGCTGGTGGGGCAGGGGTTCCATGGCGCCCAGAGGTGGAAGGAGGTTGTCGGGAGCGACCCGATCCCGCTGGAGATCCGTGGCGAGGACGCCGACATGAAGCGTGAGCGCTACGCCGAGTTGCTTGCCGCCCAGGTGCGACTCAGTTTTCCCACGGCGGTCGTGGCGCAGATGGTGAAGAACGGCGAGACGCCGGTCGGCTCGGCCAGGCTGAAGGACGCCGTGCACACTTTCCTCACCCAGCATGAAGGCAAGTTCGAGATCGGCATGCAGCCCGTCGCCCAGTACGTGGCGCGCCACAATCTTCAGGCGGATGTCGAGGTGATACAGGAGATCACCCGCATCCAACGTGTCTACCAGATCTCGCCAGGTGACGAGGCGATGAACGGCCTGCTCAAAAAGGGGATCGACTCGGCGCATGCCGTGGTGCGTCATGAGCGGGATGAGTTCGTCCGGGCTTTCAAGGATGACGTCGGTGGCGAGCAGAACGCGCGGCAAATCCACTCAAAGGCGAAACAGGTACATGCGGCGGTGCTGAACGTCGCGCTCACCTTCCTCACCGCCAGGAATGCGCCAGGCATCGGCGTTCACTCGCCCGCCTCCATCGTCGCCCCGACGCCCTCGCCGCCGGCCAATGCCGCCGACGTGCTCGCCTACGGCACGCTGGAGAGCCTCTTCGGCGAGATGGACTACTGCACCTGCGAGCATTGCCGCTCAATCCTCAGTCCAGCGGCCTATCTGGTCGACCTGCTGCAATTCATCGACCGACCGGCGAGCGAAGTGCCACACGGGTTCACCAACCCCCAGACGGTCCTCTTCGATCGTCGCCCCGACCTCCAGCACCTGTCTCTGACCTGCGAGAACACCCACACGCCCCTTCCGTACGTCGATCTCGTCAACGAGACGCTGGAGTACTACATCGCGAGCGGACTCACGCTTGCGGGTTACGAGGGCTACAACACCGACGACAGCGTCAAGGCCGAGGAACTGCTGGCCAGCCCACAGTTTGTCATCGATAACGCCTACACCGCGCTGGCAGGGGAGCACTTCCCGCCCCCGTTGCCCTTCCACCAACCCTTGGAGAACCTGCGCCGCTACTTCCACCGTTTCGAGACCCCGCTGCCCGAGGTCATGGAGGTCCTGCGCAAGGACGATGGCCTGGAGCGGACCAGCGCCGCAGACTACGGCTGGCGCGATATCTGGATGGAGACCCTCGGGCTCTCGCGGGCGGAGCACCGCCTGCTGACCGAGGGCTGGCGCACCGGTCGCGCCGCCGATGCGATGCTGACGGTGAAGCGTCTCTATGGCTTCGACCCGGCCAGACCTGACGCTGAGGTCCTGTTGGGAATCTCGGATCCCGGTACGGATCACGAGAGGCGCCTTGGTCTCTCGTATGCCAAAGCGTTCTCCCGCCGAGTCGGGGTCACCTACGAGGAGCTCGTGGAGATCCTCATGACGCGCTTCGTCAATCCGAACTCCCGCCTCATCCCCAGATTGGAGCGGCTGGGAGTCTCTTTCGAAACCCTCAAGGCGCTCAGGGATGGCACCATCTCCGAAGCCGGATTCGACAGCTTGGTTGCCGCCGGCCTCAATCCCGCCCAGTACGGCGGCGACATCAAGGCGTGGGTGAGGAACGACGACAACTTCGGCCAGATCATGGGCCTCCTCACGCTGACAAATCCCACCGACCCCGAGGACGTGTGCAGCTTCGACAAGGTTGAACTGCGCTACTCGAACCCCGACACACGCGTCAACCGGCCCCGCCCGTTCGAGTTCATCCGGTTGATCCGCTTCATCCGGCTCTGGAAGAAACTTGGCTGGACCATCGAACAGACCGATAGGGCGATAGTCGCTCTCTATCCGGTGACACGAACGCCCGACGACGCGAACGATGCGGTGAACCTGGAGCGACTCGACGCCGGGTTTCTCTCCTTGCTTCCCGCCCTGGGCGTGGTGATGCGGGTGATGAACATTCTCAAGCTGGTGCCCAAGAGGGACCTGCTCCCGCTGCTCGCCTGCTTCGGCCCGATCGACACCCATGGAGAATCATCCCTCTACCGGCAGATGTTCTTCAGTCCTTCGCGGATCGACGACGCCTTCGCCGAGGACGGCTACGGTAACTACCTCACCAACGCGAACGAGAAGCTGCTCGACCATACCGAGACCCTGCGTGGCGCCTTCACTCTCACTGCCAGCGAGTTCAGCGAGATCACGGCCGCGCTCGGCTATGACGCCAACACGGTGCTGACCCTCGACAACATCAGCGCCGTCTTCCGCCGCGGCTGGCTGGCTCGCAAGCTGAAGCTGAGCGTGCGGGAGTTTCTTCTTCTGACCAGGTTCACGGGCTACGACCCCTTCGAGGGTCCCAATCCAGTGGCCCCCGCCGTCCTGCGCTTCATCGGCTTCGTGCGCCGTCTGAGTGCCCTTAAGCTCAAGCCGGTCCAGGCTCTCTACCTGATCTGGAACCAGGACCTGAGTGGGAAGTCGATGCCGGCCGAGGCGGAGGTGACGGGGTTTGCCCGTACTTTGCGCAGCGGTCTTGCAGCGATCGAGGAGTCATTCGCGCGGGTGGACGATCCGGACGGCACCATCGCACGCGCACACATGGCATTGGTCTACGGAAACGAGACAACCGACCTCTTCTTCGGCCTGTTGGAGAACACCTTTGTCACCGAGGTGGAGTACAGCCACGTTGATCACGCGGGTAAGAAGCAGTCCACACTGGAACAGCCCATCCTCGATGCCGCGCCTGGGCGCATCGTCTATGACGACTTCAGAAAGCGGCTCTCCTACAGCGGTGTCCTCACGACGACCACGCGCGAGGCGCTGAAGGCGGTACCCGGGTCGGCCCAGGCGTTCAAAGACGCAGTAGGTACCCTCTACGACGAGAATCAGAAGGTGGTGGGGCCGTTCTTCGCCCGCTACCCGGCGCTGCTGCCGCTCTATGATGCCTTCGTCGCTTCCGCCGACCCGCTGGAGAAAAGAAGGACGACTCTGCTCGAGGCCTTCCTGCCGGAGCTGAAGCGGCTGCGCAAGCGCCAGCAGGCGTTACAGTCGGTCAGCGTCGCAGCCGAGGCCGATATCGGGCTGGCGAGCGCTCTGCTCGAGGATGCGGCCGCCCTGCACGCGGCCGGGGATGCGGCCCGGCCCGCCCTCGACGAATTCACCGCGATGGAGACGGCGGGCCTAGCCGCACAGTTCTCCTATGCGGTCACCGCGGCGGGGAATCCCGACCTCTCTCACAACGCCGAGGCCAGCCTGGAATACGCCCCCTCGGGGACCACCACACTGCCACCAAACGCCACCAGTCCGGCCGCTGCCATCTCCTGCGTCTGGAGCGGCTACCTGGAGGTGCCGGAGAACGGCTTCTACAACGTCCGCATCGACACGGACACCACCGCAGCCGTGACGCTCACCCTGAACCGGGAGCAGAAGCAGATTTCGCGAGCGCAGAACGGCGGCACCTGGGAGAACACCGAGCCCATCGAGTTGCGCGCCGGCGCGCTCTACGCCATTTCTCTCACGGTGGAGAACGTCAAGAACACCGTCGTCGTGCGCTGGCAAACGGCCGGGCGCGGCTGGGAGATCATCCCCGCCCGGTACCTCTACTCGGAGACGCTGGTCGCGAACCTGCGCCTAGCTTATGTCCGGTTCCTGAAGGCCACCGCGCTGGCAACGGTGCTGAAGCTGACTGCCGCAGAGGTGGCGCACTTCGCTGTCGACGCCGCCTATCACGTCGGCGGCGAAGGCTGGTTGAACCACCTGTCCGTGACGGGCAGCCCGGACAACCCCACCGCCGCCGCGCTGCTCAAGGCCTTCGCCGGGCTTCTCGACTTCAGCCGCATGAAGGCAGATGTGTCTCCCGGCGACGAGCGATTGCTTGAGGTTCTGCGGCAGCCGGCAGCGGCGACAGCCGATGCGAACGGCCTGCTCTACGTTCTCACTCGTTGGGAGAAGGACTCGGTCGACGCCCTTCTCTCACGCTTCGGCAAAGTGGCCTCCGATCTGGCCCATGTGGAGACCCTGCGACGGGTCTACGACGCCTACGGGTGCGTGAGCAAAATAGGCACCCCAGCGACAGCGCTCACCAACGTAACGACCAACGAGCCTGCCGCCGCCGCGGTGCGCAGCTTCCAGGCCTCCCTGCGCGCCCGTTACGACGAGAGCGCCTGGCTGGAGGTGCTCAGGCCCATCAACGACGAGATGCGGTCGGTACAACGCGACGCACTGGTGGCATACACACTGCACCGCATGCGGTCGAATCCGGCCTCCGCACACATCGACACACCGGGGAAGCTCTTCGAGTACTTCCTGATGGATGTGCAGATGGACCCGTGCATGCTCACCTCGCGTATTCGCCACGCGCTCTCGTCGGTGCAACTGTTCATCGAACGCTGCCTGATGAACCTGGAGCCCGGGGTCTCGCCGGCGAGCATCAAGGCGAAGCAGTGGGAGTGGATGAAGCGCTACCGGGTCTGGGAGGCCAACCGCAAAGTCTTCCTCTGGCCGGAGAACTGGCTCGAGCCCGAGTTGAGGGACGACCAGTCGCCCTTCTTCAAGGAGGCAATGAGCGAGCTTCTGCAAGGGGACATCACCGAGGACAGAGCGGCGGAAGTGCTCACGCGCTACCTGACAAAGCTCGAAGAGGTGGCGAAGCTCGAGATCTGCGGTGTCCACTACGAAGAGAACGGAGTAGGCACGGCCGACGACGTCGAGCACGTCATCGGCCGCACCGCCGGCGCGAATCGCAAGTACTTCTGTCGCCGCCACGACGGCTCCTGGACGCCGTGGGAGCAGATCAGCCTGGACATCGAGGACAACCCCGTGCTGCCGGTGGTGTGGAAGGGCCGCCTCTTTCTCTTCTGGCTGAAGCTCGTCGAAGAGATACAGCAGGAGACGCCGTCGCCGCCGACCGATGCCAACACCCTGGCCGACGTCAAGCCTTCGGAGGCCTTTCCGAACAAGGCGCCGATGCTCGTCGTCAAAGTCATCTTGAACTGGAGCGAATTCCTGGACGGCACATGGCAGCCGCCACGCAATTCGGACCCTCAAGAGCTGGTTACGCAAGCCTGCCCCAAAGGGGGCACTTTCGATCGCTCTCAACTGAAGCTCTCGGTCCGCCGGATAGACGACGAACTTCGCGGGATAAACGACGGACTTCGCGTTTACGTGTCGCGCGGATCTTATCCCCATGCCCAGTTCTTTGACCTGTACAACTCCTTCTCCAATCCCGAAGTGTGGGGCTCCACGTACTTCTTTCCGAACCGGTCAATGGATACGGCCACGGAATCGCTCACAATCACCTACTACGGCAAGGTTGTTCCCGAATACGCCGAAGAACTCGGCTCCCATAGCATCCTGAGTAACAGCATTACAGACCGCACGGTAGACCCCCACCATCCCGTGAGCGGAAAACCCTGGGATTCGCCGTTCTTCTACGAGGACAACCGTCACGTTTTCCACGTGACCACAGACGCGACCCTGTTCACGGTGCCTCAGTGGAAGGGTATCGGCATCGTCAGCAAAATGTCCAAGCCGATTCCCTCCAAGATCCCCGAACTCGTGGTTCCGCCGGGAGGGGTGGATCTCCTGAACCCAACAATTCACCAACCGGGATTCGGCGTTATCGATCCGTCGCCCGTCGAACGCTTCATCACCGAGGATGCCTATATCAATACGGCTATCGGCACGCCCGGAACCGTGACTTATGGCAACAAGATAATCGGCCCTTCTGGCAGTTGATTCGAAGCAAACCGGATTCGAACGACTCCTTAGAGGAGGAAAGAAATGGCATACAAGGCAACAAACATGGTCGGCTTCCACGCCTTCAAGGACGAGATGGCCGCAACGGATCTGAGCCTGCTGGTAACCCAGCAGGAGTCGGCGTTCACATACACGTTCGAGAACTTCTTCCACCCCTTCGCTGGGGAGTTGATCGAGAAGCTCAACAAGGAATCGCTGTCCGGGCTTCTTGATCCGCAGTTTCTCGGAGCGCTCGGCGACGTCACCAAGACCCCATCGAGCAGGATGCCCGGGAGCTACTACGACACCACAAGCTCTTCCGGCACCAAGCTCGTCAAGACAGATTTTCACGACAAGCAGATCGACGTCACGCTTGGCGGGCCGTATGCCAACTACAACTGGGAGCTGTTCTTCCACGTCCCGCTCACCATCGCTGTGCACTTGAGCAAGAACCAGCGTTTCGCCGAGGCGCAGCGGTGGTTCCACTTCATCTTCAATCCCACCGCCAACGACACGAATGTCGATGTGCCCGAACGCTATTGGAGGTTCATCGCCTTCCGGAAAGGGGGCGCCGGCAAACAGGTCGACGAGTTGCTGACCTTGCTCAGCAAGCCCACTTCTGAGCTCGATGTCGATGAGATGGATCTGAAAGCGAAGATCCTGAACGATTACGAGAAGATCTTGGACCATCCGTTCCAGCCTCACCGCGTTGCCCGATCCCCGGGCCGGCACCTTGCCTACATGTACTGCGTGGTCATGAAGTACCTCGACAACCTCTTTGCCTGGGGCGACCAGCTATTCCGGCAGGACACTCTCGAGTCGATCAACGAGGCGACGCAGATCTACGTGCTGGCAGCCAATATCCTGGGCACGCGGCCCGAGAAGGTACCTCTGCAGGGACGGGTGCGGCCCAAGACCTTCGCCCAGCTCAAGAAGAAGGGCCTCGACCAGGGAATGCACGACGCCCTGGTGGAGCTTGAGGGGCTCTTTCCGTTCAACCTCGGCATGCCGACGGGGAGCGATGGCGCCGACACCGCCGCGCCGCTCTTCGGCATCGGGCGGACGCTGTACTTCTGCATCCCACACAACGACAGGCTGCTCTCCTACTGGGATACCGCAGCCGACCGGCTGTTCAAGATCCGCCACTGCATGAACATCGAGGGTGTGGTGCGTCCACTCGCCCTCTTCGACCCGCCCCTCGACCCAGGCATGCTGGTCAAGGCGGCCGCCGCCGGCATCGATATCGGCGCAATTGTCGCTGGATTGAACCAGCCGGTCAGCCCCGTACGCTCCCAACTGCTGATCCAGAAGGCCCTCGAACTATCCGCCGAGGTCCGGGGCCTCGGCTCCTCCCTGCTCCAATCGATAGAGAAGGAGGACGCGGAACGCCTCGCCGTGCTGCGCCAGGGCCACGAAATCAAGATTCAGCAGCTGCAGCAGGAAGTTCGATTCCTGCAGTGGAAGCAGGCGCAGGAGTCGACGGAGTCGCTGCTGAAGTCGCGTTCGGTTGTGTTGGGACGCTACAAACACTATCTGCGCCTGATGTCCCAGGAACCGAATCCCAACCTCGTTCCGGACTCCCTCCCCGCAGACCGCCGCGAACTCACCGAGGAGAACTTCGACGAAACCTACGCCGAGCTCGTCGGTCAGTACGAGAAGGAAATACCGCTCAACGCTTACCCGAAACTCGACATCGAAGGCGGCGGATCGCCAACCATCGAAGCCGACGCCGAAGGCAAGGGAAACCTTTCGCTCATCACCGCCGAGAGCGACGAAATCAGCCACTTGAAAACCGCCAGGGACCTAGGGCTCGCCGCCTCCTTCGTCGATGCCGCCGCGACCGCTGCCGTCTACATGCCAGATATCCACTTCGACTTCCACTATTGGGGCATCGGCGGCACGACAAAGCTGCCGGTCGGAACCGCTATAGTCAAGGCCCTTGAGATTACCGCCCAGGTTCTGCGAATGAAGGCGGCCTGGGATCGCGACCAGGCAGGGCTCCAGTCGCTTGATGCCGCACACACGCGCCGCGCCGACGACTGGATCCTGCAGGCGAACTCTGCCGCCCTCGAACTGCGACAGATCGGACGACAGCTCATCTCCTCTCTGATCGCCGAGCAGGTCGCCCAGCGCGAGTACGAGAACACTCAGCGTCAGATCGAACAGTCGCAGGAGGTCGACCTCTTCCTGCGGGAGAAGTTCACGAGCGCCGAACTCTACGCCTGGATGCAGGGCGAGCTCTCGCGCCTCTACTACGAGTACTACCGTTTTGCCTTCGACGTGGCGCGCCGGGCCGAGCAGACGATGAAGCGCGAGCTGATGCGACCTGAACTCGACAGCAAGACACTAATAAAATTCAACTATTGGGACGGCGGCCGCAGGGGGCTGCTCTCCGGCGAAGCGCTCTACCTGGATGTGAAGCGCATGGAGATGGCCTACCACGAACACAACCTGCGTGAGCTGGAACTCACCAAACACGTCTCGCTACGCCAGCTCGACCCGCTGGCACTCTTGAGTCTCAAGGTCACCCGTTCGTGCGAAGTGAGCCTGCCCGAATGGTTTTTCGACCTCGACGGCCCCGGTCATTACATGCGCCGGGTGCGCAACGTCGCGGTCACCGTACCCGCGGTGACCGGGCCCTACACCAGCGTCAACTGCACGCTGTCGCTGCTGAAGAGCTCTATCCGGAAATCGCCGACGTTGACCGATGGCGGCCAGTATGGGAGAACCGGCAGCGAGGACGGACGGTTCGTCGACTCCTACGGCACGATCCAGTCGATCGTCACCAGCGAGGCGAACAATGACAGCGGCATGCACAACGTCGACCTGCGAGACGATCGCTTCCTGCCATTCGAGGGCGCCGGCGCCGTCAGCACGTGGCGGATCGAGCTGCCGCCACTGGCCCAGTTTGACTACGACAGCATCGCCGATGTGGTGCTGCACCTGCGCTACACGGCCCGCGACGGCGGCGCCCAGCTTCGTCAGGAGTCCACCGACGCAGTCACCGAGCTGCTGCAAACCGCTGGCGCGGCCGGCATGGCCCGGCTGTTCAGCCTGCGCCACGAGTTCCCCAGCGAATGGCACCGCTTCGCCAATGGCAACTACGACCTGCGGTTCAGTTTGTGCAAAGACCACTTCCCCTACCTGGTGCGATCCGAGGATCTGACGCTCGAGGGGCTTCAGCTGTACCGGCGGGATGGTGCCGACGACTTGGCGGCGGTTGCGCCTGCCGGACTGGATCTCGATGCCGCGACCACGACGCTCAATGACGAAGGACAGGTAGAGCTAGCCCTTCCGGAAGACACCAACGTCCTGACCCGCGACGCCACCGACCCCGTGTTCCTGGTGGTCCGCTACTCGGTGGCCTGAGCCATGGACCCCGAACCCTGCTGCGCGTGCGGCAAGCGCCTTGGATGTGGTTGACCATGACCGGTAACGAGATTCCGACGATTGGTCTCCACCACAGCGGCTCCTCAGCGGCGACCGCCGGCCGACCCGGGCGTGGCCCCCAAATCACCGCACCTGCACCGACGCTGCCCAAGGGTGGTGGCGCGATTCGCGGCGTGGGCGAGAAGTTTGCCGCCAATCCTGTTACGGGAACAGGTTCGATGTCCGTGCCGATTGCGACCAGCCCCGGACGCGCCGGGTTCGGCCCTTCGCTGTCGCTCTCCTACGACTCCGGTTCCGGCAACGGGCCATTCGGGTTCGGCTGGAGCCTTTCGCTGCCGTCGATCACTCGCAAGACCGACAACGGTCTGCCGCAGTACCGCGATTCCGAGGACTCCGATGTGTTTCTGCTGTCCGGCGCCGAGGACTTGGTGCCCGTGTACCGGCAGGACCCGAACGGTGAATGGACCGGCAACCATTCCGAGTTCACCAGGGATGCCGACGGTTCGTGGGTCCGCGACGCGGCGGGACGTCTGCTGGCCCACGAAGACGACATCGACGGCCACCGGGTGCGGCGCTACCGGCCTCGCATCGAGGGGCTGTTCGCCCGCATCGAGCGCTGGGCCGACACCGCAACGGGACAGGTCCACTGGCGGTCGATCACCCGGGACAACGTCACCACGCTGTACGGCACCGACAACGAGTCAAGGATCTTCGACCCAGCCAACCCGACATCGGCCGCGCCCACCCGCATCTTCAGTTGGCTCATCCGCGCCAGCTACGACGACAAGGGCAATGCCATCGTCTACAACTACGCCGCGGAGAACGACGAGGACATCGACCCCAGTTGCCTCAGTCAGAGCAACCGGGTGCGCTCCGCGAACCGGTACGTGAAGCGGATCCGCTACGGGAACCGCACGCCCAATCGTGATCCTGTGTCCTGGGAGGCTTGGCATCCCGCCCAGCTGCCGGACGACAAGTGGATGTTCGAGGTGGTGTTCGACTACGACGAAGGCCATTACGAGGAGGTCGCGCTCGACTCCTCGAAGCCGGAGGCGGAGCAGCATCGCTACGTCGTGGCATCGCATCTCCCGGATGTGGCGTGGGACTCGGCGAGTCGGGGTTGGTCGACACGACCCGACGTCTCCACCTCTCAGCGGTCAGGATTCGCCGCCGGTGTTTCGACGTTGCGCCGGTGTCGACGAATCCTGAGCTTCCACCACATCCCCGACCTCCCGACCGGTGAGCCCGGGTACGAGGGCCTGGTTCGCGCGACCGAGTTCGACTACGCAGATCTCGACGACCAGCAGCCGTTCACGGTCGATGACGAGTTGGCGCACCAGGGCAGCACCCGGTTCGCGTCGTTCATCAGATCTGTGACGCAGTCGGGCTTCGTGCGCGACGACGACCAGGTGCCGGTGATCCGCTCCGGCGTCTCGTACCCCGTCCACCTCAAGAAGTCGCTACCACCACTCGAGTTCGAGTACAGCAAGACGACCATCTGCGACCACGTCCTCGAAGCCGACGCCCAGACGCTCGAGAACCTCCCTGCCGGTGTCGACGGCTCGACGCATCGATGGGTCGACCTCGACGGCGAAGGCATCTCGGGCATCCTGACCGAACGAAGCGGGGAGTGGTACTACAAGGCCAACCTCGGCGGCGGCGCCTACGGTTCACTGCAGACCGTCACTACGAAACCCTCACTCGCCGCCCTCAACGGTGGCCGGCAGCAGCTGCTCGATCTCGCCGGCGACGGCAACCTCGATCTCGTCGACTTCTCGGAGCCGACTCCCGGCTTCTACGAGCGCACCGCGGATCAGGACTGGGCACCGTTCCGCACCCTTCCGCAGCTGCCGCGCATCGACTGGGATGACCCAAACCTGCGCCTCGTCGACCTCGACGGCAACGGCCACGCCGACGTTCTGATCACCCAGGACGACGTCTTCACCTGGTACCCCTCGCTCGCCGAGGACGGCTTCGGCCCGGCGCAGACCGCCCGCCGGCCCAGCGACGAAGAGCGGGGGCCCCGGCTGGTTTTCGCAGACCGCACCCAATCGATCTACCTCGCCGACATGAACGGGGACGGCCTGACCGACCTCGTGCGGATCCGCAATGGCGAGGTCTGCTTCTGGCCCAGCTACGGATTCGGACGCTTCGCCGCGAAGGTGACCCTCGACAACAGCCCATGGTTCGACCGTCCGGACCAGTTCGACCAGCGCCGTGTCCGGCTCGCCGACATCGACGGCTCGGGCACGACCGACATCATCTACCTCCATGGTGACGGAGTCCGGCTCTACCTCAACCAGTCAGGGAACCGGCTGACGGACCCGCGTGTCCTGCGTCAGTTCCCGCCCATCGACAACACCACCTCCGTCACGACCGCGGATGTGCTCGGGAACGGCACCGCGTGCCTGGTGTGGTCATCGCCGCTGCCCGGCGCTGGGCAGCGACCGTTGCGGTATGTCGACCTCATGGGGTCGTGGCCCGCCTTCTCCGCCGACGACTTCACCGACCTGCGTGCCCTCGCCGACCGACTCACCAACCCGGCGCGAGCGATCGACACCTGGCTCTCCGCGCAGCTCACCGAAGAAGCGTCGGCGGCCCTCGCCGGACTCGACCACACGGTTGCGAAGTCGAGGCGGCTCAGAATCGCGCTCGCGGACAGCCTGAACAGCCTGATCATGGACCGCGGCAGCATCCACACCGCACAGCGCTTCGCCGGTGTCGACCTTCGAGTCGAGACGAAGGAGCGGCTCGCTAAGGCGCCGGATGCCGGCGATCCCAGACATCTCAACCGGCTGCTACTCGAAGATGCCTACCCCGCCGAACTTGCGAGGCATCACTCTGCGAAGCCGCACCTCCTGATCAAGACGGTCAACAACCTGGGCGCCGAGACACACGTCCGCTATGTGCCGTCCACCCACTTCTACCTCGAAGACAAGCTTGCCGGGCACCCCTGGATCACACGCCTGCCATTCCCCGTGCACGTGATCGAGCGCGTCATCACCGCCGATCGCGTCAGCGGCAACCGGTTCGTCACCCGCTACGCCTACCATCACGGCCACTTCGACGGGATGGAACGCGAATTCCGGGGCTTCGGACTGGTCGAGCAATGGGACACCGAGGAGCTAGCGGCGCTTGCCGGCGGACAGGCATCCGCCGGTACCAACACCGACACCTCCTCCAACGTCCCGCCGGTGCTCACCCGGACGTGGTTCCACACCGGCCCGTACCTGGGACGCGAGCACGTCTCCGACTTCTTCGCCGGCCTGCTTGACGGGAACGACGTCGGCGAGTATTACCGCGAGCCGGGCTTGAGCGATCCCCAAGCGCGCGAGCTCCTGCTCGACGACACGGTCCTGCCCGACGGCCTCACGGTCGATGAGGAACGCGAAGCCTGCCGCGCCCTCAAAGGCTCCATGCTGCGCCAGGAGGTGTATGCCCTCGACGGCGTCGGGCAGGACGCCGATTATCCCTTCGGTCAGCCCTATACCGTTGTCGAGCAATCTTTCGCCGCCTGCTTGGTACAGCCGCGTGGCGACAACCGCCACGCGGTCTTCTTCACCCACCCCAATGAGGCGATCACCTACCACTACGAGCGCGGGCCATCCGACCCGCGCATCCAGCATGCCTTGACGCTGGAGGTGGACCGGTACGGCAACGTGCGGAAAGAAGCGTCCGTCGGGTATGGCCGCCGCCAGTCGCCCCTGACCGAGAAGTGGGACAGGGACAGGCAAGAACGGACGTTGGTCACGTACACCGAGACTGACCTCACCAATCCCATCGACGACATGGCCGCGCATCCGGACGACTACCGAACGCCGCTCCCGGCTGAGACGCGTACCTACGAATTGACCGGCTACCCTCCGACAGGCACGGCGGGCCGCTACAGGGCACAGGATTTTGTACAACCGGACATGGCCGACCCCACCCGGCTGGTGGCCATCTGTGAGGGCGAGACGGATTACGAAGATGTACCGCCCGACGACAAACAGCGCCGTCTCATCGAGCGCGCCCGCACTCTCTACCGGTGCGATGACCTGACGGCGTTCCTGCCCGCCGGAGCAGTCGGGCGGCTGGCCCCGCCGGGGGAGAGCTACAGGCTGGCCTTCACGCCTGGGTTGTTGGCCCAGGTCTTCCGCCGGCCGCTCGACCTAATCCGCCCGTCGGGCGCGCCGCCGCCCGAAGACCTTCTGCCCAATGCGGGCGAAGTCCTGCCGATCGACCCGGTCGCCGGGAAGTCTGCCGACCGGGGCGGGTACGTCGATCTGGAGGGGGACGGCCAGTGGTGGATCCCGTCTGGGCGCGTCTTCTATTCCGCCACCGATGCCGGCGGCGCCGCGCAGGAGCTGGCCCACGCCCGCCAGCATTTCTTCTTGCCCCGGCGTTACCGCGATCCGTTCCACACCGCTGCGCTCAGCACCGAAACGATCGTCACCTACGACACCTACGACCTGCTCGTGGCACAGACGACCGATGCGCTGTCGAACATGACGCAGGCGCGCAACGACTATCGCGTGCTGCAGCCGGCGCTGGTCGCCGACCCCAATCACAATCGCACGGAAGTAGCCTTCGATGCCCTGGGCTCGGTGGCGGGTACCGCGGTGATGGGCAAGATAGCTCCGGCGCCCGCGGAGGGTGACTCGCTGGACGGCTTCGCTGCCGCTCTCACCCAAGCACAGATTGACGGTTTCTATGATGTGGTGGATCCGAGTCAGCCCGCCTCGGGCCTGTTGAACAAAGCCACAACGCGCATCATCTACGACCTCGATCGCTTCTGGAGGACCCAACGCGACCACCCGCAGGCGCCTGAGAAATGGCTCCCCGCGTACGCCGCCACCCTGGCGCGGGAGACCCATGTCGGCGATGCGCCCTCTCCTGGCGGGCTCAAGATCCAGATCAGCTTTTCCTATTCCGATGGCTTTGGTCGCGAGATCCAGAAGAAGGTCCAAGCGGAGCCGGAGTCGCTGGTCCCCGGGGGGCCGCACCCGCGCTGGGTCGTCAGCGGTTGGACCGTGTACAACAACAAGGGCCGGCCAGTACGCCAGTACGAGCCCTTTTTCAGCCAGCTTGCAGCCAAGCGTCATCATTTCGAGTTCGGCGTCAAAGTCGGCGTCAGCCCGGTGCTGTTCTACGACCCGCTCGAGCGCGTGGTCGCCACCCTGCACCCCAACCACAGCTATGAAAAGGTGGTGTTCGATTCATGGCGGCGGGTGACTTACGACGTCAACGACACCGTCGCCGCCAGCGGCCTACAGACCGGTGACCCGCGGACCGATCCAGATATCGCCGGCTATATAAGCGCGTCCTTCAAGGCGCAGCCCCCAAACTGGCAGACCTGGTACCAGGAGCGGATCGGCAATCTGCCCGGCGAACCCGAGCACGATGCCGCGCAGAAGGCCGTCGCCCACGCCGACACCCCCAGCGTCGCCCATTTCGACGCGCTGGGCCGTCCCTTCCTCACCGTCGCCCACAACCGCGTGGTCTGCCCGGGACACGTCGATGATTCGGCGGAAGAGATGCTCTGCACCCGTGTGGAATTGGACATCGAGGGCAACCACCGTGCCGTGGTCGACGCCAAGGGGCGGGTCGCCATGCGCTACAGCCACTGCATGGCTGGCCCCGACGAGGATGAAAAGACCGCGGGCGCCAACCGCATCCACGAGGCCGGCATGGACGCCGGCGAGCATTGGGTTCTGAATGATGTCGCGGGTAACGCGATTCGTGCCTGGGACAGCCGGGGGTTCGTGCGCCGGATGACATACGACGAGCTGCGTCGGCCAACCGGCCTCTACGTCACCGAGAAAGGCGCGGAGCGCCTGGCTGAGCAGACCATCTACGGCGAGGGCCAGGGAGCCGCCACCAACCATCGCACCCGGGTCTATCAGTTGCGGGACGCCGCCGGGATCGCCACCAGTGCGGCCTACGATTTCAAGGGCAACCTGCTGGAGGGCCGCCGCGACTTCCTGCCGATCGAGGAATCGAAGCTGGGGGTGGACTGGAAGCGGAACCTCGTCGCGGGCGACGGAAGCTACACCAGCAAGACCGAATACGACGCACTGAACCGCCCGCACACTTTCACTTCCGCGGACGGCAGCGTCCACCGGCGGACCTTCAACTATGCCAACCTGTTGGACACAGTCGAGGTGAACCTGCGGGGCACGGCTGCGGCGACGCCCTTCGTCACCAACCTCGACTACAACGCCAAGGGCCAGCGCACGCAGATCGCCTACGGCAACGGCGTGACGACGACATACGCCTACGACCCGCTCACCTTCCGCCTGAGCGAGCTGAAGACGACCCGACCGCCTGGCTTGAATGGTTTTGCCTCCCAGATCTTGAATGATGCAACGCGGTTACAGGACCTGCGCTACACCTATGACCCAGCGGGCAACATCACCCGCATCAAGAATGCCGCTCTCAAGGCTGTCACCTACAACAACCAACAGGTCGATCCGGCCAGTGACTACACCTACGATGCGCTCTATCGACTGATCGAAGCCGAGGGCCGAGAGCATATTGGCCAGACGGCGCACTCGTTCAACCCTGACAACTATCGCGATTTCGACCAAGCGGGACTGGCGCACTTGAGCGCCCACCCGAACGATCTGCAGTCGCTGCGCAACTACACCGAACGGTACGCCTATGACGAGGTCGGCAACTTCGAGCATCTCCGCCACATAGCTGAGGGCGGCAGCTGGACACGGCATTACGACTATGAGGAAGACAGCCCCATAGAATCCGGAGCGAAGAGCAACCAGCTGACGAGAACCCAGTTGGGCAACAACATCAACCGCATCGAGGCCTACACCCACGACGCCCACGGCAACATGACCTCTATACCCCACCTACCGGAAATGGTCTGGGACTTCGAAGACCAGTTGCAGCGGGTGGATCTGGTGGGTGGCGGCACCGTCTGGTACGTGTACGACGCCGGCGGCGAGCGGGTTCGCAAGGTCATAGAGAGGCCGAACGGGAAGCCTCAGAAGGAGCGCCTCTACCTTGGCGGATTCGAGGTCTACCGCGCGTACGGCGCCAATGGCGCTGCCGTGACGCTGCAGCGCGAGACGCTGCATGTGATGGACGATGAGCAGCGGATTGCCCTGGTGGAGACCGAAATCCCGAGTTCCAGCGGACCCCGGGCAGGCGGTGCGGTGCCGCTCATCCGCTACCAAATCGGCAACCATCTTGGCTCCGCCAGTTTGGAATTGGCCGAAGACGGCGCGCTGATCTCCTACGAGGAGTACCACCCATACGGCACCACCGCCATCCAGGCTGGGCGCAGCGTAGCCGAGGTGAGTCTGAAGCGGTACCGATATACGGGCAAGGAGCGGGATGAGGAGACGGGCTTCAGTTACCACGATGCACGATATTATGCGCCATGGATGGGGAGGTGGATGAGTTGTGATCCGGAGATGGCAAAATATACGCCCGATGCGCCCTATCTCTATTCGAGTAACAATCCACTCCGATATATTGACAAGGAAGGACGCAGTGCCACGGAAACGGCCATGAGTGGACTAAATTTCGGGTTGCAGGCGCTCAGAGTGTTGATTCTTGGTGCGCTAGGAATGTACGCAGGAATGTTTGCGGGCGGTGTGGCGGGCGGTGTAATTGGTGGTATCTATGGCGGTCCATGGTGGTTTCTTGGAGGCTCGTTACTCGGTGCGATTGCTGGTGCGGCGGTTGGCTTCGTTGCGGGAGCGGCTTATGGTCTTAGCACGTGGAAGTGGGCTAGACGCAAGGCTTGGAATTGGATAAGAGATGCGCCAAAGTCTGCATGGGCAGGGATGAAGACGGCCGGAACGTCGGTATGGAACTGGGCAAAGAGCTTTGGAAAATCTGCCTGGAGTGGGGTATCGGCCACCGCAAGTGGGGCGTGGAGCTGGTCAAAGGGCGTGGGAAAGACTGTGTGGAGCGGGATACAAAGTGTATGGAAAGGGATATCGACTGCAACCGGAACTATACGTGGCGCAATGGATAAGGCATGGAGCGGCCTCAAGTCCGCTGTCGGCTGGATCTCCGAAAGAGTGGCAGGATTCTTCCGTGATTCGGGTAACACGCAATCTGGCCCATCAACTACGAAGTCCCATGCAAGGACGCCGCAGTCCAGAATTGAAAACAAGGTAAGAGAGGTGATAGAAGGCCACTTCGTAGGGCCGTTGCTCCCAGTCTTCAACCCACTCGGGGCAGGTATCGATCCGATTGGGAGCGGGTCTGATGCGGATACCGAGGGGACCAGAGCGCCCGAATCAACAACGAAGGGACCACTCTTGTTATTTGAACCCGGTATCGGGTTTGGCTATTCATACACAAGGTCCTCAGGCGGTCGAAGAATGCAATTCTCCTTGGGTTTTTCTCCTAATAGTGAATTAGTTCCATACTACCCTGGAGGTGCGCATCAGCCGTTTTCTGGTCCTTCTCGTGGGTATTTTCTCGGGTTCAAGCTGAAAACGGAATGGTAACGGAATATGCTTGGCCTGGTTTCCGTGAACTCCAGATTGTCGAGTCGCAATCTGACTTTGTCCGAGGGTAAGAAGGTGGAGCAGGAAAATGCCTGACAATGCCTGTTGACATATGCGCCACTAACCTGAGGCTAACCCCAACGGCGAAGGTGCCCTCCACGAAAAGAATCGTAATGAACACGGTCATGTTTCTGCCGAATCTGTAGATGGGTGACCAAAGATGGCAAAACTCTGGGACACTTAGCCCTTTTGCCGGCCACGACCGAGTGGAGATCTACGGTGGCGAACCGGCCGTGCACCGCTGCATGCCCCAACTCCCAGTCCACGTCCGCGGCGCTGTCGCCACCAGCACCCATCGAGCGGTCAATCATGCTTCCTTGACCGCGCCATCGTGGCAGCGGAAGTGGATAAGGTTCGGTCATGGCACTCAGTGAATCCCGCGAAGTGGTCATCGAAGCGACGCCTGAGGAGATCCTCGATGTCATCGCCGACGTCGAGTCGGCCTCCGAATGGTCGCCGCAGTACGAGAGCTGCGAGGTCCTCAACCGCCACGACGACGGCCGTCCGAAGCAGACCAAGATGGTCGTCAAGACCGTCGGCATAAGCGACACCATGGTCATCGAATACTCCTGGACGGACACCGGTGCGAGTTGGACGTTGGTGTCGGCGGGACAGCTCAAGACTCAGGATGCGAAATACACGCTGACGCCCGACGGTGACAAGACGAAGGTGCGGTTCGACTTGACGGTCGCCACGCTGATCCCGATCCCCGGGTTTCTGCTCAAGCGTGCACTGAAGGGGGGCATGGTGACGGCTACCGATGGGCTGCGCAAGCGGGTGCTGGAGCTCAAGAAGGAGTAGTCGGCCCGAGGACGGCGACTGGATGCCACGCGAAAGGTGCGTCGTCGAACTGCCTCTATCGGCAACAACGCTCGTGCCCCCAGTCGGACTCGAACCGACACTTGGCGGATTTTAAGTCCGCTGCCTCTGCCAATTGGGCTATGGGGGCGCGACGACCATCGTGCCATGCCGCCCTGGCCCAGCCGCGCCGGACTATCCGCTCGGAGAACGCCGCGTTCCCGGCTGCTGCTGAGGCATCCGGTTCGGCGGTACGGGATACGGTCGCCCGAAGCCGAGCGTGCCGGCCGCGATGTTCGGACCGCACTGGGTGAGTGCGTTCTGGGCGCCGGGTACTGGGTCCCCGAAATGCGGTCGGGCGGCATTCGGGCGGTGCGCGAAGTCAAAGGTCGAGGTCATGTCGCCGACCACGCCACGGCGCCACGCGGTGAGGTTCGGTACGTCGACATCGAAGCGCTTCTCGATCAACCGCAGCTGCGACGTGTGGTCGAAGGTCTCCGACGCGACCAGTCCGCCGCGGCTGTACGGCGAGATCACGAAACACGGCACGCGGTAGCCGAGTCCGATCGGCCCACGGATGCCGTCCGATGACGCCACGCTGTTGATGTTCGGCACGCTCACGTACTCGCCGGGCGTACCCGGTGGCGGTGTGGGCGGGGTGACGTGGTCGAAGAAGCCGCCGTTCTCGTCGTAACTGATGATCAGGGCGGTCTTCTCCCACACCCGCGGGTTCGACGTGAGGATGTTGAGCAACTCGACGATCCCGACGGCCCCGAGCGCCGCGGGCAGCGCAGGGTGCTCGCAGTTGAGGACCGACGGGACCACCCACGACACCTTCGGCAGCCGGTTGGCGGCAACATCGGCCGCGAAATCGGTCGGATACGTCGGGGCGATGCCGCGGCGGGCGAGCTCGGAGTTCGGGTTCTGTGCCTGCTTGAAACAGCCCATCATGCCGTCGAGGGCGACGCTCGACACCGGCCCGAAGTCCTTGTTGTTGTAGATCTTCCAACTCACCCCCGCGTCGCGGAGGTTCTCCGGCATGGTCCGCCAGGTGTAGACGAACTTCGGTATCAGCGTGGGCGTTTCGAGGAGTGGTCCGCCATGCGTGCCGGCCGGGTCGAGCGACGCGCTCATCCAGTAGAGCCGGTTGGGGTCCGTCGGCCCCAGCACCGAGCAGTGGTAGTTGTCGCAGATCGTGAACGCCTCGGCCAATGACCGGTGGACCGGGATGTCCTCCCGTTCGTAGTAGCCCATCAACGCGGGTGCATTCGCGGGTCCCACAGACTTGACCGACATCGGTAGCCAGCCGTCATTGCGGCCACCGTTCCACGCCTGGTGAAGCCCGCCCCAGGAGTGGTCGGGGTCGTTGATGCACTCGCCGTCGAGGTTGGCGTCGTGGCGGGTGTCGAGCCGGAACGGCAGCGTGTAGCCGCTGCGCGTCGGGCCGACACCGGGGGACCACCCGTACTGCTTCCAGACCTTCGACTTCTCGCCGAATCCACGGACGCCGGAATAGGTGCCGAAGTAGTGGTCGAAGGACCGGTTCTCCTGCATGAACAGCACGATGTGCTCGATGTCCGTCAGAGAACCTGTGCCCGCGGGGTCGGCCGAAGCGTAGGCCCGATCGATGATGGGGGCGGCCCACGAGGTCAGGAGCGCACCGCCGCCGACGGCGGCGACCCGGCTCAGGAATTCACGACGCGACAAACCTGCAAACGAGCTGTTCGACATGGGTCTCCTCGTCGGGGACGATGCCTTGGGGTGCTTCAGGCGGGGTCGGTGTACTCGGTGAAACCGTACTGTTGGTGCGGACCGATCGCCGCGAATTCGAACAGACCGTCACCGAGATGTTCGGTGTCCCCGTCGGTCAGGACAAAATGCGCGAAATGGTCTGTGACACAGAACAGCTTCATGGTCGGATCGAGTTCGGAGACCTTGAGGTGCAGCCCCTCGACCTTGAGGTCGCCCTGCCACATCCCGTGCCGCCAGTCTGCTTCGAGTCCGTAGCCGGTGCCGAAGGCCAGGTAGTTGGCGAGCGCGGGCCGGCACGTCACCGTCGTCACCGCCCCGGTCGGGCGGGTGAACCGCAGGATGGCCTCGGCGGTTTCGCGTGTCCCCGGGATGAAGGTGATCTCGTGGGCGACGTGGCCGAGCCATTCGGGCTCCCGGCCCGGGTCATGCCAGACGCGGCGGGCGTCATCCATCACGCGCTCGCCGGTCTCGGTCTCCTGCACGATCACCACGATCGCGTATTTGTCGAAGTCCATCACCGAATAGGTCCAGAAGAAGGTGCCCGAGATGTCGGCGGCCGCCTTGCGCCCAGGTGGTTCGGGCTCACCGACCGGACGGACGCCCCAGGACCGGTCGCGGTTGCCCCGCCAGGCCTCGGGTTCGACCTCGAAATCGCGACCGTCGACGGTCAGGGTGCCCGACCATGCGCCGGTCTGGACGAAGCGTTGGGTGTCGAAGAAGACCCGTTCCATCTGTCGCTGGAAGTGCCGCGGCTCCAGCGCGGCGGGGCCGGTCGCGGTGAAGGTCAGATCGAAGGCCAGATCGCCGTGGCCGGGATCGAGAGCCACGCGCAGGCGCCGCAATCCCTCGAGGATCTCGATGGTGAACGGGCCCACCCGCAGGTCGCTGCGATCGGCGCCGAGCGCGCGCGAGGCGCGGACCACGATGTGCTCGTCGTGGTAGCGGATCACCGCGAAGCAATCGGTGACACCGAGATTCGGGTACACACCGAGGCCGACGATAAGCCACGGCGAGTTCTCGTCGGGGCCGTGGCAGTTGAAGTAGTAGCGGTCGTAGAAGTTGCGATCCGAGGTCTGCACATGACGGATCACCTCGGCGACCTGGTGGATCGGGTAGTCGTCCATCGGGGAGAGCATCAGCGGACCTGCTGCCAGTAGGTGCCGTCCAGCATCGCCTCGAGCGTCGCGCGGTGCAGGATCATGTCGTCGGGATCGTCGGGTTCGTCCGCCTGGCCGAAGTCGATGGCGCGGCACTGGATGCGATACATCACGACCGCATGGATCAGCGCCGCGTAGGCGGTGTAGAAATCCAGATCGCGCGGCTCGTGGCCGCTCGCCTCCCGATAGATCCGGGCGACGTCGTCGGCTCGCAGAAAATCCGGCAGACCCGGCAGCCCGGCCATCTCGGCGAGGTCTTCGAAGAACCTGTGCAGGAAGATGAGCCAGGCAAGGTCGAGTTCACGCGGGCCGAAGGCGGCCATCTCCCAGTCGAGCACCGCGACCGGGCGGCAGTCGCGGTAGATGACATTGCCGATGCGCGCGTCACCCCAGGTCAGCACCGGGTCCCCCTCGGCCGGGAAGTGGTCGTCGACCCATGAGAATCCACGATCGATCAGCGGGGATCCGGTCCTGCCGTCGCGCGCCCAGTGATAGAACTCGCCGAGCCGTCGCACGTGGGCGTGCAGTGGACTCTCGCCCGGACCGGGGAGGTCGAGGAGTTCTTTGGGCACCGGGGCCGCGTGGATCTTCGCGATCGTCTCGATGGTGGTCTCGGCGAGGACCGCCCGATCGTCGGCCGTTGCCTCGCTGACCCAGGAACCGAAGGTGTAGGGCATCACATCAGGCGGGACCTCACCCTCGACACGTTCCATGATGAAGAACGGCGCACCGAGTGGTCCATCGTCGGGCTCGGACCAGTAGAGCTTCGGCAGCGCGACATCCGTGGTTGCCGCGACATGCGCGATGATCCGGAACTGACGGTCGAGGTCATAAGTGGGGAAGACCGGGTCGCTCTCCGGCAGCGGGGCCACGCGCGCCACCAGAGGATGCGACGTGCCATCCCAGTCGGCGTCGAGAACGACGGTCTCGCTCGACATCCCGTTCGCCGACGGGATCTCGAGTCGGGTGATCGTCGGTGTGGAATCGGTGACGGTGGTCAGCCAGTCGCCGAGACGGGCCCGCAACGAGTCGGGGTCGCGACGTGACGCGCTGGGGCGGGCGAGTTCGTTTGGGTCGCCTGGGGTGCTGTCCGGCATCGGTACTTCCCGTGCGAGAGGAGTGTGGGGCCGTCACGAATTAGAACACGTTCCAAAGGTTGGATGGGGGTTGTTCGGGGGAAATCCCGTGGACGTCGCGGCGGGCGCGGTGGGCTCATCATCGGAGCGGTTGGGACGGTTGACCAACTTTGGCTGGTGGTATTGACTTATCGGTGTTAACCAACTGACTTTCGGGGGAGAATTCATGTTGGCGATGATGACGCGCAGAATCATCGGTGCTCCGCGGATCGTGCTCGGGGTCGCGGCACTGGTGCTGGTCCTCGCGGGCCTCTACGGGGCGGGGGCCGCGCAGCAGTTGCTCGCGGGTGGCTACAGCGATCCGCACTCCGAGTCCTCCCGGGCCGACCAGATCCTCAACGACACCTTCGACCGCAGCGGCTCGCAGGTCGTGCTGAAGCTCGACGGCCCGGCCGGGATGAACATGGCGACCGATCCGGCTGCGCGGGAGGTCGGTGCCCGCCTCGTCGACGAGCTGGGTCGTTTCGAGTTCGTGCAGCGTCCGATCCTCTCGGCCTGGCAGAACCCGGCACTCGCGCCGGCCCTGGTGAGCAGCGACGCATCATCGACGCTGATCATCGCCTCACTCGACGGTGGCGAGGAGGAGGCGCCCGACCACGCCGCCCAGATCGAACGTGAACTGGGCGGCGAGCGCGACGGGATCGCGGTCCGGGTCGGGGGACTGGCACTCGTCTTCAACCAGGTGAACGAGCAGGCGGCCAAAGACCTCGCGGTCGCCGAGGCGATCGCCATCCCCATCAGCTTCCTGGTGCTGATCGTGGTGTTCGGCGGCCTCGTCGCCGCGGCACTCCCGGTGGTGATCGGCATTGTCGCGATCATCGGGACCTTCGCGCTGCTCCGGTTGATCTCCGAGTTCACCGACGTCTCGATCTTCGCGCTCAACCTCACCACCGCGTTGGGGCTGGCGCTCGCCATCGACTACACGCTGCTGATCGTGACCCGCTACCGGGAGGAGGTCGCCGCCGGCGCGCCACGACCCGACGCGATCATGGCGACGATGGCCACCGCCGGACGCACCGTGGCGTTCTCCGCGGTGACCGTCGCCCTCTCCCTCGCGGCGCTGGTCGTCTTCCCGATGTACTTCCTGCGTTCCTTCGCCTACGCGGGGGTCGGTGTGGTGATCGTGGCGGCAATCGCCGCGCTCGTGCTGACCCCGGCGCTGCTGATGGTCCTCGACCACCGGGTCGACGCCCTCGACATGCGCCGGCCCGTACGGAGACTGCTGCGCCGACCCGAGCCCGCCGACCGCCCGATCGAGGAGGGCCGGTGGTATCGCCTCGCGCAGTTCGTCCTGCGGCATGCGGCGCCGGTCGCGATCGTCGTGACCGCGGTGCTCGTCGTCCTCGGTGCACCGTTCCTGGGTATCCGGTTCGGCTTCCCCGACGATCGGGTACTCCCGGAGACCGCGAGCGCCCGCGTCATCCAGCAGGAGATGCGCGACGACTTCGCGCAGGATCTGTCCTCGGCGGTCACCGTGGTGATCACCGGGCAGGCATCCGACCGGGAGCTGGCCGCATACACCGCGGCTCTGTCCGAGGTCGCCGACGTCGAGTCCGCGACAGCTCCGGCCGGGACATTCGTCGACGGAACGGCGGTGGCGCCCGGGAATCCTGCCGATCGCCGCGGTGACGTCGCGATCGTCTCGATCACCACGCCGCTCGAACCGATGCGAGACGAGGGACGCAATCAACTCGACGCACTCCGGGCCGTGCCACCCCCCGCCGGCACCGACGTCCTGTTCACCGGTGTCGCCGCCACCAACGCCGACACCGTCGGCGCCATCTACTCTCACCTGCCCTGGGTGCTCGCACTCATCGCGATCGCGACCTTCGTGCTGCTGTTCCTGTTCACCGGCAGCGTGGTGTTGCCGCTCAAGGCGCTCGTCCTCAACATCCTGTCCCTGTCGGCGACCTTCGGGGCGATGGTCTGGTTCTTCCAGGACGGCCATCTCGGCGGTCTCGGGACCACGGCGACGGGGTATCTCGCGGCCACGATCCCGGTGCTGATGTTCTGCATCGCATTCGGGCTGTCGATGGACTACGAGGTGTTCCTCCTCGGACGAATCCGGGAGGAGTGGCTGGCGTCGGACCGCAGCCGGGACGGATCCGATCATGCGGTCGCGATCGGGCTGGCCCGCACCGGCCGGGTGGTCACCGCCGCGGCACTGCTCATGAGCATCGTGTTCGCCGGGATCGCCGCCTCCGAGGTGTCGTTCATGCGGATGTTCGGGGTCGGCCTGACCCTTGCCGTCCTGATGGACGCCACACTCATCCGTATGCTCTTGGTTCCGGCCTTCATGCGCCTGGCGGGCCGTGCGAACTGGTGGGCACCCGGACCGCTGCGATGGCTGCACGACAGGTTCGGATTGTCGGAGGGGCCGGCGGCGCAGAAAGCGAATCGGGAGAGCGGTGCAGAGCAGGACGAAGCGGTCGCGGTCACCCCGCGGCTCCGGTGAGCTGCTGGCCGAGGAGATCATCTCGGCGGCCGGCGCGTTGCTGGTCGAGACCGGCGACGAGGCGGCGATGTCGATCCGGGCCGTGGCCGGCCGCGTCGGGGTCACCCCACCCTCGATCTATCTGCATTTCGCCGACAAGGACGCCCTCCTCGACGCGGTGTGCGCGCGGTATTTCGAGCACCTCGACGGCGTCCTCGACGAGGCGTCGTCGGGCATCGACGACCCGCTGGAACGGGCCCTGCAACTCGGCCTGGCCTACGTGCGATTCGCGTTGGCCACGCCGGTGCTCTATCGCATCGCCTTCCGGACGTGCGCTCCCGACGGACCGTCGAAGGTCGACGAGGTGCTCGCCGCGTCGGCGTTCGAACGGATCTCGGCAACCGTGTCCGAACTCGCCGACGACGGGCTGTTCGCCGATTCGGAGGTCCTCGAGGTGGTGCTCGAGTTCTGGGCCGCCGCGCACGGGATCGCCTCGCTGATGCTCGCCAAACCCGACCTCCCGTGGGGCGACGACCTCGCCGTCGCCGAGATGCTGCTGCGGTCGGTGTGTCTCGGGCGGGCTTGCATTGGTTTCCCCGGTGCCGATCACAGCCCCGCCGATATGCGCGAATGGCTGCGCGGTCAGCGCTCGGCGCACCACGCCGGAGGCGACCGGACGACATAAAAGTCAAGAGAAGGTAAAGTCGGAACCTGAGGGCCCCAGCGCCCGTTGTCAGTTTGTACCGTTGTCAGTCCGTACCGGTTGTCACGGCAGACCTACACAGCGAGAAGGAGCACATAGGTGCGAGAAAGCAGCAATCCGGTTATGCGCGGTGTCGTCCGCGATAACCAGACCGGCTACGCCGGATTCGGCGCCGGATCGGCCGCCGCCGGTCAGGGCGCCATGTGGAATCAATTCGGGCAACAGACCGATCCGTATACGCAGCAGGCCCCGCCCGTCAGCCGTCAGCTGACCATCGACGATGTCGTCACCAAGACGGCGATGACGCTGGGTGTGCTCACCACCACGGCGATCGTGGCCTACTTCTTGTCCCAGTCCAACCCGGGTATCGCCGGTCTGCTGATGGGCGTCGGCGCCATCGTCGGCCTCGTCCTGGTCCTGGTCGCCTCGTTCGGCCGCAAGCAGGACAACCCGGCGATCGTTCTCGCGTATGCGGCGTTCGAGGGGCTCTTCGTCGGTTCGATCTCGTTCGTGTTCGCCGATGTGATGGTCAGCGACGCCTCGGCCGGGGCACTGATCGGGCAGGCCGTGCTCGGCACCTTCGGTGTCTTCTTCGGCATGCTGCTCGTCTACAAGGTCGGCGCCATCCGCGTCACCCCGCGTTTCACCCGCATGCTGTTCGCGGGCATGATCGGCGTCATCGTGCTGATGCTGGGCAACCTGCTCATCGGCCTGTTCAACGGCGGCGCGGGCTTTGGTCTGCGCGACGGCGGACCGCTGGCGATCATCTTCTCGCTCGTCTGCATCGCGCTGGCCGCGTTCAGCTTCCTCCTCGACTTCGACGCCGCCGACCGCCTCATCCGCGCCGGCGCTCCGTCACGCGCCGCATGGGGTGTGGCCCTCGGGCTCACCGTCACCCTGGTGTGGCTCTACATCGAGATCCTGCGCCTGCTGAGCTACTTCAACTCCGAGTAGGCCAGAGCCGACCACAAGAGAACCCCCGCATCGTTCGTGTGATGCGGGGGTTCTGTCTTGTCGCTCCCCCGTTGCGTTCTCGCTCCCTCGGCCGAAGGAGCGAGAACATAGCGAGGGAGCGAGAAACGAGCAGCGGTGCTAGCTCAGGCGCTCGAGCACCATCGCCATGCCCTGGCCGCCGCCGACACACATCGACTCTATGCCGAAGGTCTTGTCGTGGGTCTGCAGGTTGTTCAGCAGGGTGGTGGTGATCCGAGCGCCGGTCATGCCGAAGGGGTGGCCGAGCGCGATCGCGCCGCCGGAGACGTTCAGCTTGTCGTGGTCGATACCGAGCTCGTTCGCCGAGCCGAGCACCTGTACGGCGAACGCCTCGTTGATCTCGACGAGGTCGATGTCGGACAAGGACATGCCCGAGATCCGCAGCACCTTGCGGATCGCCTCGATGGGGCCGAGTCCCATGATCTCGGGGGACAGCCCGGTGGCCGCGGTCGCGACGACGCGTGCCAGCGGCGTCAACCCCAACTCCTTGGCCTTGGTGTCGCTCATGATCACCAGCGCCGCCGCACCGTCGTTGAGCGGGCAGGCGTTACCGGCGGTGACCGTGCCGTCGGGACGGAAGACCGGCTTGAGCTGGGACACCTTCTCGTAGGTGGTGCCGGCGCGCGGGCCGTCGTCGGTGGTCACCGTGGTGCCGTCGGCCAGCGTGACCGGGTCGATCTCACGCTCGAAGAAGCCGGACTTGATCGCCTCCTCGGCGCGGTTCTGGCTGCGCACACCCCAGTGGTCCTGATCCTCGCGGGAGATCCCGGTGAGGCTTGCGACATTCTCGGCGGTCTGGCCCATGGCGATGTAGACGTCGGGGATCAGCCCGTCCTGGCGGGGATCCTGCCATGCAGGGGCGCCGCCCTCCGCGGCCTTCTCGGTACGGGCCATCGCGTCGTCGAACAGCGGGTTCTGCGAGTTGGGCAGGCCGTCGGCGCCGCCAGAGATCCCCATGCTGGAGACGCTCTCGACGCCACCGGAGATGATCACGTCGGCTTCGCCCGCCTTGATGGCGTGCAGGGCCATACGCGTGGTCTGCAGCGACGACGAGCAGTAGCGGTTGATGGTCACGCCGGGCAGATGGTCGTACCCGAGTTCCACGGCGAGGACGCGGGCGATGTTGTAGCCGCCCTGACCGCCGGGCTGTCCGATACCCCAGTGGATGTCCTCGATGTCGGTCGGATCGAGCTGCGGAACCTTCGCCAGCGCCGCAGCGACCATCTGGCGGGACAGTTCGTCCGGGCGGACGTCCTTGAGGGATCCTTTTCCGGCGCGGCCGATGGGGGAGCGGGCGTGGGCGACGATGACTGCATCAGGCATGCAGATCACGTTACTGCACCACCCGGAACGACGGTGCCGGGTATTCAGTCCGTCGGGACGACCACCTGCTCGTTCTCCGGCATCGGGGCCGAAGCCACCGGCCCCGCCCGTCGAGGCGCAGCACGCGACGGAGCCGGTTGACGATGCGGTCGCCTTCCACCGCCTCGGACACCTCCGGCGGCTGCGGCAGTGGGGCCGGGCCCCACTCGCCGATCGCGGCGAGGACTTCCGGGATCAGATGGTCGGCGGCCAGCGCGTAGCCCGCCGCCGACGGGTGGAACCGGTCCGGCGAGAACATGTGCTCGGGTTTGGCGAGGAACTCCTTGGCGAGCAGGTCGGCGAGCGGCACCGGACGACCGCCGGCCGCACGCACCGCGCCGCGCTGAGCGGCGGCGAGCCGCAGACCCCACCGCCGCACGACGGTGCGCAGCGGTTGCGGGATGGCGGTGATCACCCCGAAGTCCGGGCAGGTCCCGACGACGACCTGCGCGCCGATGTCATCGAGCAGGCGGACGGCGTGGCCGAGACGGCGCGCCGACGCGCTGATGCCGTTGCGGGCGGTGATGTCGTTGGCGCCGATCAGTATGACCGCGACGTCGGGTCGTTCGCGGGTGATGAGCATCGCGTCGATCTGGGCGGCCAGGCCCTTGGAGGTCGCACCCACGATCGACTTGTTGCCGTAGCGGATTCTGCGGCCCGTCTCGGCCGCCACCCGACGGGCCAGCAGCACGCCGGGCGTCTCGTCGGCGGTCTCGGCGCCGAGGCCGGCGGCGGTCGAATCGCCGAAGACGACGACGTACAGGTCGACGGAGTCTTCTCGGTTGAATCGGTGCGGACCAGTGCCGTCGGGGTGGTAGACACCGTCCCCGTTGGGTGCGTTGTCCGTCCGGTGCGGGATCACCGTGCGCGCCGTGTGAGCCTGATTGTTCAGATAGTTGTAGGCTGCCCAGGAGGCGCCCGCGCTCGCGGCGGTCGCCGCCACGGTCGCGCCGACGTCACGCAGCAAGCGATTGTTGATCATCGTGACCCGGGTACGCGACGACTCGTCTTCGGACACGGATGCCAGGATAGTCTCCAGTCTCGGTCCGGGTTCGAGGCGTTTGCACGCCTCTGCGACGATGGACGCATGCGCATCGCAGATCATGTCGTCGACCTCGTGGGCAACACCCCGCTGGTCAAGCTCAACTCGGTGACCAAACCCGGTTCGGGCCTGGTCGCGGCCAAGGTCGAATACCTCAACCCGGGAGGCAGCAGCAAGGACCGGATCGCGGTCCGGATGGTCGATGCCGCCGAGAAGTCCGGAGCGCTCAAGCCCGGCGGGACGATCGTCGAGCCGACCTCGGGCAACACCGGCGTCGGTCTGGCCCTGGTCGCGCAGCAGCGCGGATACAAGTGCGTGTTCGTGTGCCCCGACAAGGTCGCCGAGGACAAGCGCAACGTCCTGAAGGCGTACGGCGCGGAGGTGGTGGTCTGCCCGACCGCGGTCCCGCCCGAGCATCCCGACAGCTACTACAGCGTCTCCGATCGGCTGGTCCGTGAGATCGACGGCGCCTGGAAGCCCGATCAGTACTCGAACCCGGCCGGCCCGCAGAGCCACTACGAGACCACCGGTCCGGAGATCTGGCGTGATACCGACGGCAAGGTCACGCACTTCGTCGCCGGCGTGGGCACCGGAGGCACCATCACCGGCACCGGCCGCTACCTCAAGGAGGTCTCCGACGGCAAGGTGAAGGTGGTCGGTGTCGACCCCGAGGGCTCGGTCTACTCCGGCGGCTCTGGGCGCCCGTACCTGGTGGAGGGTGTCGGCGAGGACTTCTGGCCCGCCGCCTACGACCCGTCGATCCCGGACGAGATCATCGCGGTCTCCGACGCCGACTCCTTCGACATGACCCGCCGGCTGGCGCGCGAGGAGGGGCTGCTGGTCGGTGGTTCGTGCGGCATGGCGGTCGTGGCGGCACTGAAGGTCGCCGAGCGCGAAGGGCCCGATTCGCTGGTCGTGGTGCTGCTGCCCGACGGTGGCCGCGGCTACATGTCCAAGATCTTCAACGATGAGTGGATGAGCAGCTACGGCTTCCTGCGCACCCCGCTCGACTCCCACACCGCCGAACCCGTCGTCGGAGATGTGTTGCGCGGCAAGGACGGTGCGCTGCCCGATCTGGTGCACACCCATCCGCAGGAGACACTTCGCGATGCCATCGAGATCCTCCGTGAATACGGCGTCTCGCAGATGCCGGTGGTCGGGGCCGAGCCCCCGGTGATGGCCGGTGAGGTCGCGGGTGCGGTCACCGAACGTGACCTGCTCAGCGCGGTCTTCGAGGGCCGGGCCAGCCTGGCCGACCCGGTGTCGGCGCACATGGGGGACCCGTTCCCGCTCATCGGTTCCGGTGAACCGATCTCGGCGGCGACCAAGGCGCTGAGTGAATGTGACGCGCTGATGGTCGTCGAGGAAGGCAAGCCCATCGGGGTCATCACCCGTCACGATCTGCTGGCGTTCGTCAGCACCCACCCAATCGTCGGATAGGAGCCACCTCTCGTGAGCGAACAGCGCAGTGCAGCGGATTCGACTCGTTGGCAAGGGTTCTCCACCCGGGCGATCCACGCCGGCTACGAACCCGACCCGCGTACCGGTGCGGTCAACGTCCCGATCTACGCCAGCTCCACCTTCGCCCAGGACGGCGTCGGTAACCTGCGCGACGGATTCGAATACTCCCGCACCGGCAACCCGACCCGTCGGGTGCTCGAGGCCAACGTCGCGGCCATCGAAAAGGGGACCCTCGGACGAGGATTCGCCTCCGGCATGGCGGCGACCGATGCGTTGCTGCGCGCCACGCTGCGTCCGGGAGATCACCTGGTGATCCCCAACGACGCGTACGGCGGCACCTTCCGCCTCATCGACAAGGTCTTCTCGCAGTGGGGGATCACCTACTCTGCGGCGCCGGTCTCCGACGTCGACGCCGTCCGCGCCGCGATCACCCCGGCCACCAAGCTGGTCTGGATCGAGACCCCCACCAACCCGCTGCTCAACGTCGGCGACATCGAGGCGCTCGCCGCGGTGGCCCACGACGCCGGTGCGAAACTGGTGGTGGACAACACCTTTGCCTCGCCCTACCTGCAGCAACCGCTCACCCTGGGGGCGGACGTGGTGCTGCACTCCACGACCAAATACCTCGGCGGGCACTCCGACGTCGTCGGCGGTGCGCTGGTCACCAACGACGAGGAACTCGACGCGGCGGTGGCCTTCCTGCAGAACGGTGCCGGCGCCGTCCCGGGCCCGTTCGACGCCTACCTCACCATGCGGGGGATCAAGACCCTCGCCGTCCGCATGGACCGACACTGCGACAACGCCGAGCAGGTCGTCGAGTTCCTGTCGTCGCATCCCAAGATCGACTCCGTGTTGTACCCGGGTCTGCCGACGCACCCCGGCCACGATGTGGCGGGCAAGCAGATGCGCCGGTTCGGGGGGATGGTCTCGGTGCGGGTCAAGGGTGGCCAGGCCGCCGCGATGGAGTTCTGTGCGCGCACCGAGGTGTTCACGCTGGCCGAATCGCTCGGCGGCATCGAGTCCCTCATCGAGCATCCGGGTGCGATGACCCATGCGTCGACGGCGGGCTCGCTGCTCGAGGTGCCCGCCGACCTGGTCCGGCTGTCGGTCGGCATCGAGGACATCGGTGACATCCTCGGCGATCTCGAGAACGCGCTGAGTTAGCGTCCCGGCCATGCTGTTGACGCAGGCCGACATCGACGGCGCGGTGGGCGATCTGTCCGGCGTCATGCGCCGCACCCCGATGATCGCCTCGCGCACCTTGTCCGAGCGCATCGGCTGCGATGTGTGGCTCAAGTGCGAGAACCTGCAGCGCACGGGATCATTCAAACCGCGGGGCGCGTATCTGCGGATCTCTCGGCTGACCCCCGAGGAACGCGTCCGCGGGGTGGTGGCGGCCAGCGCCGGCAATCATGCTCAGGGCGTCGCGTGGTCGGCCACGCAGTTGGGCATCACCGCCCGCGTCTACATGCCGACCGGCGCCGCGCTGCCGAAGATCGCTGCGACGAAAGCCTACGGCGCCGAAGTGGTCCTCGAAGGCACTACTGTCGACGAGGCGCTGGTCGCCGCTCGACGATACGCCGAGGAGACCGGCGCGGTGCTCATCCATCCGTTCGATCACCTCGACATCGTCGCCGGGCAGGCGACGGTGGGAGTCGAGATCCTCGAACAGCTCCCCGATGTCGACGCGATCGTCGTGCCGCTGGGCGGGGGCGGACTGCTGGCCGGAATCCTGGCGGCGGTCAAACCGCGGCGCCCCGACGTCACCGTCGTCGGCGTGCAGGCCGCCGAAGCCGCCGCCTGGCCGCGGTCGCTGGCGCAGGGTCACCCGATCGCGGTGACCGCAATGAATACCATCGCCGACGGGATCGCCGTCGCACGTCCGGGCGACATCCCGTTCGCGCACGTCAGCCGGTTCGTGGACGCCGTGGTCACCGTGAACGAGGAATCCCTCAGCACCGCACTGCTGCTCATGCTCGAGCGGGCGAAACTGGTCGTCGAGCCGGCCGGGGTGGCCGGGGTCGCCGCGATCATGAGCGGCGCAGTGGACCTGTCGGGTCGGGTGTGCGTCGTCGCCTCCGGGGGCAACATCGATCCATTGCTGCTGAGTCACGTCAGCACCCATGGGCTCACCGCGGCCGGACGATTCCTCACCGTGAGCGCGACCGTGTCCGACCGTCCGGGAGGTCTCATCGCGCTGCTCGAGTTGCTCCGCGACCTCGGGACAAACGTCGTCGACGTCGTCCACTCCCGGGTCGCGAACGGCCTCGAACTCGACGAGGTGGCCGTGACCGTCAGCGTCGAGACCCGAGGACCCGAACATCAGCGCGAGGTGTGCGGCGCGTTGTCGGAGGCGGGTTTCCTGCGCGAATGACGCGAATGTCGCGCTGCGTGCTCAGGTCTGCGGTGTGAGATGCGCGAAGTGGCGCAGGGTGTCGGTCTCGATGGTCTTGAACACCGAGTTGGCCGTGGGACCGGAGAACGCGACGACCGCCTTGGCGGAGCTGGCGAGTTCGAGCGCGAACGACCAGATCATCCGGCAACCGACATCGGCGGGCTTGACCTCGGTCACCTCGCCGAATCGTCTCAGTCCTGGTGTGCTCGCCGACACCGCACGGAAGGCGTTGCGGTAGTGGCCGGTCTCCGGGTCCTCGTCCCAGACGAAGAAGTGTTCGGAGAGCCCGGCGAAGCCCGGTCCCAGCGAGGCCTTGCGCGTCGTGCCCACGCCGTAGGGCGGTGGCGAGGTGAACTCGATGGCCTTGATCGCCCGACACCAGTTCAGGGTGTTCTGTCGGGTCAGCTCTGCCCACGCCCGTTGTGGGGAGACGGGCAGGTTCACGTCGATGCGGTAGGTGACCGGGGCGGTGTCGAAGAAGCCCAGGTCGATGTCGTCGAGTGGGTAGTCGCGCGCCATGGATTCCATTCATACACGTCATGTGCCGCCCGGTGGGTGGTGTGGCGCTAACCTGGCGAAGTGTCCGACGGCGTCACCGTGATCGGCCTGTTGGGCCCGGTCGCGGTCGGTGATGAGCGTGGGGGTCCGGACGGGTTGGTGTCCGTGCCCGGAGTCCGTGCGCGTCGCCTGCTCGTCTCGCTGGCCCTCGCCGGTGGACGCGCCCGGTCGGCGGATCGACTCATCGACGATGTGTGGGGTGACCGTCCGCCGCGGTCACCCGCGTCGGCACTGCACACCCAGATCTCCCGTCTGCGGCCGCTTCTCGGTCACACACGGATCGAAGGTGTCGGAAACGGATATCGGCTCGTCGGGTGCCGCACCGACCTCGATATCGTCGCGGGCCTCGTCGACTCGTCGGATACCGACGATCTCGGCCGCGCGACCCGATGGTGGCGGGGGGCACCCGGCGATGACCTCGGCGACGACGGTGACGACCTGCATGCGGAACTGCGTCGGCGCGCCGGGCACTTGCAGGAGCAGATCGATCAATGTCAGGTTGCTGCGGCGTTGGCGGCGGGGGAGTACCGAGTGGCGCGGGAGATCGCCGACAAGCGTTGCCGCGCAGATCCTCTCGACGAATCCGCGCACGTGGACATGATGCGTGCGCTGGCCGGTGAGGGCCGGGTCGCGGACGCGTTGGCCGCGTTCGCGCGATTGCGGCGGACGCTGTCCGAGCAACTCGGCGTCGACCCGGGGGCACCGGCGGTCGCGCTCCACGCCCAACTCGTCGCCACCGAACTCGTCGCCACCGAGAACGGCCCCGCGGCGGTCGACACCAGCCCCGACGCATCCGGTCGGTCATCGAAGACCACCCGGGCTCGCACCGTCGGACTCAGGGTCGACGCATCGGATCTGATCGGCCGCGACGATGACATCGCGGCGATCGTCGGGCTACTGGACCGCCATCGCCTCGTCACCGTTCAGGGGCCCGGCGGCGTCGGCAAGACGCGGGTCGCCCACCGGGTCGGGGACGCGATGGCCGACACCGGGCGGCCCGTCTTCTATGTGCCGCTCGCGCCGATCCGCAACGACGACGACGTGGTGGCCGCCATCGCGGCCGCGCTCGGGGTCGGAGAGACCGACATCGGCAGCGGTGGGCGGCCCCGTCTGGCCGTCGGGGATCTCGCCGACCGGCTCGTCGACGCGGTACGTGGCCAGCGAGCGGTGCTCATCCTCGACAACTGCGAGCAGGTCGTCGAACGCTGTGCCCGCGTCGCCACCGACCTGCTGACGGTCGAGCCGCAACTGTCGATCGTCACGACCAGTCGGTCCCCGCTGATGCTGGCGGCCGAACAGATCTACCAGCTACCCGTGCTCGACGTCGGACTCGACGGCGCCGCGGTCGAACTGTTCGAGCGACGGGCGCTCGCGGTCCGGCCCGATGCCCGCCTGCCGCGGGAGGAGGTTGCGGGGCTCTGCGTACATCTCGACGGCATTCCATTGGCGATCGAACTCGCGGCGGCTCGTATCCGCACCATGACCGTTGCACAGATCTCCGCACGCCTCGTCGAACGCTTCGCGCTGTTGCGCGGGTCCGACCGGACCGCGCCCGACCGGCATCGCACCCTCTTCGCCGTGATCGAGTGGAGCTGGGATCTGCTGGAACCGGACGCGCGACAGGCGATGCGCCGACTGTGCCGATTCCCGGCCGGCGTCACCACGGATGCGGCCGCAATCGTCGTAGGACACGATGGCGTCCGGCTCGACGACTCCCTCGCGGCCCTGGTCAACCAGTCGTTGCTGTCGGTGATCGAGGCCGACGGGCACATCCGCTACCGCATGCTGGAGATGGTCCGTGAGTTCGGCGAGGAGATGCTCACGCGGTCATCCGACCCTGCCGAATCCGACGACCTCGACTCGGCGATGTGGCGCTGGGCACGAGAGTTCGCCGCACGAGCCGAATTCCGCTTCGGGGTCGCGGTCGACGAAGGGTTGTTCGCCGGGATCGCCGCGGATGCCGAGAACCTCGTCTGGGTGCTGCGGCGATGCGTCGAGGCGATCTCCGGCGCCGACACCGCGCGGTCCCTCGACGCGGTGCGCACCGTCGTCTCGGTCTTCCCTGTGCTCGGCGGGTTCTGGATGGGTCGCGGATTGCACGGTGAGGTGATGGCGTGGGGTGCGCGGCTCATCCCGGTACTGCCCCGGCCGCCCCGCGATCCCGACGATGAGACTCGTCGCCGGTGGCAGGCCACCCTGCTCGCATCGATGGCACATCTCGCGATGCGGCACGACCTGCGGCTGGTCGCGCGGGCCCGCTACCACACCCGGTTGCTGCATCGGCCGGATCGGGTGTTCGACGAACCGACGGAGTTGTTGTCGGCCTGTGCCGTGAGTCGAAATCCCCGTTCCGCCATGCGATTCGTCAGTCGTTCCACGAGAGCCGCCAACGATCAGGTGAGATCCGCCGGCCTGACGATCCGCATGAACTTCCGCGAGAATCTTGGCAACCTCGACCGCGCGCTGGCAGACGGGCTGGCCCTGCATGCTCTCGCACGGGGCGAGAACAACGAGTGGATGGGAGCGATGACCAACATCGCGATCGGTGCCATCTACGGGCAGCGAGCGCAGTGGGGGGCCGCGCTCGAGTACTACCGCGAGGCGGTCGGAAACCTCGCCCGGCTCGGTGCCCGCGACGACGAGTTCCAGACCCGGTCGTACCTGGCTGCCGTGCTGGTGGCGCTCGGACGACTTGACGAGGCCGCCACGGAACTCGAGATCGTCGGCGGCGGTTGGGAACCGTCCGATCCGGACCCTCAGGGCAATCCCGAGGTGATCGGCGGAATGATGATCAGCCTCGCCGAACTCGAGTATGCACACGGCGATGTCGCGCGCAGCGCCGAGATCTATCGGCGTGCCGCGCATCTGATCGAACGAGACCACCCGCTGGGGGCCCAGGACCCCGGCGTGGCCCTGCTGGTGAGTACCGCGATGGTGGGGCTGACGAGGGCGGGCGAACTCGACCGGGCCTCGGAGTTCTTGACGATGCTGGCCGACGGGGTCAATCCGACCGTCGGACCGGTCATCTGGTTCGACCAGGCCCAGGCCGGGTCGATGGCGATGGCGGTCGGCTACCTGCTCTGCGAACGGGAGCCGGGAAGCCGCGACGGTCGGCGCCTGCTCGCCATCGCCGGGCGAGTCGGGGCCCGGCAGGACTTCCCGGCGCTGTACGCCACCCGTTCCCGCTTGCCGGACATCGCCGGATTGACGGCTGTGGAATGGGAATCGCTGGTTGAGGAGGTGCGGATGCTGACGCGGCGCCAAGCGGTCGACGAGATCCGGACCATCTTGGCGCCGCAGAGCCGTGCGGGTCGTCGATGAGTCACGTGTTGCGCATATAGGCGCGCACCGCAAGCGGGGCGAACAACGCCGTGATGGCCGCCGCCCCGAGCAGGGCCCAGACCACGTGCATGCCGGCGTGGCCGGTGGCGGTCAGCTCACGCACCGCGGTGACCAGATGGCTCACGGGATTCGCCTTGACGAAGGCCTGTAGCCACCCGGGCATGGTGTCGACCGGCACGAAGGCGTTCGACATGAAGGTCAGCGGGAACATGATGAGCATCGAGATGCCCTGCACCGCCGAGGCCTTGCTCATCAGACATCCCATCAGCGCGAAGATCCACGAGACGGCGAAGCTGCACACCATCACCAGCAGTGCCGAGGCGACCACGCCCCAGAAATCCGGGCGCCAGCCCATCAGCACTCCCATGACGACCGTGAGCACGGTGGCGACGAGGTAGCGGATGACGTCGGCGAGCAGTGCACCCGCGAGCGGACTGATCCGGGCGATCGGTAGCGACCGGAACCGGTCGAAGACCCCTTTGTCCATGTCCTCCCGCAGCTGGGTGCCGGTGACGATGGAGGTCATCACGACGGTCTGCACCAGGATGCCCGGGATGATGACCGGCAGATAGTCCTGGACGTTGCCGCTGATCGCCCCACCGAAGATGTAGGTGAACATCAGCGTGAAGATGATCGGCTGGATCGTGACGTCGAAGAGCTGCTCGGGGTTGTGCCGGATCTTCAGCACACCCCGGTAGGCCATGGACAGGCACTGCCGGGCCGTTTCGGCGAGGCTGATCGTGGTCTTCGCGCTCGGACGCGCGGCCCGGGTCGTGATCGCGACGCCGGTGGCGGTGTCGTCGATGGTGGTGGCGGTCATCAGGCGGCCTCCTCGTCGTTTGTGCTGGTGTCGGGGTCGGCGGGTTTTCCGGTGATGGTCAGGAACACCTCGTCGAGGCTCGGTTTCTGCACGTTGATCTCGTCGATGGCGATGTGGTGCTCGCGCAACGCGATGAGCACGTCGGGTACGAGGTCGGGTTTGCACAGCCCGACCGCCACGCGACCGGCCTCGGGGCTGAGACTTGCGGTCTCACCCAGCACGGATTCCACGATGTCGCAGACCCGCGGGGCATCTGCCTGATCGACCGGGACCAGCTGCAGGGTGCTGGCCCCGACCGAGTGCTTGAGTTCGTCGGCGGTGCCGTCGGCGATCACCACTCCGTGGTCGATGACCGCGATGCGATCGGCGAGCTGATCGGCCTCGTCGAGGTATTGCGTCGTCAGCAGCACCGTGGATCCGTGGGCGACCAGATCGCGGATGGTCTGCCACATCTGGGCGCGGGTGCGCGGGTCGAGGCCGGTCGTCGGTTCGTCGAGGAACAGCAGCGCAGGCGTGTCGATCAGGCTTGCGGCGAGGTCGAGGCGCCGGCGCATGCCGCCGGAGAACTCCTTCAGCGGGCGATTGGCCGCTTCGGTCAGAGCGAACTCCTCGAGGAGTTCGCCGGCGCGCGAGCGGGCCGCCGGACGTGAGAAGCCGAGCAGCCGCGCGAACAGGATGAGGTTCTGCATCGCGGTGAGGTCTTCGTCGACCGACGCGTACTGTCCGGTCACACCGACCAGTGATCGTACGGCGACCGCGTCCTCGACGACGTCGTAACCGAAGATCGTGGCGCGGCCCGAATCCGGGCGCAGGAGTGTTGCGAGCATGCTCACCGTCGTCGTCTTCCCGGCCCCGTTCGGGCCGAGCACGCCGTAGACCGATCCGGTCGGTACGGTCAGGTCCACACCGTTGACGGCGCGGGTGGATCCGAGGTGTTTCACCAGCCCGCGCGCATCGATCGCGAGGCCGGCAGCGGTGGTTTCTGTCATGCCGACGAGCGTGCCCGCGTGCGCTGTCGTCGGTCTTACATGGCCTGTCATGGGCACCGGCATGGTGCATGGAAACGGTGCTCGTTTCGGCGTGGCGCCGTCGAATGTGACAAAGTGTGCGCAAACTCAAGATGAACGCGGAGTTGTTCGGGGACTACTCCGAGGTAATACTCGGTTGAACTGTGCAACCGCTTCGCTGAGAGGGCCATTAGGGGGGTCGATGTCCGTAAGCTCGCAGCAACGGCCGGAGACGCGGAATCTGCCTGCCACGTCCCGGGTGGGCCGCGTCGTGCGTGGCCTGCCGGCGCGGGCGACGGAGTTCTTCGCTCAGCCTCGTTGGTGGGTCGAGATGATCCTCGTCGTCGGCCTCTACGAGATCTACACCTTCGTCCGCAACCTCGGCGGTACGGACGTCGCCCGCTCGTTCGGCAACGGATCGACGATTCTGGAGATCGAGCGGTCCCTGCACATCGATGTCGAGCTATCGATCAATCGGTGGGTGCAGGAGCACTCATTCGTCGCGGACGCGAGCGCGCTCTACTACAACACACTGCACTGGTGGGTGACGATCGGCGTCGCGATCTGGTTGTACTCGCGGCACCGGCACGCCGAGGGAGTCCCCCGAATCGGCATCGGGTACCGGAAGGCGTCGCTCGTGCTGGCGGTGACCACGCTCATCGCGCTGGCCGGGTTCTACCTGATACCGACGGCTCCGCCGCGGATGTATCACGGCTATGTCGACATCGGGGCGCAGACCGCGACGTGGGGCTGGTGGGCCGAGTCGGGTTCCCCGGGCCCGGAGTCGTTCACGAATCAGTTCGCGGCCATGCCCTCGCTGCACGCGGGCTGGGCCATCTGGTGCGGCCTGATGATCGTGCTGCACGCGCGCCGGACGTGGGTGCGCGTCGTCGGGGTGCTCTACCCGATCGTGACGGTCTTCGTGGTCGTCGGGACGGCCAACCACTATCTACTGGACGTGGTGGCGGTCGGCGTCGCGATCGCGGTGGCCTGGGTGGTCGTCGGTTTACCGAGGCGTCAGGCGGCCGAAACCGCGGAACGCCGAGCCGTGACCGCCGGCAGATCGGCTGCGTAGCGCACGACCGAACCGACGCGCCCGAGGCGGCGTTCGACGATCACGATGGCTTCGGCAAGCTGGTCGGGATCGTCGACGTCGGCGACCAGCGCAACGGTATAGCCGTTGTTGCCGAGCATGAACGGCACGACGGTCGAGTACTGGCTGCTGACGACGGCGACCGGGACGTTCTGGGCGAACAGCGCTCGCGCGTGGTCTGCGACTGCGGGATCGTCGTCGAGGACGATCAGTGGGACGGTGGTCTGGGTGCGAGTGAGCTTTCTCATATTTCGAGGATGAACCCGCAGGTTGAAGACGATCTGGCCCATGGCTGTGCGTTCGCTGTGCATGGATGGCCACGGAGCCGGTTTCCGCCCAGAAACACGCAAAACTCCCGCAAACACACAAGACTCTGTGTGTTTGCGGGAGTTTTCGGTGTGCTTGCCGCTCAGATCAGCTGTGGTACGGCTCGGCGCTGACCAGGGTCACCTTGACCACCGCGCCGCTGGGCACGGTGTATTCGCGGGTCTCGCCGACCTTGGCGTCGATGAGCGCAGCACCGAGCGGGGAGCTCGGTGAGTAGGTCTCGATGGAGGCGTCCTTGGCGCTTTCCTCGCGGGTCGCGATGAGGAAGGTCTCCTTGTCGCTCTCGTCGCCGTCGTAGTAGACGGTCACGACCGACCCGGGCAGCGCGACACCAGACTGTGTGGGTGCCTCGCCGACCTTCGCGTTGTTCAGCAGTTCCTGCAACTGGCGGATCCGCGCTTCCTGCTGGCCCTGCTCTTCGCGTGCGGCGTGGTAGCCGCCGTTCTCCTTGAGGTCGCCCTCTTCGCGGCGCTCGTTGATCTCAGCAGCAATGACCGGGCGGTTGGCGATCAGAGAGTCCAGCTCGCCCTTGAGGCGGTCATGCGACTCTTGCGTCAGCCATGTCACCTGTGTGTCGGTCATCGGTTACTCCTTTGTGTTGTCCGCGCACCCAGGCGAAGTCTTCACCTGGGCATATGGACTGCTCTAAATGCAGCAACACGACCCCTTGCGGAGCCGTGTATCGATACAGACTACCAGTCATCGAGCGTTACGGCACCCCGACACCGTCGGTGCGGGTCAGTGCGAGTGCTTCCTGGTAGCTCGGTTCGCGGCGTTTCAACCACCCGCACGCCCAGTACGTGACCGGCATGATCACTATCTCCACCAACGTCTTCCACACGAATCCGACGACGGTGTAGTTGACGAAATCACCCCACGTGGAAATACCCAGAGCCGACGCCGCGATCGAGCAGAAAACGAGCGTGTCGGCGAACTCGCCGACCACGGTCGAACCGATTAGGCGCACCCAGAGGCGACGCTCGCCCTCGCGCTGCTTCATCTTCACGAGCACGAACGAGTTCAGGAACTCGCCGGCCAGATAACCGGCGAGACCGGCGAGCAGGAACTGCGGTACGACGCCGGCGACGGTGCGGAAGGCCTCCTGCCCGGTGTAGAAGTCGGCGTCGGGCAGCAGGATGGTCAGCCAGAAACACAGCGAGGCCAACAGCAGGATCGCGAAGCCGGCGAAGATCGCGCGGCGCATCGCCCGGAAGCCGTAGACCTCGCTGATCACGTCGCCCAGCACGTACGCGAGCGGGAACAGGTAGAACGCACCGTCGGTGACCAGACCGTGCATCTGGATCGGCCCGAGTGAGACGTTCAGCCAGTCGTCGAACAGCACGACACCCTTGGTGCCGGTGATGTTGCTGATGAGCATCACGCCCACGAAGGCAGCCACCAGGAACGCGTAGTAGGGACTCGAGACGGTCGCGAAGGCCGCCCGGTCGCGGGTCGTCGTCGTCACGTCGTCGACGAGGTGAGGTAGGCCGGCACGTTCGCCGTACATCCGAAGACCTCACCGATCACCGGTGGCCTAGAGGTGGCGACCTCGGTGCGGACACCGGTCTGGGTCTGGGTCCCGGACGGGATGAGGATCTCGCGCCGGCCGGTCTCGTCGCCGTCCTTCGAACGCCCACGCACCACGCAGGCGACCTGTTGGGCCGGATCTTTGCGGGTGAGGGTGAACTGCACCGCCACCGTCGACGGATTCAGGATCTCGTAGCCGGTGACCTCGCCGGTGACGTCGGAGCCGGCGAACTTGGTGTAGCCGAGCCAAGCGATCGCGACGCCGGCCACGACGACGAGGACGGACAGGCCGACGAACCACCGTCGGCGGCTGTCGGCCGGTCGGGCCGTCGGATACGTCGCCCGCGGTCCGCTGCGCGGCCGGTCGCCCACGACGTCCGAACCCCCGTCTGAACTGTTCACGCGTCAATACCTACCATGGGAGGAGTAGCGATCCGAAGGTGAGGAAGCGTGACCGAATCTCACACAGGTGGACCCCATGCCGGTCTCCGTCTGATGGCGGTGCATGCTCACCCCGATGACGAGTCCAGCAAGGGTGCCGCGACGTCCGCCAAATACGCGGCCGAAGGGCATGAGGTCCTCGTGGTCACCCTGACCGGGGGTGAACGCGGCGACATCCTGAATGCCGCGATGGACCGTCCGGGGGTCAAGGAGCGGATGAGCGAGATCCGCAAGGAAGAGATGGCGGCCGCGGCCGCGGCGCTCGGTGTCAACCAGATGTGGCTCGGGTTCGTCGACTCGGGACTGCCCGAGGGCGACCCGCGGCCCCCTGTGCCGGAGGGTTCGTTCGCGGCGATCGACATCGAGGCGCCGATCGAGGCGCTCGTCCAAGTGGTCCGGGAGTTCCGGCCGCACGTGATGATCACCTACGACGAGCACGGCGGATACCCGCATCCCGACCACATCCGCGACCACGAGGTCTCGGTGGCCGCGTTCGAGCGCGCGGGTGACCCGCAGGCCCACCCCGAGGCCGGGGAACCGTGGACGGTGTCCAAGCTCTACTACACACACGGCTTCATCCGTGACCGCATGGTCCTGTTCTCCGACGAGTTCGCGCGCAACGGAGAAGAGAGTCCGTTCGCCGAATGGCTGAGCAACTGGGACCCGAGCCGCGGCGATCTGATGGGCCGGATCACTACCCAGATCGAGTGCGCCAAGTACTTCCCGCAGCGTGACGACGCGCTTCGGGCCCACGCCACCCAGATCGATCCGAACGGCGTGTTCTTCAAGGTCCCGCTCGAGTGGCAGCAACGGCTGTGGCCGACCGAGGAGTTCGAACTCGCACGCACCCGCGTGCACACCTCGATCCCCGAGACCGACCTCTTCGCCGGAATCGAGGGACGATGAGTGCTGATATCCCGACGCAGCTGGTCACCGGCCTGCAGGTGCTCGCCGCTCAGGAACCCGAGGGCCCGGAGTTCGGCAAGGCGTCGCCGCTCGGGCTGCTCATCATCATCGTGCTCCTGGTGGCGACCGCACTGCTGATCCGGTCGATGAACCGCCAGCTCCGCAAGCTGCCGAAGACCTTCGACACCGACCATCCCGAGCCGGACCAGGCGTTCGACGAGGGGACCGATTCGGTCGACCCCACCGATGTGGGAGGGCCGCCGCACACCGACGACGTGCAGGCCGATGAACGAAAGTCCGCCGGGACCTGACCCTGTCGAAGCTGATCCGGTCGCCGTGACCCGACACGAACTGAGTGCTCTGACCTTGCGGAGGGCTCAGGCGAGCTTGCGGGGGTCCGGGAATCCGAGGCTGAGGTAGCCGGGTGCGCGCTTGGTGAGCGCGGCCGCCAGCACCGGCACATCGATGTCGTAGTAGTCGTGGACCTCGGCGGTCTGCTTGCCCGGATGGGCGCGGAGGATGCGGCCGGCGTACTGGACGAGGCGTCCCTTGAACGAGACTGGGCCGGCGAGGAACAGGGTGTCGAGGGCTGGGCAGTCGAACCCCTCGCCGACGAAATGGCCGGTGGCGACAACGAGGAGCGGAGGACCGCCATCGGTAGGGACAAGCAGTTCGTTGGCGGACGCGCGCTGTCTGGCGCCCATGCCGCCCTTGAGGACGACCGGTTCCATGCCTCGTTCGTTCAGTGACGCTGAGAGGTAATCGACGTGGCTGGTTCGCTGGGCGAGAACGAGGCAGTGCCGGCCGCGCCCGAGCGCCTCTGCCACGTCGGTGAGGATCTGCCCGTTGCGCGCGTCGTCCTCGGCGAGCGCGCCGTGGACCCCAGCGATGGCGCCCGGGACCGACAGGTCGACTGGGTCTTCGAGCTGGAAGGACGTGGCGTGGAC
Organism: Gordonia rhizosphera NBRC 16068; assembly: GCF_000298195.1. Classification (GTDB taxonomy): domain Bacteria; phylum Actinomycetota; class Actinomycetes; order Mycobacteriales; family Mycobacteriaceae; genus Gordonia; species Gordonia rhizosphera. The sequence goes on along the minus strand of NZ_BAHC01000247.1, from coordinate 1,144 downwards.
AACGAGCACGGGCCGCGGCCGGTCGGCGCTGGCGCCTTCGAGGGTGTCGGGGTCGGCGTGGGTAAAGGTGTGGCGGACCGGGCCGAGCTGAAATCCGATCAGGTCATCCAGGCCGTCGCGCCGGTAGGGCGTGGCGGTGAGCCCGAGCCATGGCGCGCAGGGATGGCGCGCACGGCCGTTTCGAACGCGGCCGCGGGGACGTGGTGGCACTCGTCGACGATGACTTGTCCGTAGCTGCCCAGCTTCTCTGTGAGATCATGCCGTCGAGCGAGTGTCTGCAGGGTGGCGATGTCGACGACGCCGGTGAGCTTGGATCGACCGCCGCCGAGTTGCCCCGGTTTGAGGCCGAGGAGGCCCGTGATCGCGCGGCGCCACTGATCGGCGAGCGTCTTGCGGTCGACCAGCACGAGCGTGGAAACGGTTCGCTGGGCGATGACGGCGCAGGCCATGACGGTCTTCCCAGAGCCGGGTGGAGCGACCAAGACACCCAACTCGTGCGGTAGCACCGCCTCCACCGCTTCCTGCTGCTCTGGCCTGAGATCGAAGGTCGGCGTGAGGTCCAAAGGATCTCCTGAGGCTCGCTTGTCGTCGACCTCGACCGTGCTGCCGGCTCCCTCGATGAGTCGCGCTGCCGTGTCGCGTAAGCCCCGGGGTAGGACAAGGTGGTCGTCGAGCGTCTCGTCGTAGGAGGTGATGATGCGCGGGACGTTCCACGTCGATTGGCGGCGACGCTGGCGGTCGTAGAACTCGGGGTTGAAGGTGGAGGCCGCGTGTTTCAAGGTCGCACACAGGGACGGGCTCAGCTCCGAGCCCGGAATCCTCACGGTGCCGTCCAGACTCAGGTGCACGATCGGTGCCGGATTCGGTTGGGTCTTGGTCGACCGGGCGGGCTGGGCACGGTCGACGCGTGCTCCGACCGTCGGCTCCCGGAGCGCCGAGGCGAGCGTCGTGACCTGCTTCGGGGTCAGGCGCTCCAAGGTGGAGAGGTACTCCCACTGGTCCTCGAACGGCTCCAGCGTGGCTAGGAGCCTGCTGAATAAGGGTCCGAGTCGACCTGTGGTTTCTACTGTGCGGATTTGTCCACCTGGACTGTGCCTCGGCGGGCCCAGCTTACGTTGTGGCCAGTGTCCAGGTGCCGTTGGTT
>NZ_BAHC01000248.1 GCF_000298195.1 Gordonia rhizosphera NBRC 16068 | reverse complement strand
GTGGTCAGTCCGAGGGTGATCAGTCGGCGCAGGTTGATTCCGGCGGCGCGGTGGTGCAGCCAGTTGTTGTTGCGTTCGATTCCGCGGTAGGGCACGCGCCGGTTGCCGCGGGTCAGCCAGGCGATCGTGCGTTCGACCATTGGGCGATGCTGCCGGTAAGTCTGTTGAATGGTGCTGGTGGTGAAGTGATGTCGGTGTTCACGCTGAAGCTGGTGATGCTTACCGACAGTGATCGTGCGACCGGTGACCGAGGTGGTGCACTGTGACCGCAGTGGGCAACCGCGGCAGCCCGCGCCGAACGTGACCCGCCCTTTCGGGCTGATCGGTCGGGTCAGATTGTTGGGACAGGTCAACGTGTTCGCGTCGGCATCGAAGGCGAAGTCATCGAGAACGAAACCACCGGCGATCGCCGGCTGGTGCGGCCAGGGTTTGATCACCGCACTCCAGCGGGTCGGTGCCAGTGTGGCCAGCATGTCACCGGTTCCATAGGCTGAATCACCCAGCGCTTCGAGGGTATCGGCGGTGTCATCGATGGTGGGATCGGCCAGCAACAATCGCGCGCCGACCGCGCCGTCGGAATTGTCCGGACCGGCGGCCTTGGTCATCTCAATCTCGGTGATCAGCCCGGTATCGGGTTCATTGACGATGTGCCCTTTGAATCCGTCTTGCTGTCGGGACTGGGTTTTATGGGCGTGACGCGCCTCGGGATCGACCGTGGAGATCACCCGATCCGGAGCCGTCTTCTTCGCGATGCGCCAGCGTCCGTCAGTGCCATCTGAGCCGGGTGCCGGTTCCACATCTTGGCCGGCGACCAACGCCAGCAACGCCACCGCCTGCTGCTCGACCTCGTTGTCCGGCTTCTTGCCGATGGCCTCGAGGTCGAGACCGTCGAGCACGGCCAGAGCATCTTCGACCAGGGCGCTGATGAGGTCCTGTTGGGCGGCCTCATCATCCCAGGCGATCCGCGGTTTGCCGGGCCGGTCGTAGCCCGCGCCGGTCAACTCCGCCAGGCGGGTGGCCCGATTGATGACCACCGCAGCCCCGCCGTCGACCTCGCGGGTGACCCGTCGGATCGAGGCGATCAACTGGGTGACGGTGTCCTGGCGGGCCACCGCATCATCGAAGACCGTCGAATCCAGGGCTCGACGATGCTTGCCCGCGAGCACCCCGGTCGCGGTGATGACCTCACGCACCACCTCGAAAATGCGGTGCGGACGATCACTGGCCGCCAGGCGTCGCCGCCAATACGTCAGCGTGGACGAGTGAAAACCTTTGTCGCCCAACACAAATCCACACGCCGCTTTCCATCGCAGATCGAAGGTCACCGCATCAGCAGCCTCCCGATCCGACAAGCCGTGCAGGGTTTGCAACACGATCACCGAGGCCATCGTCGCCGGCGGGATCGACGGGCGGCCCCTCCCACTTGGAAACAGGTCCGCGAACAACTCCGCGGGAAACAACTGCTCGCGATGGGCGGCGAGAAACGCGAACACGCTGCCCTCGGCCAGCAAATGACCGACTACCGAGTTCACATCCAGAAACTCACCCTGGCGATCCGGCTCACCCTGCATACCCTCAGGATCCCAGCTCACCAGGCGAAACCCGCTCATCCCACGCCGAAACCACCACCGATTATTCAGCAGGCTCCTAGGG
>NZ_BAHC01000249.1 GCF_000298195.1 Gordonia rhizosphera NBRC 16068 | reverse complement strand
GACACCCGCAGCGCCTGTTCACTCATCATCAACGCAGGGCGTTGATCGTCCGTGACCAGTGTTGTGTGAAATGCGGTGCGGCAGCAGGATATACGCAGTGTCATCATGTGCGGCATTGGGCTGATGGGGGTCCCACCGACCTGGACAACGGGTGCCTGTTGTGCACCTCGTGTCACGCCCAGATCCACGCCTCCGGCTGGGACATCATCATGGGCGCCGACCGGCATCCCTGGCTGCTGCCGCCGGTGGAGCAGGACCCGGCCCGCACCCCGATACCGGCTTACAACCGGCGCACCATGCGCCTGGACGGCGTCGCCGCCTGACCCGCGGGCCTGTCCCGAAGCCCGACCCCGAGCACGACCGAGCACACCCGACCGGCAGCACGGCCTGACCGAGAAGACGGAGCAGCACAGCAAGCACTGACCAGCAGCACGACCTGGCCAACCCAGACCACCCGGGAACTGTCCGGACGCACGTTCTTTGAGAACTCCACAGTGTGAAAGAAGGTGGCGGCCCGGTGGGCCCGCCGGAGTCACATCCGGCGGGCCCACGAGGGCCGGCACGCAGCCCATCGTTGAGAGACGACCATCCGAAAGCCCGGATTCTCCAGGGATCGGTCGAACTCAAGGAGACAGGTGCGGTCAGTCCTGGGCTAGCTTTGGGCTAGCTTCGCGAATCGTGCCAGATGCGCGTCGGCCGAGCCGAACTCGTACTCGATGACGGTCAGGCGCCGGAAGTAGTGACCGATCGCGAGTTCCTCGGTCATGCCCATCGCGCCGTGCAGCTGCACGGAGTTCTGCCCGATGAACCGTGCGGCACGGCTGATCGTCGCCTTCGCGGCGGACACCGCGGCGGCCCGCTCCTCCGGCGGGGCGGCCAGCGTCAGGATCGCGAGATACTGTGCGGCGACGGCCTGTTCGAGTTCCATCGACATGTCGACCATACGGTGCTGCAATGCCTGGAAGTTACCGATCGGCTGGCCGAACTGCTGACGCTGCTTGGTGTACTCGACGGTGTCGTCGAAGACCTTGCGCATCGCCCCGACCGCCTCGGAGACCACGGCGGCGGTCGCCTCATCCCACGCGAGCTCGAGGTGTCCCAGCGCCTCGCCCTCGGCACCGACCAAGGTGTCGGCGTCGAGGTGCAGGTCGGTGATGACGATGTCGGCTGCACGCCGGTCGTCAACGGTGCGCACCGCGTGCATCTGCAGCCCGTCGGGAGCACCTTCGGTGAGATCGACCAGGAACAGCGAGATCCCGTCGCGGTCGCCGACATCTCCCGATGTGCGGGCGCTGATGATGAGGTGATCGGCGAGGGGAGCGGTGGTCACGACGGCTTTGGCACCGTTGAGGACCCAGCCTGCGTCAGATCGCTCGGCCCGGGTCGCGACGTGATTGAGGTTGCCGCCCGAACCGTCCTCGAGGGCGGCCAGTGCGGTCAGCGCGGTGCCCTCGGCGATCGCCTCGGCCACGGCCAGCGCTCGCTTGTCGTCGGCGCGAGCGAGCAGCCGCGCGCCCAACACGACGGTGTCGACGAAGGGTTCGATGACCACTGCGCGACCGAGGGCCTCGGTCACCACCATCAGTTCCTCGGGCCCGCCGTCGGCGCCGCCCACGGCCTCGGGCAGGACGGCCCCGATGACGCCGAGGTCCTCGGCGAAGGACCGCCAGATCTCGGGCTGCCAGCCGGCGCCGACCTTGGCCGCGTCGCGGCTGGCGTTCAGGTCGTATTTCGTGTCCAGGAACTTGGTCAGGCCGTCGCTGAGCAGCTGCTGTTCCGGGGTGAGTGTGAAGTCCATGTGTTTCTCCGTCTCGCTCGCTCTAGCCCAGTCCCAGTGCTGCCTTGGCCAGGATGTTGCGCTGAATCTCGTTGCTGCCGGCGTAGATCGAGCCGGCCCGGTCGTTGAGGTAGTGCAGGGGTGCGACGGCCTGCCAGTCCTCACCGCTGACATACCCGTCGGCCGGGGGCTCGAACTGGGAGATCGGTCCGCCCGGCTTGGTGGCGTGCGGCTGGAACACGCGGCCGTGCGGTCCGGCGGCCTCCAGGCTCAGCTCGGTGATCTGCTGGCTGAGCTCGGTGGAGAGGATCTTGAGCATCGACGCGACCGGACCGGGATCCTTACCGGAACTCATCGCGGCGAGTGCACGGTATTCGAGCACTTCGAGGACCTTGGCCCGGACGCGGGCGTCGGCGAGCTTGTGTACGAAGGCAGGCTCCTCGCTGAGCGGTCCACCCGACGGACCGGTGATCGTCTTGGCGTGCTCGGCCAGGTTCTCGGTCATCACCTGCAGTGCGGGTGCGGCGGCGCCGCCGCCCCGCTCGAACACCAGCAGGTACTTGGCCACGGTCCAGCCGTCGTCGACCTTGCCGAGGACGTTCTTCTTCGGAACCCGCACACCGTCGAAGAAGACCTGGTTCTGCACCTGCTCACCGGATGCCATGACCAGCGGCTGGATTTCGATACCGGGCGAGGTCATGTCGATGAGCAGGAAGGTGATGCCCTGCTGCTTGCGCTCCATCTTGGAGGTGCGCACGAGGCAGAAGATCCAGTTCGCCTCGGTGGCGTGCGTGGTCCAGATCTTGCTGCCCGTGACGACGAAATCGTCGCCGTCGCTGACCGCGGCCATCGAGAGTGAAGCCAGGTCGGAGCCTGATTCGGGTTCGGAGTAGCCCTGGCAGAAGAACACGCTCGCGTCGAGGATGCCGGGCAGGAAGAAGTTCTTCTGCTCCTCGGTGCCGAACGCCATGATCGCGTGCGACACCATGCGGATACCCATCGGCGACAGCGCGGGTGCGCCGGCCAGCACCGATTCCCGGCTGAAGATGTAGTGCTGGGTGAGCGACCAGTCGCAGCCCCCGTATTTGACGGGCCACGCCGGCGCGGCCCAGCCGCGCTCGTGCAGGATGGCCTGCCAGGCCATCGATGCCTCGTGGTCGGAGTACACGCTGGTGTTGAGCCGTCCCGCCGCGCGGAGTTCCGGGGTGAGGTTGGCGTCGAGGAACGCACGCACCTCATCACGGAATGCGATGTCGGTATCCGACCAGGTCATATCCATCGAATTGTCACCCCTGTCTGCGCCGCGCCGTCGCTGCCGCGCGTCTGCATATCAAATATATGTGATGTGTGAAATCTACGACAGAGGGGCGCACCTTGGGAAGTCGGGTACCCAGATTGTCGCCTGCTCGGTTCGATTCCGCGGCAGTTCCGTCGAAGGTACTCATACCTCGGCGTCTCGGGCCGGCACGCCGGGCGGATGCGTGTGACCGCTCAGGAGGACGGGGTGTCCTCGCCGGAATCGTCGGGTCTCTCGGGAGCGGTTTCCTCCGCATCGTCGGTCTCGCCGGCTGGTGCGGTAGGGGTGGCCTCGGTCGGGGGTGCGGCGGGTTCGGGGCGGGGCGGGGAGGACGAGATCAGCACGTCCGCCCAGCGGGTGGCGGGGTCGATGTCGATCAGAAGGGCCTTCGACATCAACGTGAGCGGGACGGCGAGGATCGCCCCGAGCGGTCCGATCACCCACGCCCAGAACACCAGCGAGAGGAAGGTCAGCGTCGTCGAGATCCCGACCGCGTCACCGACGAACTTGGGCTGGATGACCGACTGGATGATCACGTTGATCACGCTGTAGACGACGATGACGAGCAGCATCTGACTGACACCGCCGTCGAGCAGTGCGAGTAGGGCCGGTGGTATCAGCCCCAGGACGAAGCCGACGTTGGGGATGTAGTTGGTGATGAACGACAGCAGACCCCACAGCACCGGCAGCGGGATGCCGATCAGCCACAGGAACCCGGTGTCGAAGACGGCGACGATCAGGCCGAAGATCGTGGACACCAACAGATAGCTGCGGGTGCCTTGGGCGAAGCTGCGGAAGGCATCCGCGATGTCGCTGCGTTCACCCGCGAGTACCGCGATCCGGCGGTCGAAGGAGAGCGCATCGGCCGACATGAACAGCAGCAGGGTGAGCACGAGGATGAGCATCGATGCGACCGACATCGTGCTCTCGAGCACCTCGGTCACATAGCCGAAGGCCTTGCTCGGATCGATGTGGGAGATGGTCGACTGAACCTTCTCCTGGCTGACACCGTGATCGGTGAGGAACTTCTGGAAGTCGTCCAGGTACTGCTGGAACTGGTCGGTGTACTGCGGCAGGATCGTCGCCAGCCGCGCGACGGAGAAGACCAGCGATCCGAAGAGCCCCAGGATGATCCCGTACACGGCGAGCAAGGTGGCGATGAAGGCGAGCCAGTTGGGCATCCCCTTGCGGCGCAGCCACGACGGGATCGGCTGGACGGCCACCGTCAGCATCAACGCCAGGAAGATCGGTCCGACCAGTCCGGAGACGGCCTTCATGCCGCCGATGGTGATGATCAGGCCCGCGATGCTGAGCAGCACGATCGTGCCACGGGGTATCGACCAACTGCTGGGTTGCTCCGCTACCGGCTGATCCGTCACCGGCTGATCCTATCGTCGCCGGTCGGGGTTCACCCGGAGGTGCCGGGCCGAGTTGTCAACGCCCGGTCCACCGCGGCGGGCGTTTGGTGACGAACGCGGTGATCCCTTCCACGGTGTCCGCGCTGACCAACAGAGCGTCGAGTGCCGTCGCGGTCGTGTCGATCGCGTCGAACTCGTCGGGCACGGTCGCCGCCTCCTCCATCGCGCGCAGGGACTCCCGCACCGAGGTCGGTGACGCGGCGAGCACCTCCTCGGCAACCGATCGGGCCAGTGCCATCACCTCACCCGCGGGGGCGATCCGGCTGACCAGTCCGGCCGCGAGGGCCTCGCCGGCATCGAGGCGTCGCCCGGTGAGGATCATGTCGCGCGCAAGTGCCGGCCCGACCGCGACGGGTAGTCGGACCAGGCCGCCGGCCAGCGCAGCCAACCCGACTGTCACCTCGGGTAACCCGAACTGCGCGCGTTTGTCGGCGACGACGATGTGGCAGGCCAGAGCGACCTCGAGGCCGCCACCGAGCGCGTATCCGTTCACCGCGGCGATGACCGGTTTGGGCCGGGTGCGTCGTGAGGTGAGGCCGGCGAATCCGTTCTTCGGTACCTGTAGACCGGCGGTGCCGGTCTGCGCGAGGTCGTTTCCGGCGGAGAAGGCCTTGTCGCCGGCCCCGGTCAGGATGGCCACCCACAGATCGGGATCGGCGAAATAGGCGTCGAAAATCGCGTCGAGTTCGGTGTTCGCGGCGGCGTGCAGGGCGTTATGCGCCTCCGGCCGGTTGATGGTGATCTCCAGTAGGTGCCCGACCCGGCGGATCGCGGCGTGGTCGTAGCGGTCGCGGAATGCCGGGCGAGACACCGGATGCCGGCGCAGCATCGCCGCACGGTTGATGAACACGCGGTTGCCACGTGCCGAGGACCGCACATAGACGCCGGTGCCGATGGCGTGTTCGCCGTCGAGGAGGCCGAACATCTCCTCGTCGTCGCGCTCGACGTTGGCGATGAAGCGGGTCCCGTCGGTGAGGCGGCCGATCACGATGCCCTTGCGGTTCCCGTCGGTGCCGGGCGTGACGGTGAAGGTCTCGATGGTGGCAGGACCGTCGGCGTGATCGGTCGTGCGCACGGCGGGGGCGGCGTCGAGTAGTTCCTGCACACCGGCGGAGTCGCCGGGGTGCCACGGTGCCGGGCGGGTGCTGTAGATGCCCACCGACGTCTTGGAGAGGATGCCGCCGTTCGCGACAACCATGGCGTGGTTGTCCGGTGCGCTGCGCGCCCGGTCGACCGCCTCGGCGATCGCGTGCATCGAGTAGTTGTTCCCCGGTCCGCCGAAGTAGGGCAGGCCGCCGGTGAGGGTGAGGCCCCGGGGATCGTCGGGGGCGACGCCGAGCGGGTCGATGACGTTGGAGACGGCGATCGGGAAGCAACTGTAGATGTCGAGGAATGCCACATCGTCGAGGCCGATCTCGGCGACCTCGAGGGCGTGCCGCACCGCGGCGGCAGCCGCCGGCGCCGCGCTGAGATCGGGTCGCCGCATCAGCGTCTGCTCGCGGGTGTCCGCGTGGCCGTGCAGGAACACCCACCGGTCGGGGTCGATGCCGAGCTCACGTGCGGTACCGACCGACGTGAGCACCACGGCCGCGGCCTGATTCACCTGATCGCGGGCCACGAGCAGCCGCGTGTACGGGTCGGCGACGACACGGTTGCCGTCGTCGGGCGTGACGAGCTCGTCCACCGATCGCGCGGTTGTCGTCGCGGCGTGCGGATTGGTGGCCGCGACCCGCGAGAGCGGGGCGAACAGTTCGCCCATCGTCGCGGCGTAGGGGTCGCGGTCGAGCCCGAGCCGATGGCGCCGGGCGTTCTCGAGCGCCGCGTACTGGACCAGGGGTGCGAGCAGACCGTGCTGCACCTCCTGGTGGGTCGTGAGACCGGCGATCCCGTGGCCGCGGTCCTCGAGTTGGCCGCCGACCTGCTCGGCGAAGTCCGGACGTTCGTCGGGCGCCCGGGTCCCGGTGAGGTGGCGGACCGTGGAGATGATCTCCGCACCGAACAGGACCACCGCGTCCGACCGCCCGTCGTCGATCTCGGCGGCGAACTCGGTGAGCAGCGCCTGCGGGCTCTGTCCGCCGGTCACGCCGAGCACCGCGCGACCCGGGTTCATCCCCACGCGCTTCGCGACCGCACGAGGCATGTTGTCCGGACGTCCGAGCGGCGATTGCGCGAGCGGGGTGGATTCCTCGAAGGTCCGTACGGTCACGACGGTGTCGATCTCCGCGGCCACGGTCGGCGCCGCGAGGCCGGTGTCGGCCAGCGCTCGCGTGACGGCACTCGCCGCGAGATCGGCCTCGCTCAAGGCCCGGTAGTCGGTGTCGTCGAGGCGTTCGGAGGCCTGGCCGACGCCGACGATCACCGGAGTGTGCGCGTCGAGTGCGGTCAATGGGACGAATCTCGGCATATGTCCATTAGTAGAGCAGTCCGGTGGTCGGCGCGGATCGGCCCCGAACGTGTTCTACAAAGGGGTGACGAACGTGCGATTACGTGCTATCAATGATTACAAGTAATCACGACTCTGAAGGAGGCGTCATGGCAGAGACGGAGACCTCGATCGCCGGATGGCTGGCCGGTCGGTTGCCCGACGACCTCTTCACAGGGGCGCCCGAGGTGCGGGTCGACCGCGAGGAGATCACCGTGATCGGCACCATCGATCCGCCGACCGTCGACGATCCCGCCGACGAGGCGGCCGTTCGTGAGGCCGAGGCGGGACGGATCTCCCGCTTCCGTGAATCGACCCGTGAACGGCGCATGGCAGTGGCCCGCGAGGCCGAACACCGCTTCGACCGGAAGGTGGCCTGGGGTGTGCGGTGCGGAGAGTCGTCGCAGCTGTTCACACATCTCGCCGTTCCGGTAATGACCCGCCTGCGGCAGCCGCAGCGTCAGGTGCTCGACACCCTGGTCGCCGCCGGGGTGGCGCGCAGCCGTGCCGATGCCCTGGCCTGGTGTGTGAAACTGGTTGGCCAGCACGCCGATTCGTGGCTCAGTGAACTTCGGGACGCGATGAGCCGGGTCGACGAGATCCGCGATGGGGGACCGACGCTCGACTGACGTGGACCGTGACGGGCACTCAGGCGCCGGTCACGATCGTGACGGGTGTGCCCGCGGACGAGTCTCAGGGAGCCCGATAGCCGTTGTGCTCGTCGCCGGTGCCGCCGCGCGGTCCGCGGGTGAGTCGTTTGGGCAGCCGATCGGCGAGCCCGCCGAGCGGTGCCACCGTCTGATTGAGCAATTCGACCGTCACGGCCAGTTCGTGCACGGTGTCCTGCATGGCCAGCAGGTTCGGGGCCAGCTGCCCGATCACCTCGGTCAGCTCGGTGATCCGGTCGAGCGGGCCGTCGGGGGCGATCGCGCGTTCGACAGCACCGTTCTCACCGACGAGCTGGTCGATCAGCCCGCCTTCGTCGGCCATCCGGTCCAACACCCCGCCGGACGAGGTGACCTTCTCCAGCACCCCGTGCGGCGCGGTGAGCTTGTCGACGATGCCGCCCTTGGAGGTGAGGCGTTCCAGGATGCCCTCGTTCTCGGTGAACTGGTCGACCACGCCGCCCGGACGGGTGAGCCGGTCGAGCGGTCCGTCCTTGGCGGTCAGGCGCACCAGGATGCCGCCGTCTTCGGTCGTCTGATCGAGGAGACCGCCGGTGGCGGTGAGCTTCTCGAGGATTCCGTCCGGGGCGGTGAGGCGGTCGATCACACCCCCGGGATTGAGCAGGCGCTCCAGCGGGCCGCCCGCCGCCACGATGCGTCCGAAGGGGCGATCCGGTGCGAGCAGCTCGGTGAGATGATTGAGCAGCGCCAGCGGGGTACGGGCGCTGCCGAGCTCGTCGCCGGTCAGCCCGAGCGCGCTGTTCACCTCGTGCTCAACACTGTTCGCGGTCAGCCGCGCGATGGTGATCGCCGCCTCCGCGGCGGTCAGCACCACGCCCGTCATCGCGAAGCCGAACCGGAACGGCAACTCGACCACGCTGCGCGTGTCGACGGAGTTCGATTCCATGAATCTGACACTAGGTGATGTCAGGATTCGATGGGAGTGCCGCGCGGGATTACCCGACGCGACGGTTTCGCCGCCTCAGGCGTTCTTGGCCGCGGCCTTCGCCGCCTTCTTGAAATCCCGGACCTTCTGCAGCGACTCCGGGTCGGTGACGTCGGCGACGGAGCGATAGCCGGCCTTCCCGTAATCGCCCACCACCTTGGTCCATCCGGCCGGTTTCACCCCGAGTTGTTTCGCCAGCAGGGCGGTGAAGATCTTCGCCTTCTGCTCCCCGAAGCCGGGGAGGGCGTGCAGGCGGGCGAACAGATCGGCCCCCGACGACGCGTCGGTCCAGATCTTCGCGGTGTCGCCGTCGTAGTCGTCGACGACGGCGCGGGCGAGCGCCTGCACGCGCCCGGCCATCGAGCGGCCGTAGCGGTGGATGGCCGGTGGGGTCGCGCAGAGATCGGCGAAGGCGTCGGGTTCGGTTGCGGCGATCGCCGCGGGGTCCATGGTGCCGAAACGATCCCGGATCTTGGCGGGCCCCGCGAACGCACGCTCCATGGGGAACTGCTGATCGAGCAACATGCCGGTCAGCAGTGCGAAGGGATCGGTCGACAGCAGGGCGTCGGCGGCCGGCTCCTGGGCAATCTGCAGATTCGCCATGCGCCCATCCTAATGACATCGGCACCCGTAGACTCCCGCCCATGGGGAGCTGGTGTAGGGGACGGGGCGGATCATCCAAGGCGCGCCGACGGGCCGCGGTCGGGGCGCTGGCGGTACTGACCGCGGCGACGACCGGTGCGGGCGTCGCCGCTGCGATACCCGAGTACTCCGATCCCAACCTCGCCACGACTCTGCGGTGCGACAGCCCCGATCCGTGGTCGGGGCAACCCATCCCGATCCGCGTCGACGTCTACAACCAGATCGCCTTTCCCGCCGATGGACTGCCCGGCCCGGCGATCTCGCTGATCGCCTCCGACGGTGCGACGCCGTCGCCGGTCTTCGAATACACGATCTCCACGCGCGTCGACTGGCGCAATCTCGACACCGGACGCACCGGGTCGGTGACGGTGCCGACCCGCGCGCGCACCGTCACCTGGCAGGTGGATCTGCACCCCGGCGGCGGGCGGGTGGCCTTCACCATCCACCAGAAGATCGGAGTGATGGCCTTCGTGCCGATGGTCAACGCTCGGTACTCGAGCTGCGCGGGCCACACCACGGCCTGACCCACGACGGCGAGCCCGTCGGTGGATCGATATCAAACAGCGCCCGGAATCGCTGCAGCGCAGGGGAATTGCGGCAGTAGGCTGACATTCGCCATCACTTCGCCGGTCCTGCGGCGAAACCGACGTTGAGGACACGGCCGATGTCGCAAGCGCATCACGAGCAGGTCGCGGAGCAACACACCGCGAAGGTCATCGGGGTCACGATCGCCGCGGCGGTCGGCGGGTTCCTCTTCGGTTTCGACAGCTCGGTGGTCAACGGGGCCGTCGACTCCATCCAGGAGACATTCGGTCTCGGCGAGCTGTTCAAGGGTTTCGCCGTCGCGATCGCGTTGCTGGGCTGCGCGCTGGGTGCGTGGTTCGCCGGGCGGATCGCCGACGTGTGGGGCCGCAAACGGGTCATGCTCGCCGGCTCGATCCTGTTCATCGTCTCGGCGATCGGCACCGCCTACACCCAGACGATCTGGGACCTGCTGTTGTGGCGGGTGCTCGGCGGTCTCGGCATCGGCATCGCCTCGGTGATCGCCCCGGCCTACATCGCCGAGATCGCCCCCGCCCGATTCCGGGGAGCGCTGGCCTCGATGCAGCAGCTCGCGATCACCCTGGGCATCTTCGCCGCACTCCTGTCGGACAAGCTGCTGCAGTCGGCGGCCGGCCAGCCCATGAACGTGCTCTGGTGGGGTTTGGAGGCCTGGCGCTGGATGTTCCTCGTCGGCGTCGTGCCCGCGGTCGTCTACGGTGTGCTCTCACTCGCGATCCCCGAGTCGCCGCGATACCTCGTCGAACGCCACCGCGACGCCGAGGCGGCCCGGATCCTGAAGGAGGTGACGGGGGAGCAGCACCCGTTCGAGCGGGTCCAGGAGATCAAGATCACGGTCAAACAGGAGAAGGCCGCGTCGTTGCAGGACATCCGCGGACCATCGTTCGGACTGCACCCGCTGGTGTGGGTGGGCATCTGGCTGGCGATCTTCCAACAGTTCGTGGGTATCAACGCGATCTTCTACTACTCGACGACGCTGTGGAAGTCGGTCGGTTTCGACACCAGCGAGGCGTTCACCACGTCGGTCATCACCTCGGCCATCAACGTGGGCATGACCTTCGTCGCGATCTTGTTCGTCGACCGGATCGGACGCCGCAAGCTGTTGCTCATCGGATCGGTCGGCATGTTCGTGGGCCTCGCCATGGCATGTGTCGCCTTCATCCAGTCGACCACGCGCGTGGTCGCCGGTGTCGCCGAGGTCACCCTGCCCAACCCGTGGGGTGTCATCGCGCTGATCGGCGCCAACCTGTTCGTGATCTTCTTCGCCGCGACCTGGGGACCGGTCATGTGGGTGATGCTCGGCGAGATGTTCCCCAACCGCATCCGCGGCGTCGCGCTCGGCGTGTGCACCGCGGTGAACTGGCTGGCCAACTTCACCATCTCGATGCTCTTCCCGGAGATGAGCAAGGTGCTCGGCCTCGGCTGGATCTACGGCTTCTTCGGCTTCTGCGCGGCGGCGTCGTTCTTCTTCGTCCGCGCCAAGGTCGAGGAGACCAAGGGGATGGAACTCGAGGAGATGGACACCGTCGCGGCCACCCGGCTCTCGCGGTTCGAGGCCCTGCACGCGGCCAAACCGACCCGTTAGTCAGCCGGCGACCTCCGGGTCGGACAGTCCCGTGATCAGCAGCCATTGCGCGGCGAAATAGCTGGCCAACACCCAGAACTCCGCCGCCGAGTGCAACCCGGGATGTGAGATGAGGTGGCGCCGGTTGAGGATCGTGAGGTCGGAGGCCAGAAACAGCCAGCCGCCCGCGCGCATCCGTGGCTGCGGTTCGGCCATCCCATCGGCGGTCGCCGACATGATGGCCAGGGTGTGCCCATAGGCGCCGAGGACCGGCAGCAGCCGGGGTCGGTGACGTGCCATCACGAGTGCGGACTCGGCCAGGATGGCGGTGCGGACGAGCAGCGGCCGAGGGCGCGGCCGAGCACCGCGGCGCATCATCGCCCCCGTCAGGCACAACTGTGCCCCGGCGAAGAGCGCGGCCCCCGTCGTCAGCCGGCGGTCCTTCTCGGCGGGGTCCGTGGCGAACTCCTCGAGCAGCATCGCGCGGTCGCCGGCGGCCGAGAACCCCAGGGCCCCTGCGAGCAGCGCGTTGTCGAGCCCGGACCGGTCTCGCGCACCGCGGGCCGCGTGCGCGGCGAGGAGCGCGATGGGCAGCGGCTTGGTGAGGGCCGCGGCCCGTCGATGACCGAGCCCACCGGCCGCCGTGGCGGCCGCGCCGGCCGCGAGATAGCCGGCCGGTGCGTACCATGCCCGCAGCCCACGACGGCGGGGAGCGCTCGTGGTCACCTCAGCAGCCGCGACACGAACGAGCCGATGTCGTTGTCGGACAGCGCATCGGACTGCTGCTGGTTGAAGACGAGATAGGTGCGTGCGGTGACATGACGGTCCGCGGCCTGCGCATCGTTGAGGTAGCGCAACGAGAGGGGAACGACCACATTCTGATCGAAGAGACCCTGCGTCAACAGCACCGGACGCGTGAAGCCCTTGATCGGGATCATGTTGGCCCCCGACACCGCGTTGAGCAACTCCCAGTTCTCCGACAGCGGCTTGCTGAACAGCGACCCCAACGAGAGCCCGGCCACGTCGCGGGCCAGGTCGTCGGAGCACGTGGTGGCGGCGCGGTCGAGCCAGGTTGTCCCCGCGTCGGTGAGGAACGGCTCGAGCCGCAACGTCGGAACGGACGTGCGCAGCGCGCTGAGGGTGAACAGGATGTCGGCGG
>NZ_BAHC01000250.1 GCF_000298195.1 Gordonia rhizosphera NBRC 16068 | reverse complement strand
ACCTTCACGCCCACGGTGACACCCCACGGTTCCTCGACCGGCGGGCCGGAGAACTCGGCGCCCTTCGCCGAGAGCTCCGCCATCGTCGCGGTGAGGTCATCACACATGAACGACACGTCGAAGCGTTGATCGGTTCCACCGGTCGTTCCCTGGTACTCCCACGAGCTCGGATGAGCGCCCAACTCACTGGGGCCGGTCTTGAAGATCAGCCAACCGCCACCGGTGTCGACACCGGCGAACCCGAGAACATCGCGGAAGAAGGCGCGTGCGGCGTCGGGGTCCTCGCAGTAGATCAGCGTGTGCAGTGCGGTGATCATGAGTCCAGGGTAGGACGGGTTTCGCGCCTCGACGACTCGTCGAGAAAGCGGGCCGAAGAAAGACCGCCCGAAGGGTTGTGAGGGTCACTCGACTCCGCTATTGTCGAACATACGTTCGACACAGGGGGGTGGGCAGATGGTTGAACAGCCGCAGGCAGGGACGCTGCCATCGCTGTCGGACGTCCCCGGGTTGCTCTCCGAGCTGCATGCTGTGCTCGATCGGCTGGCAGACGCCGACATGTCGTCGTGCTCGGACGAGGAGCTGGTGGAGGTGGCGCGCTCCAACGAGCGGGCGATCAACCGGCTGATGTATCAGGGGAATCGGGAGGTCGTGGCCATCTCGGATCGGGGTCTGCCCCGGGCGATGGGCTATCGCACACTCACCAACTTCATGAATGTGGATCTACGGGTGAGCGATCCGCGGCGTCGTCGTGAGCATATCGAGGCCACCGGCCGGTTCTGTCGCCTGGACGGCGAGGAGGCGGAACCCAAGTATCCGAACCTGGCCGAGGCGTTCGCCGCGGGTGCGGTCGGGCCGGCACACGTACGCAACGCCATCGAGGCACTGGACAAGATTCCACAC
>NZ_BAHC01000251.1 GCF_000298195.1 Gordonia rhizosphera NBRC 16068 | reverse complement strand
ATTCTGACATGGCCACGATCAACAGGGACACGCACCTTACTTCTATGTTGCTCCTGTTCCTCACGACGCATGAGGAAGAGCATGCACATAAACTAGGTTTCGACATGTCCTTGATCAATACTACGGATGTCGAAAGCACTGTGTCCATTAAAGACCAGACCGTCACCCTGTCTCTTGCAAATGGTATGACCTTTGTCTCGCAGGAGAAGTATGATTATTACACATTCCTGGTCCCCGCTATCACGGAGGAGCCGGGAAAACTTTATCGGCGCGGCACTAATGTTCCGGTCC
>NZ_BAHC01000252.1 GCF_000298195.1 Gordonia rhizosphera NBRC 16068 | reverse complement strand
AAGCAGTGGTATCAACGCAGAGTACATGGGGACTCGCCTTCGTTGCAAAGACTCAGTTCATAAAGCTCTCTTCGTAACCCACGAATAACCAACCAACCTACTAACAAAATGTTCGCTCGTCTCTCTGTCGTGACCTTGTCTCTCTTCACCATCCTTGCTGCCGCCGCTCCTAACGGAGGTTCCCCGACGACAGTGACTGTCACGCCTGTGCCCACTGCTACTCAGCCTGCTAGCCAGTGCAACACTGGCCCTGTCCAAT
>NZ_BAHC01000253.1 GCF_000298195.1 Gordonia rhizosphera NBRC 16068 | reverse complement strand
CCACTGTGCTGTTCGTTGTATCAACGTTTGAATGGTATTGCCGACTTGCGCGGTAATTATCCTTGTGCGGCGCATCAAAGTGACACCGCACCGCCATACGAAATACCACCACTGACGGAT
>NZ_BAHC01000254.1 GCF_000298195.1 Gordonia rhizosphera NBRC 16068 | reverse complement strand
TTACTTTTTTTTTNTTTTTTTTTTTTTAAGTACACAAGATATAAAACCTGGATTTGAGACATATCACAATTTACAAAGTACACTCCAATGTAATTATTGGATATCAAAACATCGCATCATCACATCAATTCTTCGGGCCAGCCTGCCACGCACCCAGCCCGCCGGCACCAAAGTTAGAGCTGTTAGTCTTAAAAACACCAATGATTTGATTGTCGACCCAGAGGTCAATGACAATTTGCCCACGCTCTCCGAAGAAAGTGGGATTCTGAGTGATAAAGAAGTTATCCACCTCGCC
>NZ_BAHC01000255.1 GCF_000298195.1 Gordonia rhizosphera NBRC 16068 | reverse complement strand
TCATCTAGTGTCATTCGGATGACCGAGCCACAGGAGACTGTCGCCACCGAGCCCGGGCTCGCGTTGACCGGTGAGCGGACCGTCCCGGGGATTCCCGAGGAAAACTACTGGTTCCGGCGCCACGAGGTGGCCTACGAATACGTCCTGGATCGCTGCGCCGGACGCCACCTGCTCGAGGCGGGTTCGGGCGAGGGCTACGGCGCCGCCATGCTGAGGGCCGTCGCACGATCGGTGACCTGTGTCGACTACGACGAGAGCGCCGTGGCACATACCCGCCGAACCTACCCTGATCTCGTCGTGCATCGCGGCAATCTCATCGATTTGCCGCTGGCCGACGGCTCGGTCGACGTCGTGGTGAACTTCCAGGTGATCGAACATCTGTGGGATCAGGGCCGATTCATCGACGAATGTCGCCGCGTGCTGCGTCCCGGTGGTGAACTGCTCATCTCGACACCGAACCGCATCACCTTCTCGCCCGGGCGCGACAGCCCGCTCAATCCGTTCCACACCCGCGAACTCACCGCGACCGAGCTGACGGATCTGCTCGTCGTCGGTGGTTTCGCGGTGTCGACAATGCTCGGCGTCCATCACGGGCCTCGCCTGGCGCGACTCGACGACAAGTGGGGTGGTTCGATCATCCACGCGCAGATCGATCGGGCGCTGCGGGGAGAGGCATGGCCGGATGATCTGGCCGCCGACGTCGCGGCGATCACCACCGATGACTTCGTGATCCGCGCGGCGGGTGACGATGCCCCGATCGATGCCAGCCTCGATCTGCTCGCGATCGCCACGCGATCCTGACGGGGCGACCGCACCACCGTGACCCGCTCAGCTCGATCCGACGTACCCGGACAGTTCACCCTCGTCCTGCATTCGCACCTGCCGTGGCTGGCCAACCACGGCCGATGGCCCGTCGGCGAGGAATGGCTCTATCAGTCGTGGGCCGGCGCCTACCTGCCCCTGTTCGCGATGCTGCGCCGGCTGGCGGACGACGGCCTCGCAGACCAGCTGTCGCTGGGTATCACGCCGGTGCTCGCCGCTCAGCTCGACGATCCGCACTGCACCTCGTCGATGTACGAATGGCTCGCCGACTGGCGACTGCGCGCCGTCGAGGCGGCGGCCGACCGCGACCCGGTCCGCCGCGAGCTGGGCCATCGCGAACACCGCGCGGCAACCGCGGCCCTCGCCGATTTCGAGACGCATTGGCGGCACGGCGGGAGCCCACAGATCCGCATGCTCGCCGCGTCCGGGGTCGTCGAGATCCTCGGCGGTCCGCTCGCCCATCCCTTCGCTCCCCTGCTCGCCCCTCGCCTCCGAGAGTTCTCGCTGGGCGAGGGACTCGTCGACGCCCACACCCGATGGGGTATCGATCCGACCGGGATCTGGGCCCCCGAGTGCGCCTTCGCCCCCGGGATGGAGGCCGAGTACGCCCGTGCCGGCGTCAGCCATTTCATGGTCGACGGCCCCACCCTGCACGGGGATACGGCGCTGGGGCGCACGGTCGGTGACACCGACGTCGTCGCCTTCGGCCGGGATCTGGTGGTCAGCTACCGGGTGTGGTCGCCGAAGTCGGGTTATCCCGGGCACGCCGCCTACCGCGACTTCCACACCTACGACCACGTCACCGGTCTCAAACCCGTCCGCGTCACCGGACGCCGCGTCCCGTCGGCGGGCAAGAAACCCTATGACCCGCACCGGGCCGACGCGGTGATCGATCGCCACGTCGAGGATTTCGTCGCGCACGTACGGCGCCGCCTCCTCGCCGAATCCGCACGTCAGGGACGGCCCGCTCTCGTCGTCGCCGCCTTCGACACCGAGTTGTTCGGACATTGGTGGCACGAGGGGCCGGTCTGGCTCGAACGTGTGCTGCGTCGCCTGCCCGACGCGGGGATACGGATCAGCACCCTGGCGTCGGCAAGACGCGACGGGTTCGTCGGCGACGCGGTCGACCTGCCGGCGTCGTCGTGGGGCTCGGGCAAGGACTGGCGGGTGTGGAACGGTCCGCTGGTCGAGCACCTGGTCCGACTGAACGCAGAGGTCACCGAGACCGCGCTGGCCACGATCGACAAGCTGCTGGCCTCGGCCCCGGGCCGAAATCGGGTTGCCGATCAGATCCTCCGGGAGACGCTGCTGACCGCGGCGTCGGACTGGCCGTTCATGGTCTCCAAGGACACCGCGGCGAACTACGCTGTGGAGCGGGCGCACAAACATGCACATGCGGCACGGGAGATCTGCGATGCGTCGCTGCGTGGCCGCGGTGAGCGCGCGGCCACGCTCGCGGACAACTGGTCGCGCGCCGACAACCTGTTCGCCGGGCTCGACGCGCGACGCCTGCCCGGGCCGCACCGACGCACGACCACGGGGGTGGGTGGATGAGGGTCCTGATGCTCTCCTGGGAGTATCCGCCCGTCGTCGTCGGCGGACTCGGCCGCCACGTGCACCATCTGGCCACCGAACTCGCCGCCGCGGGCCACGACGTCACGGTGTTGACCCGGCGGCCGACCGGCACCGACGCGCTCACCCACCCGACCACCGACACGCGCGTCGACGGCGTGCGCATCCTCGCGGTCGCCGAGGACCCGCCGGCGTTCGAGTTCGCCGCCGACATGATGCCCTGGACCCTGGCGATGGGCCACTCCTTCATCCGCGCCGGGCTGAAACTGCTTGCCGGTGAAGGAGATTCGCCGGAGGTCGTGCACGCCCACGACTGGCTCGTCGCGCACCCGGCGATCGCGCTGGCCGAGTTCTTCGACGTCCCGCTGGTCTCCACCATCCACGCGACCGAGGCCGGACGGCACAGCGGATGGGTCAGCGGCCGCGTCAACCGACAGGTCCACTCCGTGGAGTGGTGGCTGGCGAACGAATCGGATTCGCTCATCGCCTGTTCGGCCTCCATGCGCGACGAGGTCACCCGGCTGTTCGGACCCGACCTCTGCGACGTCTCGGTCATCCACAACGGGATCGACATGGTGAACTGGCCGTTCGCCCCTCGGCAACCTCAGTTCGGCCCCGCCGAACTGTTGTTCGCCGGGCGGCTGGAATACGAGAAGGGCCTGCAGGATCTGCTGGCCGCGCTCCCCCGCATCCGACGCACCCACCCCGGCACGACCCTCACCGTCGCCGGCACGGGAACGCAGCTGGATTGGTTGCGCGAGGAGACCAGGCGCCACCGGGTGAGCCGGGCCGTACGCTTCCTCGGAGCCGTCGACCACGACGAGCTCGTCGCGCTGATGCACCGCTGCGCCGCGATCGTGTTGCCCAGCCGCTACGAACCGTTCGGGATCGTCGCGCTCGAGGCCGCCGCGACCGGCGCACCGCTGGTGGCGTCCACCGTCGGCGGCCTGGGCGAGGCGGTGACCGATCCGGACTCCGGGCTCACCTTCGAACCCGGTGACGTCGCGGGTCTCGCGGCGGCCGTGCGGGCCACGCTCGACGACCCGTCGTCGGCGGCCGGGCGGGCCCGGCGGGCACGGGAACGACTCACCGAGGAGTTCTCCTGGACCGAGGTGGCGCAGCGGACCGCCGGCGTCTACCTGGCCGCGAAGCGTCGCGTTCGTCATCCCATGGGCCGCCCGGACATCCCGCAGCGACCACTACCCGAGCGTGATCCGGGTCAGCCGGCCTGACCCGGAGCCTTCTTGCGTTCGATGTCGGCGAGCGCACGTTCGAGTTCGGCGCGCTCCGCCGCGTTCGCGGCCCACGCGTCCTTGCGGTTGCGTACCACGCGTGCCGGCGCGCCGACCGCGATCGAATAATCCGGGATCTCACCCTTGACCACCGCGTGTGAACCCAGGACGCAGCCCCGCCCGACGATCGTGTTGCGCAGGACGGACACCTTGGCCGCGACCCAGGTGTCCGGGCCGATCCGCACCGGACCCTTGACGATGCCCTGATCCTTGATCGGCAGCGTGATGTCGTCCATCCGGTGATCGAAGTCGACGATGTAGCACCAATCGGCGATCAGGACCGATCCACCGATCTCGAGGTCGAGGTAGGAGTTGATCACGTTGTTGCAGCCGAAGACCGTCTTGTCGCCGATCTTGAGGCTGCCCTCGTGGCATCGGATCGAGTTGCCGTCGCCGATGTGCACCCAACGGCCGATCTCCATCCGCGCCATCTCCGGCGTCGCATGGATCTCCACGTTGCGGCCCAGGAAGACCATGCCGCGCAACACGATGTGCGGATTGGCCAGACGGAAGCGGGCAAGCCGGTAGTAGCGGACCAGGTACCAGGGCGTGTAGGCACGGTTGCGCCGCACCCATCGCAGCGACTCGAGGGTGAGGAACCGGACCTGCGCCGGGTCCCGCCGACGACCCGCCCGCCACCGGGAGCGGTACGAGGCGTTCCACATCGTCGTCATGACGACAAACCCTAATCGACCCGAAATCACGGCACGATAGGCTCTGAGACCGGCACGTCGACCGACGGGCACACCGACGGGACAGATCGCGAACCGGACAGGAGAAGGATGGCTGCAGCGGGTAGACGTGAGGTGTCCCGACGTGTACCGACCACACTTGCCGCGATCCTGGTGACCGTGTTCGCCGTCGTGGTGTCGGCCTGCTCGGACGGCCACATCGACGTCCGGTCGGTCGCGAGTCCGGGATGGTCGAGCTTCGGCGGCAACGCCGCGAACTCCAACTTCGCCTACCCGTCGGTTCCCGACGACCTCGAGCTGAGCTGGACCCGCCCCACCGGCGGACCGGTGACCGCACCTCTGAGCATCTCCAACCAGTCGAACGTCGGGGTCACCGCGACCACCGAGAACGGCTGCAACTGGCTGATCCTCGACCCACGCAACGGGCGGAAGAACTTCTGCAAGCGGATGCGCGCGGGGATCGAGGTCAACACACCACTGGTCGACCAGTACGACCAGCCCTACATCGGTGAGGAGACCACCTTCCTGGCTTGGAATGCCGGTGGCGGGATCCGCTGGCGGATGCCGGTGCTCGGAGTGCCGCTCTCGGCGAAGTTCGCCGGGCCGAGCCAGGTCCTGGTCACCACCACCCAGGGACAGATCCTGCTCCTGAACACCCAGAACAGTGACTTCCTCGCCCCCGAGGTCCGACTGCGCGCCGACGCCAATCCCGACGACCCCACCTACGGCTTCGGCGACTGCATCACGAACGGGCCGCGCTGCGCGATCCCCGCACCCGCCGCGGTCGATGCCGACCAGCAGCGTTTCTTCCTCAACTTCTGGCCGCAGGGCGCGATCGCCTCCCAGATCCGCGCGATGTCCTATGCCGAGGAGAACGGCACGCGCACGATCCGGGAGATCTGGCACGCCGACATCCCCGGTGGGGTCGTCGGACCGCCCACCCTGTCGGCGGACGGAAAGACCGTCTACACGTTCAGCCGGCTCGGCCGGATCGTCGCGCTGGACGCCGCGAGCGGCGAGACCCGCTGGAGCTATGACAACGGTGGTTACGGCTTCGCGACGATGTCGGTGTCGCCCGATGGGCTGATCATCCCCACCGGCGTCATCGGTGCCCCGCTGACGTTGCTGCGCGACGCCGGCGACCACGCCGAACTCCTCTGGCAGCGTAAGGACCTCGCCGTCGTCAGCCTGTCCACCCTGACCAACGACCACAGCGCGTGGACCGTGGTACGCGACAAGGGCAAGGACTCGCTGTCGCTGACCGAGGTGTCCACCGACGACGGTGCGACGAAACGGTCGCTGTCACTGCCGGAGTCGGTCGGCTTCGCCACCGGCGTCGCGGTGTCGCCGCAGGGGCAGATCGCCACCGCGACGAACATCGGGGAGGTCTACTTCTTCGACAGCAAGGCCGCGATCGACAGCCGCTAGGCTCCCGCTCACGAGTCCGGCTCCCGCTCACATATTTTGGTCCCGCTCACCTGATCGGACCCGAATGGGTGAGCGGGAGCGGCGTCGGTGAGCGGGAGCGGCGGCGCACCAGCCCATCGCGGCGTCAGGGTGATCTCTCACGGGGGCGACGCCGATGCGCCCGCGAACGTCTTCCGATAAGCCGACGGTGACATGCCCAGGCCCCGACGAAGGTGGTGCCGGAGATTGTCCGGCGTGCCGAGCCCGGCCCGGTCCGCGACCTCGTCGACCGAGAGGCCGCCGGACTCGAGAAGCTCCCGTGCGCGGTCAACCCGCCGGTCGCGTACCCACACTCCCGGCGATTGCCCGGTCTCTGCGCGGAAACGCCGGCTGAAGGTGCGCGAGCTCATCCGCGCGTGGTCGGCGAGCTGCGCCACCGACAGCGGTTCGGTGAGATTCGCGAGCGCCCATTCACGCGTGGCCGCGGTGCTGTTCCGGTCGACATCGGGGACCTGGCGTTCAATGAACTGCGCCTGGCCGCCCTCGCGCCACGGCGGCACGACGCAGTGGCGGGCGACCCGGTTGGCCACGACGGTCCCGTGGTCGTGGCGAATGATGTGCAGGCACAGGTCCATTCCCGCTGCTAGACCCGCGGAGCTGAGGACGTCGCCGTCGTCGACGAAGAGCACCGTCTCGTCGAGTTCGACCCGCGGGAAGAGTCGCCGGAAATCATCGGCGTATTTCCAGTGTGTGGTGGCCCGACGGCCGTCGAACAGACCCGCGGCCGCCAGGACGAACGCACCAGTGCATATCGACACCATCCGGGTTCCGGGCCGCACCGTCGACAGCGCATGCGCGAGGTCATCCGGGATGACCCCCTCGCGGCGGGCCGGACCGAACCGGGTTCCCGGAACGACGATGGTGTCCGCCCGCGCGAGGATCTCCGGGCCCGCGGACGCGACGAGTTCGAAATCGGAGGTGCTCGGAACCGGACCCGGAGCCAGCGTGCATGTCCTGACCTCGTAGAGCGGTGCACCGTCCTCGGTGGTGGCAGCCCCGAACAGCAACGGCGGGATCATCGAGTCGAATCCCACCACGGGCGGCAGCCACAGCACCACGACCAGATGGACCGGGTTGGCATGATCTTCATGCATATTGTCGATTATGCCACTGGTTTGGTCTCATGGTGTCTCCGATGATGGTGGTCATGACACGAACCATGACGCTCCGGCGACCCCACTGGGCCTGGCTGGTCGCCGCGGCGAGCTTCGTCGCGATCATCGGTGCGGCCGGTTTCCGCGCCGTACCGAGCGTGATGATGAACCCGCTGAACATGGAGTTCGGGTGGTCACACGCGACTATCGGCGCCGCCATGTCGATCAACATGGTGCTCTTCGGTGTGACCGCACCGTTCGCCGCGGCGCTGATGGACCGGTTCGGCATCCGGCCGATCCTGACCGGCGCGCTGGCGCTCATCGCCGCCGGCACCGGACTCAGTGTGTTCATGACCGCGAGCTGGCAGTTGTTGATTCTCTGGGGTGTGCTGGTCGGGCTCGGCACCGGCTCGATCTCCATGGGTTTCGTCGCCACCGTCTCCACCCGGTGGTTCGTCGCGCGACGCGGCCTGGTCACCGGCATCCTGACCGCCGCGAGCGCGACCGGACAGCTGATCTTCCTCCCGGTCGTGGCCGCGGTGACTCAGGCCCACGGCTGGCGCTGGGCGTCGGTCCTGGTGACGATCTCGGCACTGGCCGTCATCCCACTCGTGCTGCTCGGCATCCGTGACCATCCACGCGATGTCGGGACCCTCCCCTACGGCGCGGCCCCCGGATCGGCCGAGGAACCGGTACCAACCGGCACCTTCGGCGCGGCGGCGGGCGGTCTGCTCACCGGGGCCCGGGTGCCCGCCTTCTGGCTGCTCGCCGGCAGCTTCGCGATCTGCGGGATGACCACCAACGGCCTCATCGGCACCCACTTCATCCCCGCCGCACACGATCACGGCATGCCGACGACGCTCGCCGCATCGCTGCTGGCGACCATCGGCATCTTCGACGTCGCCGGCACCATCTTCTCGGGCTGGTTGACCGACCGGGTCGACCCGCGGCTGCTGCTGGTGGTCTACTACCTCGGCCGCGGGCTCTCCCTGCTACTGCTACCGATGCTGCTCGCACCCGATGCGGGTCCGAACACCTGGGTGTTCATCATCTTCTACGGACTGGACTGGGTGGCGACCGTTCCGCCCACGATCGCCATCTGCCGCATGTACTTCGGTGTCGCCACGCCCGTCGTCTTCGGCTGGGTCTTCGCGTCCCATCAGCTCGGGGCGGCGATCGCCGCGTTCGGCGCCGGTTACATCCGCGACGCACAGGGCAGCTACGACAACGCCTTTCACGTGGCCGCAGCGCTGTGCGTTCTCGCCGCGATCCTGTGCGCGGCGATCCGCCCGAGAGCTGTCATCGTCGAAGAACCCGTCCCCGAACCGGCCGGCGGCCCGGAACCGCTACGGCCTGCGTACGCCGGGTTCACAGAGGAAGCCGACGCCCTTGCGGCCCACTCGGGTGAGGATGAGCGCCAGGGAGCGTGAACCCTTCGGCTTCAAGCGTTTCCGCAGCCGGTCGGGGTCGACGTCGAGACCGCGGACGAGGATCTCCAGAGAGCCGCAGTCGAGCGCGGCGAGGCGTTTGCGTAGTTCGCGCTCCGCGACGCCGGTCACCTCGAGCACCCGGAACCCGCGTTCCCCCTCCGGGACCGAGTCACCCGTCAGATAGGCGATCTGGGGGTCGAGCTGCCAGAGCCCATGTCGATGACCGTGGTGTCGGACCAGGCCGGCCCGTACGATCGCGCCGTCCGGGTCGATGATCCACTCCCCGACCTCGCCGACCGGGATGTCTTCGGGCTCGGCGTCACTCACCTCGAGGACGTGCACCGACCCATCCGGCCGGGTCCGCAGGACGGTGGCACGCTGGGTGGGTTCGTCGTCGCGTTCGGTCCACAGGCAGGCCTCTCGTACCGAACCGTCGAGCGAGGTGATCTGGACCTGCCCGGCGAAACCGAAGCGATCCCGCAACATCCGATAATCCAGTCCCGGAGCACATTTCACCGCCAGTGGCCGACCGGCGTAGGTGGTGAGCACGTCGAGAAGAGGTGGGGTGAGCTGATCGAGACGGAACACCCGACCCGATCCAGAACGGCGGGCGGGATCGGCCAACACCACGTCGGCGGTCGACGTCGGGGTCAGGGCATCGGCGACGAGGAGGGTCGCGGACCCGCCGGTGACCGCGACGTTGTGCTGCGCCATCGACAGCCGTACCCGATCCAGGTCGCTGCCGATGACACCCGAGATCCCTTGCTCCGCAGCGAGTTCGATCACTTCCGCGCCGATGGAACAGGTCACGTCGGCGACGACGGCACCCGGGAAACGCTTCGCGATCTCTGCGGCACGATGCGCGGCGACCACCGATGCGGTGGCCTGCTGCAGAGCATCCTGGGTGAACAGCATATCTTGCGCGGCACGCAGTTTCGCCCGTCCACGACGTCGACACAGCACCGTTTCGACGAGCGCCCCGTCACGCGGCGCGTACCTGGTCTTGACCTCGGTGACGTCCGCGACCATCGAGGATGCGTCGAGCGCCCTCGATTCGACGGCCGCCAACGCCTTCTGGCCGTATCGGTTCCGCAGGAACACGACATCGGATTGTGTGAACGCATATCCCACGACGACGCCCCCCCCCGATGCCTGCCGGGCTCAGTCGGCCGGTTTAACGCCGGTGACGATCGCATTGTAGAAGAACCTGGGCGGCACCACTTTTCGGAGAACGTTCTCGTCCAGCCAGGACAGCCGCTTCCAGCCGTTGAACGCGAACATCGCCCAGCCCCATCCCAGCTTCTCCGCCGGGACCGCCGCCTCGAAGGTGCGTACCGGCCACCCGAGCATCGCCGCGGAGAGTTCCTCGGTGGCGGCTTTCACCTGTGTCGCCCCGGCTTTGCGGGCCATGCGCTCGAGGTCGGCCGGATCGAAGGTGTGGATGTCGACGACGGCTTCGAGTGCAGCAGCACGTGAGGATTCGTCGAGTTCGGTCTGCGGACGACGCCACCCCCGCAGCGGGCCCCATTTGGTGATGTTGGTCGTCGCCGCCCAGGTGGCGCGGCTGAGCCATCGGGCGTAGAAGTCACCGATGGTGGTCGGCTCCCCGGCGAACACGAATCGGCCACCGGGTCGGAGGACTCGTAGCACCTCGCGCAGAGCCTGCTCGACATCGGGGATGTGATGGAGCACGGCATGACCGACGACAAGGTCGAAGGTGTTGTCGTCGTAGGGAATCTTCTCCGCATCCGCTACCCGGCCGTCGACGTCGAGCCCGAGATTCTCCGCGTTGCGCAGCGCGACCTTCACCATACCCGGCGAGAGGTCGGTGACCGACCCGGTCTTCGCGACCCCCGACTGCATCAGGTTGAGCAGGAAGAAGCCGGTACCGCAGCCCAGTTCCATGGCGCGTTCGTACGGCAGCGGCTCATCGGCGGCGACCGCGTCGAAACGTCCTCGCGCATAGTCGATGCAGCGTTCGTCGTAGGAGATCGACCACTTGTCGTCGTAGCTCTCGGCCTCCCAGTCGTGGTAGAGAACCTGCGCAAGTTTGGTGTCGGCGAGCGCGGCCTTCACCTGCTCCTCGGTGGCGTGCGGGTTCGGCTGGGGATCGACGTCCGGCGTCGCATTCCTCGTCATGGATTCGACTCCTCCCTGAAGCTGGAATCGGCGGTCACTTGCCGACGAACTTCGCCTTGCCGGGCCCGTTCTCGATGAACGACTGCGTCCCGATGGACCGGTCCTCGGTGGCAAACAGTGCCGCGAAGACATGCTCCTCGATCTTGAGACCCGTGACGAGATCCACCTCGAGCCCCTCGTCGACGGCCTGTTTGGCCGCGGCGAGCGCGACGCTCGCCGCATTCGCGAACTGCCCGGCCCAGGAAAGCGCGGCGTTGTAGACCTCGTCGGGGGCCACGACCTCGTCGACGAGCCCGATCGCCAGAGCCTCCTGCGCACCGACGAACCGGCCGGTGAAGATCATCTCCTTGGCCTTTGCCGGACCGACCAGGCGGGCCAGCCGCTGCGTGCCACCACCGCCGGGGATCAGACCGAGTAACACCTCCGGCACCCCGAGCTTGGCGTTGTCGCCGACGATCCGCCGGTCGGCACCCAGCGCCAGCTCGAGCCCGCCGCCGAGGGCGTAGCCGGTGACGGCGGCCACCGTCGGCTTCGGGATGCCGGCGATCGACCCCAGGTCGGACTGCAGACGACCGGCGAGTTTGCGCATCTCGGCATAGGTCAGATCGTTGAGTTCCTTGATGTCGGCGCCCGCGGCGAGCACCTTCGGTCCGCCGTAGAGGACGACGGCCTTGATGTCGTCACGAACCGTGGCCTCGTCGGCCGCCGCCGCCAACTCGGCCTGCACCTGCCGGTTCAGGGCGTTCATCGGTGGCCTGTTGAGCAGGATGGTGCCCACACCGGGATGATCAGCAGATGTTTCGAGGGTGACAAACTCGGCCATGGTCGAAGGCTACCGTCTGGTGTGCCCCGACAACCCCTCGGGTGAAGCGCCGAGCACCTACAGTTGGCCCATGGCCAAGTCCGCGGAGGATGCCGGTGACCCGGTCGAACTGCGGGTGGGTGAACGCGTCATCCGCCTGTCGAGTCCGGACCGCGTCTACTTCGCCGAACGCGGCGAGACCAAGCGCGACCTGGCCGAGTACTACCTGTCGGTCGGCGACGGCATCGTGCGCGCCCTGCGCGACCGCCCCTGTATGTTGCATCGGTTCCCGAAAGGCGTGAGCGGCAAGAAGGTTCATCAGAAACGCCTTCCGGCCGGGGCACCTGACTGGGTCGAGACCGTCGAGTTGTGGTTTCCCCGCTTCGGTCGCACCGCCGACGAGTTGTGCGTCACCGAGTTGGGCAGCGTGATCTGGGCGGTCCAGATGTCGACCGTGGAGTTCCATCCGTGGAACTCGCGCCGCGACGATCCCGAATCCCCCGACGAATGGCGGATCGACCTCGATCCGATGCCCGACTGCCCGTTCTCCCGGATCCAGCACGTCGCCCACACCGTCGAAGAGGTGCTCGACGAGCTCGGCATCCGGGGGTTCCCCAAGACCTCCGGCGGCCGGGGCCTGCACATCTACGTGCGTATCGTCCCCGAGTGGGGCTTCACACAAGTGCGGCGCGCCGCCCTGGCCTTCGCGCGCGAGGTGCAGCGCCGCGCCCCCGACGATGTCACCACCACCTGGTGGCGCAAGGACCGCGACCCGGCCGCGGTCTTCGTCGACTACAACCAGAACACCCGCGACCACACGATGGCGTCGGCGTACTCGGTGCGCGGCAACCCGCGGGGTACGGTGTCCGCGCCGGTGGCGTGGTCGGAGATCGACGACATCGTGCCCGACGATTTCACCATCGCGACCATGCCGGTGCGGTTCGCCGCCCTCGGCGACCTGCACGCCGACATCGACGACGTCGCACATCGACTCGACCAGTTGCTCGACTGGGCCGACCGCGACGACCTCGATTTCCCGACGGACTCCCGCGACGAGATCATCGATATGGATCGGTGATCTCCCGCAGGGCCTCCAAGGAGCCGCGGAGCTCGCCGAATCGCTTGGCGCCCAGCCTTTCCCGCCATTCTCGTTCGACGGTGGCGACCTCCTTCGCGGCGACCGCGCAGAGTTCGACGCCCCGCTCGCTCAGCGTCACCAGTCGCGCGCGCCCGTCCGACGGATCGGGGATCCGCTCGAGGTATCCGGCCGACTCCAGCTGGTCCACGAGTCCACCGGCGGTCTGTTTGGTCACCCCGGCCTGCTCGGCGAGATCGGTCAGCCGCATCGGCTCCGGGGCCAGCCGCTGGATCAGCCGCGACTGCGCCAGGGTGACGTCGTCGGCGCCCCATGCCGCGATGCGGTCCATTACCCGCCGCTCAGTTGCACGGTGGGCGATGAACATCAGTACTGCGATCGGAGGTTCGTCGTCGGACATGTCGTTGACTTTAGTACGAGTGCCTGACTAAAATTGGTCAGGAATCCTGACTAACACCATCACATCACCACCATCGGCGCTGGAGGGCGACATGGACTCCGCGGTTCTCTGGCAACACATCGACGGCCAACGCCGCGATATCGCCGATCTGATCGACTTCCTCGACCAGGCACAGCTGCGCACGCCATCGCTGTGCGCCGGATGGACGGTACGCGATGTCGCGG
>NZ_BAHC01000256.1 GCF_000298195.1 Gordonia rhizosphera NBRC 16068 | reverse complement strand
ATCATGTCGACGGCGTCGAGGTGTTGTGGCGCCCTGGCTGCCTGTTCTGCGCGCGCCTGCGGAGAGGTCTGCGTCGCCGCGACATCCCGACCACGGAGTCCAACATCTGGGACGACGAGAGCGCCGCCGCACGCGTCCGCAACGTCACCGGCGGCGACGAGACGGTGCCGACAGTGTTCGTCGGGTCGGTCGCCATGGTCAATCCGAGTGTGCGACAGTCGTCGCCGCGATCGAATCCGAGTTTCCCGATCGCACACACGAGTTCCTCGGCGAGCGGCAAGACGCCACGCGACAGTCGTGGTGGTCGCGACTGCGACCACGCGGCTAGGACGCAGCGCGGATCTTCGTGCTGGGCTCTTTGTCCTCCACCACCTCGGTCGCGCGGCGAGCGAGATCGGGTGTCGCGAGTTAGTGGTCCACGCGTCAACCCACATCCTTTGGTGAACAACTGCCCCGCCAGACCAGGCCCTACTGACGTTGCTGTTGCCTCGGCATGCAGGTCTATCGGTGTTAGCGTGACGGCATGCACGCGGGTACCGTTGACCGCCCCCGAAACCCGACGAGGGTCACGTGGGCGCAGTAGTCATGTACGGCTCGGTGTCGGTAGACGGCTTCATCGCGGACGAGAACGACGAGCCAGGACCGCTGTTCGACTGGTTGTCCAATGGGAGCGTCCCGCTCGATGAGAGTGGCGTGGTGAACGTGTCGCAGACGTCCTATGACTACACCCGGCCGTACTGGGACCAGATCGGGGCGACAATCGTCGGCCGCCACGTCTTCGACATGACGGACGGCTGGGACGGGAAGCCTCCGAGCGGGATCGACCACATGGTCGTCGTGTCGCACCGACCTGCGCCCGAGGGCTGGGACCCCGAGGCGCCGTTTCACTTCGTCGACGGCATCACCCCAGCCGTGGCCAAAGCGCGGGCACTTGCTGGTGACCGCATCGTCGAGGTCGCCGCGGGTGACGTCGGCGGCCAGGTGCTTGCCGCGGGCCTGATCGACGAGGTGCGCATGGACGTTGTACCCGTCGTGATGGGGGCCGGTAAGCGGTACTTCGGGCCGGTCGACGCGCAGCACCTGTTGGAAAATCCCGAAGCGGTTATTCAGGGCGACCGAGTGCTTCACCTACGCTACCGAGTGCGCCGCTGACAGCTTTTCGCATCGCTATCACGTAGCGACGCGACCCATGTGTGCAGATCGACTCGACTCAATGAGGAAAGCAGCTTTGCTTCGGGTTTCCGATCGCTTGACACTTTCGCCACCTGGTCTCCAACACATGAGTGATCGCCCGGTAGGCCGCTTGCGTAGGTGCCCATGCCACACCCTCTCATTGTCGTGTGATGTGGGCGTGCGGACACATGGTGGTCATGTCGGCCGATCATCCCCGGTTGTCCACGTCTTGCGCATCCAATTGCGGCGCTTGGCCATCGAGTCCTTCGGAGCCGTCGGGACCCGCGGCCGCGTTCAACATGCCGGCCACGTCGATGCCGGTCGTGCTCTTGATGATCTCCAGCGTTCCGGCCAGGCCGGTACCGGCACTCTTCACCAACGGATGCAGCGAGTCACCGACCAGGGTGACGTTGGCATCCGCGAGGGGTTCGGCGGCCGCGGCGACGATCGCCGGCAGCTTGTCGAGGACGAGCTCGAGCTGTCCGACCCGGTCGAGTCTGCCGAGTGCCTCCGCCCGCTTCTCGAGCGCTTCGGCTTCGGCCTCGCCGGTGATGCGGATACTCGTGGCCTTGGCTTCGGCCTCAGCGGTGATCTCGGCCTTCTTGGCCGCCGCCCGCTGCTGGGCGGCGAACAACTCGGCCTCCGCCGGTCGGCGGACCTCGGCGTCGAGTTGGGTCTCCCGCAGTCGGGCCTGCTGTTCGGCGACCTCGTTGTCTTTCTCGACCTGAATCCGCCGACGCTCGGCCTCGACGAGCGGCCGCACCGCGTCGGCCTCGGCACGCGCCCGGTCAGTGGCCTCACGGGCCGCCTCCCGTTCGATGTCGAGCTCACGTTGCTGCTCGATGACGGCCTGTTCGTTGGCGATTCGGCTCTCCTCGGCCACCCGGTGGGCCTCGGCTCGCGACCGCGCGGCGATCGCCGCCTGATCCGAGCGTTCCCGCGCCGCGAGATCGCTGAAGTACTGCCCATCCGTGTCCTGAATGTCGTTGATCGAGAAGCTGTCGAGCACAAGCCCCTGATTCAGCAGCGTTTCCTGCACCGACTGGGCCACCTGGTCGACGAGGGCCTGCCGGTCGACCAGAATGCTCTTGGCGGTCATGGTGCCCACGATCGAGCGCAACTCGCCCGACAGCTGCTCGGTGACCAGGGCGTTCACCCGAGCGAGATCATCGCCGAATCGTGGTCCGGCCTTCAGGATGGCCTCCGGGGAGTCACCCACCTTGACCACCGCGACACCCCGCACCGCGAGCTCAATACCGTCGTTGGCCGGTGTCGAGGTGTCCAGGTCGGCCTTGATCGACGACAGCCGCACCCGCGTCGCCTTCTGCACGACCGGCAGCACGAACGTGCCTGTGCCTCGGTAGACCTTACCCTGGTGGCCCTTGCCGGTACCGGTGACGATGAAGGCCTCCTCGGCGCCGGGAACCCGGTACCGCGACATCAGCCCCAGGACGATGATCACCAGCAGTCCGACGGCGATGACAACCGTCCACAGCAACTCAGACATGAATCCCTTTCAATTCGTTTCAGGTGGAGTCGGGGAGTTCGAAGATGCGTTCCACGCGATAGAGCTCGCGTTCGTCGACTCGCGCGACGATGCTGACCACGTCGTTGTGGTGGTATGACTCGTCGGCCGTCACCGACACCCGACGAGCCCCGAGCGGGGTCTGGACCTCGCCGCTGCCGATACGTCCGGGCCCCACCGGATCGACAATCCTGACCTGGCGACCCAGCAAGTCCACCGAGGGCAACTCCTGCTCGGCCCCGACGAGATAGCCGAGCACCACGAAGGAGACCAGCGCGAAGGCCAGGCCCGTCGCGAGCCCGGCGCCCAGCGCCGCCAAAGCGTTCGCCGACGTGAAGGTGAGCAGCATCCCGCTGATCACGCCGAAGCCGGTGACGAAGGGGGAGAGCACCGCCAGCAGGCCGACACCGCTGTCGCCGAGGTCGACATCGACGTCGCCGATCTCGAAGCCCACGATCGACAGGACCGAGAATGCGAGCCCGACCAGGCCGATCACCAGCAGGACAAGTCCCAACGGTCGCCCCCTCGATCAAAGCCGCGAATGCACTCACCTTAGCGTGGATTGTGCGGTGAATCGTCATGCACCAAGATCAATCCACTGCTACCCGCGTGTCTTCAGACGATGTCGGTGAGGACTCGGTGGCTGGTCTGCCCCGGCGCGCCTGGACGCGATATCGAGGGAGCTGTTGTCGAGCAGCGACAGCGGTGGATACACGAGGTTCGTGGAGTATGCGGTGACGCACCGAAACTCGTTCTGCCGCATGCACACCGGGATTCGGGCGACGTCACCGACCACCGTGCTGCCACGCGCGGCCGTCACATTGGCGCCATCACGAAGACGCCCGCCATCCGTCGTCGCAACCGCGGATTGGGATCGACTTATTCGCGAAGGACTTTGCGATGCAGGAAACCGTCCGGGGGAGTGGCCGATGAAGCTCACCCCTTGTACCGATACGCCGCCATCGACCGACTCGACGCCGCCGAACCAGCGCAGCATACCGAACTCATTGACGACGTCTTCGCGATCCGACGCAACGAGATCGAAACCGCCAAGTCGCTCGTGCCAGAAGGCACCGGCGCCCGCGACACCCTCCATGTTGCGACCATGCGCGCCAGCGAAAGAACAGGCATCCTGACACCGCGCTTCTTCCTGATTTCAGTACACACCTGTACACATGAGTTCATGTCGACAGATCGTGAACACAGTCGCGAGATGCCCGCGCTGGCCGCCCTCGGTCGATCCGAGATGGCCAGGGCTGTCACCGGCATCGCCCAGGTCCATGCGTCGATCTCGAATACCGCCTTCACCGGTCTGAGTGCCGCGCTCGGGTCGAGGGTACGACCCGTTCAGGCAGTTCACGACGCCGTCAGTACGTCCACGTATTCGGCGATCGTGTCGTCGGTCGACGTCGTCGGCGACCTGGCAGAACAGTCGCCGCTGGCGCCGGAGATGGCCGTCCGCATCGACGGCGCGGCCGTCCCGATCAGCCCGGACAACCTGGCCCGCGCATTCCCGCGGGCGACCAAGCACCTGACGGTATTCCTGCACGGACTGATGGAGACTCATCGGCCACTCGATGGGCGGCCTGGTGATCCGCAGTGCGTGCCACCTCGCCACTGCAGACGATGCGAACTGGCCCACACTGGTCCGGCACACGGTCTGCCTCGGCACCCCTCACCTCGGCGCGCCGCTGGCCCGAGGGGTGCATCCGGCGACGGCGGCCCTGCGCCTGTGGTCGACCACCCGCCCGTTCGGCGCCCTCCTCGGCCGTCGCAGTGCGGGGGTGCGCGACCTGTTCCACGGCGCGGTCGCCGAAGAGTACTGGCGCGACACCGACCCAGAGGCCTTCTGGCAGCCCGCCGTCGATTACCCGCCCCTCATGGAGGGTGCGCGGCACCTGTACGTGACGGCGACGATAACCCGGCGACCCGATCACCCCTTCGGCCGCATCGTCGGTGACGGGTTGGTGCTCACGAACAACGGTCGTGGCCGCGATCGTAAGCGCCACATCGGATTCGAATCCGACAACGGATTGCACATCGGTGGCGCCCACCACTTCACCATGCTCAACGACGACACCGTCTACGAGTGGATGCTCCCTTTGCTGAGGCCTCGACGCACGCTCCCGCCGGGCACGGTCTGATCAGATCGTCGTCGGCCACCGCATGTTCCTCGATGTTTCTCATACCCCTGGCCTCGGCCAAATGCCGATAGTTCCCCGCGATCCCCTCGGCCAGCGCGCGCGACCCGGCGAACTCGACGCGCACCTTCTCGGCGTCGGCAAGCCACTGGCGATAGGGGCCACGGTGTCGGACGCCGGATTTGTGCTCACCTCGCGAAAACCCTTGCGTTGAGGGATATTTCTCTCGATATCCACGCACCGGACATGATCACGCCTGCGACCATCCCGCCGTAGAAATGGCCATGCCCGGCAGGCTCTCCGTCCTTCACAGGTTCGAGAGTCTCCGACACATCCCGTGCGGTTCACCTGATGGCTCATTCTCCGTGGGCTGCAATGACAGTTCTGGCCGTGTCGCGTCACACTGATCTGTACGCTTGACT
>NZ_BAHC01000257.1 GCF_000298195.1 Gordonia rhizosphera NBRC 16068 | reverse complement strand
CAATATCATTATATCAAATTTCACGGAAAATCAAGTACACATAATATCAATTCCATACAGACACCAAAACATAACCCACATTGAAGAAGGCCTTCCAAGATGAGAAATCAATCCGCGACTGAACGTGACGAGGAAATCAAC
>NZ_BAHC01000258.1 GCF_000298195.1 Gordonia rhizosphera NBRC 16068 | reverse complement strand
GCCTCGACGACGCCATCACCCTCTACGAACACACCCTCACCGACCGTGAACGCATCCTCGGCACCGACCACCCCGACACCCTGGCCTCCCGCCACAACCTCGCCGGCGCCTACGAATCAGCCGGAC
>NZ_BAHC01000259.1 GCF_000298195.1 Gordonia rhizosphera NBRC 16068 | reverse complement strand
GTCTGCGGATGGTCCTTTCGTGCTCCTGGATTTCGATGATGACGGGCTGCGGTTGGCGGTCGTCGACCCGCGCGCGGAGGTCGTGGTGGCCCAGCGGTGCAGTCCGGAGATTCGTCCGCACATGCTCGATCGGATGCTCGCCGATCATCTGATCGATACCGGTCGGGTGGATGAGCCGACGGGTTCGGTGTGGACGGTGGAGTTGTTGGATCTCGCGGCGCGGGGGCGGGCGCGGCTGGCGGAGTCGGACAGTACGTTTCTGTTGGGTCGCGATCATGTGCGGTATTTCCGTGTCGCTCAGCGGGATCTCGATGAGGCGACGACGCGTCTGGCTGCGGAGGTGGCGCGGCGGTGTGCGGAGATCGC
>NZ_BAHC01000260.1 GCF_000298195.1 Gordonia rhizosphera NBRC 16068 | reverse complement strand
CTCGTCGATGCCGGGGTGTTCGGTGAAGTAGTCGCGTAGCGCGTCGCGGATCTCGTCGGCCGAGATCTCCGGCTCGGTTGCCGAACCGTTCACATGCTGGTCCATGACCGCTCTCCCAGCCAGTCGGTGATGGTGTCGACGGCCTTGTTCA
>NZ_BAHC01000261.1 GCF_000298195.1 Gordonia rhizosphera NBRC 16068 | reverse complement strand
ACTCTGTTCACCCGAACGGGTCTCGCCGAGTCGGGCGAGGTTGATCGCAGCATTGAGATCACGATCGATCCGCAGGCCGCAGTTGTCACACGCGAACACCCGATCGGCCAGCGACAGTTTGGTTTTCACTGCCTGGCAGGCCGAGCATGTTTTCGATGACGGATACCAACGGTCAGCCTCAACGAGCACTGAACCGTACCAACGGGTTTTGTAGCCGAGCATCCGCCGGATCTCCGCCAGCGCGGCATCAGCGAGCGCCCGATTCAGGCCACGCTTGTAGGCACCGCCGGCTGAGCGCATCCCGGCCGCGTTCAACGTTTCCACGACGATCACCTGGTGTCGCTGGGCGAGTGTGGTGGTGGCCTTGTGCACGCCGTCGCGGCGCACAGCTGCCGCATGCGCGTGTGTGCGGCCGATCCGCTGCTGGGTCCTGCGCCACCGGTTCGACGGCTGCTGCCGAGTCCGGGCGGCCGCGTCGTACGGACCGGCCTGCCGTGCGGCCCGGCGTTGCAGGGCTCGTAGTCGGGCTTGGACGGCGGTCAACGATTTCGGCGCCGGGACCCGATCGATCTCACGCCCG
Source organism: Gordonia rhizosphera NBRC 16068 (assembly GCF_000298195.1). Taxonomy (GTDB): domain Bacteria; phylum Actinomycetota; class Actinomycetes; order Mycobacteriales; family Mycobacteriaceae; genus Gordonia; species Gordonia rhizosphera. The sequence goes on along the minus strand of NZ_BAHC01000261.1, from coordinate 102 downwards.
TCCGGGGGTGGCGACAACCAGCAGACTGTCGGCTTTCACCCCGACATCAACACCCACGATCGGCGCTGCGACCCCGACGTGCGCGGGCGGTTCGACCGCGCG